>JBEKHT010000005.1:0-79137 GCA_050012135.1 Anaerolineales bacterium | reverse complement strand
TTTCAACCGCCTCGGAGAACATTTTGCCCAGGGAGGCGGTCGTGACCACGGACAAAGCGAGCACCCCAGCAAATGCCCCGAAACCCACCCAGAAGGCGAACACCGTCGCCAGCACCAAGGAATCATATGAGCGGACAAGGTTCAGGATCGCGCGGACGATCGCGTAGATGGCCTCGCCCAAGCGAGTGCTGCCCATGATGTTGCGAGCGGCCAGAAAACTGACCGGTGCGGCGATCACCGTGCCTGCCGTCGTTGCCAGGAGGGCCATGAAGACCGTTTGGACGAGCAGCCCAATCACATCATTCAGGGCCTGGCTCGGCATCAGTCTCCCGATCGGGACCGAGGTCACCACTTGCAGATGGCTGGGCTTGCCCGCCGTGGTGGCATTGATCGGACGAACCTCAACCTGTTGGCTGAATCTTCCCTGCGCATCGGTCTGGGCCAGCTCGGAAAACAGATCGTTGCCGTCGGGCAGGAGCCACTGGATCTTCACCTGCGCTTTGGGGGGCAAGTCCAAGCCCTGGATGGTGATCACGTCCCTCGGGTTGGCGCAGGAGACGCTTGGGACAATGCGAGGCCCCTGGGAGGGAGGCTGAGTGGCGGCCGCCGAGCCGCAGGGGACAGGGAAAACAAGGTCGAGGGTGGTATTCACGCTCTTGCGCGTGAACAGGTCGGGGTGAAGGAGCTCGCTGAGGAGCTCTTGGCTCTTGGGGAGCGAGGTGAACAGTTTGAGGAGGTCGATCTGGGTGACCCGATACCCAACGACGTAGGCTCCGATCGCGAGGACCACGAAGAAACCGGTGACCAACCCGCGGCGTAGGCTCAAATTGTGGGGGGTCATCCTAAACCAACCGCGCTCGGATTCGGGCGCTGACGGCATCCAGAGCCAGCACGATCACGGCGATGGCAATGAAGCAGGATCCCACCGGACGAAAATCACCTTTCGTGATCCACTGGTAAAGATAGAATCCGATTCCGCCGCCCCCCACAAACCCAATAATGGTGGAAGTGCGCACGTTGATGTCCCAGCGATACAGGGTGAAGGAGGTGAAAGCAGGCACGATCTGAGGGATGACCGCATACCGCACCATTTGAGGCCAGGAGCCTCCGGCGGCTCGAATGGCTTCGGACGGCCCGGGATCGATGCCCTCGATGACCTCCGAGTAGAGCTTGGCCAGCGCGGCGATGGTGTGCAGGCCGATGGCGATGGCCCCCGCAAAAGGGCCCAATCCGACAATGACCACAAAGATGATGGCAACGATCAAGGGCTCGATCGATCGCAGGATATTGAGGGCGGTGCGGGTGAGTGTGTACAGGGCCAGGGTGACCAGGTTTCTGCCCATCAAATTGCGGGCCGCCAGAAAACTGATCGGCACGGCTGCCACCATTCCCAGCGTGGTCGCCATCAGCGCCAGGAAAATCGTCTGCACGATTCCCTGGACAATGTAGGAGCCGTTCTGAGAGAGCTCGTACCCGGGCAGTGGGCGCGTCTGCGTCAGGTAAACCCGATGCTCAAGCGGCATGCTGGGATTCGGGACGGCGGTGAGAGCATCGGGCGGGATCTGAATGAGCACGGTGAGATCCCCCTGCGCGTCCGAAGTCGCTATGAGCTGTGCGGCGAATTGCGCCCCCAGGGGCAGCCGGTCTCCAATGGGGGTAGCCCAATCGATTTCGGTCTGCGAGCTGGGCCATAGGCCGCTGGCTTTCACGATCAACGGTTCGTTGAGATTCCCGCAGGAGGGCATGACCTGGATCTGAACGTTGTTGACCTTGTTGAGGGCCGGAGGGACATTTGGTCCGCACGGCACTTCGACCTCCACCCAGGCTGTGTTCGTCAGTTCTCGATGGACTACGAAGTCGGGGTGGAGCATGGGGGCGAGGATGAGTCCGGCCCGGGCGATGTTCTCGGTCAGGGCTGAAGGATTGATCTGCGTGACCTGCCAGCCGATCCCGTAACCCATGGCCAGGAGAGCCAGGATGGGGAAGGCCGCCGAACGGCTCTTGCCGAGCCCGAGGCTGGCAGCATCCCACACGTTCCACAGCCACAGGGTGCCGGGAATGAGATACCAGCCCTTGACCCCGTACCACGCGGTCACCAGAAGGGCGACCAACACGCTGATCAGCACCGCCGCCCCGCGGTACCTGCGTCCCGCGTAATACTGGCCCAGGCCAGGGATCAGAAGGGAAAGTGCTGCAGCCAAGTAGAGGGAGCGGTGCGGTCTCTCGACCGAGGGAGGCTCGGACATGTTAGGCCTCCTCAACAGTCGTCGCGCGAACCTCTTGAGCCTCTTCGCCGTAGATCTCTTTGAATTTCGCCCGGTCGATCTCGCGCGGGAGTCCCTCAAAGACCTTGAGGCCCTCTTTGAGGCCGATCACCCGAGTCCCATATCGATGGACAAGATCGAGGAAGTGCAGGCTGCAGATTACGGTGATGCCTTCTTGGTTGAGTAGTTCCAGGTAGTGAAGGATGGAGTGGGCCAGAACCGGGTCGAGCGAGGCCACCGGCTCGTCGGCCAGGATCAGCTTGGGTTCCTGCATCAGGGTGCGAGCGATGCCCACCCGCTGCTGTTGCCCCCCGGAGAGGGTATCGGCCCGGACCGTGGCCTTGTCGGCGATGCCGACCCGGTCCAGGGCCCGATGGGCAAGCTCGCGGTCCGACCTGGGCCAGATTCCAATCACGCTCAACAGCGGGTTGGCGTATCCCAGCCTTCCCGCAAGGACATTGGTGAGGACGCTGCTTCGCTTGACCAGGTTGAATTGCTGGAACACCATGCCAATGTGGCGGCGGGCCTTGCGCAGCTCCGCGGGGGAGGCCCGGGTGAGGTCGAGATCATCCAAGAGGATGCGACCCTCAGTCGGCTCGATCAGCCGGTTGATACAGCGGAGCAGGGTGGACTTGCCGGAGCCAGAGAGGCCGATCACCACCAGGAATTCCCCGTCCTGGACGGTGAAGCTCACATCTTTCAGAGCGACCGTTCCGCTGGGGTACACCTTGGTCAGATGCTCGACTCGGAGCAAAGGGACACCTCCGGCTGGCCAAAGGAACTCGAGGGGAGAAAGGTTTCCCCTCCTCCTCTCGAGTGCACGGCGCAGGGAATGCTATTTCACGTACTGGCTGAGGTCAACACCGGAGGCCTGCAGGTAGGAGCGGAACTGATCGTAGAATGTGTCGTCGGCCTTGGTCAGCCCGCCGATCTGGTAGAGGTCGTTGAGCCCCTTCTTGCCAGCATCGGTGCCGGCGATCTGGAGCATGGCGCTCGTGATCTTGGCTTGCAGGTCCTGGGGCAGGTCGGGAGCGAAGGACATGTTGTCATTGGGGATGATCGGAGGCGTCTCGAAGACCACCACCACCTTGGTCATCACGTCCGGCAGGTCCTTGGTGACGTCCGTCCGCGCGTCCACAAAAGTGGTCCCGAAGTCACAAATGCCACCTACGTAGACGGCCCGCGCCGCCTGGTCGTGACCTCCCACGAAGACAGGGGCCTTGATATCCTTGTCCGTGTTGAGGCCCGCCTTCTTCAGGAAGATCAAGGGCAGTACGTATCCGGAAGTCGATTGCGGGTCCGTGAAGCACGGTTTCTTCCCCTTGAATTGCAGCAAGGTCGTGATCTCGGCATCGGTCGCCGGCGTGTCAGCCGCAGGGGTGAAGCCTGCGTCGGCTCGCGCGATGAATTGCGAACCGTAGTGGTCCGAGCCACTGCGCTGGGTGATCAGCGCGACGTTCGCATAACCCTTTTGATGGGCAAGGATGTAGGCGAAGGTCGCCATCCAGCCGACCTGCGCGTTTCCGGAACCCATCGCCTCCGTCAGCGCGGCGTAGGAAGTCGGAACCACGCCCTTGAAGGTCAGGCCCGTGGCCTGCGATAGCAGGGTGAGGATTTCCTGCCCGCCGGTCGTGATCGATTGCGAAGTGGCCGAGGGTTCAAAGGCGACCACGATCGGGTTGTCGGCAGTGCCGAAGGGAGCGGCTGGGGCCGTCGTGGGGGTCGCGGCTGGTGGAGCAGGTGGAGCCGTTGGGGCAGCTGTTGGAGCAGGGGTCGCTGCCGGGGCACAAGCGGCCATGACAGCGACCAGAAGGGTTGCCACGACTAGCAGAAGGGATCGATTGCGCATTGGGTACTCCTTTTCTCCTCAGTTCTTGATTAATTCCAGTTGCGCGGCAAGGTCGTGCGCGTCGCCAGGAGTAACTCCGGGTAACCACCTCCTTTTCATCGTCCTGTATCATCAATGAGCTGCGGCCAACCCATAGTACTTCAGCTCGGCCTTTCTTGCAACATGGTCGTGGGCGAGCGTATACTCGTGCCATCGGTCAATTCAGGCCTGAGTCCCGCACCTATGTCTGTCTCCCTCTCCAGTCCCCTCTATCAATTCGATCTGCGGCCGAAAGAAGGCACGTGGAGCCTCTACCGGAAGACCCGCCTGGTCCCGCTCGTGGAGGGGGCAAGGATGGGAGCCGCCTGGACCGACCAGAAAGGCCGAGCCGCGTGGGTGGGATCGCTGGAGGGCAGCTCGGTTTCCTCCGAATCAGGCGAGATTGGCGGGGTTGGGCCGGTCGACAACCTGCTTCTTGACCGTGAACTGGGAAGGGAGGGGCTGTGGATTTGCGTGGAGTTTGCCCTGGCGCGAGAGAAACCGCTGTTTCTCTGGCGTGCGCGTCTTGAAAACCGTGGAGCGCACGAGGTCTGGCTCGATCGTATTGACCTGTTGCGCGTGGGGCCGAGGGCCCTGCGCGAGGCCTCGCGCTCCTGGATCACGAGCATGCTGCGCGGACCCCTGGCCTCTGTGTCTCCAGGCGCCTTGCGCCTTTCGGATTCTCCGGGTCCCCTCAGCTGCTTTGTCAACGGATGGCAGAGTTGGAGCTTTGCTGGAAGCCTGCGCGAGCACGAGCGCATGCCGCATTTCAAGCTTGGCCCCTTGCAGTCCCCGATGCATGACAACGGAGGCACCCGGATCCCTGGGCATCCCGGCCATTTCCTCTCGGAGATGTTTACGAGCCTGAATGACCTGGGCGGGGGCGCCAACCTGGTCGCAGGGTTCCTTTCCCAAAAAGAAGCTTTCGGCAGCGCCGAGGTTTGGCTGGATCGGTTCGCCCCTTCCCTCTGGTTGCGGGAGAGCGGGGATGGCGTGCGCCTGGATCCGAGGCGCGCATTCGCCACGGATTGGGCCTGTTTGCTCCTGGGCGCCGGCGGAGAGGACTTCCTGCGAGAATACCTGGGGTGCGTCGGCGCGGCGAATCAGGCACGAATTCCGAAGGATGAGCCCGTCGGCTGGTGCAGCTGGTATCAGTTTTTCAGGAAGATAGGCGAAGCCGACCTGCTCGCCAATGTGGAAGCAGCAAGACAGGGACGGTCCCGTCTGCCGATTGACGTCATTCAACTCGATGACGGTTATGAGGCCGAGGTGGGAGACTGGGGCAGGCGCAACGAAAGGTTCCCCAACGACTTTCGCTGGCTGACAGGAAAGATCCGCCAAGCGGGGTTCACACCCGGCTTGTGGCTGGCCCCCTTCTTGGCGAAGGGCTCTTCGCAGCTGGCCAGGCAACATCCCGAATGGCTTCTGCGGGGCAGACTGTTCGGCCGCGCCTCTGCCGGATATGCTCTTGACAGCTTTGGAGGAGCGCTCGACCCCACCCGCCCCGAGGTCCTGGGACACCTGCGAGAACTGATTCGGGCCGCGGTGGCGGAGTGGGGGTTTGGATACTTGAAGCTTGATTTCCTCTACGCCGGGGCCCTGCGCGGTAGGTACGCGGACCCCACGCGGACGAGAGCTCAGGCGTTGCGCCGAGCGCTTGAGGTGATTCGCGAGGCAGCCGGAGAGGAGACCTTTCTGGTCGGATGTGGTTGCCCACTGGGTTCGGGAATCGGGGTGTTCGACGCCATGCGGATTGGGGAGGACGTAGATCGAAACTGGTACCCTAGATTCCGGCCGCTCACACGCTACCTTCGCGACGATCCTGCTTTTCCAGCCGCGAGGAATGCCATCCGCAACGCGCTCACGCGCAGCGTGCTCAGCCACCGATGGTGGCTCAATGATCCGGATTGTCTGATCGTGCGCGAAATCGACAGCAACCTTTCTAGGGCGGAAAGGCAGTCTCTTGCGACCGCGCTGGCCGTTTCGGGCGGGATGATTGTGTTTTCGGATGATTTGCGGTTCCTATCGGAGCCTTCTCTTCGAATGGCCCAGGCGCTGCTTCCTGTTCAAGGCGAGGCGGGCCGGATCCTCGACTGGGCGGATCGTGACTGCCCCTCGCTGGTCCTCGTCAATCACCAGGGCGCGCTAGGAGAATGGACCACTCTGGCGGTCTTCAACTGGAATGACCAGGAAGAAGACGTGGAGGTGCCGCTCGAGCGCATGGGTTGGCTGGAGGGAATGTTCGTCCACAGCTTTTGGGACGATGAGCTATACGAACTGCGAGGGAAGCGGATCTCGCTGAAGGGGATTGAACCGCATGGATGTCGACTCCTGGCCGCTTTCCCGAGAAGAGGGACGGCCTCCTGGGTTGGGAGCACGCTCCATGCCTCCCAGGGGCGCGAGGTGGCGATCTGGACTGCGCAGGAAGGAGTGGCGGTTTGCCAACTTCGCATGGGCCGGAAGGCGGAAGGAAAAGTGCTCCTGGCGATCCCAACCCGGCCTATCCGTGCCGAGATCGACGGCCAGGCGGTCCAAGGAAAAGACCGCGGCTCGAGCACTTGGGAGTTCGCCTTGTCCTTTGACCAGCAGGCGGTGCTGCGGGTCTGGTATGAGTAGGGGCTGACTGGGATTTCGTTTGCAAGGGGGAACACCCCTGGGGTGAGGACCTTGCCTGCCGACCCGATGCAATACTTCTTCCATCCCAATGCCATTGTGGCCATCGGCATCTCGCGCAGCCCGACCAAGCTCGGGTATGGCCTCGCACGCAACCTGCTGAGGACATCCCCTGTGCCCGTTTTCTTGGTTCATCCGGAGGGAGGAAGCTGGGAAGGCGTGCGCGTGTACCGATCCCTCGACGAGATCGAGGCGCCCGTCGATCTTGCCGTCATCCTGGTTCCGGCCCAAAGCGTTGCGGAGGTCCTCAGTGCATGTGGCGATCATGGGGTGAAGGCGGCCATCGTCCAAGCCGGAGGGTTTCGCGAGTCCGGCCTCAAAGGCGCTGAGCTGGAACGAGATCTGATCGCTGCGGCCGCGGCGCACAACATTCGGGTCATGGGACCCAACTGCATAGGGGTCATCGATACCCGTATTCCTCTGGACACCACCTTTCTGTTTTCCTACGAGCACCTTCCGGGCGGCCTGGCTTTTATCTCCCACTCGGGAGCTGCCTGTGCGGGGATTCTGGATTGGGCCCACCACGAGGGCTGGGGAATCTCCCGACTGGTCAGCCTGGGGAACGCAGCGGACCTCACCGAATGTGATGCGCTGCTGTCCTTAGCGGAGGACAGAAACACGCGCAGCATCGCACTTTACCTGGAGGGGGTGCGCTCTGGAGAGCGGTTCGTCCAGACATGCGCCCAGGTGACGCGGGCCAAGCCCCTGGTCGCCATGAAGGTGGGGGCAACGCGTGCGGGCAGCCGCGCGGCGGCATCCCACACAGGCGCGCTGGCGGGCAGCGATCGGGCGTACGAGGCCGCTTTTCGCCGTTGTGGAATTGTCCGGGCGCGAACGTTCGACGAACTCATCGATTGGTCCCGTTGCTTTGCCGAGACGCCCCTGCCCGAGGGCCCGGGCCTGGCAATCCTCACGAATGCGGGCGGTCCCGGGGTAATCGCCGCTGATTCGTGCGAAGGCTGTCACCTTGAGCTGTCAGGACTGTCGAGCCGGACGCAAGATCAGCTCCGCACGCTCCTGCCTCCGGCCGCCGGTCTCGAGAACCCCATCGACACGCTGGCCTCTGGAGGTCCGCAGCAGCATGCGACTTGCGCAAGGATCCTCTTGGAAGACCCCAACGTGAATGTGCTGGTGGTCGTGATCGTTCCGCCGCCCATGTTTTCGACCGAAGAAGTGGCTCGCGCCCTGGTCCCGGTGCTGCAGGGCGCGGCCAAACCTTGTGTCGTGTGCGTCCTGGGGGGGACCCTGGCGGAGCCGGCCAGGGCAGTCTTTCGCAAGGCGGGGATCGCCGACTATCCGACGCCCGAGCGTGCGGTAGCGGCGGTCGGCGCGCTTTGGGCCCGGCGCAGCATGCTGGCCGTCTTGGACGAACCGGCCATCGCGGTGCCCGCACCGCGGTCCGCGGGGATTCAAGGATTGCCGGTTGAAGGGCCTGCGGGGCCTCTCCCTGCCGCCCTGGCTTTCCGGCTCGTGGAGAGCGGCGGGGTGTCCATCCCCGAGTGGGAAGTGGTCAGCTCAGAGCGAGAAGCCCGGGAGGCGGCCGCGAGAATTGGGTACCCCGTGGCGATCAAGGCGGCCAGTCCAGAGATTGTTCACAAGTCCGAACAGGGAGGGGTTCGGCTGGGGGTCGGCCGCGAAGCGGAGGTGTCCAAGGTCTTTCACGAGATGCAGATTCGTTTGGGCGGGAAAGACCGCCCGGGGCCGCTCCTGGTTCAGCAGATGATCACCCCGGGGCAGGAGGTGATCGTAGGCGCCCTGCGCGACCCGCAGTTTGGCCCGCTGGTGATGTTCGGACTGGGAGGAAAGGAAGTGGAGGGAATTGGCGATGTGGCTTTTGCCCTTGCTCCGGTTCGGCCCTGCGATGTGGACCTTCTCCTGGCCGACACCTGGGCAGGTCGGAGATTGAAGGGCTTCCGCGATATCCCAGCTGGCGACCGGATGGCGGTGAGCCGCACCCTCGCCGCGCTCGGCGGACTTCTGTTGACGTATCCCGCATTGGAATCCGTCGAGATCAACCCCTTGATCGTCCTGGGGCAGGGGGAAGGGGCATTTGCAGTCGATGTCCGTGCCACCCTCGGCGCGGGCGATCCATAAGGCCCTCAGGGAGTCCCTGGAAGAGCCTCGCCTAAGTCCAAGACCGAGAAACGGAGACGCCGCTTGCGAGAGGGACACTGACTCGACTCCGGGGGGTGAGCCTCCCCGCCCTTCGCTAGGCCGACACGCAGGGAGGGCAATCCCAGGCGCCAGCGGATATTGACATCGGTCGACCCGGCCCCCAGTTCAAGGCCTACGCCGATCCGCCTTCATCTGTCTGGGTTTTGGAAAGACGGTCGATGGAAAGATGGTCGAGAAGGAAGTGGGCCCGCTGCGGTTCGCATCCCGTGGGAGCCGGGATGCGCTGTGTCTACCTCGTCCACTCCAGGACCGCATCCGCCCGGGCGGAGTCCGCCGGCTCATCCAACGGATCGGTTCGAGTTGACTTCATTGGGCTGCCACTCGGGACCGGAGGAAACTCAGCCTTGCCTCTGCCAAGTCTGCGCTTCGCTCCAGAGCCTCCCAAGGGCTGGCGGCCTCGATGGCCAGCGAGGCGGAAACACTGCCCCGCAGAGCAGCTTCCAGCGGATTCAAGGTCTCGCACCATCCCGCCAGGAACCCCCCCGAGAAGGCATCCCCGACGCCGGTCGGATTGCGGGGAGAGGCAACCGGGTAAGCCGGCAATTGAAAATGCTCCCCGGATTGGGAGTCGAAAAGCCAGCACCCCAGCGGGCCGCGCTTGATCGCGACCACCTGGGGCCCGGCCTCGGCCAATCGTTCGGCCATCTCTTGGGGATCGCGGGTCAACTCTCTGAAAAGAACACGCGCCTTTCCCTCGGCGACGAGCAGGGCCGTCAAGCCTCGCAGAAGCATGGGCAGGTCACGTAGCAGAGACGGCTGCATATAGCGCGCGGAGGGATCGAGGGTGAGTGTCGCCAAGCCGGTTTGACGGAGGCTGACGGGTAGGGTGAGATGAGTGACCAGGTGACCGGGTGCCAGGTGCACGCCGCGGACTCCCCGGTAACTCAATGGAAAATCTGCGGGCCTCACGGCCGTGGGTGCGAAACTTTCCCGGGCCTGTTCCCCTTCTTCGGGTGAAGTGTAGGGGGTGAGATCCTTGGGCAAGGGTGCCCCGAGCCTTGCGAAGTGCCGAACCGGATCGCGCTCGGAGTGTTCATCCCACGAACGGTAGCAGCGGAAGGAGGCGCAGGGGTACGAACCCGGCAGAACGCGGACTCCGCTGGTGTCGATTCCTCGTTGTCGCATCTCGGCCAGACGGGCCTGGGGGTAGTTCTCGCCCACCCGCGCGACCAGGCCGACCGGAAGGTGGGTCCAGACCCTAGCTCCGACCGCAGACGACAGGGCGCTCCCGCCCGGAAGCGCCAGGAAGACTTCGCCGTTCGGCGAGATGGTGTAGCTTTCGCTGAGCGTGCCGACCATGACCAACTCGGGAATCTCGATTCCAGCCATTTCTCCTTCGCACAGGTCGAGCGATTGTTGTGGTTTTCTTGCTGCCTTGCATGCCCCTTGGCGAAAAGTATATAATAGCCTCTACAGCGGCTCCATCCACAATCTGGTCGAATGGAGCGCTGCTCCATTCCCGGGTCCACAAACTGAATGCCGTCGGCGAAGATCCTTCTCATCGAGAGCGAGCGAACCACGATCCCGTCTCAGGGATCGGCTTTGCTAAAAAAAGGTTTTGCCTTGATGGTGGAGAATTCCCCCCACAAGGCGATCGAACGTGCGCGCGCGACCGCTCCCGATGTCGTCGTATTGGATGCCGTCTCGCTTCGGACCAGCGGGGTGCGTCTCTCGCGCACCCTGCATTCAAAACTGAACGGGTGCCCTATCGTCCTGATCACCCGAGCCCAGCTCGAGAATCTAGCCGAGGCGGGCGCCAGCGCGGTACTCGTTCCGCCTTTCACCCCTCGCAAGTTGATCAACGCCGTCCAGCGATTGATGCCGGGGGACGAAGATAGTTGCCTGCAGGTGGGCCCCATCAAACTCAATCTGGCCCAGGGCAAGGTGAGCTGTGGTGGAAGAGAGGATCATGTCACCCCCAAGCAGGCTCGCCTGCTCGAGGTCCTGATGCGACACCCGGGCCAGCTGCTGACCAGAAAGTTCCTTCTCAAAGCCGTCTGGGAAACCGACTACACCGGTGACACCCGGACCCTGGATGTGCACGTATCCTGGCTCCGACAGGTGGTGGAAGCGGATCCCGATCATCCTCGCTACCTCAAGACGATCCGCGGGATGGGCTACCGCCTGGATGTGCCCGAGGCGGGTCGCAAGACCTAATCACCCTTCCACCGAAAACCGAACTGCGTTGCCGCGAGGTTGCCTCCCGCGCTGAAGGCTTGGACCCGGACCGTGTATTGGCCGGCGGACGGATAGACATGCTCCAGGGTTGTGGGAGCGGATCCCCCGCGCCAGGGTCGAGCTCCCTGCGCCATACTGCGGAAAACGGGCGGTCGGTAGTCGAAGTCCACTTCCCAGAAGTCGAGAGAAGTCGGAAAGCCCTGTGGTTCGCAGGGCCGGAAGTCCTGAAGACGAACACGGATCCCTTCCCCGGTGCTCTCGGCCGCCACGTTCAGTTTGCCGTCGAGCCTCTCGGCGGCCGCCTGCTTGGGAACCCCTGCCTTCAGCGCTTCTTCTAGGACGAACGGCGCGGCTCGAGCGAGCGTCATGCGGCGCAGGCCGATCAGGATGGCCTGGGGAAGAAGATCGACCCCGACCCATTTGCGCCCCAGACCTTCGGCCACCCGCAAGGTGGTCCCTGATCCGCAGAAGAAGTCGCCTACCCAGTCTCCGGGATCGCTGGAAGCCAGGAGAACGCGCTCCAGCAAGGCCTCTGGCTTCTGGGTGGGGTAACCCGTTCGCTCGCGGTGCAGTCGGGCCACCACGGGAAAATACCACCAGTCCTCGGGAACCTTTCCTCGCTCCAGGTCCGGCGTTTTGCCAAAACCTGCGCGTTTGGAGGAGGCAAAGGTTCTTCGCGTGGACGGATTGTAGGGGACGCGCACTCGATCAGCCCGGAACAGGTGTTGATCGCCCTTCCGGTACGTCAACAGAGTGTCGTGCTTCCGGTTGAAGTAGGCCCGGACCGGCGAAGGCCCGTGGTAGACCCAAATGACCTCATTCAGGAAGTGATCCCGGCCGAAGATCTCGTCGAGTAGCAGTCGGGCGTAGTGGACGAACCGCCAATCCAGGTGCAGGTAGAGAGTTCCATCCTCCGCCAGCAGTTCCCGCATCAGAACCAGTCGAGGATAAAGCCAGGAAAGATACTCCTCCAGGCTTGACCAGATGTCCTGGTAGCCGTCCCCAAGCCGCCAGGACTCGGGTTTCCGGGAGTCCTCTCCTTGCCCAATGCGACGCGAGAACCCCTTTCCTGTTCCAAACGGGGGATCCGCGTAAATCAAGCGGAACTGGCTCTTGAACTGGGGGAGCAGCGCGGTCATGGCCAGAAGATTGTCGCCGAGGATAAGGTGGCTGTATTCGGTGGGGGGCGGCGGGGGGACGCCGGGGTAGACCTCGGCCCGCAGTGCCAGCTGACCCGGAGGGTATTCGATCTCCCCCTTGCCGGACCAATCCAACTGAATGGAAGGGCCTCGAGTCATGCGGAACCTGGAGGGGACTCCCTCTCCTGCCTATCCGGAGGAGGAGGGACGGCTTGCCCGCAGGCCGAACTTGGCCGTCAGGAGGTCCGCAAGGGTGGGTTGTCCAATCTCCTGCAACTCGTAGCGGACCCGTTGCGAGGGTTTGTTAATCCGGATGATTCGACCTAGGTCAATGGGTGTTCCGATCAGGACCAGCTCGGCGGGAGAGTTGTCTATCGTCTGGGACAGCTCCTGCATCTGCTCCGCGCTGTATCCCATGGCGGGCAGGACCGCGCCGGTCGTCGCGTATTTCTCATAGGTCCTTTGGATTGATCCGACCGCATAGGGCCGGGGATCAATAATCTCCGCCGCCCCGAACTGTTTTGCCGCAAGCCAAGCGGCCCCAAAGGCCATCTCGCCGTGGGTGAGGGTCGGGCCATCCTCCACGGCCAGCACCTTCTTGCCCGCGATCGCCGCTGGATCCTCGACCCGCAGAGGGGAGGCCGCCTCGATGATCAGGGCGGAAGGATTCAAACGAGTCAGGTTCTCGCGCACGGCGGCGACGGATTCCTTGGAAGCAGTGTCGACCTTGTTGATGATGAGCACATCGGCCGACCGCGCGTTCGCTTCCCCGGGGAAGTAGCGGCTCTCATGGCCGGGCCGGAGGGGATCGGCGATCACGATCTTGAAATCACTGACGAAGAACGGGAGATCGTTGTTGCCGCCATCCCACACGATCACGTCGACCTCTTTCTCCGCTTGCCGAAGGATTCGCTCGTAGTCCACTCCTGCAAAGACGACAACCCCGAGCGCAAGATGGGGCTCATACTCCTCGCGCTCCTCAATGGTGCAGTTGAACTCGTCGAGATCGTCCAGGCTGGCGAAACGTTGGACTGCCTGGGCCACCAGGTTTCCGTAGGGCATCGGATGCCGCACCACGGCGACGCGGTACCCCAGGCCGCGCAGGAGGGTGGCCACCCGGCGGGAAGTCTGGCTCTTCCCCGAGCCCGTCCGCACGGCACAGACGGAAACCACGGGCAGCTTCGATTTCAGCTGAGTAGCCCTGGTTCCCAGCATTCGGAAATCCGCGCCGCAGGCGATTACCTGCGAGGCTCGATGCATGACGGCTTCGTGCGAGATGTCACTGTAGGCGAAGACCACTTCTTCGATCTTCCGATCGCGGATGAGCTGCTCGAGTTCGCTCTCAGGATAAATCGGGATGCCCTGCGGGTAGAGCCGGCCCGCCAGCTCCGCCGGGTAGATTCGGTTCTCAATATTGGGGATCTGGGTGGCGGTGAAGGCAACCACCTCGGCCTCCGGGTTGTGGCGATAAACCAGGTTGAAGTTGTGGAAATCGCGACCCGCCGCGCCCATGATGAGAACTCGTCTTCTCGGCATCGCAGCTCCTTTGGCTTTCAGGGAACCGGGCTTGGATCGTTCCGTTCCCTTCCTGCTGGACTCACATCGCGTCCGGCGCCTCGACCCCCAATAGTCTCAGGCTGTTGGCCAGGGTCTGCCGAGCGGCCGCAACCATCGAGAGCCGCACGGCGCGCTCGTTCGGGTCGGCCTGGAGAACCGGGCAGGATTGATAAAACTCCGTGAAGGTTCTGGCCAGGCTGTACGCATAGTTGGCCATGTGGAGAGGTTTGTATTCGAGAGCGGCCCGCTGCACTTCGATAGGAAACCGGGAGATCAGATCCACCAAGTCGATCTCTGCGGGCGCCAGGGAATAGTCCACAGAGACCGGCCCGGGCGGCAGGCCGGCCTTGTCCAGAATGCTGCAGGCGCGAACATGCGCATACTGGATGTAGGGAGCGGCTTGTCCGTCAAAGTTGAGGGCGGATTCCCAGCTGAACGTGATTTGCTTTGTGTTGTCCACCGAAAGCATCACGTACTTCAAGGCACCCAGCCCGACTTGCCAGGCCACCTGTTCGCGTGCACTTCCGGTGAGCTCCGGGTTTTTCTTCGCGATGATGTCCAGAACGCGGCGCTGAGCCTCCTGGGCCACGTCCAGGAAGTAAACGACTCGCCCTCGACGGGCTGACATCGTGCCTTCCGGCAGGGTGACCATTTCGTAGGCCAGGTGAAAGCATTTCGAAGCCTGCTCAAATCCCAACAACTGCAGGATCTTGAAGACTTGCTGGAAGTGCAGGCTCTGACGGAAATCCACGACGTAAACCGATCGATCAATACGGAAATTCTCGAACTTGATTTTGGCCAGGGCCAGGTCTTTGGTCAGATACAGGGTAGTTCCATCGCTCCGCAAGAGAACGGCCGTCCGGTAGGTTTCCTTCTTCAAGCCAAGCTTCTCGTCGATTCGGACGATGACCGGACCTCCCTGCATCCGCTCATCCTCAGCGATCCCCAGGCGGATGAGCTCCTCAACGATAGCCTTGCCCGGTTCGTCCGCTTCGCTTTCGAAGAAGAACACGTCGATGGCGATACTGAGCAGTTTCAAGATTTCCGCCAGCTCATCCAGGCTCCATTGGCGAGTGCGCCGCCACAGGGCGCGTGTCTCCGGGTCTCCGGCATCCCACTTCTGGTAAAGGTCCTTGACCTCCGAGTCGTATTCTTCCCGGCGCGCTCGTTGCTCCTCAGTCTCTGGGCTCTGATGTTCCAGCAGGGCGGTAGCTTCCGTGTAAATCTTGGCCAGCCACCGTCCGCGTTCCATGACCCCGGTCGGCTCCTGGCCCTGATAGAACTTGAGGTAAGCCCACAGACAACGGATCACTCCCAGACCGATGTCGCCCGGATAACTGGCCCGAACCGTGTTGAACCCGGCGAAATCGACCAACCGGGCGAGCGATTCGCCAAGCACCGCATTGCGAAAATGGCCGATGTGGAACGAATGGTGAGTGTTGGGCTGGGCGAACTCCACCATCACCCGCTCCCCTCTCGGTTCTCCTCTTCCGAACTCCGCGCCCTGTTGCAACACCTGCTGGAGGACATGGCGGACATAGCGTCGGGTATCGAAATACAGGTTCACGTAGCCCCGCGAGGCCTCGACCTGCGCGAAGTCCTCGGAAAGGCGAAGCCCTTCAGCGATTCCCTTTGCCAGGCGTTGGGCCTGCTCGGGTACCGGCAGGGAGGAGCGCCCCGAGCGCACGAGGGCGGCTGCGGCCTTGAGGCAGACCGAGGTTCCAATCCCCCACTGGTGGGAGAGAGGAATCGGAGTCCATTCGACCGTCAAGTGCGAGGGGCCACCCTTCCGTTCGATTTCGGCGCGGATCTGGGATCCCACCTCTTTAAGTTCGGATTCGTACATATTGATGATTCGATCCTCGCGACTGCCGGGGCGTGCGCCCTTTTCCTGCGGATTCTGCTGGCCGGAAAGGGGAGAGGGCAATCCCAGCGATTATAAACGAAGGCTCAGGGGGATCCAGCACGGTTCAGGAAAGCAAAGGGCCCCCGAAAAGGGGCCCTGGTCTCTCCGTCCTCGCATCCGGCTAAGCTCCCGTTCTACTCGGAACCCTTCTGGCTCTCCGTCGTTTGGCTGTATGCCTTCATCAGCCGGCTCTTTCTTCTTGCCGCGTTGTTCTTGTGGATGCGTCCTCTTTCTGCAGCTCGGTCCAGCTGACGAATAGCCTCCCTGACCGCTCGCGCCGATTCCTCTTTGGAGCCCGAGCGAATGACCAGGCGAGCCTTGCGGACCGCTGAACGCGATCGGTTCACGGCGAGTCGATTGCGATTCCGTTTGCGCTCATTGCTGCGGATTCGCTTGAGGGCAGAGTCCGTGTTTGCCAAATGAAACCTCCCGTAGATGCAGACCAGCGTTTCGCAAACAAGCGGTGATTGTACCGTATTGCCTTGCTGCTGTCCAGTCGGCGGGCGCGGTTCCTGCTGGGGCGAAAGAGTGAGGCCCGGCTCAATCACGCCAGAAGAAGGACTCGACTCGCCGCTGTGCCCGGAGCAGCCAGGATCGCAACACGGCCAAAATGCGGAAAATGAAGAATCCGGAGCGCCACCATGGGGCCGGTTGAGCCCTGCCGGCGACGACCCACTCGATCATGGCAGATCCCCAGGTGAGGCCGGCGCCAAATCCCACCAGCACAACGCGGTTGCCAGGCTGGATTTTCCCGGCTTCCACAGCCTCGCAAACGGCGATCGGGATGGAGGCGGTCGACGTATTGCCATATCGGTCGACGTTCACGATGAACCGCTCCAAAGGTAGATCCAGGCTCTTGGCTGCCATTTCGATGATGCGCAAGTTTGCCTGGTGAGGGACGATCCGATCGATATCTCGCAGGCGAATGCCGGCCTTTCGAGCGACTTCTCTTGTGGCGGAGGCCATCACGCGTGTCGCAAATCGGTAGACCTCGGGGCCGTTCATCGACACATAGTGGAGCCCCTTTTCAATCGTCTCCTTGCTCGTTGGGAAGCGGCTCCCGCCGCCGGGGAGGGAGAGCAGGTCGGCCCCAGATCCATCCGAGTGCATCGTATGGGCCAGCAGTCCACCCTCTTCCGTACTGCCTTGCAGCACGAAAGCGCCCGCCCCGTCCCCGAAGAGAACGCAGGTGGCCCGGTCCTGCCAGTTCACAATTCGGGAGAGGGTTTCCGCCCCAATGACCAGGACGCGATCGTGGCCTCCGGTGGCGATCATCTGGGTGGCAACGGCTAGGGCATAGATGAATCCCGTGCACGCGGCCGATAGATCGAAGGCACCCGCATGCGTCGCGCCCAGTCGATCCTGGACTAGGCAAGCGGTGGCGGGGAAAATGTGCTCTGGCGAAGAGGTGGCGACAATGATGAGGTCAATTTGGAGAGGGGTGAGACCGGCCAGTGCCAAGGCCTGTCGAGCGGCATCGGTCGCCAGGCTTGCGGTCGTTTGATGGGGTTCTGCAATGTGGCGCTCGCGAATGCCGGTGCGCGAGAGGATCCATTCCTCGGAAGTATCGACCATCTGAGCCAGGTCGGAGTTGGTGAGAACCCGGCTGGGGACACTCATGCCCCAGCCGACAATGTGCGCGTAGCGGGTCATTCTGAGGTCTCACTCTCTCCGGGGGGCGGGCCGAAAACCAGACAGGCGTTATGCCCGCCAAACCCGAAGGAATTCGACATGACATGGCGGATCCTCTTCCGGCGAGATTGATTGGGTACGTAGTCCAGATCGCACTCCGGATCCGCGGTTTCATAATTTATCGTCGGAGGCAAGACGCCGTCACGGATAGCCAGGACTGAAAAGATCGCCTCCAATCCCCCGGCCGCGCCCAGCAAGTGTCCGGTCATCGACTTGGTCGAGGAGACGGGGATGTCATACGCTCGTTCTTCGAACACTTCCTTGATGGCCGCGGTTTCGCTCCGGTCGTTGAGCAGGGTGCTCGTCCCGTGTGCATTGATGTAGTCGATGTCCTCTCGGGCAAGCCCTGCATCCTTCAGCGCGAGCCGGAGGCACTCCGCCGCTCCGGCACCGTCCTCGCGAGGAGCCGAGATGTGGTAGGCATCGTTGTTGATCCCGTAGCCTTTCACCTCGGCGAGGATCCTGGCTCCGCGCCGGAAGGCGTGATCGAGCGACTCCAGGACGAGGATCCCCGCGCCTTCCCCAGCCACAAACCCGTCGCGATGAAGGTCAAAAGGGCGGGAGGCTTTTTCCGGAGCGTCGTTTCTTCGGGAGAGAGCGCCCATGGTCAGGAACCCTGCGATGGCCAACTTGACGATCCCTGCCTCGGCTCCGCCGGCAACCATCACGTCCGCGGCCCCTCGCCGGATCACCTCGGCGGCTTCACCAATGGCACTTGAACCTGTGGCACAAGCTGAAACGACTGCGAGATTTGGGCCTCTCATCCCAAAATGAATGGCGATTTGGGCTCCGGCACTGTCCGGCAACATGAGGGGGACCAGAAAGGCGCTCACCCGCCGTGGCCCGTGCTTGGCCAAGACTTCGGCGCCTTCCAGCAGCGTTCCAACCCCTCCAATGCCCGTGCCTACCAGAACGCCAACCCGGGCCCGGTTGCTGTCGTCGATGCGCAACTGGGCGGACTCTACCGCCTGCTCGGCCGCGGCCAGGGCGAACTGGCTGTAGCGATCCAGGCGCCGGGCCTCTTTCCGGCCAAAGAGCGCAATGGGGTCGAAACCCTTGACCTCCGCTGCGAACCGGCTCTCCAGTTCGCTGGCATCGAAGAGCGTGATGGGCCCGACACCCGACCGGCCCTGGGTCGCATTGGTCCAAGTGGTTGGTACATCGTTGCCGAGAGGGGTTATGCACCCAAAACCGGTGATCACGACGCGGGATCGCACTGGGCCTCCGACCTCTCCATGTTTGCGGCGGTGACCGGGGAAGAGGGATCCGCCATGGATGGACTTCCAAACCTGCAGGTCGGCATGTTGGACGACCTGGACGCGATTTGCCAAGTATAACACCTGAGAAAGCGCTTGGGTTCCTGACCCGAGCCGGCCATGACGCCTGCGGAAGGCGGCCAGCCACGGGCAAGTTGAGATCGGGGAGTACACTTCAGCGAGGAGTCTCCATCCCCGCGACGGCAGCCAGGGGAGCGCGCAGAAGCAAGTCGGTCCCCTTGTGGGAGATCCCCTGCGGCTCCTTTTCGGAAAGCCGGTACCGGAAAGCGTCAGCTTTCCTCGGCTATTTCACCCGGGGTGCCGCAAAAGTATGGCCAAGAAAGTTCGCCTTGATCTTCTAGTCCACGAGCGAGGGTTGGCCGGCTCGCGTGCCCAGGCACAGTTGCTGATCCGCGAGGGCCGCGTCCGGCTCAATGGAGAGGCCTGTGACCAGCCCGGAAGGGCGGTGGATCCGGAGAGTCTCGTGGAGCTAGCTGGAAAGCTCCGCTTTGTCTCTCGGGGAGGGGAGAAACTCGAGGCCGCACTACAAATGTTTCCGGTCATCGTGAAAGGGAAGACCTGCGCGGATGTCGGCTCTTCCACGGGCGGATTCACCGACTGTCTGCTTCAGCATGAAGCCGGTCGAGTCTACGCGATCGATGTCGGGCGGGGAATCCTCGACTGGAAACTGCGCAATGATCCACGGGTTGTGGTCCTGGAGGGGGTCAATGCCCGCTATCTGAAGTCGCTCCCTGAGCCGGTCGGACTGGCCACCGCGGATGCCTCGTTCATTTCGTTGCGCCTGCTTCTGCCAGCCATGGTGGTCTGGCTCGACGCGCATGGGGAGATTGTGGTCCTGGTCAAGCCTCAGTTTGAGGCGGGCCGCCGGGAAGTGGGACGGGGGGGGGTCGTCCGGGATCCACAGGTTCATCGGCGCGCGATTGCAGAAGTCGCCCGCGCGGCCGGCTCGCTCGGTTTGATCGCCCATGGTCTGCTCCTCTCCCCTCTGGTCGGGCCGGCCGGCAACCGCGAGTTCCTGCTCTGGCTAAGGCGGGAACCCAGCGGCATTCCCTTGGAGACGCTGCTGGATCAGGCCGTCCCCACGCGGTGAGGGCGGGAACGATTAGGGTATACTAATGGGATCGGATACCCTCCCGCCCGCTGCGGGAGGGTCGCATGCTGGCCCCTGGAATGGACACCTCGCATATCCGGAATTTCTGTATCATCGCTCACGTGGACCACGGCAAATCCACGCTCGCCGACCGGCTGCTCCAACGCACGGGGACCGTGCCGGATCGAGAGATGATGGACCAGGTGCTTGACAGTATGGATCTGGAGCGGGAGCGCGGGGTGACCATCAAGGCCTCCGCCGTGCGCATGAGCTACATTGCTCGGGACGGCCAGACCTACGAGCTCAATCTGATCGATACTCCTGGCCATGTGGACTTCGCCTATGAAGTCAGCCGGGCGTTGGCGGCCTGTGAGGGTGCGGTCCTGGTCGTGGATGCCTCTCAGGGGATCGAGGCCCAGACTCTGGCCAACCTGTACATGGCCTTGGACGCAGACCTGGAGATCATCCCGGTCGTGAACAAAATTGACTTGCCCTCGGCGAGAACTCAGGAGGTAAGCGAGGAAGTTTCGGCGCTGCTGGGGGTCACCGAAGAATCCGTGGTGCGAATATCCGCCAAACTCGGGCAGAACATCGAGGAGGTGCTGGAAGAAATCATCGCCCATGTGCCGCCGCCCTCGGGAGCGATCGAGGGCCGTTTGCGGGCTCTGATCTTCGACTCGCATTACGACGCTTACAAGGGGGTTGTCGCCTACCTGCGTGTCCGCGAAGGTCTTCTTGGGATCGGCCAGCCCTACATAGCCATGGCCACGGGAGCGCGGTTTGAGCCCATTGAGGTTGGCTACTTCGCCCCGGAGATGCACGCCGGGCCGGCTCTGGGCGCAGGGGAGGTGGGTTATGTGGCAACCGGGCTGAAAACAGTCCGCGAATGCCGGGTGGGCGACACCCTCACCTCTGCCTCCCAGCCAGCGGCAGAACGGTTGCCCGGCTACCGCCAGGTCAAGCCCATGGTTTTCGCGGGGATCTACCCAGTGCTGGGGGAGGACTACGCCAGCCTCAAGGATGCTCTGGACAAACTTCAGCTCAATGATGCCTCGCTTGTGTTCGAGCCGGAAACCTCCCAGGCCCTGAACTATGGCTTTCGCTGCGGTTTCCTGGGCCTGTTCCACATGGAGATCATCCAGGAGCGGCTGGAGCGTGAATATGATCTGGAGGTGATTGCCACCGCACCCTCCGTCCAATACGAGGTCCTGCGGCGGGACGGGGAAATCCTGCACGTTTCTTCCCCCGTGGATTTGCCCGAGGAAGCGGAGGTTGAGGAGATTCGCGAACCATGGATGCAAATCCAGATCTTCACCCCCGAGGCATACTATGGGACCGTGATGGATCTGGCGAACAAGCACCGGGCCGTCTTTCGCGCTCAGGACTACCCTTCCCCCGGGCGCATCCAGATGACTTTCGAGATTCCCCTGGCCGAGTTGATTATCGACTTTTATGACCAACTCAAGTCGCGCACCCGCGGGTATGCCTCGCTCGACTATCACTTCCTCGAATACCGCTCCGAAGACTTGGTGCGTCTGGACGTATTGATCAATGAGGAGGCCGTGGATGCCCTGGCCTCAATTGTTCACCGCGATGAAGCCTATCGCCGAGGCCAGGCGCTCGTCTCCAAGCTCAAAGAGCTGATCCCTCGGCAGTTGTACGCGGTTCCGATCCAAGCCGCCGCGGGGGGGAAAGTAATCTCGCGGGCGAATGTCAAGCCGCTGCGCAAGGATGTGCTGGCAAAATGCTACGGGGGTGACATCACCCGCAAAAAGAAACTGCTTGAGAAACAGAAGCGCGGCAAGCGCCGCATGAAGAAGGTCGGGCGAGTGGAAATCCCGCAAGAAGCCTTTATGGCGGTCCTTCGAATAGAAACCGAATAGCTGCGGCCGTGAAATCTCGAGCTCTGGACAAGAACGGGAAGACAGCCATAACGCGGGCGATCGCATGGCTCAGATCGTCGATTACCTGGTGGCCTGGCCTGTTGCTGAGTATTCTGGCGATTGTCATCCTCCTGCGCGTTGTGAGCTGGAAGGAGGTCTGGAGCGCTTGGGCCAGTGCCGGTCCCTGGGTCATCGTCCCGGCCCTGGTCCTGATGGCCCTAGCCCAGCTGGCACGCGCGATGGGTTGGCGGTACCTCGTGGGTCAAAAGCTGGGCCTATCGCGATCGTTCTCCGTACTCAATGTGAGCTATCTCCTCAACAGCCTCTTGCCCTTGCGCCTTGGAGATCTAGGCCGGGCCGTTTTGGCGGGGCTGCCCAAGGCGGGGGTGTCGCCTCTCTCCGCAAGCTCGGCACTCTCCGCCGTGGTCGTCGAGCGGGTCGTTGATCTGCTGGTTACGGGGCTCCTCGGTTTGTCCGCGATCGCGCTTTTCGCCGGTGCCTCCTGGGTCAGTCGAGCCCTGGAGGTCACCTTGGCTCTGGCCGTCCTGGGCACCCTGGCTCTTTTTGCCCTGGCCGTCACGCGGGCCGGGATCGTGAAGGCGGCGCGGAGAGGGCTAGGGAGGGTGGCGTGGCTGGAACCTTGGGTGGTCCGCTTGGACGAGTTTCTAGCGGGCATCCAGGTCGTGGGCCAGTGGGGTGTGGCGGTCCCGGCCGTGGCAGGGATCCTGGCGGCTTGGCTTGCGTGGATCCTGGAGTACTGGGTCATTCTGGAAGGATTTGTTCCCGGGGCGAGCTGGAAATTGGCCCTGGCTGCCCTGGCGGGAGGCGCGCTGGGAGCCATGCTCCCTTCCTCGCCCAATGCGGTAGGGGTTTATGAAGTCGCGGTGGTGGGCGTCCTCTCGGTGGCGGGGATGTCTCCGGGACGCGCGCTGGCTTTTGCCCTTTCCATCCACTTCCTGAATACGATCGGGGTTATTGTCCTTGGGGCCTGGGGTCTGCTCCAGGAGGGGCAGACGCTTGGGGAATTGGTGACGGCCGTGATGGAGATCCGTGGGTCGAAGCAACCCGGCGAGGCGTCGGGCACGCAAGCGCCTCCGGACAAGACCGGCGGAGGCTGAACTCCCATGCGCATCCTGATGGTCCTCACCTACTACCGCCCCCACATCTCCGGTTTGACGATCTACACGGAGCGCGTGGCTCGAGCCCTGGCCCGTCGCGGGCACCAGGTCACGGTCCTAACCTCAAGATTCGACCGGCGCCTTCCCGCTCAGGAGAGCCTCGAGGGCGTCGAGATCATTCGCCCCTGGGTGATCGCCAGGGTGAGCAAAGGGGTGCTCATGCCCACTATCGGTTGGTGGGCCACGCAGCTCGTCAGCTCCCACGATGCGATCAGCATCCACCTGCCACAGTTCGATGCCCCTGGCATTGCCCTGCGCGGGCGCCTTTTCCGAAAGCCGACCATCCTCACCTACCATTGTGACCTGAGTCTCCCTCCCACGGTTTTCAACCGCGTCGCCAATCAAGTCGTTCACGCGGCCAATCATCTTGCGGCCGGTGCCGCCCATCAGATCGTCGCCTACACCCGCGACTATGCCGAGAACTCCCCTTTTCTGGCCCGGTACCTGAGCAAGGTAACCGTGATTCCGCCACCCGTAGAGGTTGCTGAGGTGAGCGAGGAGGAGGTGGCAATCTTCCGGTCGCGCCACGGCCTGAACCATCAGCGGGTCATTGGGATGGCGGCCCGACTGGCGGCCGAAAAAGGGGTCGAGTACCTGCTCGAAGCCCTGCCGGCTGTGATGGAGAGGTACCCGGACCTGCGAGTCCTTTTTGCCGGGCCGCATCAGAACGTGCTCGGGGAGGATGCCTACGCACGAAAGCTGCTTCCGATCATCGCGCGCCTTGGGAACCATTGGAAGTTCTTGGGCACGCTGGATCCAAGAGCCATGGCAACGTTCTTTCGGGCCTGTGACGTGACGGTGCTGCCCAGCATCAACAGCACCGAGAGCTTCGGCCTCGTTCAGATTGAGTCGATGATGTGCGGCATTCCGGTCGTGGCCTCGGCTCTGCCCGGGGTGAGACAACCGGTCCGCAGCACAGGCATGGGCCGCATTGTCCCCCCCAGAGACGGACGGGCCCTGGCCGAGGCCATCTTGGAGATCCTCGACCATCCCGAAGCCTACCGCCAGTCCGGCCAGGATCTTCAGGCCCTCTACTCGCCGGAGGCGGTAGCCGCCCAGTACGAACTGCATTTCTTGGAACTGCAGCGTAGGCTGGCCGTCCACGGGTCGCGACACGTCGTCGGCCCCTCAAGGCAGGTGAAGTGAGGCCATCTGAAAACGATCGAGTGCTTTGGAACCATCTCCGGGACTTGCCCTACTTCCGTGCGCTCGTCCGAGCCGTGGAGGATCGCTACTACCAGGGCTTGGCGCTTCCGGAGCCCACGCTGGACATCGGCTGCGGAGACGGGCATTTTGCCTCCGTCGCCTTCTCCCGGCGCATCGACGTGGGACTAGATCCATCCTTTTCGGTCCTGCCTGAGGCGAAAAGGCGCGGGGCCTATCGCCTGGTAGTGCAAGGGGAAGGAAAGCGGATTCCTTTTCCTGCGGCTTGGTTTGCCAGTGCGATGAGCAACTCGGTGCTGGAGCACATTCCAGGGGTGGACGAGGTAATCCTGGAGATCGGTCGGGTGCTCAAGCCCGGAGCTCCTTTCGTGTTCTGCGTTCCCAATCCGCGCTACCTCTCCTATCTTTCCGTGGCGCGAATGCTCGCGGCTGTCGGCCTGCAGGGAGCGGCCGGCTCCTATCGGGACTGGTTCCGGCGAATGTCCCGGGTGCATCACCTCGAAGAGGCCGATGGCTGGCGGGCACGGCTGGATCGGGCCGGGTTGGTCCTGGAATCTTCCTGGGACTATTTTTCGGAATCCTCGATGCGGACGCTGGAATGGGGACACTACCTGGGACTGCCCTGCCTGGTGGCCCGCAAGCTCACCGGGAGATGGATTCTCTGGAAGTCCAAGTTCAACTTGGCGCTGACCTGGCAGCTTGTCTCGCCACATTTTCATGAAGCGCCGCCCGCCCAGGGGGCCTTCACCTTCTACGTCGCCACGCGAGCATGACTCCCTTCGACAAACGCTATTTTCACACCCACACTTATGAGAGGGTATCTTTTGCGCGCTTGAGCCAGTATTGGTGGTCGAATCGCTTTTACGCCGGCCTGGCACGGCGCTACGGGCGCCCAGGTGGGCGCCTGCTCGAGGTCGGTTGCGGTCTGGGTCACCTGGTCGGGCAGCTAGAAAGGGATTTTGAGACTCATGCCGTTGACGTAAACCCGTGGGCCTTGGGCCAGGTCCGGCAAGTTGCTCCTCGCACGCGGGTCAATGAGGCCTCTGCTGAGTGTCTCCCCTACCGGGAAGAAAGCTTCGATGTCGTGATCATAAAGCACATCGTCGAACACTTGGTTCACCCGGATCAGGCGGTGCACGAACTCGGCAGAGTCTTGGTCCCCGGAGGAACGCTGATTCTCTCCACCCCCAACTTGAGCTCACTCCTGCGTCCGCTCAAAGGGGAGGGGTGGATCGGGTTTCGGGATCCGACCCACATTTCCCTGAAGCCACCCGATGAGTGGTTGGAGCTGGTCAATCGAGTCGCCGGGGTGCGGGTGCTCCGGGTTCTCAGCGACGGGTTCTGGGATGCCCCCTATCTTCCCGTCCTCCCAGCGATCGTCCAGAAAATCGTCTTTGGGTCGCTGGGCGGGGTTCAAGCCATGAGCGGGTGGATCTTCCTTCCTCTCCGCTGGGGGGAGAGTATGATTGCGATTGGGCGCAAGCCTGTCGGTGCGGACCATCGATGAGCGAGAGCACACCTTCCCTACTGGACTGGATTCGGGCGGAGCTTAAGCAACCGGCGGTGAAGCGTGCCGTCCGCGGATTCCTAGCGTCGGTAGCCGCCCTGATCGGGCTGGCCTATCTGGTCCTGCGCGGGCCTCTCTCTCCGGAAGGGTACCTGCTTCTGCTGGTCGCCGCCGGCCTGGTCGTGTGGGCGCTCCGAACTCGAGCGGAGGCGATCCCGGTTGCCCCGATCCCGCTGACGGCTTTTGTGCCGCAGTCCTCCCGCGCAGCGGAGATCCGGGTCCAGGCCGTTCAACCCGCCGCGGCATGGGGTCGGATTCTTCGACCTTGCGGAGTTCTTCTGCTGGCGCTCGCCGCCCAAGCCGTCATGGATTTCCGGCCGAGCGGGTACCCCGCCAGCACCCGACTGGCCGGCATTCTCTATATTCTTCCGATCTCGCTTCTGGTTTGGTCCTGGCGGGCTGGCGATCTGCGGTTGCTTGAATTGAAAGAGGAAACGGTTCCTGCGGGTCGCTGGGCCCTTTCGCTGGCCTCGGTGCTGTGCGCCTGGTTGGGGGTCGGTCTAAGCATGGCCGCCTTTCTCTCCTTCGAGGGCGACGTTTTCACCGCGACGAACCTGACCCTCTGGATCCTTGCTCTTCTTTTCTGGATTGTTGCCCTGTCTCCGGCAGAATCGGGATCTCCGCGTGTTCTGCGCTTGGTCAAAGAGGGGGTTCAGAAGCTGTGGACGCATCTGAAAAGCGCGGGAAAGGGAGTCCAGCTCTCCGGATGGACCCTCCTGGTTTTGGCCGGACTTCTCCTGGTCGCATTCTTCCGCTTCTACCGGCTTGATCTAGTTGCTCCCGAGATGACGAGTGACCACGCCGAGAAGCTGCTGGATGTCATGGATGTTCTGGCGGGCAAGTACTCGACCTACTTTCCACGCAACACCGGACGCGAGTTCATCGAGTTCTACCTGGCAGCTTTTGTCGCCACGGCCTTTGGCACGGGAATCTCCTTCCTCACTCTGAAGATCGTCACGGCGGCTGCCGGATTCGCGACGCTCCCCTACGTCTATCTCCTCGGGAAGGAGATTGCGGATCGGAGAGTGGGCTTGGTCGCCATGGTCTTGAGCGGCATTGCCTACTGGCCGAATGTGAACAGCCGGATCGGGCTGCGCTTTCCTTTTCTTCCGCTCTTCGTAGCCCCGGCTCTCTACTACTTGATGCGCGCCCTGCGACATCGGCGGGCAGAGGATTTCCTGTGGGCGGGCCTCGCTCTGGGCCTTGGCCTCAACGGGTACTCGCCGATCCGCATCCTGCCCTTCGTCATGCTGGCCGCCGTCCTCGTCTTCAGCCTCCATCGGCAGTCAAGCGGCCTGCGGGGATGGACCTGGCGAGGCCTGCTGGCCGCCTTCATTCCAGCGTTCGTCTTGGGCCTGCCGCTCTTGCACTACGCCACGAGCAATCCGTTCATCTTCTGGGAACGCACCTTGACGCGCATCGGTGAGAGTGAGGCCGCGTATCCCGGCAACCCCCTCGTCATCTTCCTTCAAAACCAGGTCAATGCGCTGCTCATGTTCAATTGGAGTGGAGGCACGGCCTGGTTCTTGGGCATCCCCGGCCGGCCGGCCCTCGATGTAGTAAGCGCCGTGCTGTTCATCCTGGGAGCCTTCTTCCTGTTGGCAAGGTACCTGCGCCAGCGGAACTGGCTGGATCTGTTCGTGCTGGTGGCCATTCCCCTGTTGATGCTCCCGTCTTCACTCGCAATTGCCTTCCCGCTCGAGAATCCGGCCATGAACCGCACCTCCGGAGCCTTTCCGATCGTGTTCGTGGTTGCCGCCATCGGAGCGGTGATGCTCCTGGACACCCTGCAAGCCCATTTGTCCAAACGAACTTATCGCTTCCTCGTGTTGCCCTGCGCCGGGCTGCTGCTGGTGGGATCAATAGCCCAGAACTACTTCCTTACCTTTGATCAGTATCCGGGGCAGTATCGGCTGGCCGCTCAAAACGCCTCGGAGATCGGCGCGCTGGTGAGCGCTTTTGCCCATTCGGTGGGTAGCTACCCAGACGCTTATGTCGTTCCCTACCCCTATTGGGTGGACACTCGCCTAGTGGGAATGTATGCGGGCGATCCCACCCGGGACTACGCGCTTCCCCGGGATTCTCTGGAAACACTTACTCCTGGGGGGGAGCCACTGCTGGTGATCTTCAACAAGGATGATCACGATACGCTGAATGTCCTGGCCGCCAGATTCCCACCCGGGCGGCTGCAAAGGTTCACCTCCCAGGTCGCCGGCCATGATTTCTTCCTTTACTTCATTCCCGGGAGCCCAACTCAATCGGGAGGGTAGCCTGCAAGGTCGGCCTCGTCCAGACCAGAGCGCGTCGTCTTGGGCAAGCCGGGGTAGGCAGGTGTCGACAAGATGAGCAAACCTGAGCTCGAAGTGAAGGCGCAAGCTAACCTCGATCCCCGCGACCCAATCCCTCCTCAGGAGGCTGCCGCCCTCCGTCCCGCGGCGGGCTCGCGTTGCCGGCGGCTCGGAGGAGTCCTTTTCGACCTGGTCTTGCTGGCCCTGATTTGCATCGGGATCGCTTGGCGCTTCAGCTGGGTCAACTGGAATCAGAGCACGGACTTGAATCCCGATGAGTACGGCTTGACCAGCAATCTCACGCAATTGTCCATTCCTAAATCGCTGGGGGACTACTTCAACACGCGGGTGTCGCCGATCAGCCCATATCAGAAATATGATGTCCTCGGGAATCCCACTACCTCCGGCGCGAACAACGGCTTTGTTTGGGGTCAGTGGCCGATCACCATCCTCCGCTGGTTTGCCGAACAGACCAGCAATACTGGCTATGACGATCTGCGCCTCTTGGGCCGCCGGCTTTCATCTTTTTGTGACGTCCTCACGCTGTTGCTTCTGTTCTTGATCGGCCGGCGCTTGTATGGCCGGCGGACAGGACTGCTCGCCTCCGCCCTGGGCGCCCTGGCCGTACTCGAGATCCAGTATTCGCATTTTCTGACCGTTGACAACTTCGCATTGTTCTTCTCGACGGCGGCGATGTTTGCCGCGGTGCAGGCGTCGAAGGAACGCGAGTCGGATTCGCGCAAGCTTTCCAGCTGGGTCTGGTACGCACTGTTTGGCGTGTCCTTTGGAATGACCATGGCCTCGAGGGTGAATCTGCTCCCTCTGGCCGCCGAGATTGTTGTTGCGGCTGGCATCTCCCACTACAAACGATTGAGGAACTCGGGCCCTGGATCGGGAAGGGTTCTGGCAGGGGTGGCAGGCAGGCTCCTCCTCGCAGGGGTCGTCTCGGTTCTCACCTTCCGGGTCACGCAGCCGATGTCCTTCCGGGCTCTTCAAGGAGACACCACTTTTCTGACCCTCCACCTGAACCCCGAGTGGGTGGCGAGCATGCAGGTGGCGCGCGAGCAGTCGAACGGTATAGGCGGTGGTCCCCCCGGCGAGCAATGGACAAATCGTCCGATTCTCATTTTCCCGCTGGTGAACATAATTCTGTGGGGTCTTGGTCTCCCGCTCGGGCTGATGGCTTGGGCGGGGTTCCTTTGGGCCCTCTGGCGCTTGTGGAAGGGACAGTGGGAGTCGCACCTTCTGCCGATAACCTGGGCAGGTGGGTATTTCCTTTTCATGGGGACCCGATTCGTCAAGTCGATCCGCTACTTTCTCCCGATCTATCCCTTTATGGCACTCCTGGCGGCCTGGGCTCTCGTCGAGCTGTGGAATCGGGTGGGCGCCCAAGTTGAAGACCGCAAGGCAAGAAGCGCATTCGGCTGGGCCGGGCAAGCAGGAGTGGCGGGCCTCTTTGTCGTGGTCCTAGGCGGGACCCTGCTCTACGCCTGGGGGTTCACGGGAATCTACCGGCATGAAAACACGAGGATCCAGGCTTCCCGCTGGATCTACCAGAATATTCCAGGGCCTTTCACCCTGGAAGTCCAAACCTCTACCGGCCTGTACAACGAGCAGATATCGGTTCCGTATGGGTCACAGATCGCGGCGGATGCCCCCCTGGTGATCCCCTTCGAGGCGCACGTGGATGGGCAGGTGACCGGAGTCGCGATTGGGCACGCCCGAAGTTCCAGCGAGGGCGACGGTTCGGGGCAACTGAACGTCGTCCTTTCAGGTACCCCGGATGGTTCGCAGCCTTTAGCCGGCGCAACCCTCCTCGTTCCCGCCGTTGGCTCGGACCCGCGCGGACAGTCGCTGAGCGCTCCCATGAACGCCGCGGCTCTCACAGCCACCCGCGTCTACTATCTTCTGGTGACTGCCCCACAGGGAGCCCCGATCAATGTTTCGGGGGCCATGGTTGCCAACGAGAGTTGGGACGAGGGGCTCCCGCTGCGGATCGAAGGACGGGATGCCTTCGGCGGACTGTACCAAGGCATTACGATGGAGGTGCGTTGGCCGGATGACCAGAACAAGCGTCAGATGTTCATTCAGAATCTGGCCGCCTCGGATTACATCTTCCTGCCCAGCCAAAGGGGGATCTGGACTCCAACCCGGTTGCCGCGTTCCTACCCCCTCACGGTCGCGTATTACCAAGCCCTTCTTGACGGGCGTCTCGGGTTCGATCTAGTGGCTCAGTTCCAGCAGCCCATTCAAATCGGGCCACTGGTGTTGTCGGATGTCGCTGGAACGGTGGGATGGAATCAGAAACCCACACTGCCCGTCTACAACAACAACCTCTTCGCGGCTGAGGAAGCCTTCAGTGTGTACGACCATGCCCCCGTGTGGATCTTCAAGAAAAGTCCCACCTTTGACCTCGACAAGGTGAAGGCCGTCCTGGACGCGGTGGACCTCCAGAACGTCGTTCCGGCCGATCCGCGCCATCCGGTCCCGGCCCCAAACACGCTGATGTTGCCGCCGGATCGATTGGCTGAGCAGCGAGCCGGAGGAACATGGTCCTCCATGTTCTCGAGACTCGCGGCTCAAAACTCGATCGAAATCGTGGGGGTGGCCCTCTGGTTCCTTTGGGTGCTCTTGACCGGCTGGGCCGCCTTTCCTCTGGTCTCGCTGGCCCTGAGAGGGCTACCCGATTTGGGATACTCGCTCGCCAGGGTGGCTGGTTGGCTTCTGGTCGCCTGGCTCGCCTGGATCTTGGGAAGCTACAAGGTGCCTTTCGTGAGAATCACGCTGCTGGCCTTGTGGATCGGCCTGATCGCTGTCGGCTTAGCGCTGATTCTCATCGGCCGCCGGGAGTGGAAGGAAAAGCTGCGCGTTCATTGGCGGACCTGGGCCACGATGGAGGTTGTATTCGTGGCGCTCTTCCTTTTTGACTTGTTGCTCCGCTATGGAAACTCCGATCTCTGGCACCCCTCGTTTGGGGGGGAAAAGCCGATGGACTTTTCGTATTTCAACGCCGTCATTAAGAGCACTTCCTTCCCGCCCTATGATCCCTGGTTTGCTGGGGGGTACATCAATTACTACTACTTTGGATTCGTCCTCCTTGCCATCCCAACCAAACTCCTGGCCATCTTGCCTTCCTTCGCCTACAACCTCAGCCTGCCTTCGCTGTTTGCGATGCTGGGGCTGGCCGGCTTTGGCATTGCCTGGAGCCTTGCCACCCGCTTGCGAGAGAGCGGCCAAGTGTCCGTCTCTCCCCTTCTGGCCGGGGCGGCGACGGCCGTCGGATTGGTGCTGATCGGAAACCTGGGGGAGGTCCGCATGGTCTGGCAAGGATGGATTGGGGCCAGCGGGCTCGGTGTCCCAAACGACCTCCTGTTCGGCCTGGGCAGCGTCCTCAAGGCGCTGACGGGAGCCTGGCGGGTGTTCACCCAGCAGGCGACCCTTCCCTATGGCACCGGGGATTGGTATTGGATTGCCTCGCGCGCCATTTCGGTTCCAAACGGCCCAGGCGGGGTCCCCACGGAGACCCAGCCCATCACGGAGTTCCCCTTTTTTACGTTCCTTTACGGTGACCCGCACGCCCACATGATCGCGATGCCGCTCACGGTGCTGGCCATCGGTTTCTCGGTCTCCCTGGTCCTTCGACCCCAACAGACCCATCGATGGTCTGAGATTGTGCCGGCCTTGATCCTGGGATCTTTGGTGATCGGAGCCCTGCGCCCCACCAACACCTGGGACTTCCCGACCTACGCGGGGCTCGGGGTTCTGGCGCTTGGGTATGCGAACTGGAGAGCGCGCCCGCCCAGCCACTCCACCGGGAGGGCCTGGGGAGCCCTGGCGCTGGGAGCGGGCGAAATCGCGGCCCTGATCGGGCTGTCCTTTCTTCTCTATCAGCCCTACTCCCAATGGTACCTTCAGGGTTACACCTCTTTCGATTTCTGGACGGGCTCGAAGACGCCTCTGGATTCCTACCTGATCATCCATGGGGTCTTCCTGTTTGTCCTGGTGAGTTTTCTCCTTCTCCTGACGAAGGACTGGCTGGCCAGCACGCCCCTGGCGGCCGTTGGGCGCTGGATAGAGAATGGTCTGATTGGATATGCCGTCGTGGCGCTGGTCGCCCTTCTGGTCGCAGTCGTGCTGCTCTGGATAATGAAGTATGAGGCGGTGGCCTTCGCCCTCCCGCTCATTCTTTGGGCCGGATTGTTGGCGCTTCAGGAGAACCTATCAGAACCAAAGCGCATCCTGCTCGTGATGATGGCCCTTGCCCTGACGCTGACGGTGTTGGTCGAATTTGTGGTTCTCTCGGGCGACATCAGCCGCATGAACACCGTCTTCAAGTTCTACCTGCAGGTCTGGATTCTATTTGCTGTCGCGGCCGGACCCGCCCTGGCCTGGATGGTGGCGACTCGCCATCAGTGGAGCCCTCGCTTGGTTTCGCTTTGGACCGGTGGCCTGACCCTGCTGGTCCTGGGAGCCGCTTTTTACACTTACCAGGCCGGCCTCTCCAAAGTGGAGGACCGCATGGCCCCCAATGCCCCGCACACCCTGGATGGAATGACCTACATGGCCTATGCCCAGTATGCCGATCAGGGGCAGACCATGGACCTGAGCGATGACTCTCGGGCCATTCAGTGGATGCAGGAGAACGTCTCCGGATCGCCGGTCATCGTCGAGGCCAATACGGTCGAATATCACTGGGGATCGCGCTTCACCATCTACACGGGCCTGCCGGGGGTCGTTGGCTGGAACTGGCATCAGCGTCAGCAGCGTGGAGTGGTCTCGCCCGAGGAGGTGGAGGAGCGAGTGCGGGAGGTTGGCGAGTTCTACAGCACCACCGACGAGGCCTGGACGCGTCAATTCCTCAGCCAGTACCAGGTCAGCTATATCGTGGTCGGAGAACTGGAGCAGGCCTACTATCCTCCTGCCGGACTGGCCAAGTTCTCTCAGATGCAGGCCGAGGGATTGCTGCAGAGTGTGTATTCGGCCGGGCACACCATCATCTACAAGGTTTTGAGCCCGTTATCGGCGCGGATGTAGACCGAGTTGTCCTCCTCCCAGGTCCTTGTGTTCTCGCGGTCCTATTCCACGACCTAAATGAGTGTCGATCTGCTCGATTTCTTGAAGTGGTGGGCGGCCCTTCTGCTCTTGGGTGCGGCCGCCTGGCCCCTGATCTTTTACCTCTTCCGAAAGCTGCCGGACCGCGGCCTGACTTTGGTCCGGCCCTTCGGGCTTCTGCTAGTAGGCTACCTGTTCTGGCTCGGAGCCTCATTCGGTTTCTGGGGCAACAACGCCGGTTCGGCCTGCACGGCGGCGATCGCGGTGTTCGCGGTCGGGATGGCCGCCTGCGTCCGGGCGGGCCTCCGTCCTTGGGCTTGGCTGGGCCGGCACCGGCGGATGGCCCTTGCCCAAGAGGCGATCTTCCTCTTCGCCTTTGCCGTCTGGGCCTGGGTGCGAGCAAACAATCCTGGCGCCATCGAGACCGAAAAACCGATGGAGCTGGCATTCCTCAACTCGATCTTGCGCTCGCCGACCTTTCCACCCCGGGACCCGTGGCTTTCGGGCTACGCAATTTCCTACTACTATTTCGGGTATGTCATGGTGGCCATGCTCGCAAAGATGGCCGCCGTAAGTGGTGCGTATGCCTTCAATCTGGGAGTCTCCTCCTGGTATGGGCTGACCGCGCTGGCCGCCTATGGACTCCTGAGCAATCTCTTGCAGCTGCAGGAGCGCGCAAGGGATGCGAGCGAAACGCGCTTCCGTTGGGCGGGTCTCGTAGCCCCCCTCACGTTGCTTTGGGTTGGGAACTTCGAGGGGTTTCTGGAGGTCCTGTATAACCTCCGAATCGGGTGGAGCGGCCAAAGCGGCAGGTTTTGGCAATGGCTCGATATCCTTGACCTTTCCTCTGCTCCGAACGGCCCGACCACATTGGACCCAACCCAGTATCGTTTCTGGTGGTGGTGGCGTGCCTCGCGAGTCGTCCAGGATCGAGATTTGCTCGGAAGGAGCATCAGTCTCCAGCCCATTGATGAGTTCCCGTCGTTTTCCTTCATGCTCGGCGATCTTCACCCGCATGTGCTGGCCCTTCCGGTCGGGCTGGCCGTCCTGGGGTTGGGGCTGGAGCTTCTCTTGCGGATTTGGCCCAAGCCAGGTGAGCAGGGGGGTGGGCTTGGCCTTGCCGCCCAGTTCCCGCTTCCCTTGGTGGGATTCGCCTCGCTGGTTCTTGGCGGTCTCGCCTTCCTGAACACCTGGGACTTTCCAGTCTACCTGGTCATCTGTGCCGCCGCGACCTGGCTTGCCTGGAGAAGGCGCGGAGGTGCCGGGCTAGGGAGGCTGGCCTGGCGGTGGGGAGGGGTGCTGGCACTCGGTGTTCTCTTGTACCTCCCCTTTTATCTCAGCTTCTCGTCCCAGGCCGGGGGAGTCCTCCCCAACCTGATCTTTGTCACCAAGGGTCAGCAGTTCGCGCTGATGTTCGGGCCGCTGCTGGTCCCGGTGGTTCTGTGGCTTGGCGCCCTGGGGTGGTCTCGCAGGCGGCAGCTGAACTGGGGGCGGGGTTCTTTGCTGGCCTTCGGCTTCACCTTCGCCCTGTTTGCCTTTTCGCTATTCCTGGGGGCGCTGCTGCTGCAAAATCCTTACGCGGCCGTCCTGGCCAGCGATCTCATCCAGCCGATGGGCGTCCGGCAGGCGCTAGCCGCACTTCTGGAGCGGCGCCTCCTCATGCCAGGAACGCTGCTCGCTCTCACGGCTCTGCTGGCGCTGGCGATCGCAGCGCTCCTGCAGAAAGATCGCGAGCGGGGAGCCCTTGGGGCTTTCTCTACGGCGCCTGATCCGACTGAGGAAGGCCCTTCCCTCGCGCCCGGGGCGTTTGGTCCAGAGGAGGTTTTCCTGCTCTTGCTGGTGACGGTGGGGGCGGTCTTGGTTCTCGTACCCGAGTTTGTGTACCTGCGGGATCAGTTCGGGACGCGAATGAACACCATCTTCAAGTTCTATTTCCAGACATGGGCCTTCTGGAGCGTCGCCGCAGCCTTTGGCCTCGTGATCCTCTGGCGTTGGGGGCGAGATCGAACGCGGCGGGAGTCCGCCTTCAGGAGAAAGATCGGAAGCCTCCCCTGGGCTCGGCTAGGTTCCTATCTGGCCGCCGCTGGGCTTCTGCTGGGGTTCGTCTACACTCCCCTTTCTGTTTGGACCAAGACCTCCGGTTTTGGTCTGGGCCTTTCAGCGACCCTCGATGCCTCGGCCCACTTGGAAGCGGACGATCCAGCCGACGCCCAGGCCATCGCTTGGATCAATTCCAATCTGAGCGGGGGCCCGATTGCCGAAGCGGTGGGCGGAGAGTACAGCGACTTCGCGCGAATCTCGACCTACACGGGCATTCCCACCGTTCTGGGCTGGCCCGGCCATGAGGGGCAGTGGAGGGGTGGTTATAATGAGGTCGGCTCCCGCGAAGGCGACATTGCACAACTCTACCGCTCCGAGGACTGGACTACGGCGCTTAACGTTATTCAGCGGTATCAAATCCAGTACATCTACTATGGCCCCCTGGAGGTCGAGTCGTACGGGAGTGGTGGGCTGGCGAAATTCCGGGCCCACCTGCGCATGGTGTATCACACGGACCAAGTAAGCATCTTCGAGGTCGGGTCATCTGCATCCTCCGGAGTCTCGTAGCCCATGAACGCAGTGAGCCAAACGTGGTCCCCGATCCAGCCGCGGCCGCAAGGCGCGGGAGCGCTCGAGGCGTTTGTCCGAGATCATGAGATCGCCCTGTATGCGGTGGCCATGGCCAGCGCTTTGGCGCTGCGATTTGCAGGCCTGTCCGCGCCTTCTTTGAGCGATTCGGAGGCAGCCCAGGCCTGGGTGGCTCTTCGCATGGCGCAAGGCCAGATCACGGCAGGGGCAGGCGCCTTCAACCCTCTGTACACGGTCCTCACGGCGGCTTTGTTTTTCGTCGTCGGAGCGGGCAACTTCTGGGCTCGGCTGTGGCCCGCTCTGGCGGGGAGCGCCGTGGTCCTTCTTCCTCTCTGGATGAAACAGGTCTTGGCCAGGACGGAAGCGATTCTGGCCTCTTTCCTGCTGGCGCTCTCCCCGGGGATCACCGCGATCTCGCACCTGTCGGGGGGTGCAACCCTTGCGCTTCTCCCGGTGGGCATCCTGCTCCTGCTTGCCGTGGAGGGACAACTGGCGAAGCGGCCCGGACTGGCCGGGATTTGCGCGGGCATAGCGTTGGCCGCCGGGGCGGATGGCCTGACCGGACTGCTGCTGCTCCTGCTGTCGGTCGTGATCGTTTCCCTCTTGGCCAAGGTGAGGATTTCGGCCGAGGGCTGGGAGGCCCTCCTTCGGGAAGATGCCTCAACCTTGTGGCGATCGTCGCGCTTTTGGGTGGCCAGCGCCCTGTCCTTCGCAATCGCCGTTAGCGGACTCATTTTCCCAGCCGGGTTGGGGGTATTCGCCTCAGGGCTCCAAAAATGGGCCGCCGAGCTGGTTCAACCGGGCAGCTATTCCATTGGCCAGATGGCTCTCCTGCTGCTGGGATATGAAGGTCTTGCGTTTGTCGGTTGCCTCACGGCGGCAGTCATCCTACTTAGCGAGCGTCCGGGTCGAGGCGGGTCCCTGCTTCTGGTTTTCTTTGCCCTCGGGGCGGCCTGGTCGCTCTTTCGTCCCGGGCGATCCCCGGCGGATGGGATCTGGGTTATCTTTGCCATGGCGCTCTTGGCGGGCAAGGGTGCCTACCGAATCCTGGGTGCGTTCGCTGCCTCGCGCAGCCGTTGGGCGAGCCGGGGCCAGGTCATGGTGAGCCTCGCGCTGGGTGTTTTCGCCTGGCAGAGCTTTGCCGGCCACGCGGTCTTGGGAGGACGAGTGCCGGACAGCTCCGCGGCCCTTCGCCTTGGCGTCGGCGCGGTGGCGATCCTGGCCATGATCGTCATCGCTGGCCTTTTTGCCACGAGTTGGAACGAGAACGTGAGTGTCGCGGCCGCCGGCCTGGGGTTGGCGGTGGGGATTCTCCTCCTGGTTGGCCAGATCTCAGCGGCGGCCGGTCTCGGATTGAACCGGCGGGGGGAAGCCAATGAACTGTGGTGGCCGTCTGCCACGACCAATCAACTCAGCTTCCTGGTGAGCAACTTGCAGCAAATCTCGGAATGGCAGACCGGCACGGCTCAGGACTTGCCCATCGTGGTCTCGGGCAATCCTGACGGTGCGCTGGGGTGGGCGCTCCGATCGTTCCCCAGGGCATCCTATGATGTCCAGAGCGGAGGTGCGGCCCCCGCGGTGTATCTCTCCATGGAGGTGGCTGGAAATCAACCTGCGCCGCCTTTCCCGGCCTCCTACATGGGAGAGCCTTTCACTGTCCAAGTATATCGGGCCTGGACCGATTTCCCCCCGGATTTGTTTGCCTGGTGGATCTACCGAATGGGTCCAACACGAGCCGAGCGGGTCATCTTGTGGGTTCGCCAAGATGTGGAGAACCCGGACGCCGGAAAGGGGTAAGGCAGCAGCCGAGACAGGCATGGCAAGGGGGGTAAGAGACTCCGGAATCATCGCGATCGACGGGACGGCAGCCTCCGGCAAGACCACGCTTGCCCGTCGCTTGGCAGAGCATCTCGGGTACCTCTATTTTGACACCGGTGTGATGTACCGCGCCCTCACCTTGGCCGCCATGCGCAAGGGACTGTCAACCTCGGACGAGGCGAATCTGACGGAGCTGGCCGAGCGAATCACGATTGACGTTCGTGCTCCAAGCGAGAAGGATGGCAGACCTTGCACGGTCCTGTTGGATGGGGAAGATGTGACCTGGCTGATTCGGTCGGAGCAGGTGGATCAGCTCGTCTCCCCCGTGTCCGTCTTCGCGGGGGTCCGCCGGGCGCTCTCGGCTCAACAACGCCGCATCGGCCTGCGTGGGCGCGTGGTGATGGTCGGGCGAGACATTGGGACGGTGGTTCTGCCGGAGGCGGATCTGAAGATTTTCCTGGACGCCTCTTTGGAGGAACGCGCGAGGCGCCGCCACGCTGAGCTCAAGGCCCGAGGCTCGGCTCCCGCGCTGGAAGAGGTGCGCAGTTCGCTGGCGGAACGGGATCGGATCGACTCGGGGCGCTCGGTGGCCCCTCTGCGGGCAGCGGAAGATGCCCTCTATATCGACTCCACCCGGCTCAATGTCCAAGAGGTCTATGAGCTGGTGGAGGCTTTGGTCTCCACAGGGCCTGCCCAGCCGGGGCGGGCAGGAAAAGCCACAGAGGGCTCGCAGCCGTCTGGCCAGGCGAAAGGCTGAGCCGTCCGGGCGCCAACACCAGGTGCGGATAGGGAGTTATTGGCGTGAATCAGGCAGCGATCTTAGGGAAAAGGCGCTTTGCATGGGGGGGGCGCCCGTATGACCATGCCCGCTACGTACCGATCCGGACCGTCCTGCACTTCCTGCTGAGAAACTTTGCGTGCCGGATGCTCATTCGTCTCGAGCGCGTCGAGGGGTTGCAGAACATTCCTGCCTCCGGCCCGGCGATCCTCATGATTAACCATATTGCCTTCGTGGACCCGCTGGTCGTCATGGCCGTGGTCCCAAGGCTGGTTGTACCCTTGGCAAAGATCGAGGTGTACAGCCTTCCGGTCATTGGCCTCTTCCCCAAGCTTTACGGGGTCATCCCGGTCCGACGCTTCGAGGTGGATCGGCGGGCGTTGGCCATGGCGCTGGAAGTGCTGGAGGCGGGAGAGATCGTCCTGGTTGCTCCCGAAGGCCATAGAGGCCCGGCTCTGCAACAGGCAAAGGAAGGCATGGCCTTCCTGGCCATCCGCTCGGGCGCCCCCGTCGTCCCGGTCTCGATCGACGGAACGGTGGGATACCCCTCCCTGGACCCCAGGCGCTGGGCTGGAGGGGGAGCCCAGATCACGTTCGGGCGGCCGTTTCGATTGCACGCCGCGCCGGGCGAGTCGCTTCGCGAGCAACTGCGGGAAATGACAGACGAGGCGATGGGTCAGGTGGCTGCGATGCTTCCTCCTTCTCGAAGGGGGGTTTATGCCGCCAGCGACCCATCCCTTCCCAAGCATCTCACCCTTCTCTGAGGCCGAGCCCACCGCCCTCGGAGGGATGAGCCCGCGTTTCCGTTTCCGGACCCGATTGGACTCCTTAGAAAGGAGCCATCTCTGCGCTGGCCTGTCGCCTGCGGACCGTATTCTCATTGGAAAGAAGGCTGAATTGTGCCTGACCAGGTGATGGGCAGAGTCCTGGCAGTAGAGGAAGGCAGCCTGGGGAAACGCCTGGGGATGGAACCAGGCGACTTGCTATCGGAGGTCAATGGCCACCCGGTCGAGGACGTCTTGGATGTCCAGTTCTATGCTGCAGAAGACCGGGTGGAGTTGGTTTGGTATCGCGCAGGAACCTCGCGGCGTGCGGAGGGGGACCGTCGGCCCGGGGAAAGCCTCGGCCTGGAATTCGACCACCCGACCTTCGACATCGATATCCGCCGCTGCAACAACCTTTGTCCTTTTTGCTTTGTGCTGCAGACCGCGCCGCACATGCGGCGCACCCTGTATATCAAGGACGACGATTACCGCTACTCGTTTCTCTTCGGACATTTCGTGACCCTCACCAATCTGAAGGCGAGAGATTGGAAGCGCATCGTTGAGCAGCACCTCTCGCCCTTGTATGTCTCCGTCCACGCGACCGAACTCGAGTTGCGACGGGCTTGCCTGGCCAACCCTTCTGCCCCCGATATTCTCGACCAAATCCGTTTTCTCGTCCAAGAAGGGATCGAGTTACATGCTCAGCTAGTTCTCGTTCCAGGCCGGAATGACGGGGAGCACCTGGATCGGTCGCTCAGCGATCTGGCCCGGTACTACCCGGGGGTGCGGTCCTGTTCGGTGGTGCCCGTGGGGCTGACGCGCCATCACAAGTATGGTCATCGGCCCTTCACTTCAGCAGAATCTCTGGCCATTCTGGACCAAGTGGAGGCTCGACAGCGAGAGTTCCTGGCTGAGTTGGGTTCTCGTTTTGCCTTTCTCACGGATGAATGGTACTTGGTCTCTGATCGTGCCATTCCCCCCGAGGCGTACTACGAGAACCTGGACTTACGCGAAAACGGAATGGGCATGGTGAGAGACTTTCTCAACGAGTGGGAGTCGATTCGGGCGGAGGTGCGCAGGGGGTCAGGGAAGCTGAGGGGCCGTCGCGCCACACTGGTAACCGGCGCGCTGTTCGCGCCGATTCTCGAGAAAGCGGCGGGGGAATTCAATCACCTGGCCGGCACGGCGCTCGAGGTGGTCGGGGTGGCGAATGATCGACTGGGGCCCACGGTCACGGTTGCCGGGCTGCTGATGGGCCGGGAGGTCGTCCAGGCGCTGGGGGGTGGTGATCCCGGAGAGTTCCTGGTGCTGCCCAGACGCATGTTTGACCATCCGCAAGCCTTGAGCCTGGACGACGTTTCTCCCCTTGAATTGGCAAGACAACTGCGTGTCCCGGTCTACCTGGGCGACGCCATGGGGGACGTCCTCAGCGCATTGCAAGGCACCAATCCGCTTCGGATCCGGCCCGAGGATCCGGCGGTCACCCCGCAGTTGCTCCGGGCGGGAGGCTGGGCCGTCGAGAAATACCTCCCCCCCGCGCAGGCGCCGGATCCCTTGCCAGGCCGTTAGCCCAATTGGATCCCGGAGAGGGTCAGCGCTCCAGGATGGAGCGCTGAGCCCCGGCCGGCCGGACTCCGGCCAGGGGTGCCACCGGCAGGCAAATGGTGAAGGTGGTCCCTTCTCCCAGCTTGCTGGTCACATCGATCCGGCCCCGGTGACTCTCGACAATATGGCGTGCGATGTACAGCCCCAATCCCGAGCCAGGCGCTCGCGACTCGCCAACCTGGCCGCGAAAGAACCTTTCAAAGATGTGTCCCATGCTGTCTTCCGCAATTCCCAGGCCGGAGTCGGTGACCTCGATACAAGCCTGATCGGCCTCGCCTTCGGAGAGGGCGCTTACGCGTCGTGCCCGCAGGAGCACCAGACCGTTGGGCTGGTTGTATTTCACGGCATTTGAAAGCAGATTGAGCACCACCTGCTTGATCCTCGCTCGGTCCGCAAAAAGCTCGAGCGGCTCGGCCTCGAATTGGCGGACAAATCGCAGTTCCTGGGCATGCATGAGGGGGGTCACGATCTCGGCGCATTCGGACAGCAGCGGGCCAAGTTGGAAGCGTTCCGGCTGGTAGCGGTTGCGCCCTGATTCCAGCCGGGCCAGGTCAAGGTACTCATCGGTGAGTTCCACCAACCGCTGGATCTCATGGCGAAGTGTGCCGAGCACCGAGTTGCGCTGCGTTTCCCTCAAGTCCGAGCGCTCCAGCAGAGCCGCTGCGGTTTCCAAGGCGGTGAGAGGCGTCCGAATCTCGTGCACGAGTTCGGTGATGAGGTCGCTCTGCTCGAAAAGCCTCATGCTCTCGATGGCCACCGCGGCCTGGCCCGCCAGGGCTTGCAGCGCCGCCACATCCTCGGGAGTGAACCCTTGGGATTCCCGGGAGAACACTTCCAGGACCCCAATCTTTTGGACCTTCCCTTCCAGCGGCACCCCGATGAAGGCGCTTGGAACGTTCGGGGCGAGCAGGGCCAGCTCGTAGGGCACCGGGCCGCTTTCCACGGCCCGGGTAATGCCCTCGGCGCCCATGACCAGCGGCTCCCCGGAGGCGATCGCCATGCCTGCTAGACTTCGATCCGGCGGAACCTCCCGGATGCGAAGCACGGCCAGGCCCGGATGGGTCGTGGCCTCCACATGCAAATCCCCGGAGAGAGGCTCCAGGAGCAGGACGGCCGCTCCCTCGCATTCCAGCAGGCGAGTGGCCGCCAGGGCTACCCTCTCAAGCAGGTCGCTGAGGTGCAGGGCGGAGCTGAGGTCTCGCACCAAGTCGAGCAGGAGGACGTAGCGCCGCAACAGCTCGGGGTAGTTGCGGGCCGCAGTGTCAGGGCCCACGGGACGACTCTCAAAGAGCGACATGGAGAATCTCATCGGAGAGCTTGGGAAGGACCTCGGCCACGTCCTCCCGGAAGACGACGTCCGCCCGAGAGTCTAGGTAGGTGGGGAGGCGATTGACGATAATCAAGTGAGCGCCATGCTGAAGTGCTTCCAGAGGCAGCGTCGCCGCCGGAGTCACCTCCAGGGATGAACCGACGACCAGCGCGAGACGGGCCTTGCGGAATTCCTGACGGGCTTGCTGGAGAAGGGGCTGGGAAAGCTGTTCTCCAAAGAGGATGACATTCGGTTTGAGGACCCCGCCGCAGATCTCGCAGCGCGGCACGCCGGTCGGCTCGCGCAGCCAACGCCTGATCACATCGGAGCAACAGAGCTGGTAGCAGCTGATGCAGGTGGCTTCCTGGAGATTCCCGTGGATCTGAAGGATGCGGGACGAGCCAGCCTTCTGGTGCAGGTCATCAATGTTCTGGGTAACGACGCATTGCAGGCGCCCGGCTTTCTCCAGGTGGGCCAGAGCCCGATGCGCGGGATTGGGTCTCGAGTTCATCCAGCCCTGCGCCAGCGGGCGTATCCAGTCGTAGAAACGTTCCGGATGGTAGCGAAAGACGGTCTGCGAGGCTACTTCCATCGGGTCGACCCGCTCCCACAAACCCGACCCCGGGCTTCGGAAATCCGGAATCCCCGAAGGGGTCGAGATGCCTGCACCCGTCAGAGCTACGGTGTAGGGCGAGGAGAGGATCAATTCCCGGGCAAGCTGGAGGGCTTGGGGGACATCGCCGCAGGCATTCGAGTCGAGGGTCATGCAAGCGCTTTGCTTGCCAAGCGGTCGGCGAGCTGCCGCATTTGATCGGAGATGAGAGCGTTGGGATCGTGCAGCACCAGGGGAACCCCATTCTCTGCCGATTGAAAGGCCAGTTCCGGGGCGGGGGTAATGCTTCCCAGGGCTGGCTTTCCAATCATCTCTTCAATCTTGGAGCGCGCCATTTGCAGGCTCGAGCGCTCCCGGTTGGCTAGCACGAAATCGACCTTGTTCCGAGACACACCGGCCGCCTCCAGGTCGGCCATAAGGGAACGAGCCATGAGCACCGTGTAGCGCACCGGCTCCAGAAGCACGAGAATCTGGTCCGCCAGGGGCAGAATCCGCAGCGCTGAAAGAGAGAAGCCGCTGCCCAGGTCCAACAGCAAGAAACGCGTCATCATCGCCAATCGGCGGATGATCATCTCCAAGCGATCTGTTTCCTTCAGCAGCGCGTAGTCGTGCGGATCGGCCGAGCCCAGGAGGAAACGGGCGCCACTGGAGTGGACGACAATCTCCTTTTCGATGGTCCGGGCATCCAGTTCGTCTCGAGGCTTCTGGAGCAAGGCCGTCAAGCCGGAGGGGCGGTTGATTCCCAGCAGGAACGAGCCGATCGCTTGTCCCGGCCGGATTTCGCAGAGGATGACGTCATGTCTCTTGTTGGCCAAGAGGACGGCCAGATTGACAGCCAGGGTGGTCGTGCCCAACCCCCCCTTGGCCCCAATGAAGGCCAGAATCCTCGCTCGCTGGCTGGGCGCGACCGTTGCCGCAGGTTTCGATCTTCCCAGCAAGGCCTTCACGTGCGCCAGAAGCTCCGCGGGGTGAGTGGGCTTGGGCAAGTAGTCATCCGCGCCCGCGTCAAAACCCTGGACCTTGTCATCGACCTGGGCCTTGGCGGTGAACATCAGGATCGGAACGGAAGCGAAAAGGGGATCCGCCCGCAGGCGGCGGCAGACCTCGAATCCGTCCAGATCCGGCATCATGACATCGAGCAGGATGAGATCCGGACGCTCACTGGCGGCCTTGCTGAGCGCCTGGGTCCCGTTGACCGCGGCCACGATGGAATAGCCGCGCCGCTGCAGCATCATCCCAACGAGCTTGAGCGTGTCTAAATCATCGTCCACGATCAGGATCTTCTCGGGCATTCGCCAAGGCCTCCCGCGCGCAGCAACCCAGTCTAGCACATTCACTGAGGCCAGACAAGTTTCAGGGGCTATTGCCTTGCCGTCCTTGGCATATAATCTTCCAAGAACGAAATGCCTCCGGTCTGTCTGAAATGCCCTCCCGCTTGGCCAACCGAGGTAGTCGCAGCGCAGCGGCACACGGCTTGCACCTGGGATTGCCATGACCTTTGAATTCTGGCTCCAGGGGATCCCCCAGATCCCGATCCTGCCCTTCCAACTTCCGATTCTCCTTTTCTTTGCTCTCCTCCTGGCGATCGCCTCCATTCAGTCGCTGCCTGACGCCAGGAATCTCGGGCGGGCTCAGAGGGGCCTTTGGCTGGTTCTTGCAATTCTCGCCGCAGGCTTGGCAGGTGTCGCCGTCGTGCGCATCCCGGTGGCTGGTCTGCCTACCTTGCCGGGTATTCCCCTGACCCCCCCTGGGCCCCTCGCAGGACTGGTGGCCGTTGTTCCGATCGCCCTGGGAGCCGGCTTTCTGGGGCCTCTACCTGCCATCACGCTGGGTTTGATCGTCGGCGGCGAGCGAGCTGTGCTCGACACGCACCAGGCCTTGACCCTCCTCGAATACAGCTTGGTCGCTTGGAGCGTGGCCTGGTTCCTGCGGCAGGACTACGCCGGACGGTTCTTCGCTTTCCTGCGGCTCCCGATCGGCGCCTGCTTGGGGTCTGTGCCGTTTGCCCTCGTGCTTCGACTCCTGACCGACTACGGCTATGCCCGCGGCGACCTGGTCGTGAGCACGGATTTTGTTCTCTCCCGGCTCCCCGGCCACATGCTGGCGGTCGTGATCGAATTCGCGGCGGGCGGGCTTATCGCGCAGGGGTTGAGATTGCTCCTGGGGAGATATTGGCCGGTGCCCTCGAGGATCCGACCTGCCTGGTTTCAACGAAGCCTCGTCTGGCACTTGAGCCTTTGGCTCACCCTGCCTCTGGCCTTGATGGCCGTCCTGATCCTGGCTGCGACCATCACCCAGTCGCGGGTCCAGGCCGAGGATGCCCTTCTGGAGCAGGTCCGGCTGGCTTCCCAGGGCGCTGGAAGCGCCTTGTCCGTCTCGCTGATGACCGGACAGACCCTGCTCCAGCAAATGGGCAATGATGTCCTGCGCCTGCAGGGCTCGCCGGACGTTTTGCAGTCCTACCTGTCGGACCGGTTGCAGCAGCCGGCCTACTTTCAGCAACTCGCCTACCTAACCAACTCAAACCACGTGGTTGCCGTCTATCCTTCGCTGCCCGATCCCCTCTGTGGCGAACTCGGAGAGAATCAGGGATGCCAACAAGCGCTCAAGGGCGCAGCCTGGCTGGGCTGGACTGACATGCAGGGTTCCGACAACCCTTGGCTTTCCATGATCCAGCCCGTTTTGGGCTCTCAAGGACAGGTGCTCGGTTTTCTGATCGGACGCACTTCGCTTGAGATTAATCCTCTCCTTTCTCCGGTCCGGGCTTCATTCCAGTGGATCAGCGGCTCCCAAGGTCTCTTGCTCGACGCGCAAGGGAACGTCCTTTATCCTGCCCAGGCCGAGCCCTGGATTGAACAGAACGCGGTCGGGCACGACGAACAAGGCGGCTCATGGTATCTGGATACCACTTCGGATGGACGCCGCAGGCTAAGTTACCTTTCCCCGATGTCGTATCCGAATTGGGAGGTCGCAATCCGCGTGCCCGAGGAGAATGCGTTTCGGGTTTCTCTCGGCGTGGGAACACGGGTTGGCCTGCTGATTCTCCTGGTCACCGTGATGACTCAGCTCCTGGTGATGTTGATTGCGCAGCGGATCACCCAGCCGCTCAGGGGCCTGGTCCGGGCGGCGGAGGGGATTGCTGCTGGCGATCTGGATCGACGGGTGGAGGTGCAGGGGGAGGATGAGTTCGGCGTCCTGGGCCGCGCCTTCGAGACCATGCAGCACAATTTGAAAAGGCAAGCGCGCGATCAGGACCTGCTCCTGCGCGCAAGTCAGGCCGTGGCCAGCCAGCTCGACTTGCAGGAAGCTTGCCGGGCCATCCTGCAGGGGGCTCTCGCGGCCAGCGGGGCGGGCGGCGCCCGTGTCGTCCTGGTCTCTTCCCCCGCTTCGGCCTCTGGCTACCGCGAGTTCTCCCAGGGGGATCTGGCCGAGAAGATGGCCTCGCTGGACGAGTACGTGGTGTCTCTGGTGAGGGAGCGTTCGCCCTGGGCTGTCGGCAACCTCGGTCGGGAAGGAAATCTCTTCCCTTCCTACTTCACCGCCCAGCTGGGCGCGTTGCTCGCCTTCCGCCTTATGCAATCGGATCGCTTCTACGGCGCCCTGTGGCTGGCCTTTGCCCAACCCCAAGTGTTTGATCAGAGCACACTGGACCTCCTGGCCGGGCTGGCCAGCCAGGCGGCAGTGGCTGCCTCAAATGCTCGACTGCTCGAGGCCTCTGAGGGCGGGAGGCAAAGGCTGGAGGCCATTCTGTCAGCCATTCCGGACGGGGTGCTGATGACCGATGCCGATGGACGGCTCCTTTTCTCCAACGCTGCCGCCCGGGAGTTGCTGGGAACCCCTCTGCCCGAAACGGGCCAGGTTCTGCTGGAGCACGGCGCCCTGGCTGGACTGTCCAAGGTGCTGCGCGGTTCCGCCCCCGGTGGGGGGAATCTCGAGATGCCTGGAGCGGACGGGCGAAGGTTGCTGGTGTCCGTGGGAACCGTGCCCGGGACAGGCTCGGGCTCGCTGGGCCAGGTTTGTCTGATCCAAGATGTGACCCGCTTCAAGCAGCTGGAGGACTTGAAATCGGAATTCGTGCACACGGTGAGTCATGACCTGCGTCGGCCGCTCACACAGATCGGGGGCCTCGCGAACATGCTCGAGGTACTTGGCCCAGTCAATTCCGCCCAGCAGGAGTATATCGGCCGCATTCGCGCGGCTGTGCAGAACACGACGCGTCTGGTCGAGGACCTGCTGGACCTGAGTCGGATTGAAAGGGGAGTCGAAGCCAAACGGGAGGCCGTCGAGATCCGCGAGCTGGTGGTCCGGGTGGTTGAGGATTTCCGCAGCGAAGCTGGGTCGCGGGGGGTCCAGGTGGCCGTGTCTCTCCCGGATCAGCTGCCCAAGATCCAAGCGGATGCGGCGCTGCTGGAGCGGGCGCTGGGGAATCTCATGGACAATGCTATCCGCTTCAACCGGGCAGGGGGATCCGTGCAAGTGCGGGCCGAAGTTCGAGACCAGCAGATGTTGATCGCTGTGCAAGACACCGGCTCCGGGATTGCTCCCGCCGACCAGGGCCGGATCTTCGAACGGTTCTACCACGCACGGAACCGCGATCCTTCTTCTCCGCCGGGCTGGGGCCTGGGATTGGCGATCGTCAAATCCATCGCCGACTGGCACCAAGGCCGCGTGTGGGTCGAGAGCCAGTTGGGGAAGGGAAGCACTTTCTACCTGTCTCTGCCGCTCTTGGGCTGAGCTCCACATCCTCTGAGGCGGTTCCATCCCCGGACCCGCAGGAAGTGGGCAAGCTTTCACAACCTCAGGGTCGCTCTCCTTGTAACTTCGCAGCCGAACGGTTAGAATGACCTCCATGTCCCCGATGACTTATGATGAGGCGCTGGACTACCTTTACTCGTTTGTAGACTACAGCCTGCAGCGTTCCTACCGCTACTCCCCGGCAACCTTCGATCTCGCCCGCATGCGCGAATTGCTCCAGAAGCTTTCCAATCCCGAGCGCTCCTACAAAGTGATCCACGTCGCAGGGACCAAAGGCAAGGGATCGGTGTCGGCTCTCTGTGCTTCGGCGCTGCGGGCCGCGGGTTACCGGACCGGCTTCTACACCTCGCCTCACCTGGTGGACTACGCGGAACGAATCCAGGTGGACGGGCACGACATTCCTCACGAACGCCTGGCCGAGCTGGTGGAGGAGATCCAGCCCGCCGTGGAGACGGTGCCGCGGCTCACGACCTTTGAGATCACAACGGCCCTGGCCTTTCTCCACTTTGCCCGGGAGAAGGTCGACGCGGCGGTGGTTGAGGTGGGGTTGGGTGGGCGCCTGGATGCGACCAATGTGGTCCGTCCTCTGGTTTCCGTGATCACCTCGCTTTCCCTGGATCACACCCATCTCCTTGGGCACACCCTGGCGGAGATCGCCCGGGAGAAGGCCGGGATCATCAAGCCCGGCGTGCCTGTGGTCATCGCGCCCCAGAGCACGGAGGCGCTTCGGGTCCTGCAGTCCATCGCGGAGGAGCGCCAATCCCCTTTGGTGCAGGTGGGGGGCGACTGGCACTTCGCTCCGCGCACCCATTCGCTCGACGGCCAGTCCCTGTTCATCTGGTCGGCGGCCGAACAGGAGCGGGTGAACAGTTACCTGGACGATGGGAAGGAACTGGAATGGGTCCCGCCCCGCTACGAGATCCCGCTGCTTGGCTACCACCAGGTGATCAACGCGGCCGTGGGCTACGCGGCGCTCCAGGCGGCTCAGGATCGGGGCTTGCCGGTCACGGAGGAGGCGATCCGAGAGGGTTTTCGCAGCGTGGAGTGGCCGGCCCGGTTCCAGGTTCTCCACCGCTTCCCGTTCGTAGTGGTTGATTCGGCCCACAACCGGGACTCCGCCAGCCGATTGCGCACCGCGCTCGACGACTACTTCCCCTCCCGGAAGGTGATCCTGATCTTTGGGGCATCTGTGGACAAGGACATTGACGGGATCCTGGACGAGTTGATCCCTCGCATCTCGCGCGTGGTTGTCACGCAGGCCGACCATCCGCGGGCGTCTGAAGCGGAGGACTTGGCGGAGCGGATCCGCACTCGCGGCTGCCCGGTTGAGATCCGCCTGCCGGTGGCGGACGCTTTGCGGCGCGCCCTCGAACTGGCCGGAGAGGAAGATGTCGTCCTCTCAGCCGGGAGCATGTTTGTCTCGGCGGCGGTGCTTGCGGCCTGGCCCGAGGCATGGGAAGGGGATGCCAGCCGTCGGGTTCAGCAGAGGATCGTGCCGAGCCTGCCGCTGGAAGGATCGGGAGATGAGTGGTCCGGACTTTCGTGATTGGCAGCTGCGGTCCGAGTTTACCGAGGTCTTGGGGAACCGAACCGAAGAGCTGCAGCGAGTCCATGATGCGCCGCTGGACGCGGAAGGCCTGGTCACCTGCGCCGTGCTTCCGCTGCTGGACATGGTCATGTTCCCGCGCATGGTCAGTCCCCTGTTTGTGGGGCGCGAGTCTACCCTGGCGGCGATTGAGGCGGCTCAGGCGGCGGGGGAAACGGTCTTGGCACTGCTCCAACTCGATCCAGAGGTCTCCGAACCCAACCCTCAGGACCTGCACACCCTTGGGACGGAGACGGCGGTCGGTCGAATTCTGCACATGCCCGATGGGTCCACCACGGTCCTGGCCCAAGGGCGCAGGCGCCTAGCGGTCACAGAATTCGTGCAAACCCGACCCTACCTGCGGGTGAGAGCGCGCCCTATCTTTGAGTCTAAAGAAAAGAGCCGCGAGACCGAAGCCCTAATGCGGGCCGTGCTGGCTTTGTTCGAGAAAGTCGTCCAACTCAACCGCAGCCTCCCGGAGGAGGCCTATGTTTTTGCGATGAATGTCGAAGAGCCGGGGTGGCTCGCCGATCTGATCGCCTCGGCCTTGGGAATCCCGGTCGCCGAGCGGCAGCAGGTCCTGGAGATCATCGATCCGGGCCAAAGGCTTCAACGTTTGAGCATTCTTCTCGGCCGAGAATTGGATGTGCTTGAGCTGGAGAACCGCATCCATACTCGCGTCCAGAGCGAGGTCGATCGAACCCAACGGGAGTACTACCTGCGCGAGCAGATCAAGGCGATCCAGAACGAGTTGGGAGAGGCCGATAGCTGGACCAAGGAACTGGCTGGAGTGCGCAAGGCCATCGAGGCCGCCGGCATGCCATCGGAAGTCCACGAAAAGGCTGTGAAGGAGCTGGAACGTCTCGGCCAAATGCCCTCCATGGCCCCGGAGGTCGCCATCGTCCGGACCTACCTGGACTGGTTGGTCGAGTTGCCTTGGAGCAAGGGCACGCAGGACAACCTGGACGTCAAGCACGCCGCCCGCGTGTTGGACGAGCGTCATTATGGCCTGCCGAGGGCGAAAGAGCGCATTCTGGAATACATCGCGGTGCGGAGCCTCGCCCCAGAGAAGCAGAAACAGCCGATCCTTTGCTTCGTTGGCCCGCCGGGGACGGGCAAGACTTCGCTGGGGAAGTCGATCGGCGAGGCGCTGGGCCGGAAGTTCGTGCGGGTTTCCCTCGGCGGAGTGCGGGACGAAGCGGAGATCCGCGGGCACCGGCGGACATACATTGGGGCCCTGCCAGGTCGGATCCTGCAGACCATGAGGCGCGCGGCCACCGTGAACCCCCTCTTCATGTTGGACGAGATCGACAAGCTGGGCGCCGACTTCCGCGGTGATCCCGCGGCGGCTCTGCTCGAAGTACTGGATCCAGAACAGAACTTCTCTTTTGAGGATCACTATCTGGATGTGCCTTTTGATCTATCCAAGGTGATGTTCATCACCACCGCCAACATTCTGGCTCCCGTGCCGCCGGCCCTTCAGGATCGCATGGAGGTCATAGAGTTCCCGGGATACATCGAAGAGGAAAAGCTTGCCATTGCCCGCATGTTCCTGATCCCGCGGCAGAAGAGTGAAAACGGGCTGGAGGGGGAGAAGCTCACCCTGCCCGAGGCGACCGTCCGGCGCATCATCCGCGAGTACACCTGGGAAGCCGGGGTTCGCAACCTGGAGCGCGAAATCGGTCGCGTCCTGCGAAAGGTGGCGCGGAAAAAAGCGGAGGGGCAGGAGGTCCCACGCCGAGTAGGCCTGGCCAGCGTGCCGCGCTTTCTGGGTCCGCCGCAGTTCTTCATGCTCGAGGCGGAGAAGAAAGACGAGGTGGGGGTCGCGACTGCCCTGGCCTGGACCGAAGCGGGCGGGGACACCATGCCGGTCGAGGTCGCTCTGCTGGAAGGCAAGGGGAACCTTCAAATCACCGGCCAGGTCGGAGAGGTCATGCAGGAATCCGCTCAGGCGGCCATATCCTTCCTGAAAACACGCGCGCGCCAGTGGGCGATTGATCCTCAGCGGTTCGAGAAAACGGATGTGCATATTCACGTTCCCGAGGGGTCCATTCCAAAAGATGGACCCAGCGCAGGGATCACGATTGCCACCGCCCTCATCTCCGCCTTCACCGGGCGTCGGGTTCACAAAGAAGTGGGCCTGACCGGCGAAATCACGCTGCGCGGCAAGGTCCTGCCCGTAGGCGGGGTGCGCGAGAAGGTGCTGGCCGCACATCGCATCGGTCTCAAGACGGTCATCCTGCCGGCCCGGAACGAAAAGGACTTGGTAGAGGTGCCTCAGAAAGTGCGAGCCGAACTGACCGTCAAGCTGGTCGGGCACATGGACGAGGTGTTGGCAGTCGCCATTCACCCGGCGGAGGACAGCAATTCGAGGAATGGGGCCTCTCGCACGGTCCGGGAAGCCGCGCGCTCGCGGCGCGCACCGCGAAAATCCACACCGGCCCGGACTTAGGCCTGTCCGGCGGCTTGCAAAGGCCGAAGGGATCCAGATTGGATCCCTCTCCGCAGGGCCGCTGCCCCCGATCGATTGGACTGCATTGGAAGTACCCTCCGGGCCGCGAGCTCGGACGAGATCCGCAGGGACAGCGGAGAATGCCCAGTCGCATGCATGGAAAGGTAGTTCTGATCACCGGAGCCTCCTCCGGAATCGGCTATGCCACCGCGATTGCTTTCGCCCGGGCAGGGGCGCACGTCATCCTCACGGCGCGGCGCGAGGACCGTCTCCGTCAACTCGCCGCGCGGATAGCGGAGCAGCCCGGGGCCCCGGAGGCCCTGACGATTGCCGGGGATCTGCTTCGCCTGGAGGACATTCGCCGCATTGCCGCATCGGCCGTGGCCTGGAAAGGGCAGGTGGATTGCCTGGTCAACAATGCCGGCTTCGGCCGCATGCGCTGGCTCGATGAACTGGAGCCGGTCCATGACATCGAGGAGCAAGTCCGCCTCGATTTGACGAGTTGCATCCTGCTCACCCGTGAGATCCTCCCGTCCATGATTAGGCGGCGATCCGGTTGCATTATCAATGTCTCTTCGCTGGCTGGCCTGCTGGGAACCCCGACCGATTCGGTCTATTCGGCCGCCAAGTTCGGTCTGCGCGGATTCGGAGAAGCCCTGCGCAGGGAAGTCAGCAGCCTGGGCATCCCGGTCTGCACCTTTTGCCCGGGTCCCGTAGAGACTGAGTTTGGATCCCACGTCGGTCGTTCCGCGGAGACGGAGGTTCGGGGAGCGGAGCGCTGGCGGCTGCCGGTTGAGCGAGTGGCCCAGTGCATTGTCGGTCTGGCGGCTCATCCGCGGCGGGTCGTTGTCTTGCCGCGCATGGCTCTCCCCATCGTCTGGCTCAACACGCTGTTCCCTGGGATGATGGACCTGCTGATCGATCGCTTGTACGTGCGACGGCTCCGCGGGTGAGGGTTTTGGGTGGGCGGCTGGGCGCCGAGACCGGGGCGGAAGGGGGGAGGCACCTCCGCGGGCGGTCGCAAGAATGCCCGCACGGCTTGTGAGAGCCAACGGGGCCCTGCTATAATGACAACGGCGCCACGGTAGCTCAATCGGTAGAGCAATCGCTTCGTAAGCGATCGGTTAAGGGTTCGATTCCCTTCCGTGGCTCCTGCCCCTAACGGGGCATTTTTGTTTCGTCGCTGGAGCTACCTCGAGGACGAAATCCTGCGATCGATCCTTCTGGCAGGGTCTCCGTTCCAGCCATTGGGAAGTGGGCAACCGGCTTACTCGCCCGGGCCACCTTGCATGTTGTCGCCTGTGCTCATCCTCTGGTTGCGTGTGGTCCGCCCTGCCTAGCGGTTCTGATCGGCGAACTTCCACCACAAGTAGGTTGCGATCATTCCTGCCAGTCCCGTCGCGATCACAATCACGTAGCTGATCGGGGGCAGGGAGTTCTTCCCCTGTGCATACATGCCGGGAATGCCCCATGGAAAGTAATCCCCCCACCCAGCGATCGCAAGCAGGTTTGCCATGATCAGCGCGAGAATCGCGGTTCCGAGGGGTAGTAGGTAACCCCGCCCCACGCTGGCGAGGAGCGCAAACGGCGCAACGACCGCAAACACCAGACCGGCTGTTATCGCGACGCTGACCCCGCCTTGCAGAACAATGCCCATCGATCCGTGGGGGAGCTTGACCAGGGCACCCATGACGAGGCCGAGGGTGAAGATGCCCAACGTCAGCACACCGGACCAGAGTCCGACCACAACGAATTTCGCCAGGAGAATGTTCGACCGCGGCACTGGGACAGCCAGCATGTCTTTCAGGGTGCCATCGGCGAATTCGCGGCCAAACACCCAGCTGATGATCAGGATGAACAGAAAGAAGCCGGCGGCCGCGATGATCTCGGCAAACAATACCAGGTAGGATGGCCAATCCGTTGCGTAGTAGGCCGTCAGATTGGCCTTGGTGCCGACCAGGCCAAGGTTTCGTGAAAGCTCAGGGTTCTTGGCGAGGAAAATCAAGAATCCTATTCCCAGAGGCATGAGCAGTGACCCGAGCGCTGTGAACAGAGGCATCTTGGAGCGGATAGCCTTACGCGACTCTATCCAAACCATATCCGCGACGTAGTTCATTGCGCATCTCCACCCAAACCCACCAGCCTGAGGAAGTACTGCTCCAGCTCTTCCTCCTCCACCACCAATTGCGTGAGCGGGACGCCAGCCTGCACCAGCAGGCGATTGACTTCATCCGGATGGTCGAGTGAAGAAGGATCCCTCAGCTCAAGGGTGCCGTCCGGCAGGACTTCGGTCGGCTGCCCGGCGGCCGACAACACCCGGCGGGCCGCCTCAACGTCCCGGGCCCGCAGCAGGAGCCGCCGGCGCCGGTTTCGCTCCAGCTCATCGACGTCGAGCTCCTGGAGCAGGCGGCCTTCGTGGATGATCCCGATCCGTCGGGCAAGGCGAGAAACCTCGGCGAGGATGTGGCTCGACATAAAGACCGTCACGCCTCTTTCGCGGGTGAGCTCGAGCAGGAGAGATCGGATCTCGACAATCCCGGCCGGGTCGAGACCGTTGGCCGGCTCGTCCAGAATGAGCAACGGGGGATCATGCAAGAGGGCTCTAGCCAACCCCAGCCGCTGCGCATTGCCCTGGGAGAGCGTGCCGGCCCGACGGTCGGCGTAAGAGGCCAGCCTCAAGCGTTCGATGATTCGCCCCACCGCCCCCGGTGCCGTGCCCGGATGCAAGCGGCGGGCGACCTCCAGGTTCTCGCGGACGCTCAGCTCAGGGTATGCGTAGGGTATTTCCACCAAGTAACCGACCGAAGCCCAGGGCTCTCGCCTGCCCATTCGAACCCTGGTGTGGAGCACCCTGGCCGATCCGGTGGTGGGCCGGATCATCCCCAACAGCATGCGGATCGTGGTCGTCTTCCCCGCACCATTCAGGCCCAGGAAGGCGTAGATTTCGCCCTCAGCCACCCGCAAGGAGAGATCCTTGACGGCCGCCACGTCTCCGTAGCGTTTCCCGAGATGCTCTGTCTCAATCGGCAAGTTCATGCTGGGTATCCCTTTGCCCTCTGGGGCCTGGCATGGATTGGGTCTTGAGTCTGAAGGTCGACCTCACCCAGACAGAAAGCTGCAACCAGCTCCAGAAGCAAGTCAATGTTTCCGCCCAGGCGGATCGGCCTGGGGGCATCGTCATGCAGGACGGTCAACACGAGTGGGTACAGCAAGCCGTTGATCTCCTCGGGCTGGGCGCGGATCGGTATGCCCGCCTCCTTGCCGCGAGCGACCAACTCTTCCAAGAACTGTCGATCGCCCGCGAGGTGCTCCTGGAGTCTTTCTTCAGGGATCTTGCGCATGAGAAGGTCAAAATCGTTGCCGGTAAAGAACTGCAGGACGGGAACCGTTTTCAGAAGGGCGAAAGCCTTCTTCAAGACGGCCAACAAACGGGCTCGAGGCGAAGGCCCTGGCAGATGGATGGTTGCCAACAGTTCCTGGCGGAAACGTCTTTCGGCCAGTTCGACTACATCCATGAATAGAGCTTCTTTGGACTGATAAAAGAGGTAATACGCTCCTTTGGAGATCCCAGCCGCCCTGGCAATCTCTTCAATGCTGGTTTTCCTCAGCCCGTAGGCAGAGAACAGCTTGTACCCATGCTCCAGGAGCCTCTTGCGGATCAGCTCCTTGTCGTGTTCGTTGAACGCTCTGGGCATGTCCTGTCCTGTTTCTTTATGACTCGTTCAGAATTACAGTCACAGCGAACTATATCACGCCTTGTCGCCTGGTCAATCGGCCTTGCTTTGCGCACAGGAAACATGCGGGAGCCGGTGTTTCGTGCCCGGCTTTCCCTATCCCGGTCCCCGAGGCCGTTGAGGTCGCAAATGAATGCGCAGGCGGCTGGGGAGGTGCGAGGATTCCGGAGTGTGGCCAGACTATCCTGGTACAGGCAAGCGAGGATATTGGACCGGCAGACCCGGGGAGAGCCGATATCTTCCTCAAGCTCGGAAAGCGCGCCGAGGCCGGAAGATACCTCCGGCGGATGTAGGGAGCGGGTGGAGTCCGAGTGGGGCAGGTGGCTTGTTTCCGTGAGAAGAGGCCGCCTCTCCCAGCCAGGCGCGAGCAGAGCACACGGGCAAAGGCATGAGTATAATGGCCGCGTGAGTGAGTTCCGGTGCATCACCATTGGGATAGCGGGCGGCTCGGGCTCGGGCAAGACGACCGTGGCTCAGACGATCCTGGGCGACACCGATGCCGGAGCGGTAGCCTATTTGCCGCATGACGGCTACTACAAGAATCTGAAGGACCTCGCGCGGTCCCAACGCGACATCGTCAACTTTGACCATCCGGACTCGCTGGACACCCCCCTTCTGATTGAGCACCTGAAAGAACTCAAGTCCGGGCGGGCGATTGAAATGCCCGTCTACGATTTCACCACCCACGCGCGAACCCAGATGACACGGCACGTGGACCCCCATCCGATCCTGCTGGTTGAGGGGATTCTGATCTTTTCGGACCGGTCGTTGCGAGAACTGTTCGACGTCAAGATCTTCGTGGACACTGACCCGGACATCCGCTTCATCCGACGCTTGCAGCGCGACATCAGCGAGCGGGGGCGCACGGTGGAATCCGTAATCCGCCAGTACCTGACCACCGTTCGCCCGATGCATCTCGAGTTTGTCGAACCCTCAAAGCGCTATGCCGACGTGGTGATCCCTGAAGGCGGGTTTAACCGGGTCGCCTTGGACATGGTAATCGCGCGCATTCATGACATGCTGACCAACCTCCCAGCGCGATAGGACCACCTTCCCCATCTCCCCTTCGGAAACAAGATGCTGGTCTTCCTCAAACTCGGCGGCTCCCTCATCACAGAGAAATCGAAGCCCAAGACCCCGCGGCTTGAGGTCCTCCGGCGGCTGGCGCAGGAGGTCGCCTCGGCCCGATCCCAGGCTCCCGAACTGCAGATCCTATTGGGTCACGGCTCGGGCTCGTTTGGACACGTAGAGGCGGAGCGTCATGGAACCGTCCACGGGGTGAGGACTTCGGCGGATTGGCTCGGCTTTGCGGAGGTGTGGCGGGTTGCGGACATGCTCTCGCGGATGGCGGTGGACGCCTTCAGCCGGGAGGCCATCCCGGTCGTGCGTTTTTCTCCCTCCGCAGGGGGTCTGGCCGAGTCAGGGCGGGTTGTGGCGATGCCGAGCGAGCCCATCCGGGCCGCATTGGACGCCGGTCTCGTGCCCATGGTCTACGGGGACGTGATGTTTGACCGGGAACGAGGGGGTACGATCGCTTCCACGGAGAACGTGTTTGCCTACCTGGCGGAGCGGCTCAGGCCCCAGCGCATCCTGTTGGCGGGAATCGAATCCGGGGTCTATGCCGACTTCCCACGGAGAACACAGGTCATCGCCCAGCTGACCCCGTCCACGTGGAGGGAACATCGCGGTCGGGTGGGGGGCAGTGCTGACGCCGATGTCACCGGCGGCATGGCGGGAAAGGTGGAGCTCATGCTCGAGCTCGTCGGCAAGTTGCCCGACTTGCAGGCCCTGATCTTCTCGGGGGAGGAACCAGGAGCCGTCACATCGGCACTACTCGGAAAACCCGTTGCTGGAACTTGGATCTCGCCATGAGGGCGACCGCCATCGCCCACCCGAACCTTGCTCTCATCAAGTACTGGGGAAATCGAGACGAGCGCCTGCGCCTGCCAGCCAATGGATCCATCTCGATGAGTCTGGGTGCCTTATTCACGCGCACCACCGTAGACTTCCGGGAGGGACTGGGCGCGGACGAGGTGTTCTTCGCAAGTCGCCCAGCCTCGCCCGAGATGTCCGCACGGGTGGTGGATCATTTGGAGCGAATTCGCGCTCTGGCGAAGAGCTCGGTTTTTGCGCGGGTCGACTCGGAGAATAACTTTCCTCTGGCCTCAGGGATCGCCTCTTCCGCTTCGGCCTTTGCCGCCCTGACCCTGGCCGCCTCGGCCGCCATCGGCCTCTGCCTCGATCAGAAGGGTCTTTCCCGCCTGGCCCGTCAGGGCTCGGGTTCAGCTTGCCGGTCCATCCCGGGGGGATTCGTCGAATGGCAGGCTGGCTCTGGCGATCTGGATTCCTTCGCGACGAGCATCCTGCCGCCGGAGCACTGGAAGCTGACCGATCTGATCGTCGTCGTCGACCGCCAGCCAAAGGCCGTGGCCTCTTCCGAGGGTCACCGCTCGGCGTGGAGCAGCCCGCTCTACCGTTTGCGAGTGGATTCCACCCCGATGCGGCTGGATGCCTGCCGCAGGGCCCTGTTTGACTGCGATTTCGCGGCGCTGGCCCAGATCGTGGAAGAGGATTGCCTTCTGCTCCACTCCGTCATCATGACCTCCACCCCTCCGCTTCTATACTGGAAGCCCCTGACCGTCGAAATCATCCAGGCCGTTCGTCGGTGGCGAGCGCAGGGCCTACCGATCGCGTTTAGCATTGACGCCGGTGCGAACGTTCATTGCTTGACCACGGGAGATTCGGCTCGCGAGTCTTTGGATCGATTGCGACGGGTGCCCGGCGTCCTGGAGGTGCTCCAAGCGGAACCGGGCGGCCCGGCCGCCCTAGCCTGAGGTCAATGCCACCTGCGAAGCGACTGGGTCGACCCGGTGGGATCTTCAAGCCCCTCCACGAGTATTGCGGATCGCAAGAAAGACCCGGTTCCCGCACAGGAAAACATGACGGCAGCTCACCCGGGCTCAGTGATATGATTCGTGTAATGGTGCCATGATTGGTTCTCCGGACCGGAGTGTCTCATGCTTTCGTCAATTCCTGGATGGCTGATCACCATCCTGTTCCTTGGATCCCTGATCTTCATTCATGAACTCGGCCACTTTGTTGTGGCACGGATTGCGCGCGTGCGCGTTGCCGAGTTCGGGTTTGGATATCCTCCCCGGCTGCTCAAGCTGTTCGAACAAGGAGGGACGCTCTTCAGCTTGAACGCCATCCCTTTTGGGGGATTCGTCCGGCTGGCGGGCGAAGACGATCCCGGTGTGCCAGGCGGATTTGCCTCGGCCAGACGGGGCACGCGTGCGGCCGTCCTGTTGGCCGGTGTGGGTGCCAACCTTCTCACCGCCCTTATCGTGTTCACCTTCGGCTTCAAGATCGGATGGCCTGATCGCGTGGCGGTGGCCTCCGTCTCCCCGGCCTCGCCTGCGCAAGCCGCGGGCTTACAACAGGGAGACGTCATCCTCCAGGCGGACAACCAGACGATTCATCAACCCGAGGACCTATCCTCCCTGACCTACGGCAATCTGGGAAAACCCATCCTCCTGGAAGTGGGGCGCGGCTCCGAGCGCCTGAGCCTGAGAATTACGCCCCGCACCTCTTGGCCCACGAATCAGGGGCCGATGGGGATTGAGATGCAAGCTGAGTTGGTCAACAACTATTCCTGGGGCCAGGCTCTGCAGAGGTCGGGGGAGACGATCGAACAGCAAACCCTCCTGATCGTAACGCTTCCCATCAAGCTGATCCAGGGTCAAGTTGCCCCCGACCAGGCTCGGCCGATCGGGGTGGTAGGCCTCTACGATCTGACCGTGCGCGCGGTCCAAACCGCCCAGCAGACGGACCAATGGGTCATCCTGCTTCAATGGGCTGGCCTGATCAGCACGGCCCTGGCACTCGGGAACCTTCTTCCGATTCCTGCATTGGACGGGGGCCGATTGCTGTTTGTCGTGATTGAGGCCGTTCGCGGTCGCCGCGTCCCTCCCGAAAGGGAACAAGCCGTTCATGCCATTGGCTTCGCGCTGCTGATCGGTTTGATGCTCTACATCAGTTATCTGGACCTGGTCCATCCGATCCTTCCTCGCTGAGTGACTTGGCATGGCTAGCGCGGAGCAGTTCGAGTCGGCCCTTCGGGCCTTGCAGGAGGCGGAACACCGGCTGAGCCGCAGCTGCCTGGTGTGGCTGTCCGACCTGGACTCTCATCAGACGCGCCGCCTGCATGCGGTCATGCGGGAAATGCCGGTGGAGGTGCGGCGTGGCTTGCTGGAAAGCTTGGTCGAGGCAGCGGGTCAGCGCATTGAACTGGATTTTGAGGCGATTGCGCGCCTGGCTCTTTCTGATGAGGACGGCTCGGTTCGCGCCCTCGCTATCCGGGGTCTGTGGGAGAGTAAGGACTGGCGTCTGGGGGAGAAGTTCTTGGAGCTGGTCGAAGGCGACCCGGACCTGCAGGTGCGTTTGCAGGCTGTGATCGCACTGGGCAGTTTCCTGCTCCTGTCCGAGTACGAAGAGATCTCGGCCGATCTCGGGCGTCGCATCGGAGATTGCTTGCTGCGCCTGGCTCGTAGCGATTTGCCCATGAATCTTCGCCGGAGGGCCGTGGAGTCCTTGGGATATTCTTCGCGGGACGAGGTTCCCGAGGTGTTGAGAGCCTACTACGAAGATCCGGATCCTGTCGTCCGAAGCAGTGTGCTCCTGGCCATGGGCCGTACGGCCGATGGAGACGCATGGCAAAGCTATGTCACCCGGGAATTCCGAAGCTTGAACGCCATGGTTCGCTGCGAGGCGGCTCGGGCTGCCGGAGAATTGGAGCTGAAGAAGGCAGTCCCGGACCTGATTGAACTGCTGGAGGATACGGAATCGGAAGTGCGCAAGCGGGCGATCTGGGCGCTGGGAGAAATCGGCGGAGGAAGGTCGCGCAGGGCCCTGGAGAACTACCATGCCCGTGCAACGCCAAGCGAGCGAAACCTCGTCGAAGACGCAATGGGCAGTCTCGAATTCGGAAGCGGGTTGGGCGATTTCACCCTCTTGGATTTCCACCCGGGAAAAGAAGAGCTGAACTAGCCCCTGGCATGGAGCCTCCCGGGGCAGGCCAGGCGGCACACGCCGATGGACAGACCGACCCCCGGCGGTTTGAGACCGGTTCGGCCGCAGAACGAATTTCCTTCTGGCTCTCTTGGGACCGCAAGTGGCTCAGAAGCCGACCCTCGTGTTTGATCTTGAAACGAAATCCCTGGCGGAGGACGTGGGCGGCTGGAATTTCATCGATCGACTGGGGATGGCGGCCGCGGTGGTCTACGAGGTCGAGTCCGACCGGTATCACCGCTTCGTGGAGAATCAAGTCGAGCTGCTCCTCAGCCTCATGCGCACGGCGGACCGCGTCATCGGCTACAACGTGAAACGCTTCGATTACCGCGTCTTGAAGCCCTACGGGGGAGGCGACCTCGCGGGGCTGCCCACCATCGATCTGCTGGAACATCTGTATCAGGCGCTCGGGTTTCGTCTGTCCCTCGAGGCGGTGGCTTCAGCAACCCTGGGCTCGCAGAAGCTGGCGGACGGCATTCAGGCGGTGGCTTGGTATCGTGAGGGGCAGATTGACCGAGTCCTCGACTACTGCCAGCAGGACGTAGCTCTCACCTGGCATCTCTATCAACACGGACGGGCCCACCACGAGGTCTCCTTCCGGGACCGCGGCTTCCGGCTGAGATCCGTGCCGGTTACGTGGTAGCCCCTCCACGCCAGGCGGAGGCGCCTGGCCCGGCGGGGGTTTGGAAGGAACTTCAGGGATCGCAAGGCCAGGGAGGCCCCAGCCGTCCAGGTCGGAAACAGATTGGAACGCGCCCTCTGAGCGCGCTCGAGGTTGCCATGAGGGATGATCCGGCTCGCCTCCACGCCCGAGTCCACGGGCTGGTCCAGGGTGTGGGATTTCGGGCCTTTGTCATTCGCCGGGCCGAGGTTCTCGGCCTAACCGGTTGGGTGGCGAACCTGAGCGGCGGATCTGTGGAGGTTGTGGCCGAAGGCCCCCGGTCGCTTCTCGTGGACTTGTTAGGGGACTTGGGAAAGGGTCCGCGCGCGGCCGAGGTGGACCGAGTGGAATCCGAGTGGCTGGCCCCCACCTCCGAGTTCACTCGGTTCCGTGTCCGCTATGTTTGAGGCCGGAAGGCTCGTAGCACAATGCAAGGGCCGCGGGCGGTTGCCGCGGCCCTTGCCTCCAGTCTTGCGCTCACCCGCCGATAGGATCAGGGTTCACTCCGGCTCCCGATGATCGACGGGATCTCAGTCAACTCGCCATTCTCGGTCCGCCAGACCTCCGCCTCAAAGCCGTGGCTTGCGGAAAGCCCGACACAAAAAGCCGCCCCAATTCCAGGAAGGTCACGGACCAGCTGGTAGAACTCGACGTACTGAGCGCCTTTGGACCGCGGCTCGACCTCCGGGGAGGGGTTGCTGAATTCGGTAATGAAGAGCAATTTCCCCGGGTGCCGCTTTCGGTAGGCCTCATAGAGGCACCCCTGAGAGGCCGAGAGCATGTCCTCCGCGCGCGACCAGAAACAGTGAACGCCGATCCAATCTGCCACCTGGACGGCTTCCTCAGATTGCTGAAGGAAGAGAAGTGCGTCCTGGCGCTTTCCTTCAACCGAATCACCCGGAGCCAACCCGGGGAACCCGAACTTGGCATCTGGAAAACGGGCCCGCAGACGGGCCGCCGCTTCTTGGAACCATTGCCCAAAACCGGCCCCGTCCGCCCACGAACGCTGGCAGCCCTCCACTCCCAGATTCGGCTCGTTGTGCACCTCGAAGTAGCGGATCCCCTGCGCGTACATTCGCTGTACTTCGGCCTGCACCCACTGCACGAAGTCCCCAGCCGTCACAGGTTGGAAGGACAGATCAGCGAAAAGCCGTACCAGAATGAACAACTTGCTGTCCAGCTTGCGAAGCTGGGTCACGTTGGCCTCGCTGGTGTTCGACTGGAGTTTGATGGCCTCGACCCGCGACTTCCGAATCGCCGAGAAGTCTGCCTCTGAGAGCGGACCGTCCATTCGCCCATGGACGCCGGCAAGGCACTTCTCTGCCGGCCAAGGATAGCTCGAGGTGGGTAGGGTAAAGGCGCTGGGGGCGGAGGGGAAGGCCGACCCGGGCCAAACCAAGTAGGGCGTCGGGTCTACGACGTCCTTCGGATACTTGGTCAAACCAAGCTCGGTGGCCCCCTGCTTCTTGAGGGTAAGATGCAAGTGCCTTCCTGTCGAGTCCCCCGTCGAGTCGGCCAGGGCAATTCTCTCTCCCAAGCGCACCAAATGGTTTTCTGCCACCAAGGGCGTTTTCAGGTGCGCATAGACGGTCTGGTACCCGTCCCGATGTTGTATGCGAATATGGCGGCCGTAAGGGTGCCCGCCGCTGCCATCATGGACCTCCAAAACCGTTCCCTCCGCGCACGCGTACACGTTGGCATTGGTGGGGGCGCGAATATCGACCCCCTCGTGCCCTGGGAAACCCCAGCGCCGGTAGATCGTCGGGTTGGCCCCAAACGCCTGGGTGATCACGGGGTAGTCCGTCGGCCATTTCAAAGAGAAGGGGCTCGCTTGGTGCCCATAGCGGTCCTGCGCGGCGATGCGGGAGGCCAAGGCTGACTTGAGATCATCAGGTGATTTCGCGGGAACGGGGTCGAGGCGGACATCAGCGTAGCAGCGTCGGAACCACGACTTTATGTCCCCCCCAAAAGGAGCGCCGGCGTACCCGTCCGGGACGTCGGCGATCGTGACGACCTGATTGGGACGCATGAACTGCCCGGCTCGATCGGCATCCGCGGTGAGATTCGCTCCAAACGCTTGAACGTAGTCGCTTGCGGCCCGAACCCATTGATAGTAGCTTTGGCGGGGCAGGAGCAGAATCTGGTACTCAGCCATGGAGGCTCCTCCGCGGTGGTTGTCCCTGCGGTTGCAATTCCCAGGCCACACGCCCATGGGCGCGAAAGCTCGCGCCCTGAAGGCGGCCACCCGAGACTAAACGCTTCAGATGGCTCCCAGTGCATCGCACCCAGCAGAGGCGCGGGCCGCCAAGGCCCGCCGGACAACCCCCGACTTGACCCTGTCCTGCGCGGGACTCGCTCTGCGCAGAGCACGATGCAACCCTACCGGCCCGAGCGGCCCAACCCCTGTTGCAGGAAAACGGCGGCCAGGCAGCTTTCTCACCCGCGGCATGCCGCCAAGCAGAGGGCCCGCCTTCCTGCAAGACGCGAAGGGCTCGCCAAGCGGCTCGCTACTCGACCCTGCCCTCGGGTGAAAATGGGCGGAGGTCAGCAAGGTTTGTGTGAGGAACTCGCCCGCGAGGGCTCCTTCTTGTCCGTCGCGGTCGTAGTCCCCCGAGGAGGTCTCTTCCAGCTCGGCTTCTTGAATGCTGGAAGCACTTGGGTGAGAGGGGGCAGGCCTTTTCCTGCAGGTTTGGCCGCCCCCCAGGGGGTGCGGATTGCATTCCGAGGTGAGGATTGAAGATCGGAGCGTGGGAGGCCGGAAGGAGGCGTCCACCCGAACAAGGGACAAAAGTAGGATAGACTGGATCGGGGGCACGGCCCCCTCGGGAGACCGGCCGGACCGAAGGGACAGGCATCGGTCCAGACCAAGAGGGTTACGGGGGAAAGGAAAGGTTCTCGTGGGTCAGAAGGAAGTGCTGCAAGTGGACGCCTATACCGACGGATCAAGTGTCCCCAACCCCGGTCCCGGTGGCTGGTGCGCCCTCCTTGTGGTCCATGGGCGTACTCGGACCTTGTCAGGGGCAGAAGCCCATGCGACCAACAACCGCATGGAACTTCGGGCGGCTATCGAGGTCTTCAAAGGACTGTCCCGGCCGGCTCACGTTCGGCTGCACACCGATTCGGAGTACCTGCGGCTGGGCATTACGCGCTGGGTCAGTGATTGGCGTCGCCGAGGATGGCGGACAAAGACGGGGAACCCGGTCTTGAATCAGGACCTGTGGGAGGAATTGCTCGCCGTGATGGGCGCGCACCAGGTCGAGTGGGACTGGATCCAGGGTCACTCAGGGAATGCCCTCAATGAGCGCGCGGATCGCTGCGCGCGGAAGCTCGCCACGGAGGCCGGCCTGGATCCTGCCGCCAGGCCGTCCCCGGCATCCCGCCAGACATGGCATTTGTTCGTTTGGGGGTCCGCTCGACCCTCCCGCTCCGAATGGGTTTATCTGCTACGGCGAGGGCCGGAGAACCTGCGCGGATGCGGGGAGCTTCCCCGTGCGACAGCCAATCAGCTTGTGTTGCGGGCTGCGATTGAGGGCCTGCGCCGGTCGAAGGAGTCCGCCCGAATCAACCTGCAGACCAATTCCGAGTATCTGTCCAAGGGTATTGAACACGGTCTGGCGGTCTGGCCACGGCGGGGTTGGAAGACTGCCGCGGGCCGGGCGGTGGAGAACCTCGACCTGTGGCAGGAGCTTCTCTGCCTCCTGAAGGACCGAGCCGTGAGGGTTGTTCCGGGTGCTCCGCCCGAGGAAATCAAAGGGGCGGCCCGGGGGACCGTCCCAACGAAGAGGAACACTGGGAAGGACTGAATGGGCCCGGCTAGGTGACTTTTCCGCTTCCCGCAGGGCCTGGGCGACCTGGCTGGGGCGCAGTCTGCCCCGGATCGAACCCCGGTCCTTCGTCCGTCATTTCCAGAATTGGACTGAGTTCTCCTCGTTCGAAGATGTCCTGGAAGGTCTCGACCAGCACGGGATCAAATTGCTTTTCGGCACCCTCGCGGAGCCTCTGAATCGCCTCTTCGGGCGTGCGGGCGGAGGAGTAGGGCCGAAAAGTGGTCAAGGCGTCAAAGGCATCAACCACCGCCATCAGCCGGCCCTCGATGGGGATCTCCGAACCGCTCAGCCCCTTGGGGTAGCCCGATCCGTCCCAATGTTCATGATGAAAGAGGACATACGGGACCGCTGGGCGCAGATGCTCCACTTTGGAAATCAGGTTGGCGCCGATTTCCGTATGTCGGCGCATCAGATCCCACTCTTCCTTAGAAAGTGGGCCCGCCTTATTGAGCAAGGCGTCAGGGATGGATATCTTTCCCAGGTCGTGCAGGAGGGAGCCGAAATCGAGGATCGCCAGAGCTTCCTCATCCCAGCTGAGCTCCCGCGCCAGGGCGGTGGCGTAGCGGCGCACGCGCTCGACGTGCCGCCCCGTGTACAGGTCGCGTGCCTCGACTGCGTTGGCCAGCAGGGTGACGGTTTGCAGATGGGCTTCGCGCGTCCCGGACAGGTGAACCACACGCCAGCGCTCAAGCCGGGCCTGGACCGCGTTTAGCAGTTCCGCCGCTCCAAAGGGCTTGGGCAAGAAGTCGTCGGCCCCCTTCTGTCGAGCCATGTCCAGATCCGCGCGGCTGGAACGGGCGCTGACAAACAGAAAGGGCATGGGCAGGCCGCTGCTTTCCCGGCGCATTTCGTCCAGCATGTGAAAGCCATCCATCTCGTCCATCATGACATCCGAGATCACCAGATCCGGGATCTGCTGGCGGAAGGCTTCCAGTCCCTCGCGGCCGTTGCGAGCGGTTTGAATGCTGTATCCGACCTCGCCCAGAATCAGAGCCATGCCTTCCAGGAGGCTCGGGTCGTCCTCAACGATCAGGATATGGGCGCTCATCAGTCCTTCTGGCTCCGGTGAATCACAAGGGGCCTGCTCATTATACAATTCCCATTCGGAGCTGGCCCCTTGCCGGATTCTTGCAGGAAAGGGATCGGCTAGTGACGTTCGGGCAAGGGCAAATAGGGCTCGGACTCGGGCCCGATGTATACAAAACGCGGCCGGAAAAGACGGTTGTCCTGCCGTTGTTCCCACGCGTGGGCGACCCAGCCCGCGCTTCGTCCCACCGCAAAGGTGGGGGTGAACATCGCCGTCTCCATCCCCATGGAAGCCATTACAACTCCCGAGAAGAAGTCGACATTGGGGTAGATGCCCTTCTGGCCGAACTTCTCCACCATGATCCTTTCCATTTTCTCGGCCATCCGTAACCAGCGCTCGGTACCCGCCCGGCGAGTGGCTTCCCGGGCATAGCTGTGCAGAATGGTGGCCCGGGGATCCGTCGTCTTGTAGACCCGATGGCCGAATCCCATGATTCGCTTCTTCTGGGCCATGGCTTGGTCAAGCCAAGCCTCGACATTCTCGCTCGACCCGATCTCCTCGAGCATCTCCATGACCCGCTCATTGGCTCCGCCGTGCAGCGGTCCCTTCAGTGCCCCGATTCCTGCGACCACAGCTGAATAGGTGTCCGTCAGGGTGGATTTCACCACGACCGTGGCGAAAGTGCTCGCGTTGCTTTCGTGGTCGGCATGCAAGATGAGCAGGACGTCCATCAGCCCGCCCATGTAACTATCCGGCGGTTTACCGAACAGCATGTAGTAGTAGTTCGCTGCATGCGAAAGATCGGGGTGCGGGTGCAGGACCGGCTTGTGCTGGCGCACGCGGCCGATCGCGGCCGAGAGAGTGGCCATCCTGGACACAATCTGGATGGCGTGTCGCTGGTCCGCCGCAGGGGAATCCTCCTCGGCGTTCTCATCAAAGGCCCCCAAGATGGAGACCGCCGTGCGCAGGACGGTCATCGGGTGAACGCCTTGGAGTCCGGCCAACTCCTCGACCAGTGCGTAGACTTGCGGAGGCAACTCCCGGTTTTGCCTGAGAAGCTGCGAGACCTCCTCCAGCTCGCCCCCCGTGGGCAAGCGGTCGTGCATCAGAAGGTAGAATACTTCCTCGAAAGTAGATTTCTCCGCAAGCTCTTCGATCGGATGCCCGTGATAAACCAACCTTCCACCCAGGCCGTCCGCGAAGCTCTTGGTGCTCTCCGCCACGACAACGCCCTCCAGGCCCTTGGAAAAAGCAATCTCTCCAGGCCTGGCCACCAGCTTGATCTCCTCGGAATACGTGGTCATCCGCTGCTCCTCTGCTCAACTGCAAGCTTCCCTGGTCGATATCCAGAATGGAATGCCTGACCGTGTTCAGTTCTCGACTCGCTGCAGAATCCTTTTTAGGTGAGCAATGCTGTCGATCACAGACTCCGCCGATTTCTTGAGTGCCGCACTTTCCTCATCATTCAATTTGTATTCGACCACCCTCTCGAGTCCCATTCGGCCGAGTTGCGCAGGAACCCCGAAGTAGATGTCCCGCAGCCCGTACTCGCCCTCCAGGTAGGCGGAGCAAGGTACGATCAGATGCTTGTCCTTGAGGATCGCATCCACCATCTGAGCGACGGCCGCCCCCGGGGCGTAGTAGGCACTGCCGGTCTTGAGAAGAGCGACAATTTCTCCACCCCCCTTGCGAGTCCGATCAATGATGGCCTCCAGGCGCTGCGGAGAAAGAACCTCCGTTAGGGGCACTCCCGCCACATTCGAGTGGCGGGTCAGGGGGACCATCTCATCGCCATGGCCGCCCATCACGTAGGTGTGCACGTTCTCCACGCTGACGCCCAGTTCCAGCGCCACAAAGGCCCGCATGCGAGAGGAGTCGAGGATCCCGGCCTGACCGATCACCCGGGACTTGGGTAGTCCGGTGGCTTGCTTGGCCAGAAAGGCCATGGTGTCCAGGGGGTTCGTCAGGAGAACGAAGATGGCATGGGGGGATTGCGCGTAGGCATTCAGAACGGCCGAGCGGACTATCTCCGCATTGGTCTTGAGCAAGTCTTCGCGGCTCATCCCGGGCTTTCGTGCAACCCCGGCGGTGATAATGACCACATCGGACCCGGCGGTATCCTCGTAGCGGTTGACCCCTTTGACCATGACATCGCTGTGGACAATCGGCAGGGCCTCCAGGAGATCCAGCGCTTTGCCTTGAGGCAACCCTTCGGCAATGTCCAGAAGGATGAGGTCTCCCGCTTCCCTGGCGGCCAGCCAGTGAGCGATCGTGGATCCCGTCTGACCTGCACCGATAATAGTGATTCTGTTTCGCATGGCTCCCTCTCAAGAATTGGATGCTGAGAGCGCGCTCATGTTGCAAAGTACTTGTTGCCGCTGGCACGCCAGGAGACCCCGGAACCAGAGCTCCCCCGGCCTGTTGGAAAGGGATCCATCCCCTGAATTGGGATCGATATCCTTTCGGTTGGGAACGACAGCCCAGCAGCATTTCGGGTCGGGGTTCCTGGGGGGCCCATGAGCAAGACCGCCCCCGGATCGAGCCTCCCCCCTGAAGAAAGCCGCACAGAGGGGGAAGTCTACCACAGGCGAGGGGAATTCCAAGTGATATAATCGCATCTATCCACTTTCTTAACCATCCTCCCGACCTGCTGGTTGCCTCGGTTCCCCACTAGAAAGCGCTCAGATTCCCGATGGTGCCTGCCAAGCCCATTGTCGCCATAGACCTGGAAACCACGGGTTTCAGCTCTCATGAGGATGCCATCCTGGAGATTGGGGCCGTTCGATTTCGCGGAGACCGGATTGAGGAGGAGTGGAACACACTGGTCAACCCGGGGCGCCCCATTCCAGGGGAGATCACCCAACTTACCGGCATCACGGATGCCATGGTAGGGAATTCGCCGCGCATCGACCGCTGCATCGAACCCTTTCGTTCCTTTGTGGGGGATTGCGCCGTCCTTGGCCACAGTGTTGGATTCGACCTGGGGTTTCTGCAGCGCTGGAAGCTCTTCGAGAACAATGATGCCTTGGACACGTTCGACTTGGCCTCGGTCTTGCTGCCGCGTGCTCCGCGCTACAGCCTTGGCGCGCTCGCCCTCTCGCTCGGCGTGCTTCTGCCGGTCACGCATCGGGCCCTGGACGACGCCCGGGCAACCCATTCCGTTTTCCTGCGCCTGGTCCAGCGAGCCCAAGAGCTTCCGATCGATCTATTGGCGGAGTTGGTTCGCCTGGGCGAAGGAGTCGAATGGGGCGGGGGCGCGGTTCTTGAGGAGCTTTTGGGGGAACGTCTTCGGCGCGAGGGAGCGATCGCAAAGAAAAGCCCTTCGGGCCCGACCCCATTCCTCGGCCCGCTCGAGGAGGCTTCCGGTCCGCCGCTGAAACCTCGGGCCGAGCCCCTGGCGTTGGACCGCGATGAAATCATCGCCGTCCTTGACGAGGGCGGCCCCTTGGCCAGCCGATTCCCCGCTTACGAGCGACGCTCCCAGCAACTGGAGATGGTGGCGGCCGTGGCGAACGCTTTTTCAGAGTCGCGCCACCTGCTGGTCGAGGCGGGAACTGGGACAGGCAAGAGTCTGGCCTACCTGGTTCCAGCGGCCTACTGGGCGACTCGCAACGGGCGGCGGGTGGTCATTTCCACGAACACGATCAACCTGCAGGATCAGCTGATCCACAAAGACATTCCGGACCTGCGCCAGGCCCTTGGGCTTCCCTTGCGGGCGGCGGTTCTCAAGGGACGTGCCAATTACCTGTGCCCACGCAAACTCGAGTTGTACCGACATCGCGGGCCAGAGACACGCGAGGAGATGAGGGTTCTGGGGAAGACGCTCGTTTGGTTGCGCGAGACGCAGAGTGGGGACCGTTCGGAACTCAATCTCTCCGGCCCTGCGGAGCGACAGGTGTGGGATCGCCTCTCGGCAGAGGACGAGCAATGCACGTTGGAGACTTGTGAGTCGCTCGGCCGGGGGGCGTGTCCCTTTCTGCGCGCCAGAAAGGGAGCCGAGACGGCTCACTTGGTGATCATCAACCACTCCTTGCTCATTGCGGACATTGCGATGGAAAGTCGCCTCCTGCCGGAGTATGACTACTTGGTTGTGGATGAAGCCCATCACCTCGAATCAGCCGCAACCGAGGGCTTGGCGTTCCATCTCTCCCAGGCGGAACTGGACAGGAATCTGCGAGATTTGGGCAACGCACGCAGGGGACTGCTTGCCGGCCTGCTCGTCTCCAAGAAACTTCCCCCCGAAACTCGGGATCGGCTTCGCGAGACCGTGGGCGATCTGTCCAAGGAAAATGAGCAGGCGATTCTGGACAGCCAGCGCTTTTTCGAGGCCCTGCGCGGATTCGTGGAGACCGTGGAGACCCCTTCGCGCCCCGAATATGCCTTGCAAGTACGCCTCCAGCCGTCGACGCGCACCCAACCCGGGTGGGACGAGATTGAGATCTCCTGGGACAATCTCCATGAGCAACTGCTTGGGCTCTCGCGCGGGGCCCATCAATTGAGCGAAGCCATCCTGGAGGAGGGGGGCTCGGAGGAGGAGACTCAGGAGGCCGCCTTGGCCGTCGCGGCCTGGGCCCGGCGGACCGCCGAAATGGGCGATCAGACCTCGGGTGTGATCAGCGGAGATTCCCCCAATCTGATCTATTGGGTGGATGTCGACCGAGAGCGGGGCACGGCCTCCTTGCATGCCGCGCCCTTGCGGGTGGGCCCGTTGATCGAGCGATATCTTTGGCATGAGAAGTCTTCGATCGTGATGACTTCCGCCACGCTGACCGCCGCAGGCCAATTCGACTATCTGGTGTCGAAGCTGAACGCGGATGAAGCGGAGACACTGGCCGTCGGCTCGCCCTTCGACTGGGAGAATTCCGCACTGGTATACCTGGCCAGCGACATGCCTGACCCAGCTGAGGCGCATGCCTTCCAGCACTCCCTGGAGTCCTGCCTGGTCAGCCTGTGCAAGGCCACGCGAGGCCGGGCCCTTGTCCTCTTCACCTCCTACGCCCAGTTGCGTCAGACCGCGCGGGCGATCTCGGGGTCGCTGGCACAGGCTGACATCGTGGTCTACGAACAGGGAGAAGGGGCCTCGCCCCATGCCCTGCTCGAATCTTTCCGCGCCAGCAAGCAGGCTGTTCTGCTCGGCACGCGTTCCTTCTGGGAGGGCGTCGACGTGCCCGGGGAGGCGCTTTCGGTGCTCGTGATTGTTCGTCTACCCTTTGATGTTCCCACAGACCCCATCGTTGCGGCGCGCTCAGAGACCTTCGAACAACCCTTCGCTCAATTCTCGCTGCCGGAAGCGATCCTTCGCTTTCGTCAAGGCTTCGGGCGACTCATTCGGACCCGGACCGACCGTGGGGTGGCCGTGATCCTGGATCGACGGGTGCGCACCAAGGCTTATGGGCACTTTTTCATCCAATCGCTGCCGCCCTGCACGATCCGCGAGGGCTCTCTGGCCACCTTACCCAAAGTGGCGGCTCAATGGCTCGGGGGGTGATTCCCGGGCCGGATTTGAGCATGGGGTGGTCCGGCAATTTGCCCTCCCGTGGCGGTTGGCTTTGATCTTCTTGCACCGCCCAGGGTCAGAAACGTGAGAATCGGGTCGTCGGTCTTTTCGATTGATCACGGGACGACCGAGACCTCCGGCCTGATCTTCTCAAAGAGGACGGGTCTTCTCTTCGGATCGCCTTCGAAGATTCCGCCTCGCCCTCCACAAGGAGGCAGTGGTCCAAGCCCAGGGCATCTGGGACGGGAACATGAGCTTCGTCGCGAGGTCCGGAACAGGCTTCCGCCTTCCGCTCGGGACCCGTGCGGAGGTCGGGGGAGCCGACGATGGGTTTCGGCCCATGGAACTCAGGGCCCTGAGCTTGGCAGCTTTCACCGCCATGGATGGGATTCCCAAACGCCGCAAAAAGCCCCAGGTGGTCAGCCCATTCGATGCCCAGGTGGGCGCGTGAGAAGCCAGGCAGCAGCCACCCCTCCTTGTCGGCGTGCTGGTCCAATACCGTGTCCGCCTCCACCCCCTCGCCCCGACCGCTCTCCAGAGGGCGATCGCGTGCTCGCAAGACAAGTACAGCCCGGCCTAGGGAAGGCTTGGCAGGGGGTGCCCAATCGACCGGAGACAGGGATCCAGGAAGAGATTGGCGAAGCCCAGCTCCGGACCCTTCCGCCCGACGCCTGTGAAGCCAGGTCACAGGGGGGCTTGCTGGTCTGTCTGCTGCATCATGGGCGAAGGGGGCGCAGGCCGTTGGCGGTTTCCCCGGCTGGGGGGACAGCGTCCTCTGTGAAATCGGTTTCAGAGTCGCTTTCTGCCCCAATCGGTGGGCCCCTGAGAGGACTGGCCCGAAGCCAGGTCACAGCGTGCGGATGCTATAATCGCCGCGTTGCGGAATATCTCGTCCGCATTCCCTCGCATGGAAAGATCCATTCTCATCACCGGCGCAACCGGCTTTGTTGGGCGGGCTGTTGCTCGCGGCCTGCGCAGGCAGGAGCGTTCGGTAAGACTCCTCCTGCGGCCTTCGCCGTCCATTCACGGCATTCCCTATCCGGGAGCGGAGGTGGCGGTCGCCTCATTGAACGACGCCCGTTCCTTACGCGCCTCCCTGGTCGGCATTGATACGGTCATCCATCTTGCCAGCGCGGAAGGAGGGCGAAGGCGGCGCGATCTGTGGTCGACCGACATTGAAGGAACCCGCAACCTGGTTGAACAGGCGCGGGCGGCTGGCGTGCGCCACATGGTTTACCTCAGCCATCTGGGAGCCGATCGCAACTCAGCCTTCCTTTTCCTGCAGGCCAAGGGAATCGTGGAGGCCATGTTGCGCCAGAGCGGGATCCCCACCTTGATCCTGCGCAGTTCGGTTTTATTTGGCCCGGAGGACAATTTCACCAATGTCATCGCCCTGGTCGCTCGCGTGTTGCCCTTCGCCTTCTGGCTCCCGGAGGATTCGGCGCTGCTCCAGCCACTGTGGGTAGAGGATCTCGTCGCCTGCCTCGGGCTCAGCCTGGAAGCGGAGCCTCCCCGAAACGAGATTCTCTCGATCGGCGGGCCGGAGCACCTGGGGTTTGGTGAAATTGTCCGCCTCGTGTTGGAGGCAGGCGGAATGCACCGCAGGTTGGTTTCAGTCTGGCCCCCCTATCTGCGCCTCGGGGCGCGCATCCTGGATCAATTCCTGCCCCATTCCCCTCTGACCCCGTTCTGGTTGGACTACTTGCTGGTGAATCGGACCTGCGAGGCGAACAGCATCGCCCGCCAGTTCGGGCTCCAACCGGCGAGCTTGGCGGAAAAGGCTGGCTATCTTGGGGAGGGGCGCGGGATGGGACAGCTGGTTCGCTATGTCTGGAGGGGGCGGGGCTCCATGCAGGCAGGATCGCCCGGCTGAATCCAGAAGTGGGATTGGCAATGCGGGAAGAAGAAGCCGGCCCCGGGCACGGTCCGGGGGGCCCGACCTGCACGGGAAGGCTGCGAGTGCCAGCGAGCGTCACGATCCGATTTCTTGACGCGCCAGCCGACTTCGTCGAGGTGGAGCGTGCCCAGCAGAGCATCTGGGTGGGATCTGATCTCGAAGTTGTTCCCACCCACTTGCTCGCGACCGCAGCCCACAACGGAGGTTTTCTGGCGGGCGCCTTCCTGCGCGAGCAGGGGGGCCCGGACCCAGGTGGAGAGCAGGGCGCGCCTGAGGGAAGCCGACCCCTTGGCGAGGTTCTGCCCGGGAGGCCGACCGCCCCGCGGCTGGTGGGATTCGTCTTTGGTTTTCCCGGGATCGAGGAAAATGGGCCGCACGGGCGGCAGCTGAAGCACTGTTCCCATCTGCTGGGCGTGCTCCCGGAGTTCCGGGATCGTGGGATTGGCCTTCTGCTCAAGCTGGCGCAGCGAGAATTCGTTCTCGGACAGGGGATCGATCTGATCACCTGGACCTTTGATCCCCTCGAGTCACGGAATGCGCATCTCAATCTGACTCGACTCGGAGCGATCGCCCGGCGCTACCGCCGGGAGGTCTACGGTTCAATGCGCGATGATCTTAATCGCGGAATGCCTTCGGATCGGTTCGAGGTGGAGTGGTGGATCAGAAGCGAGCGCGTTTCCCGGCGCCTGCCTGACTCACCCCTCCCAGAAGAAGAGCAGGCTCCTTGCGTCAATTTGACCCGGCTGGTCGATGGGGATCTGCGTCCTGTTTCCTGGCAACTTCCCACGCGGGGCGATCCGGTGGCGGTCGAGGTCCCGGCTCAATTCCGAAGGATGACTCAAGAAAGCCGAAGCCTGGCTCTCCAATGGCGGCTTCATCTGCGCGAGATCTTCGAGGCCCTGTTTGCTGAAGGATGGGTTGCCGAGGAGCTCTGGGACCGGACTCGCGAGGATCCCGCGCGAGCCCGCTACCTGCTGAGGAAAACGCCCGAGCCATAGGCATCGCCAAAGACTGGAAGAGGTGCACCCATGCGTCTCGACTTAGTGGAACTCCATCACATCCGCATGAGGCTTCGCGCTCCCTTCGAGACCTCCTTTGGGGCCACGCTCGACCGTGAGGCCATCCTTGTGCGCGTGGCCTGCGAAGGCCTGGAGGGGTGGGGGGAATGCGTCGCCGGCGCCCGCCCGGACTACTCCTACGAGACCACGGTAACCGCTTGGCACCTGCTCACCGATTTCTTGGCGCCCGCCGTTCTATCCCAGGATCTTGAAACCGTGGCTCAATACGAAGAAGCCGTCCGCTCGCTACGAGGCCATCCCATGGCGAAAGCCGGGCTCGAGATCGCCCTTTGGGATCTTCTGGCGAGGAGAGCTGGGAAGCCGTTGGCCGAGTACCTGGGGGGCAGGCTTGGAACCGTGCGCGCCGGTGTGTCTGTCGGTATCCAACCTAACCGGCGGCAGCTGGTCGAAACCGTTGGCCAATTCGTGCAGGCCGGATACGTGCGAGTGAAGATCAAGATCCGTCCCGGGCGAGACCTGGCCGAGGTGCGCGACGTTCGCCGATCGTTTCCAACCTTGATGCTCCAGGTCGATGCCAACTCGGCTTATCGCTTGGAGGATGTCTCCTTGTTCAAGGCCTTGGACGAGCTCGATCTGCAAATGATTGAACAACCCCTGGGGGAAAGCGACTTGTTGGACCACAGTCGGCTTCAGTCGCAGTTGCGAACGCCGATTTGCCTGGACGAGAGCATCCGCGACCTGGACCACGCGCGCTGGGCATTGGAACTGGGTTCCTGTCGAGTCATCAACATCAAGCCCGGGCGAGTGGGTGGCCTGGCCGAAGCACGCCGAATCCATGACCTCTGCAAGGCACGAGAGATCCCCGTCTGGTGCGGCGGAATGCTGGAGACGGGGATTGGCCGAGCAGCCAATATCGCCCTGGCCACTTTGCCCAACTTCAAGCTGCCGGGGGACATTTCTGCTTCCGACCGCTATTATGAAGAGGATCTCGTGGACGAGCCCTTCGTCCTGAATGCGGACGGCACCCTGCCTGTGCCGACCCGCAGCGGAATCGGGGTCACCGTGCGCAAGGATCTCCTTCAGCGCGTCACCTTGCGCAAGGCCAGATTCACACCCGAAATGGGTTGAATTCTCCCCGCCCTGTCCTGACCCCCTCCGGGGGGCGGACCTCGCTATTCGCGCTGGCCTGCGCCTGGCGCAGGGACTCCTGTGGCGCTCGGGGGCCAAGAGCTCGGTTGCTCTGTGACCTGAGTGGAGCGCAACCAGGCTACCTGCAAAGATCTCCACGCCGCGGCTACTTGCTCCTGCTGGGCGGGCCGGACCAGTGCGATGACGATTCCCCCCAGGCCCGCTCCAGAAAGCTTAGCGCCCAGAGCGCCTGCGGACAGGGCTTCCGCCACCAAGCGGTCCAGCCTGGGGTTGGAGACGCCCATGGCCTGAAGCTCTCCGTGACAGGCTGTCATCGCTTGGCCCAGATCTTCCTCAGCTCCAGCGGCGATCGCCCTTCTCCCAGTCTCGACCAGTGCTGCGATGGATCCCAGAATCGCGTTGTACTTGGCCGGGGACAGCCTCATGCGCGCGCGCACGCCGGCCACTGCGTCCCGGGTCGGACTCTTCTGCCCGCTGTCCGCGATCACCAGCTGGAAAGGCCGACCCACGCTGAGGAGCGAGGGAGGCCGTTCGCGCACGAAATAGATTGGTTTTTCGAAGGCGATGACTGTGTTGTCGATGCCGGACGGGGTGCCGTGGTGGATGCGTTCGACTTCAAATACAAGGGCCGACACCTCTTGGGGGCTCGCCTCTCGGCCGAAGGCCCGGGCCAGAACCCGGACGACGGCGGTGGCCACGGCCGCCCCCGAGCCCATTCCTGCGGCCATCGGGATTTCGGACTGGAGTACGAGGGTGCCTCCAGGCAGGTCTCTTTGGTAGTGCGCGCTGACCAGGCGGGCAGTCGCTGCCAGGGGATCCTGAGGGCTGAGCTCGCCCACGGTCGTCTCCAATTGAACCGCGGGCGCGATGATCCGCAACGCGGTTTCTCCCGGGGTCAGGCTGGCCGTGGCTCGCACCTGGCTCACGGGGACGGCCAGGGCCGGAATCCCATAAACCGCGGCATGTTCGCCGAGCAGGATGACCTTGGCGCAGGCCGAGGCCGTGAAGGTCATGTCTGCAAGTAGAGCAGGACCATTGCGCACAATCCCCACAGCACGATCGTGAGCTGCAGGGGGCGGTCGGCCATCAGGACCTCTTCAGGAGCGCCTCCCGATTTGTCTACCTCCAGAAGATACAAATAGCGGAAGACCCCGTAGAGCACGAAGGGGGTGGTCAGCATCATCGAGTGGTTGGCGGGAAGGTTGGGAGCAGAGAAGGTGTAGAGGGAATAGGCAACAATAGTGGCGGCGGAGACGATCTCCATATACGTGTCCAGCAAGGCGATCGTGTATCCATCCAGGACCGGTCGATGATCGGCGGCGGAATCGACGAGCAGTGCCAGCTCCGCCCGCCGCTTCCCGAAGCTGATGAAAAGGGCCAAGAGGGTCATGCAGACGTAAAGCCAGGGGGAGAACCGCACCACCTGTATCAGCAAGACGCCGCCGCCGACACGCAAGACGAAGCCGGCCGCCACCGCCAAGGCATCCACGATAGCCACATGCTTGAGGTAGAAGGAATAGGCCACATTGAGAGCCAGGTAGCCAAGGAGCAGGGCGGCGAAGGCAGGAGCCAAGAGGTAAGCGAGCCCGAGCGAAATCGGGGCGAGCAGAACCGCCGTGACCAGGGCCACCGACACCGGGAGCTGGCCGGAAGCGATAGGCCGATTGCGCTTGAGGGGGTGGTGGCGATCCTGGGAGCGGTCGGCGATGTCGTTGATCAGGTACACGGTTCCGGAGGCCAGGCACATGAGCAGGAAGCCGGCAAAGGTCCGTTCCAGGGCCAGACGATGCAGGAGCTGACGGTCAAAGGCGAGAGCCGCGAAGAGGAACACGTTCTTGGTCCACTGCCTGGGCCTCATCGAGCGGAGAAGGAGTGCGGGCCAATTCCTCATGGCAGTTCCTCGAGGATGCGGGACAGAACCAGTCGCACGGAAGAAGCCCGGGTGCCGGTACAGGGGATCACTCGGCCGCTCTCACCGGGGGTGAGCGCCCGTTCAATCTGGCGGAGAGGCCGGGCTTCTCTCAGATCCTGCTTGTTGGCGGCGATGATGTACGGCCGTCCCTTTTCTTGGAACCGGGCCAGCAGGCCTTCCGCTTCCCGAAAGGTCGCCGGCGCGGTCGAGTCCACAACCAGCAGATAGGCGTCCGCTTCCTGAGAGAGAATGTCCCACATGAAATCGAATCGGTGTTGCCCGGGGGTCCCCGTCAAGTGGATCACCGTGTCGCCCATAGTCACCCGCCCGTAGTCCATGGCGACCGTAGTCTCCTCCTTGCCATTCGAGCCGGGCCGCGTCAAGCGGCGCTCGGTGGAGACCACCGCAATCTCCGAAATGGTCCGGATCATCCGCGACTTGCCCGCCCCAAAAGGCCCGGTGATGAGCAGTTTGAGGTGCCGCACTTCAGGTTTCGCCTCCCGTCCTGCGGTCCTGGTCCGGCTCCGGCGAAGTGTGGCGGAAGTCGACAAAGCGGTAGCCGACCCCATGCTCGGTGAGGATGTACTTGGGATGGGAGGGATCCTTCTCCAGCTTCTGCCGAAGATAGTTCACATAAAGCCTCAGGTAGTGGGTTTCCCCGCGATACTCATACCCCCAAACCTTGGCAAGCAGCTGGTCGTGAGGGACGACCCAGCCGGCATTCTGGACGAGATGATAGAGCAGCCGAAACTCCGTCGGCCGCAGCTTGACCTGGCGCCCTTCGACCCAGATCTCGCGGTGGTCAAAGTCGATCTTCAGGCGATCATCGATGACCAGCGGGCCGTGGGCCGAGCCGGGGGCAGGGGCCTCGGTGCGCCGGAGAACCGCCCGAATCCGGCTGACCAGTTCGCGCGGGCTGAAGGGCTTGGGGATATAGTCATCCGCCCCTAACTCGAGCCCCCGAACTCGCTCGCTCTCCTCGCCTTTGGCCGTAACCATGATGACCGGCACGTTGGAGAACTCGCGGATCATCGAAAGAGTTTCGAAGCCGTCCAAGTCCGGAAGCATGATATCGAGGAGAACCAGGTCCGGGAGCTGATTGCGGAGTTGCTCAAGGGCCTGAGTTCCCGACTGGGCCTCGCTGACCTGGAAGCCGTCATGCTCCAAGTTCAAACGGATGAACCGCACCATGCGCGGTTCATCGTCGACGACCAGAATGCGGCGTTTCGTTTCCGGATTCAAGGAATCACTCTCGAATGAAGGTGACCAACTGCTCCTCTCCGGCGCTGGGGAGGACCTCGATCACGGTAATGCGGTGCCCCGCAATCACGATGCTGGTCACATTCTCCTGCAGGTATTCAATGTCCTTGCCGTCGCGCCGGCGCGGGTTGTTGATCGTGACAAAATTCGCCTCCGGGGGAGGCAGGGTCTCAACTTCTCCAACGATTGAGTCCTCGTTAAGCAGGTGGATCAGAATGGTCGTCGGCATGCCGGCCTCCCGCGCTACAGCTTTCTGATCACCCGTACTTTCATGCTGCCCAGGGTGAGGGTATCGTTTTCGGACACGGGGACGGCATGGTCGGGCGCAAGCCGGGTCCCATTCAAGTAGGTTCCATTCGCGCTGCCAAGATCGACGACCACCATTTGATCGTTCTGATACTTCAGGTGACAGTGCAAGCGGGAAACCCCTCTTTCATGGGCTCCGAAACGGTTCAGGTCAATGTCCGGCAGGATGGCCTGGGTCCCTTCGGCCCGGCCCAAAATGTAGTCCTGCTGACCCGCCAGGGGAATGGAGACCGTGCTTCCGACAACGCGCAGCGCCACTGAATCCTGCCGGGTCAGGACCGCCGGACGTGCCATGGGGCCCGTTTCACTGCGAAAATCGTCTGATTCCTCTTGCGCCAGGGCGATGGTCGGAGCGGAGGCATCGCTGCTCACGAGCAGGCCACACTCAGGGCAGAAGAGGGTCCCGAGATACACGGAGGCTTTGCATCGCTGGCAAACGATCATCGCGGGACCTCGCTGCGAGCCTCTATCAGGCTGCGCGTCCCGTACTTCATTCGTTTTTGCCCGGACTCCGAAAGGTGGTG
>JBEKHT010000004.1:0-96143 GCA_050012135.1 Anaerolineales bacterium | reverse complement strand
TTGACCATCCTCCCAGCCTCCTGAGTCCCGCTCTTTCCGGCGCCTCGGAGGCTCATCCTAGCCCTAGGGAGGGGGGTCAATTTTCAACCGTTGGTACCTGGGTCATTATTCAACCGGTGGTGACACGGGAGCAAGAACCGGCTGGAAAGGGTCACACGAGGGACGCCAGATCCGTCCTCTGGCGTCCTCTCAGGGCAAGCCAATCCCCCCGCCCGAATGCACGACAAGACAGGTGAATCCAAATGACGGAGCGCCACCTGCGCCAAAGCCATAGGGCCGAGAAGCGGTTCAGGAGCCAGGTGCCGTGGCGGCGGAGGGGCGGCTCGGGCGGATGAGCCGACCAATCCCTGCCTGAGGTCAGCCCGACGGCGCCAATTGGACGTCTTTCGGGGACAAGCCTCACGCTCTCACGGAGGAGCGCGGGGAAGCGAGCTTAGTCCTCAGCGACTGCGATGCGCAAGACGCGACAAACTTCCTCGACTTGATCCTCGGTCATCACGCTCGAAAAGGGCAGCGCCAAGGATTGGTCGCCAAGCCTTTCCGCAACCGGGAAGTCTCCCCGTCGATAGCCAAAGCGAGACACGTAGAAGGGTTGCAGGTGGATGGGAGGGAAATAGCGCCTCGAGGGGATCCCCGCCTGCTCCAACCGCTGCTCCACCTGGCCCCGATCCGCCGGGGGGATCACTCGGACTACGTAAACGAACCACGACATCGTGGTTGTTTCGGGAAGCACTTGGGGGACGCGAATTCGTTCAAGCCGCTGGAGCCGGTCGGCGTACCAGCGGGCAACCTGACTGCGCTGGCGGATGAGCTCGGACAGACGGCGAACCTGAGCGGCGCCCAGCGCCGCGCTGAGCTCATCCAGGCGGTAGTTGTATCCCAGCCTCACATGCTCCAACCACGCCGAGGACGGCCCTCGCCCTTGATTACGAAGGGAACGGGCGACTTCGGCCCATTCGGCATTTGCGGTCAGGAGGGCCCCTCCCTCTCCCGTGGTCATCTGCTTGTTCGGGTAGAAAGCAAACACGGCCACATCACCGAGGGACCCCGCGGCACGACCCTTGTTGCTCGCGCCCACCGCCTCGCAGGCATCCTCGATCAGGACCAGCATGTGTTTCTGCGCTACGGCGTGCAACCTGTCGAAGTCTGCCGGTTGCCCGAAGACGTCCACGGAGAGAACTCCCTTGAGTCGCCTCGGCCTGCGCCCCCTTGCCCGCATCGGGCGGGGCAGCATCCGGCGTGCTTTTTCCCCACCCTTGGCCAGCGTGGCTACGGCCTCGGCCACTCCCTCCGGATCGATATTCCCATCCTCTTCGCGCACATCCACGAAGATGGGTACGGCGCCCTCATAGAGAAGGCAATTGGAGGAAGACACGAAGGAGAAGGGGGTGGTGATCACCCAATCGCCCTTGCCTATGCCGGCGGCGATAACCGCCAAATGCAATCCGCTGGTGCCTGAGTTGACGGCCACGGCATGGGGCACCCCTCCGATCCTGGCCATTTCCTGCTCGAAAGCGGCCACTTGAGGACCCATGCTGAGGGTGGGCGTCTGCAGCACGGAAAGAACCGTATCGATTTCGGATTGGGTGATATTCGGAGAGGACATCGGGATCTTCATGGGGCAGTGCCTCGGGTTGGGCGGCGCCTGGGACCGGGGGCCTTCAACTTATCCTCAAGCTCACCGAAAGTCCATCGTGCACGGGAAGAATAGCCGTCACCAAGTCTTGTGCCTCGAGCAGAAGACGCGTCAGCGAACGAACCCCTTCGGTTGCGGCATCTCCCCTTGCCTGAAGCAGCCGGCTTTTCCACAGCATGTTGTCACAAACAAAGTAGCCCCCCACTCGCAGCAGAGACCGAGCCACCGGCAAGGCGCGCGGATAGCTCTCTTTGTCAATGTCACAAGAAAACAATGTCAAGGGGCCCCGACAAGGCAGAAGCGATCTCCAGAGCGTTCCCGACTCGGTAGCCAATTCCGTCGCCCCATCCCACCACTTGGAAGTAGCGGCGCGCCGCTTCCTCATTGTCCCTGGAGTGATCGCCTAGGATCAGCAACCCATCTATCGGCATGCCCGGAGCGAATCATATCGCACTGTAGCCGAAGCCCGATCCCAGCTCCAACACTCGCTTGGCCTGGATGGAACGAGCGAGCAGCGGCAAGACGCCCCCAACCAAGGCACCAACCACCGGCAATCCAAGGCTTTTGCCGTGGTTCTCCATCTCAGACCAGACAGCGAAGGGCAGGGCCGATACCTGCTCAAGGCAGCGCTCAACCCGCGGGACCTCACCCGCCTTCTGGCGGCACACCGACGCTTATCTTCATCCCCTCGATCCCGCAACCGGAGACACCCGGGCAGCGGATCTCAATGGCCTGCGTTCGGCCCCCCCTCCCCCAGAAGTTCCTCCAGCTCGGAGAAGTCTGCGACCTCCCAGTCCGGAGCGTCTCGCGCAGAATTGGGCTCCTCCGAGAAGTGCAGCCCCCCCACGCAGCGCATTCGCACTGTGGCCAGGCCGAGATCGCGCGCGCCCAAGAAGTCCTTGGCGGGATTGTCTCCCACATAGAGGACTCGCTCGGGCGCCGCCCTCGTCGCCTCGACCAGCCGCTGAAATGGGCGGGAGCTCGGCTTCCACTCCCCGCGAGAGTTCTCATCGGAAATGACGGCCACATCGATCAGCTCGCCAAGCTGCAGGGCCTCTATTTTTGCATTCTGAATCCGCGCATAGCCCTCCGTGACCAGGCCGATCTGAAATCCCGCTGCCCGTCTCCGCACCAAGCATTCACGCGCTCCGGGGTACATCCCGATCCGCGGGATGTGGTTGCGGTAGACCTCAATCATGACGGGCACCCAGGACTCAGGAGGCAAGCCTCGTTCTTCGATCCACAAATCAAAGATCTTGCCACGAATCCCTGCATCAAAATAGCTTTGGAGCTCTGCCAGCCCAATCGGCTCGGAGATTCCCAGCACCCGGTCCGCCCAGGCCGCGACAGCCCGAAACCCGCCACGCGCGAACTGCGCCTCCGGATAAAGGGTGTCATCCAGGTCGAAGGCGATGACCTGCAAGCTTCTGGTATTGAGCTTCATCGATGAAAAAGGATTCGTCAAAGCGGGTCAGGTAGACCCCCAGGCGGTATTCCCCCAGCGCTGGAGGCTGCACGGGCAAGCCGGCGGCCTCAGCCAGATACCACCGTGGGGAGGGAACGCCTGCGGCGATTCCGAGCGGCAGTCCACCTCCAAACCTAGCGTTGATCTCGGTAAAGCTCGGCTCGCCCTCTCGGAGAATGCACTGTACGGTGATTGGCCCCCGGGCGGCCATCTCCCTTGCCACCGTGAGACAGTACCGGAGGATGTTCCGATCCCGCATCGTCTGGCCTTTGGCGACCTCCCCCCAGCGGACCTCAATCCTCTTGCGCGAGACCACGGCCCAAACCTCGCCGTCCAGACCGCAGCTAACATCATTGGTGATTTCCGGACCGGGAAGGTACTCCTGAACGATCGGATCGGGGATGTGCTTCGAGAAGAACTCTGCCTCCGCCCGGTCCTGGGCCCGGAAGGCTCCCTTGCCAGCACTTCCGTACCTTGGCTTGAGGAAAACCGGATAGACCACGTCCGCCCATGGCCTCCCTCCCGGCAGCCAAGTCATTGGAGTGGGAATCCCATGTTCTCGAAAGAACTGGAACGTTCGCCACTTGTCGCGTGCGATCTCGGCTGTCTCTGGGGAGACTACCACGACCCGGGCCCCCCGCTCCTCCAGCTGCGCGCGCCCCCGGGCGAGCACGGGAACATCCGGGTCAATGAGAGGGAAAACCCGGTGGATGCTCTCTCGGCGGATGACCTCGGCCAACTGCGGGAGGTAGTCGGAATCCCCCAGGGAAGGGAGCAGGTAAGCCTTGTCCGCGACCTGGAGAGCCGGCGCCAGGGGATCCATGTCGACGGCAACTACTTTGCCCTTCAGCCCCAGATCCAGATAGGCTTGCCGGAACGCGCGCAGCAGTTCCACGCGCCTTCCGGCACTCGTGAAGAGCAAGTTCACCTCAGTCCCTTTTCTTGGCGACGACAAGATACCCTCCGGGAATTCGATCCCTTTGCGGACTTTCCGTCAGCCATCCCTCCAGCCACTTCAGCGGGAAGAATACCAGAGAGGACGCCGCCTTGATGGGCAAGTATGCCCGGGACCAAATCCGCGCGGCAATGGTCGCAATGAATTCGACCAGGATTCGATAGAATCCCGTAGCCGGGCCCACACCGATCTGAGCCTCCCCACATTGAAGGCCCGAGCGTCGGACCAGCTCCCTCAACCCCATCCGACTGAAGCGCCAGTAGTCTTCTGGCCCGGGATGATAGCCGATGACAAAGGGCACTTGGAGATAGAGAGCGCCTCCGGGTCGAAGCACGCGAGCCATTTCCCGAACACCCTGAAATGGGTCGCGGAGGTGCTCGAGGGTCTCTTGTGAGACCACCAGACTGAAGGTCTCCTGCCCGAATGGCAAGGACAAGGCGTCCGCAACACAGTCGACGGTCGGGGAGTGAACCCGATCCAGGTTGACTAGGGCTTCGCCCAGAGCAGTGGATCCGGACCCAACATTTAACCCTCGCCCCCCGGGAGGCAATTCTGCCAGCAGCTGGTTCAATTGTGCGCGGATGAGCGGGGAATCGTTTTGATTCGCCCAGACCTTCCGCACCAGCCAGCGATAGGGCCCTGAGTGTTCAGCCATGCTTGGAAACGGCCTCCTCGTTTGACGCGCCCCCTAGGAAGGGCTGGCTGAACTCCGCCCCCCCGGGGCTGACCCCTTCACGGGCGAGAGTCTTCCAAACGCTCACCAGGAGGATCTTGAGGTCAAGGGCCACCGACCAATGATCGACATACCACACGTCCAGGGCGAAGCGCTCTTCCCACGTGAGGGTGTTGCGCCCGTGGATCTGCGCCCAACCGGTTATCCCTGGCAAGACGTCGTGTCTCCGTGCCTGTTCCAAGCTGTAGCAGTCCAGGTATTCCATCAGCAGGGGACGCGGGCCCACCAAGCTCATTTCCCCCTTCAATACGTTGATTAGACTGGGCCACTCGTCCAGGCTCAGGCTGCGAAGGAAGCGACCACAAGGGGTCAGGCGCTGGCCGTCTGGCAACAGGTTTCCCCCCGGGCCACGAGTGTCCCGCAGGGTCCGGAATTTCAGAAAGAGGAAAGGGTTGCCTCCCAGGCCGGGCCGCCGTTGGCGGAAAAGAATCGGCCTTCCCAGGCAAATCCAGACAATCAGGGCGGTAATCCCCAGAACGGGCAACAGGACCACAAAGCCCGGGATTCCAACCACCAGGTCCAGCAGGCGCTTGCTTCTAGGAATCCGCAGATCTCTGCCTTGATTCCTTTCCCCCCAGCCACCCGCCCCTTCCGCCGATACCACCCTGCACCCCGCTCTACGTCCCTGCGGAGAGATCCGCGGCTCTGCCCGCGGCCACCTCGACCAGGACGTGCTCCATGAGGGCGGCCAGCCGAGGTCGGTCAAAGTGGCTCTCCACAAAAGACCGACCACGCTTTCCCATTTCTCGAGCTTCCCCAGGAGTGTCCGCAAGTTTTCGAATCGCACAGGCCAAGGCTTGTGGGTCTCCGGGTGTCACAGCGATCCCCGCGGCGGCCGCCTCGACCACCTTGCGAATCTCCCCCTCAATCGCCAAGACAACAGGCCTCCCCGCGGCCATGTAGTCGAAGACCTTGTTAGGGTAGGTCGTCCCATAGAGCGGGATCGACTTCAGGATGGCGATGCCGCAATCCATGGCCGCCAGGGCTTCCGGGACTTCCATCTTCGGAACCGGGGGAAGGAAGAAGACGTTCTTCAGCTGCATCCGCTGTGCTTTTTGGATCAGGTCCGGTTTCTCCTTTCCTGAGCCGAGCAGAACCAGGGCAATTCGGGTATCGTCGCGGAGACGTGCCGCGGCCTCCAGGACCACGGGCAGGTCATTGGAAAGGCCGTGAGCGCCTGCGTACAGGGCAACAAACTTGCCGGTCAGACCGTGTTCCTCGCGAAACCCACGCCCATCGGCGTGCGGGTCAAACATCCGGGTGTCCGCGCCATTTGGAACGACGGCCAACCGACCTTGGGCACCCCCGCGATCCAAGATGTGCCTGACAAATCCGGGTGAGTTGACCACGATCTGGTCAGCACGCGAGTACAGAAAACGCTCCAGGAGTTCCGAGGCGGAAATCAAAACGGGATTCTTCAGAACCCCGACCTGGATTGCGAAGGCCGGCCAGAGATCCCGTACTTCGAAGACCCAGGGAATGCGCTTGAGGCGCGCCAGGAGCCAAGCGGTGACAACCTGCAACAGCGGGGGCGAGGTCCCCCAGATGAGATCGACATTGCGGACCGTCAGGCCCGTGGCAAGCGAGGAGACCAGGAAGGAGATAAACCCAATCGCCCGCGAGGAGAAACTCCGGGTAAAGCTGCCCGCCACCCAACAGTGCCGGATTTCCAAGCCTGGCTCGAGCGACTCGCGCCTGACCCGGGTCACTCTTTCGCCGGTCTGGTAGTTGTGAGAACTGGCCAGGATCGTCACGCGGTGACCAGATCGAACCAGGTGCTGAGCCAACTCGAAGTGACGAGTTCCCCCGGGTTCCTCCGGCCTCACAAACACTTGGTGAATTAGGAGAATGTGCATGAATCGACCTGAGCGGCAGGGATGCGCGCGCAAGCCCCAGGGACTAGGTCCGGACGATGGATCGAATGGTCCATTCCTCTTCCAAAGGAGCGAGTACCACGCTCCACCCCACAACTTGCCCCACGTGCCACCGTCCCGCCGGTTCGATGACTTCCACCCCGCCTCGGTCCAGCGACCAGACGCTGATCCAGCGCAGGGGCAGAGCGGCACGGGCACTTCCGACCAGAGATATGGCCGGGGTCAAAGAGGCGTAGCGGGTCGAGTGCCAGCCTCGAATCTCGGTCGGCATGGGTTCGGTTTGATCCGGCATGCCCGACAGGAGCTGCCCCGCGCTGGCAATGTTCCAAGAGGCCTGGGCCGACGAGCGCACTTGCAAAAGAACGGGGTCACCCTTGACCTGCGCCTGGACCTCTGCAAGCCAAGGCGTGGAATTCGGGCCGGACTTGAAGCGCGGGTCCGACAGATCGCCCAGCAGCCAGTGCAGGCGCACGGTATGAAGCCCATCTCCCAGCAGGTCGTCGACGATCACCCAGACCAGATCGCCCGCGTGGGCGACCGCACGCCGATGGCGGACACCCTGCAGTCGGTAGCCGGTATGAAATCCTTGCCAGATCTGGGAGGCTTCATCGCCGCTGAAACCCTCCACCTCCCCCTGCGCCACCCGGGCCCACAGGAATCGGCCCAGGCGGGACATCTGGTCCCGCCCGTCAATCACTACGGAATTGTGAGCGGCTCCATGCGCGTAAGGATTGTACCATGGCGGAGGCCCGCTGTAGAGATAGGTTCCGGCGTCACAGGCCAGATTCGCGCCCCGCCACCACAGGTCGAAGTGGAGCTGGTCGGCGTGGGCCGGTCGCGATCGAAACCGGGAGCATCGAATCATCCCCCAACTCTGTTGAGCCTTCAGGAGGTAGTTCCCACTTTCCTCCCGCGAGCCAGCCCTCCGGCGCGGCTCCTCTTGCCTGTGAACAACTCGCTGAACAAAGCCCGCACCCATCAGCCAGAGCCGATCCTCATCCCAAGGGCCCTTGGCATAGGGCAAGGGCAGACCCACGAGCTCGCACAGGGCCTGGACTGTCGGCCGAAAGTCCTCATACTCACAGCCATTCAAAGGCAGGAACAAGCTTCCGTCATTGTGTCCTGTGTTGGGGACGCGGCCGGACTCACGATCGACCCAGGCACCCAAGGAAGCAACGCTCCTTCTCAAGCGCTCATACAGGTCATCCGGGAAGGGCCGGCCCGCAATCTCACCAATGCGGACGGACCAGAGATAGAGCTCGAGCATGAGTCGCTGATAGTTGGCCGAGTGCTGGATATATCCTCCATCCGGGAAGATCTGCCGGCTTGCGGCCTCCAGAAGCAGATGCCGCCCTAGAAGTGCCCACTGCTTCGCCCGGCGAAGGAAGGGGAACAAGACCCCAATGGTCCAAAGCCCGGCGGCCTCGCTGACCAAATGGTTGTTGTTCTGGGCGCGGGCATAGTCAAGGGTGGCCTCAATCCGACGGGCACTAAGAGACAGCGCCGCGAGCATCTGTTCGACCCGAAGGTCCGTCGTTCGAGGTGAATAGGCAAAGGCTCGCAGAGCGAACACCCAGGCCATTGCGCGCAGGGCAACCTCTTGCGCCGACATCCAGTTCGGTCCGGAATTGAGAGGGTTGGCGTCGAGCCAGGACTCGAAAAGCAACCAGAAGGCCTCGCAGGCCTTCTCCTCCGCGGTGTAGGCGTATTCCCTGGCGAGCCGGAAGCCCATGGAGAACCTGGATAGCTCCCAGATTCCCTTGAGGTCAGCCCCGCCCTCTCGGATTTCAGACCAATGGCGGAGGGCTGAAGCTTGCCCGCTCGAAGGACCGAGCGCATTTCGGTGCCAAGCGGGTGGAAACCCAAAATCATGGTAGCGGTCATCCCAAAGCAAGAACCTTCCAGCCAGGCATTCCGCCAGGTCACGGCGCATGTCGGCCAGGCAGGGCTCCTGTTCCCTGGTCGGGCGGACATGCGCTTGAGCATCGTCGAAAAAGAATGGGAACTGCCTGGCCTCCCGCAGCGCGATAGGTCGGGAGGGTTCCCCTCCTTGAAGCAAGTCGCCCAATTGGACCTGCTCCCAGTGTCCGCAAGGCGTCCGCGCCTCGAGCCAGCCGCTGCGAAGCTTCAATTGGTAAAGTGTCCACCAAGCGGCGGATCGCATCCCAACCAGAGGCAGGGCATTGGCCAAGAGCCAGAGCTTAGTGAATGCCGTTGGGTCCGAGTTCATTCGCTGGAAGCAGAGGGCTTCTCGAGTGCGAGAGTCTGTTCCTGACCAGTTTGCAGCGACCGCTCCACGGCAAACACGGCCCGGGTCGTTGCGAACAGCTCGTGGAGGGGGATTGGATCCGGCCCTCCCTCCAAGACCGCTTGAACGAAGGCTTTCCAGATTGCCGCGTGGCCCTTGTCCTGCCCCCGAGGCGAACTGGCCACGCTGTGCCTCCCTTGCTTGACGATCTCGAGCCTGCGAAAGTCATTCAGGACCATCACCGCACCGCCGGCGTAGACTTCCAGGCGCTCCTTTTCAAAAGACGGGTCGCCCGCCGCGGTGTAGATCAGATTGGCCACCGCTCCGTTCCGAAATCGCAGAGTTAGGGCCAGATTGTCACGGCGGTATCGCCCTAGGTCCGGCAACCCGCTTGCAAAGAGCGCCTGGGGAAGATCGCCTGCGAGGTAGAGCAGCAAGTCGATGAAATGGCAAACCTCACCGAGAATGCGCCCGCCTCCCTGGGCGGGATCCTGAACCCAGTGGTCGGGTGGAAGGTGACCCGCGTTCACCCTCATCTGCATTATGGGGGGTTCGGCGGCCGCAACGATCGCCTGCTTGATTCTCACGGCCAAAGGCGAGAAGCGTCGGTTGAACCCAACGGTCAGGAGGGGGCGGTTCCCACCCTGCGCGGCGGCCTTGAGTGCGGACTCGACTTGCTCCAGCTCGCGCTCCGAGAGCGCCAGCGGCTTCTCGCAGAAAACGTGCTTGCCCGCCGCCAGAGCCCGCGAGGCCTGCCGCGCGTGAAGATAGTGGCGGGTGAAGATCGCAACGGAATCGATGTCGGCCGAGCCGAGGATATCCTCCTCTCGACTTCCGCAGCGCTGGAACCCAAATCGCCGGGCGGCATGCTCCGCCGACAAGCCGGATTTCGAGACCACGGCCACCTTCTCAACCCGATCCATGCGGGCCAGGATGGGTAGGGCAACCGCACTGGCGAAATTCCCGCTCCCCAAGACTCCCAGGCGCAAGGATTGCCTCTCAGGACGACCTGCTCGCGAGGCGCGGAGATCGAGGGAATGAACCACAATGCTGTCCGCCGGGTAGGTGAGTAATATGGCGCCAGCCGTCCCCTCTCCGCGCTGTCGCAGGACGTGGTAGGCCTTGGATGCCTCTGCAATGGGGTAACGGTGCGTCACCAACGGATCCAATACCACCCTCCCCTCCGCCACGAGCTGGAGAAAAGCCTGCATGTTCCGGTTCTCGGTCCAACGCACATAACCATAGGGATAGTCCAGCCCCCGCTCCTCATAGTTCGGATCGTACCTGCCTGGACCATAGGAACGAGCAACGATCAGGCTGATCTCTTTCTCGTAGTATGGGGTCCTGGGGATCTCCATTCCTACCGCCCCGACCACAACCACTCGGCCCCGGTCGCGGCACAGTCTGGGGGCGAGCTGAACCGGGTCATTCCCGGCCGTGTCAGCCGCTATGATTACGGCATCCGACCCGCGTCCCGAGCTGAAGCTTGCCCCTTCCTGCTCCGCCTCCTCGCGCACCGAGGCGGACACGGCTCCCAGTTTCCTGGCCAGCTTCACGCGATCCGGGCGAACATCCACCCCGAAGACGCGGCAACCTGAAGCGCGGGCGACCTGTGCAATGATCTGGCCCAGCAAACCCAGACCGACCACTGCGACGGAATCCCCAACCTGGCTCTCGCTTAGCCGAAAGGCGTGAAGGGCAATGGCCCCCACGGTCGCGAATGCTCCTTGGTCAAAGCTCAACTCCTCCGGCAAGGGCACGCACAGATTCATGGGAATCAGGTTGAATTCCGCATGGGTCGCATGTCCTCCCCCGGCACAGGCGACCCGGTCGAGCGGGAGGAAACCCGCGACCCCCTCGCCTACTTCGACGACCGTTCCCGCGGATGAGTAACCCAGGGCCATCGGCGCGCTGAGTCGAGCCGCTGCCGTCCGGACCGCGCTTCTCAGTCCGTCCCGTCGCGTCTTGTCAATCACCTGGCGAACGAGATCGGGCCGCGAACGAGCTTTTCCGACGAGAGACCTCCCGGCGAAGTCGACGACCATACGCTCCGTTCCCGAGGAGATCAGCGAGGCCCGCGTTCGGATCAGCACCTGTCCCGCGCTCGCAGACGGGACCGGAACCTCCACAACCCGCGTCCTGCCAGTCCGCATGTCCTGGATTACCTGCTTCATTGGCTCCCTCCCCTGCCCGCGTCCGAGGAGTCGTGGAGGACTCTCTCATAGAAGGATTGGACTCGTTCCATTACACCGGACCAGTCGGCGCGCTCAGCGATAATACGCTGGTTGGCAACCGCGGCACGTCTCCGCAGAGCCTCATCCCCAATGGCCAAGAGGATGGCCTCCGCAAGTTGCTGCGGGTCGGATGGAGAAACCAGCAACCCATTCTCCTGGTCCAGAATCCACTCGCGCAGAGGTTCCAGGTCGCCCACGATGGGAAAGCTGCCGCAGGCCATGGCCTCCAGAAGCGAATTGGGGGTCCCGTCATGCTCGGTGATGGACAAAGTAATCGCAGACGACCGCAGGGCGGCGGCCATCTCCAGAGCCGTCAGCCGCGGAAGTAAGCGCACTCGATTCCCCAGCCCAAGACGCCTGACCCACGCCTCGGCTTGCGGGCTCCCTTCCATTCCCACTGCCAGAACCCATACCTGCGGCGCCCGAGGGAGAACCCGGCTGACCGCCCGAAAGAAGGTGTCCGTTCGAGCGTAGGAGCGGATGCCTCGTGGGTTGACCAGAACCAGGGCCTCCCCCGGTATCCCCCAACTGGCGAGCAGACGGCTGTCGGGTGGCCCCGCAAAAAAAAGGTCCCCGCGCACGCCCCCGTTTCCCGGCGCTACCAGAATAGGTCGATCGCTCGCAAGCCCCCATCGCAGCGCCAGACGCGAATCCCTGATGCAGTCGGCATGGAGGGCCCTTATCTTTCCAAGCGTGCGCCGGGTTTGCCAAGCCATGACCGGGGAAGCCACGGCGTGAAGCGTCAGATCGTTCCCCCAGGTCGACAGGATCAGGGGGGGCCTCCGGGGGACCGCCTGGACTGCAACTGTACTCACCATCCCTTCCAACGGCAACCGCATGGCATGGACCAGATCCGGACGAACCCGGGTAATCTCCGCGGCCAGCGCATGACCCTTCTGCGAAAGAGAAAGAGGCAGGATCCAGTGGCGAAGGGAATTGGAAAGCCATAACCCCAGCGTGGATCCACGCAGGCCTCGCGCCAGGCTGTCTAGGGAAGCCCGGGAGGGCATCATAGGCAAGGTGGCAAAAGAGGAAAGGCCCTCCAGGGGAGGACGATCCACGGATCCGGAGGAGACCCAATGAACCTCCGCACCGTGCTCCGTGAACCAACGGATCCAGTTCGCGGCGATCGGGCTCCGTGCGTCGGCGTAGTATAGGAGTCTCATCCCTGTCCACGAATCAGCAGATTGCGCCCGCCGGGTCGGTCCGCCCGTTGGCTACGATCTGGCGATGGCCGGCGGACCGCTTTGCTCGAACCGGTGTGCCCAGGCCCAATCGATCGCTGAAAGAAACCCAGCCACCATCTTTTCGAGGGTGGCCATCTCCCGGACGATTTTCAAGGAGGCCGCGCCCATGGCTCGCAAGCGCTCGCGATCCGCCGAGGCCTGGGACAGTACGCCGACCAAAGCGTTCTCATCACCCGGAGGCAAGTGCCAACCGTTCTCTCCCGCCTTCACCAAGTCCATTTGGCTGCCGTCCGCTTGGGCCACGGCCACGGGTTTCGCGTACAACATGGCCTCCTGGAGAGCCAAGCCGCCGGTCCCCGGAAGTACCAAGAGATCAGCGGCCGCAAAGCACCTGCCCAGCTCCTCGCCCCTCAGATCTCCCAGGAACTTGCAGGCCGAGAGCCGTTTCCCCGCCAACCCTTCAAGCGCCTTGCGCTCCGGCCCGTCGCCCACGACCAGCAGCTGAGGGCTGGGCTGAACCCGCGCACAGGCTCGGATGAGCTGATCCACCCTCTTCCGCGCCTGGAGCCGGCCGACAAAAAGCACGGTCAGGCCTTCACCCAGACCCCACTGCTCCCGCCAGCGATCGACCCGACTGGGGTCAGAGGCCAGCTGCGAGCGAATGACTTCCGAGGTCGAGGATTGCACGGCATTGGGCGCGTGGTGGATCTTCTCGCGAGGGATCCCAATTCGCTCGAATTCGCGGATGCCCTGATGGCTGTAGACGACCAAGGAGTCAAAGGCGGCATAGTAGTGACGCAGGGGCGCAGCCAGAAGGCCTTCCCCCCTGGCTTGGCCCACCGGGCCCAGGGACCAACCGACGACGGGCCTGCGCCTGGACCGCATCCAGCGGGCGGCGAAGTGATTGGAAACATAACGGGGGTTGGCTTCCACGACAAGCAGCTGGGGATCAAATCCTCGAAGCCAGAATTGCCAGCCCATCTGCCAAAGAAGGTATCCCTGACCCCAGCCCAGATGGACATTCCGCGGGATCATGCGCACAACGCTGTCAAGAGGACCGGAGTCACGGATGCCCTCTTCCGTTCGAGGCCGGCCCGCGAAAACTTCCAGGGACCCCGGCAGCTCCCTGGCCAGAGCCTCGCAAAACGGGCCACGATAAGATGGCAGCACTCTCTGCTGGAGCCCCACCCGATCAGGCAGATAGCTCACCCGAGCCATTCCACCTTCCCTGCCGACCCGGCCACGCGTTTCATGACCCTCTGTGCGCTGTTCTCAGGCTGGAACCGCCTCGCCCTTCATCACGGCCAGATAGCGTTTGGCCGTATCGGCGATATCGAATCGCTCCATCGCGGTCTTTCGCGCCGAGCGCGAGCAATCCTTCCAGTTAAGAAGAACTCGATCCGCCGCGGAGGCCAACTCCTCCAGGTTGCTGGGAACCTCGAGTCTCCACGGATCACCCTGGAATGCAACGAGTTCCCCGGCGGCCGGGCCCACCAGCTCCTCCAGACTACCAGTCCGAAACCCCACGACGGGCAATCCACAGGCGAGTGCTTCGATCACCGAGTTGGGGCAGGGAGGCATCGGTTCCAGGGGCAGGTGCAACGCGGCGCTGAGTTGAGCAGCCCGCACCTCGCCGGGCGGCCTCAGCCCGCAGAGTTCAACCTTCGGAAGGCGGCTCAGTTTGGTCAACTCGCGAGGCCCAATTCGGCCGAAAACCCGCGTGCGGGAGATTCTCCCTCCGGCCAGCAGAGCACGGTGCGTGTTTTCCAGTATGTGGAACACGCTTTGGGGCAGGTGCACGCTCCCCTCCACAACCAGGAGAGAGCCGTCGTGGCTCCCTTCCCCCCGGAAGGGGAACTCCCAAAGGTCTAGGCCGTTCAAAACGACAAAACAGGGCCTCCCGGAACGTCCCATCGAGTCTTCCCACCAGCGCCGCACGAACTGACTCTGGTAGATGATCGCGTCTGCGATCGATCGACGGATGTGGCGTAACAGCAGGTTCCTGGCCTCTGCCCGAATGAAGTACAGAGGCCGAATGGGCCGATGCCTGTGAAGCCAGTTGATTCCGTCCAGTCTCTGGACAATCGGGATTCCATCATTCTTGGCGCGCCGCAGCAAGGCCAAGTTGCGAGTGCCCGCAAACAAGAGCAGGGCGCCCAAAGGTCGGGCGTTCGGGTCGTAAGTGATTTCCATCCCCAGCCCAATGAGAGCTTTCGCCAGTCTCGCCTGGAACGAGGCGGGGCCACCGCTGGAAACGCGAGGATAGAGGCACACCCTCATGGAGGATCAGGGCGAAGCCGCCGGAGGCTCAACTCGTTTGCGCCAGCCCAGCGCACCCGCGAGAAGAGTTGCGAGGAAGGTCAGTCCCGTGAGGCCCGCAATTCCCGCCAGAACGGGGAGCGCGGGGAGCTTGTAGTTTAGCCAATAGCGCCCGAAGTACCATGCCGTCATGGCGGCGACCGCCACCCAAAACGGAATCTGGATCCGAGCCAGCCAAGGGGATCGAGACTCGCGCCAATGCCAATAGGCCCAGCCCGCGGTCAAGGTCATCGGGGCCAGCGCGTACAGACGATAGCGAGGGTTGTCCCATTGGTCGCCCAGGGCACGGTAGGAAGCGATCAGCGCGACCGCCCAGAATACCAAGGCAAACGCCGCCTCTTCGCGCCGCCGCACGAGACCGCGCAGGCTGGCCAGAAGGCCATAGATGAGAAAGGGCAGGAGCAGGTACCAGCCCGCCGCCCTCAGGATCCCAATGATTTGGGCGATTCCCCCTCCAGTTGGGCTGGCACTGCGGTAGCCGATGGCGGCCGGCAAGACCGGTTGAAGCAGGCCATATACGCCAGCCACGACCAGCGCGAACGACTGCGGCAACGTCTTGAGCAACTGAAAGAGGAGGTCCGTGCTCGAACCGCTCGCCCGGAGCTTGTCATATTCCAGCCAGGCCTCTCCGAACAGGAATCTCCACTGACGTCCGAGCAAGTCGAATTGGGAGGCTACGAGATCGGCCCGTGAAAGGAAAAACAGGATGACCAAGCTCAGGACTCCAACCCCGCAGCCGATCCAGACGATTTTTCCCAAAGTCTTCCGAGGGTCCGAGAGCCAGAGGGCCATGACCACGACCACGGCAACACTGAGCAGGGTGAATTGACCGGAGATTCCAGCCGAAAGGATGAATCCGGCGACCGTGAACCCCAAGCCGGCGCGCCATCCCAGAGGGTAGAGACGCTCCCTCTGAGTTTCACTCCTCTGGCGAAGAAAGATACCGGTCAGCCCCCAAAGCATGACCGCCAGCAACATCGCCAGATAACCCTGCTGAAGATCGGAGGACCCAATCAGCACCGCCTCCGGAAAAAGGGCGACCAGCACGGCCGCAGCACGCGCCACCGTCTTTGAAAAGAGGGACTCCCCCAGCAGAAAGACGAAAAGAACAGTCAATGAACTGAAGGTTGAGGCCAGAAGACCCAGAAGCATCGGGCGCTCGTGGTCTGGGCTGAACAGCCGGAAAACGATCACCCCAAGCAAGGTAATGCCCCCGGTATTGTCTCCGTGGCCTGGACGCAAGGTTGAGATGGCGGAGACAGCCTGTTGGGAAAGGGTCCAGGCGGTATCTGTGGCATTGTAGGCATCCGTGGAGATGAACCCGCCCAGCTCCGCAGGCGATCGATACCCCCACTCCCGCAAGGCAATGGGCCAAAGGGCCACGGACACGAGGCGGACCGCCAAGGCGATCCAGACCCACTTGCGCACCCAGGCCCCCCCCTCCCCTGGAGCCAACCAGCGTCCCGTCGCCGCGATGAGAACTCCAAAAGCGATTACGGGCAGGAGGAATGCAAAGAAGTTGGGCCAGTAGAAGCTCGCCCACCACCAAGTCGGCCCCCAGAGAGTGTAACTCTGGGCGGCCGCGAGTCCAGCGGAAACGCCGCCCCAGGCGACCAAGGCCCAAACCCATATCCACCGATCGCGGTTGCGCAGTTTGCCCTCTAGCATCAGGCTGCCCTCCGACCGACCGATCCACGAGCCAAATGGGGAGGATCCTCCCCGGGTGCGGCCTTTTCGATCGCCCCGACAATCCGTTCCGCCGCCCGTCCATCCCCGTAGGGGTTGGTCGAATGAGCCATGCGGCCGTACTCCTCAGCATCGGCGAGCAAGAGACTTACTCCCTCAACAATGGAGCGGGGATCCGTGCCCACGACCCGCACCGTGCCTGCTTCGATCCCTTCCGGCCTTTCGGTCACCTGCCGCATCACCAGCACGGGCTTCCCCAAACCGGGCGCCTCCTCTTGCAACCCCCCAGAATCGGTCAGGACCAGGTACGCCTCCTTGAGCAGGTTCACCATGGCCAAGTACCCAATGGGGGGAAGCAGGGTGATGTTGGGAATGTTGCCCAGCAGACGGTGAACGGGGCGCCGGACGTTCGGATTCAAGTGTACCGGATAGACCAAGTGTACGTCTTCCCGATGAGTCTCTGCAATCGTGCGGAGCGCTTCGCAAACCCCCTCCAGCGGCAGCCCGAAAATCTCCCGACGATGAGCCGTCACCAGGATGAGCCGCTTCCCCCTGGGGACCTTCGCGAGTTGACCCTGATCCCAGTCGAAGGGTAATCCCGCCACCCATTGCAGGGCATCGATTACCGGATTGCCCGTCACTCGGATGTTCTCTGGGCGGATCCCCTCGCCCAGGAGGTTCTCCCGCGCGCGCACGGTCGGTGCGAAATGCAGGTCGGCCACCACGCTCGTCACCCGCCGGTTGATTTCCTCCGGAAAAGGCTGGTACTTCTCCCCCGTTCTCAAGCCGGCCTCGATGTGTCCGACTCTCACCTGGTGATAAAAGGCCACGAGGGCGGCCACCAACACCGTCGAGGTGTCCCCCTGAACCAGGACCCAGTCGGGTTGCTCCTGACGCATCACGGCATCCAAACCCCGAAAAGCCCGGGAGGTGAACTCTGCGAGGCTCTGCCCTTCTTGCATCAAGTTCAAATCGTGATCCGCCTCGATCCCGAACAGGCGCAGCACGGGGTCCAGCATCTGCCGATGCTGGGCAGTAACGCAGACCCGAGCATCAAATGCCTGGGGATTCGCACGGAGGCTGCGGATCACGGGTGCCATCTTGATCGCTTCCGGTCGAGTACCAAAGATGGAAAGGATCTTCTGTCTAGGCATGGGACTGACGTTTGGGCCCGTCTCGAGAAGCGCTATCGAACACTTGCCTCTTGGGGCTTCGGTATACCCAGCGAGCGCAGGGAAAACCCAGCCGCCTCCCATTGAGACCGGTGCCAGACGTGCTGGCAATCAACCGCCAAGGGTCGGTTCACCAGGGGTCGCAGGAGGCGTGGATCCAAGCTCTTGAACGTCTCGTGGGCCACAAGCAGCAGCAGGCAGTCGGCACCTTTCGCGCACTGCTCCACATCGGACGCGCGCATCCCCTCCAGAACATCAGCAGGTGCCCACGGGTCGTAGGCGCGCACTTTGGCACCTGCTTTCCTCAGCAACTCGATAATGCGGAGGGCCGGGCTTTCACGCACATCGTCGATATCGGGCTTGTAGGTTAGCCCCAGGGTGCTGATCGTGGCTCCCGCAAGATCTCCCAGTTCTTTTCGAACGACTCCCAGCACATAGGCCGGCTGATCATCATTGACCATTCGCGATTGCCGGATGAGAGAGGTGAGATCAGGAGCCGCCTCCACCAGGAACCAGGGGTCCACGCTCACGCAATGACCTCCCACGCCAGGTCCGGGCTGCAGGATTCTCACGCGGGGGTGTCGATTGGCCAGTCGGATCGCTTCCCAGATATCGACACCAAACCGCTCACCCAGTCGCAGGAATTCATTGGCCAGCGCGATGTTCACGTCACGGAAGGCGTTCTCCATCAGCTTGACCATCTCCGCGGTCGTCGCGTCCGTGAGGACAATCTCCCCCTGTACGAAGATCCCGTACAGATCCTTGCCGGCCTGCGCGGAGGCGATGTCAATTCCCCCAATCACGCGCGCGTTCTCGATCATCTCCTTGAGAATCTGGCCCGGCAGGACCCTTTCAGGAGAATAGGCCAGGTGGAAATCCGGACCGGCTCGAAGCCCAGACCGTTCCAGGGCAGGTCGGACCACCTCGACCGTCGTTCCGGGAGGCGAAGTGGACTCAAGCACCACGAGGTTCCCGGGCCGCAAGTGCGGGACGATCGACTCGGCGGCCGAGAGCACGTAAGAAAGATCGGCGGACTTGTCCGGTTGGACCGGAGTGGGCACGCAGATGAAAAACGCGTCTGCAGACTCGGGCTGTGGCTTCACTTGAAGGTTGCCCGAATGAAAGGCCGCCTGGACAAGCGTCTTGAGTCCCGGCTCTTGAATATGGATCTCCCCGTTCTGGAGAATCTGGACCACGCGGTCGTTGACGTCGACCCCGATCACCTTCAACCCATGAGTCGCAAACGTGCTCGCGGTCGGCAAGCCGATATAACCCATCCCCAATACACACAACCGGCTGAAGTTCACTGGAAGTCTCTGCCGCGGATTCCTTCCTGGTTGACCGGGCTGGATCCGAATTGCAAAGGGTCACGCTGGATCGGGCCCGCGCGGGAATTGACAGAGTGCCTCGCTTCCCGGTTCAGACCAAGCGCAACACGGTTTCACCCCATCCACCTGGGACCGGCAAGGCCAAGTTGTCTAGGTTTTCATCACGTGCACCCATCCCGAGCCATTGCAGGTCGGGCAGCGATCCCTATACTCGCCGACCTGACCGGTGCCTTCGCACCAGGCGCACTTGCGTGGCGGTTGCGCCACGAGCACGCTTCCTCTGCCATCGCAGGTCGGGCACTTGAAGTTGCCCTCACCAAATCGCCCCGTCCCCCCACACCATGCGCAGGTCTCGGGAGCATAGTTGATCGTGGGTTGAGCCATCGATCCTCCTGAGGGTCCGGGACAAGACAAACGCAGGCCGACCAATAACATTTACCTGCGAGAGGATCTGCCTGCCGTTCCGGAGACGTCCCTCGATTATACCTAGCTTCCTGGCAGGTATGGGACGGCCCAGATTCTATTTCCTGGTGCAACGGTGTGATCCGATAGTGCCTCGGCCGGGGTGAGGAAGTCGAGCCACTTGCGAGGTCGGCCTTGGGTTCACCCGTAATGGCCTCGAGATCCTCTCCACCGAGGCGGTGGATGTCAGTGGGCCGAGGAAGGTAGCGACGCACCAGGCTGTTCATATTTCCTGCCCTTTCGGCCAGCGTGCCCTGCAGCCAGTCCAGGGGACTGGCTCGACGCTGCCCTTCTCCCAGGAATGGCATGGGCAGCAGAGGAAGAACCCGATGGGCAGGATCTGGGAGATCTGCTCGTGCTCAGCTTGCTCGCTGCCAATGCCGGCTGTCAGGCTATACTGCGGTCTTTCCGCCAGTTGCCGGTTGGGGACGCAGCTCTCTTGAGCCGTGCGCACGGTGAGTTTGGTCACATGGGTGAAGCGGCTCTGGCGGTCCATCAAGACGCTGACGGCCTATTCGCGCGCACAGAGCAGTGAATCGGCCTCGCCGTGTCCCGGTTCCGTTCGATCATCGGCCCTTCGGAGTCGAAAATCGATGAAGACACGGTTGGAAATGGGCCTGACCTGGACAGGATGGCCCTGGCGGTGGCTACGCTTCTCCTTGCTCCAGCGCAGGCACAACCAGAGCTTTCTCCCCACGGCCGAGGGGCAAGTCGCAGATCAAGCCGTAGAGGCTCTCGTGGTTGATCGCGCCTTTTCCCTATTCCGCCCGCAGGCGACCCGCGATTTGCGCGCGGCCGCTGCCGCAGGCAGGAGCTAGTTCTGGCGACCAACCGCACCCCTGGAGGAGGAGGACGGTTCGGCGCAAGGTGCCATGGGCCAGACGGAATCGGAGATGGCAAGCGGAGGCGCCAGGTCGGGTAGCGGCCCAGGTGCATCGGGAAGGCCACCTGTCGGGAAAACCGCGTTTCCGGTGCCACTGTCCCAGCTGGCGAGCCACCTTGGCTTGAGAATCATGTTCGCGGATCCCTTGGAAGGGCAACATGCGCTCGCCCCTGGGCAGCCGATCGCAGGTCTTCATACAACGCTATTGTCCTCATAGCGTTGCACTTAGAATTAGAACTCGGGGAGCCCCCTCGCCAGAGCACTTTGTCTTAGAATAGAGGTCCTTGTCCAGGCCGGTAGCAGCCAAGGCAAGCGTCCGTCGGTCTCAACCCCTGCCCTGCAGCCAGGGACTAGGATCCGGCGGCCCGGACATGAAGCGGTTCGGAGGCTGACTTGAGGACTGACTCATCCCCCCAGACCCTGTGGGTCAACCGGTTGCTTGTCGTGGACGCGATCGGGCTTCTCTTGTTTCTTTTCGGGATGCAGCCTGGGTTGCTCGGCCTGCCACACCGGCCGGGCTTCGGTTACTTCAAGATCTTGGTTTTCCTTACCGCGCTGGCGGTGATCACACTCTCCTCCTACGCCGTTGCCAGGCTCATGCGGCGGGAGGATCACGCGCCGAGCCTATTCCAAGATGTGGGCGCCCGCTTGATGGCGACGGGCTACTTCCTCGCGGCATTCTCCAGCAACGTTGACCTGATTGGCCTGGGGAGCGAACGATTCCCCCAGCCGATGCATTTTGGCTATCTGCAATCCTCCGGACTCGTTCTGGGCGTGGTAATCATCCTGGTTGGTCTCCTCGCCTACTACCCCCGAAAGAAGAACAACCCCAGTTGAAAGAGCAGCGGCTAGCACCCAAGAATCCCTCCCAGACAAGCGGCAAGGCACAGGCGTGGAAAATGGCCTCTCACGCCAAACGGCATGCGCATCGCGCCCTTTTCGTCTTGCGTACGGCAGGCAACAAAAAAAGGCCGCGAATCCGCGGCCTCATGCCAAAGGCGCCCCCGGCGCGACTCGAACGCGCGACCCCTTGCTCCGCAAGCAACCCAACGGTTTTCGGGGTGAGGAACCTCAGCTCCTGTAAAACTCACCTTCCCTGATCAATGCCCGTCTCTCAAAGTCGGGCGGCAATTCTTTTACCACGTTTCCGCTGGTTAGTCGAGTGGCGATATCACTGGCGAGCGTTCGACTCATTGCCGAGGCGACGATCAAGAGCGGGGTCATGGAATGGTATGTTGACAATCTGATCGATAATGTTTACAATAGGACCTAGAATTGTTTAGAATACGGAGGGGTCCGCACTATGCCATCTCAACGCGCCGGCAGTGAGAAGATAAGAGCCTTTCTGGTCGCCAATGTGGCTGACCACCCCAAGGACGTCGTCTCATTCACGGCAAGTCAATTCGACATAAGCAGACCCGCTGTTCTTCGTCACATGCACCAGCTCATCCAAGATGGACAAGTGGGCGTGGAGGGTAGGACGCGGGACAGGGCATACAGGCTCCTGCCCATCGTCGACAAGATTTTTCCATATACCGTATGGCCCGGACTGCAGGAAGACATCGTCTGGCGCGACGACGTCCGCCCCCTGCTGGCCAACCTCCCCGAAAACGTGGTCCACATCTGCGAGTACGGGCTCACTGAGATGCTCCAGAATGTGGTTGACCACTCAGAGGCGATTTCCGCCTCGGTAGGCCTTACCTACACGCTGGCATCTGTGCGACTCGTGGTCTCGGACAATGGGGTGGGCATCTTCAACAAGATCCAGCGGGCTCTAAACCTGCCCGACCCCCGCGACAGCATTCTTGAACTCGCAAAAGGCAAGGTGACTACCGATCCCAACCATCACACCGGCGAAGGCGTGTTCTTCACCTCGAGAATGTTCGACGATTTCGTGATGATGTCGGGAAGCCTCTTCTTTAGCCATACACGACCTGTCGGCAAGCTCGAGGATTGGCTCTTAGAAGCCAATGGCAAGATCACTGAGGGCACCTACATTCGGATGTCGATCTCGACACGATCCCAGCGGACAACTCGAAAGGTCTTTGATCAGTTCACAACGCAAGATGGTGAGTTCGGTTTCACTCGAACCGTCGTCCCCGTTACGCTTGCCCGCGTCGGTGAGGAAAACTTGGTCTCCCGATCCCAAGCGAAACGTCTGCTTGTTCGATTCGAGAGGTTCAAGGAAATTGTCCTCGACTTCCGTGGCATCAAGACAATTGGTCTGGCTTTCGGCGACGAGGTCTTCCGCGTGTTTGCAGGAAGTCATCCCGAAGTCCAGATATTCCCAATTAACACCCGAAAGCAAGTGCGGGAGGTGATTGCTCGGGCTCAGTCGAAGGAATTGTAGCCGCGTCAGCGTGCTACCTGGACAGGGCGAGGTCCGAGCCCGTCGTGTTCTGTCGGATCCGAAGCTGAAGCGAGAGGTGATGAGCGGGGCGACGTCGTGGGAGTTTCAGCCAAGATGGCGGAAACTGAAGGATTCAAAAGGTCGCCCTTGCGAGCGGCCTTTGCTTAGGGGGGCCAGGTCAAGGTTCCCCACGGCAATGTCACCTTACAGCGGATCGGAGGCGAGGTCAACCGCGCAGCGGATCAAAAAAATGGCGAACGGCCGCCAGTCTTGGCATTGACTTGAGTGCTATCATTGGAATGTACGAAACCGCCCGCGTCGTTTGAGCGACCGGGCGGAGGCCAACGCAGGCGAGTGCGCGGCAAGGTCAGATTAGCACCGCCCGACCGCCTGCGCAAGTGGCAGACGGTTTTTGCTCCGGGGTGCTGAATGGGTTGGGCTTGGGATCGGCAGATGGAGAACTGGATTGACGAGCGCACTCCGGCGCTGATTCGTCTAGCAGGTTGCGGAAAAACGTCTGACTGAAGCCATTGAAAACGAATCTCTAACCCTCGACCGGGTGTTGTAGCCTGCTGCGCGGCCACTGCGTAGTGATCAAGCGATGACGGAGGTCGAGGGCCATGCGCGGAAATGACAGTGATGACACCGGGATGTGGTCGTATGTGTCTCAGGAGCAGAGGATTCCGGCCGATCATCCCCTGCGGTCCATCCGGAAGATGGTGGACGAGGTCCTCGAGCGCTTGTCGCCCCGCTTCGATAAGCTGTACTCCAAGGTGGGACGACCGTCGATCCCTCCGGAGCGGTTGCTGAGGGCCCTCTTGCTTCAGGTGCTTTACACCATCCGCAGCGAGCGGATGCTGATGGAGCAGCTCGACTACAACATGCTTTTCCGCTGGTTCGTGGGGCTGAGCATGGACGACCCGATCTGGGACCCCACCGTGTTCAACAAGAACCGCCGGCGGTTGCTGGAGGGCAAGATTGCCCAAGCCTTCTTCAAGGAAGTGCTTGCCCTGGCAAGCGAAAAGGGGCTTACCAGCGACGAGCATTTCACCGTGGATGGCACGCTGATCGAAGCCTGGGCGGGAAACAAAAGCTACCGGAGGCGGCACAAGGCGTCGAGCAAGGGGCCGGATGATTCCGGGGCCAGTTCGCAAGAGGACTTCCACGGCGAGAGGCGGACGAATGCGACCCACCAATCCACGACGGATCCGCAGGCCAAGCTGTATCGCAAGGGCCCGGGGAAAGAAGCCAAGCTGTGCTACCTGGGGCACGTCCTGATGGAAAACCGCAATGGGCTGGTGGTGGATGCCCGGCTGACGCAGGCGACGGGCACGGCGGAGCGAGATGCGGCAGAAGAGATGGTGCGGGCGGCCAAAAGAAGGCACCGGGGCGGCTGACGGTGGGAGGGGACAAGAGCTTCGACACGCGGGGCTTCGTGACGACGTTGCGAGAGATGGGGGTCACACCTCATGTGGCCCAAAACGAGAGCCATCGCCGCAGTGCGATTGACGGCCGCACCACTCGGCACAAGGGATACGAGCTCAGTCAATGGAAGCGAAAGCTGATTGAGAAGGTCTTTGGCTGGATGAAGACAGTGGGAGCCTTGAGGAAGACGCGTCACCGGGGTGCGCCGCGCGTGGGTTGGATATTCATCTTCTGTCTGACAGCATTCGACCTGCTGCGGATCAGGAATCTCGAAGCCGCGAGGGCCTAATCGCCAGGCGCTCGCAAGGCTGAAGATCCGAGGCACATGAGCTCCCCAAAAGGGTTTTTCGGGAGCCCTGACTTGGGCGGTTGACCAACTGAGGGTGGATTCAAGAACTGCCATGAAGGTCATTCGCTTGTTCGTTCCAGATTCTTCCGCAGCCTGCTACAGGAACGATATCACTGGCGAACGCCCGCCAGGGCTGCGACGTGCGCAGAAATGGATCGCCGGTATCAGGTCATGCAGTATGTCGCCGTGGTGAAGTCTACATGGGGCCGGTTCCGAGTCTTCACGTGTGGCGACCCGGCCTTCTACCTCTTCTCCCAGATCGACCCCGACGGCTGCGACACCGGCCTTCAGTTCCCCGTCAAGAGATCTGACCTTCGCCGCGAGGTGCGCTCCGCCTTAGCTCATGGCTGGGGCAACAGCCTGTAGATCCCCCGCGAACGGTTGCGGCCTGTCACGGCTGCGCCTACAATCGTGGTGGGGAATTTGGGCTTATCTCGGCACAATAGGAGGATGCATATGCCAGGCGCCAACATATCAGAATTGAAGGCCAAAGAGGACAAACTCGGGTCGAGGAGGAGGCAACTGCTAGACAGATTAATCCCGTTTCGCCAAGGTCTGCTTGAAACGTTGGAGCTGTTTACTCAGGAGGCCGAGGCAGCTGGCCTGAGGAGCGTCAAGCGCTACAAGAAAACCGCCGATGCCCAAGGAATGCTCCAGGCGACGCTGACATTGAACGGCTTCGACCTTTTCGTGCTCTCAACTGATGAAACCTACTATGACTTGCCGTCCCAAGTGGACCCCACCATCCATGATGAGTCGTCTCTCTCAGTGAAAGTCTTTTTCTATGAGAGCGCTGACGACGAAAGCACTCCATTCGTTGAGGTCTTCGCTAGGGAGGCCCCCAACAGCTCATATGCCTATGGCGCACGATGGTTTGGACAGGGGAAGCAACATGACATAACACGAGGCAACACCGTAAACAAGGAGGAAGGGGTCAAGACCGCACGGGCATTGCTCGATTGGTTCTACACCGTGGAGAGATACTGGCTAGACAAGCCGACAAGGAAGGCGGTTCTCCACAAGGAAGCTAACACGTCGAGGCCGATTGGATTCAAGCCCCCATCAGAATAGCCCCCCCGTTCCTCGCGTCGCCGTGCTGCCTAAGGCCACCCCTATGGCCAAGAGTCGAGCCCGTGCGCCTGGAGGAGGACCAATGGCCGAAAACCGACCCTCAATCAGACTCGATTTGGCAACCGAATACATTCGGACTCAGATGGCGCTTTGGGGGAGCTACCACAACCACAAGGAGCTAATGGCCTGGGGGGCTACCGCGCTCTTTCTGACGGGGGCTACTGCCCGCTCCCTCGCCAAGCTCCCCCGCTACGCCACTTTTCCTTGCTTCGACTTGATGGTGTTTCTCGCTCTCATCGTCTTCACAGAGGTGAAGGCGATCCGCTTTGTCTTCTGGCAACTGTGCCTGCGTGAGGAAGCTGCCAACGAACAGATGGCATGTGGGATCCTCGCTGTCAGATGGATTTCAAGCCCTCCCGAACGCTTCGATCTAGAGCTAGTCGAAAACGAAGACGGCCAGCCCATGCTCCAAGCTGTGCGGACCGAATTGGGCCGACTGCCCAAGCGAAGGAGTGGTCATGACCCCCGACTCGCCCGACGGATAACTATTTCGCTCATGGCCATGTGGGGAATCGCGGCCCTAGTCCGCGTGGTATGTGCCGGGTTGGCGTCGGGAGCCTTTCGGCCCTCCTGTTAGAGCCACGAGTCGAGATCGGCCTTTTCGTGCGCCCGGATCAAGTCCTCGTCGAGCAGCTGGCAAGAGTGTTGCGTCATGCTAAGGTCCGCGTGACCTAGCAAGCGCTGCAGCGCGAGCACGTTCATTCCTCCACGTAGGGTTTGAATGGCGAACGTTCGCCTGAGCGCATGCGGGGTGACGTAGAGTCCCTTCCGCTTGCCCAACTGATGAACCATGTGGGACAGCCAACAGGGCGCGAGTCGCCTCCCTCCCCTGCCCTGGATCAACGGCGACTCGGCGGTCGGCGCCGACTTGAGAGTACTGCGGTAGCGGAGTAGCGCTCGCCTTGCCTTCGGGCTGACCACCGTGGTGCGATCTTTGCGGCCCTTCCCGCGATGCACGAAAAGCAGGCCGGTCTGCATGTCCAGGTCTCCCCAAGTGAGATTACAGAGCTCAGCGGCCCGGACTCCCGAGCTGGCCAGGAGCATGACGATCGCCCTCTTCCTGGCGTCACAGTCCTTCAGGATCCGATGGACCTCATCCGCTTCGAGGCAGGGAAGTCGCCTCTTTTCGAGCCTGGGCATTTGCACTTTCACGAGGGTGGGAACAGTCTCTTCCGTGTGGAGGAAACGCAGGAAGGTGCGAACGCCCCTCGCCCTGGCATGCTGCGAGGTGTCTTTCAGGCGGCCTGCATTTTCGGCCTGCCACTGGCGGACGTGGCCAGCCGTGACCCCTTTCGGATCTGTCACGCCTTGGAGCTGGAGCCAGGTGACGAACACGCCAGCCGTATAGCGGTAGTGCTGCATGGTCGCGTCCGTGCAAGGCATGGCCTGCCGAGAGAGGAGGAAATCCTGGTACGCGGTGTCCAACGGGGAAAGCTGCAGGCCAATTCCAACCTGCCCAAGCAATTGTCTTTGGGACACGAAAGAACCTCCTTCCGCAGATACTTCAGCGGTTGCGAGGCTCCTCCATGAGAGTGTTTTCGCCTGGAAAATCAGGCCGATTTGGTCACTGACTTCCAGGTTTAGGCGCCCCCGGCGCGACTCGAACGCGCGACCCCTTGCTCCGCAAGCAAGTGCTCTAATCCAAACTGAGCTACGAGGGCATGTTCACTTGACGTTCCGAACTGCGACCCTTCCCTTGGCCCAGGAGCGTCCAGCTCCAAGGTCGAGCAGATAGCGGGGAGGCAGGGATTCGAACCCTGGGTAGAGCTTTTAAGGCCCTACAAGCGCTTAGCAGGCGCCCCCGATCGACCGACTCCGGCACCTCCCCAGAATGGCGGAGGGAGAGGGATTCGAACCCCCGGTGAGGTTGCCCCCACAGCTGTTTTCAAGACAGCCGCCTTAGACCACTCGGCCATCCCTCCAAAGCGCAGGTGGGTCTCCCTCGCCGAGCGCCACGATATTGTACCATACGGGAAGGCAGCGGAGGGATTCCAGATTCTCACGGCGCGGTTGGAGAAGGACTCCCCGCCCTCAACGCCCTCAGCTCATCATAGGCATCGAGGCGAAGAGATTCTGGCGCACCGTTGAGGCCGACAAGCTCATTCCAATCACCTTGGGCCAACCGAGCCTCCCCAAGAAGCTTGTAGGCCTCGGCGCGCAACGACAGCAATGTGCCTAATTCCTCGGGCCCCAGTCCCTGCCCCATGGCACGGGTCAGGACCGAAACCGCCTCTTCCCCATCCCCCGCTGAAATCAGTGCCCGCCCGTATTGAGCCAGAACGGCGGTGGAATTGGGAAACAGCGCGGCGGCCTGAGCCGCCACGGCGGTTCCTTCGCCGAATCTTCCCTCCATCCCCAGGGCCTCGCTCCTCCCGATCCAGGCATCGGCAATATGGCTGTCCAAACGCAGGGCGGCCGCAAAGGCATCGTCCGCAGAGCCGAATTCTTTTGAAGCCAGATAGACGTCCCCGAGATCCGTCCAACCCGCAGCATCATCGCTCTTGTAGACCGTGTAGACCTGGAGTTGCGACATGGCCTCTTTGGGAAGACCCATGGCAAGATATGCTCTTCCCAAAGCCAGATAACTTTCCAGCTCGGTCGGGTCGAGTGCCTGAGAGCGCGTGGCATCCCTCCAGGCCGCGTCGAGGTTTCCTTGCGTCACTTCCATCCCACTCAGAAGCGCCAGGGCCAGAGCGTTTTGGGGAGCCACCTGGACGGCGCTTTGAAGGTTTTCGAAGGCCCCCTGAGAATTGCCCTTTCGCCCCAACAGGTCTGCCCGCAAGAGATAGGCCTCCACGAAGTTGGGGTCAAGCTCGATCGCCCGGTCAGCCTGGTCAAGAGCATCATTGGGCTTGCTAGCCGCCAAGTCAAGATACGCTACCCCCAAGTAGGATGGGGCGAACCCGGGGCCGAGATTGACCGCGGTCGCGAACTCCGACAGGGCTTCCGTGGGGCGCTGCGAGCGGCGATAGGCCTCTCCCATCCAATAGTGAATGTCAGGCGAACTGGGATCAACCTCCAGCGCCTGCTGGAAATAGCTTTCCGCCTTGTCCCACTCCCCATCTTGGTAGGCTTGCATCGCCAGGGAATAGGCTCCAAGAATCGGATGGGGTGTGGCCGGGTAGAGTGAAGTGGGAGTAGTGGAGACGCCCAGGGATTCTGCCAGGGGAGTGCTTGCCGAGGGCGTCGTCTCGATCCGTGCCGTCGGCGAAAAAGCTGGGGAGGGAGTGAGAGAGACGGTCGGGAGCCTGGTTGCAGTCGGAGGGCCCATCGACACTCGCTGAGCCCACCCCAGGGCAACCGATCCCAGGATGAGGATCAAGGCGATCACCAAAACCAAGCTGATTGCCCCGATCCCCAGATTGACCCGGCTCCGTCCCTGGGCCCACCGCCTCTCAGGATTCTTTCTCTGCGCCGACAAGGGAATCGGTGCTCGAGCAACGATCTTTGAGGGTCCCTGGGGCTGGGTTGCGAGATCAGGACTTCTTGAACCCAGGATGACCAGCCCGCGCTTGATGAGTTCGTTTTCTGGGTCGAGCGAAAGTGCCTGCTCAAGACAGAACACCTTCTCCTTGCGATCGGCTGCGACGGAGCTCATCCATATCCAGTACTCTGGATTCTTCGGATCCCCCCGAATCAACCTGGCAAGTAGCTCCCTGGCAAGGGGCGCCCTGCCCGATCGGGCAGCCTCCAGCGCCTGCTGGAAGAGGTCTGTGCCTGGCATTGCCCGCCTCCGCTGGCCCTGAGCGAGCGAATCGAGCTACAGTATAATCGCGCGGCGAGGTTCCTGCGACTTGCACTCAACCCAGGCACGACCTTCGGCCGGTTCGGGACGGATTCCCCTCATCTCCCTCTTGCGCAGCGGAGTGGCCGGGGTGGCAGTCGTCTGTCTCCTGGCGGGATGCTCGCTGGCCTGGCCGCATCCTTTTCCGGTCCCCACTCCACCCACGTCAACTCCTACCCTTTCACCGACGGCCAGCCCCGAGCCGCTGGCTGCTCTCGTGAACGGCGAACCGATCACCCTGGCCGAGTTCCAGCGCGAGGTCAGTCGCTTCGAGCAGGCCCAGAGACAATCGGGCACCGATCTTGCAACCCTTGGGGACTATAGAAAAACTGTGCTGCAATCGTTGATCCAGGAGCGGGTAACGGCCCAGGCGGCGCAAAAGGCAGGCCTGACCATAACTCCCGGGCAGCTCACCCAGGCGCTGCAATCGGCCATTGAAGGGCGTGGAGGACCAGGCGGCTTCGATGCCTGGCTGGCGCAGGCGGGCTACACCCGCGAGGAATTCACCGCGGAATTGCAGAGGCAGATCCTGGTTCAGGAAATGACGGACAAGGTGGTCGGGCAGGTTCCAGCAACAGCCGAGCAGGTCCATGCTCGCTACATTCTGGTTGCGGACTCATCCCAAGCCGGGCAGTTGCTTAGTCGGTTGCAGGGGGGGGCCGATTTTGCTTCTCTCGCCTATGCCTATTCGATTGATGTGAGCACGAGAGCCAGCGGGGGTGACTTGGGCTGGTTTCCGCGCGGTTATCTGGCGCTTCCCGAGGTGGAAGCGGCCGCCTTCTCGATGAACGCGAATCAGATCAGTTCCGTGATTCAGACCAAAATGGGATACGCCATCGTGCAGACACTGGAACATTCGTCTTCCCAGCCTCTCTCGCCGGGCGCCCTCCAAACGTTAAGATCCGCGGCGCTGCAAGCCTGGCTGAGCCAGCAGGTTTCGGCCGCAAACTTGGTTATCCCGGCCGCACCATGAGGCCGGCTCCAGCGGCGAAGGGACGATGGGGGCCATCCCTTGGCACTCTCGCATAGAGGGCAGAAAGGTGAAACGAGCATGACCGACGACAACGCAAGCACCCCGACTGGTTCCGGTCCAAGTTGTGGAGGTGTGGCGCTCTATATTCTCAGCGGGCTGATCGTGCTATTCACCGTGGGGATGATTGCCTTGTACGGCCTCCTCTTCGTCAACCCGAATCTCCCCTTCAACCCTTTCCCGCCCGCGACGCTGCCCCCAACGGCGGCATTGCCGAGTGTCACGGCCACCTCCATGCTGGTGCTCCCTCCGACATGGACCCCGACCCCGACTTCCGCAGCGAAGGCCACCCTGACAAGCACCGCAACTCTCCCGCCTGGGACCTTGCCTCCCACGCAGACACCGGTGGTGGCGGTGAGCGCGACCCCCACAATCCTTCCGACCAGCACGGCCACGGTCCCTCCGGCGGCCACGGCCACTATCCCTCCAACGGCCACGTCCACTGGGCTGCCCACGGCAACTTCCACCATCGCTTTCACGCCCACGGCGACCCCCTACCCGCTCGCGCTCTCCACGAGCGGTGTGCTGGCAACCCAGGCTTCAGACCCCCGTGGGTGCTCATGGGCTGGGGTGGCAGGGCAGGTGTTTGGGCCCAACAACGGGGCACCGATTGCCGGATTGGTGATTCACCTTCAGGGGAAATGGGGCTCGAAAACCTTCAACACGGATGCAATCACGGGAAGTGCGACTTCCTACGGATCCGGTGGTTATGAATTCGTCTTGGGCACCACGCCTGTCGCCTCGCAGGGGACCCTTTGGGTCCAGGTGCGCGATGCCTCGGGGCTGCCGATCTCCGCTCAGGTCAGCCTGACGACATATGCGGACTGCGCCCACAACCTGCTGCTCGTGAACTTCAGTCAAGTTCACTAGAGGGGACTGGCTGTATAATCCCGGCGTGCCCGATTTGGCCGCCTGGGATCGCTTCATCACCCACCATCCGGAGGCTCATCTCCTTCAAACTCCGGAATGGGGGCAACTGAAATCTTCATTTGGCTGGAAAACCGATTGGGCGCTTCGCGATGACCATGGCGCCCAGGTTCTTTTCCGGCCTCTCCCCTTCGGCCTTAGCCTCGCTTACCTTCCCCTGGGACCGGTTCCCCCACCCCTGGCAGGCTTGGAGCGTCTGCTGCCCGAGCTCGACGCGCTTTGCAGGCGGCGGCACGCGTTCGCGCTCAAGATCGAGCCGGACCTGGCAGATGACCCCCGCCTGCAGGCTGGTTTGAGAGCGCTCGGGTTCCGGCGCAGTCCCCACACGGTGCAACCACCTCGCTCGATCATGGTCAGCTTGCGCGGCTCAGAAGAGGAGATCCTGGGCCGAATGAAGCCGAAGACCCGATACAACATCCATCTTGCTCAGCGCCATGGCGTTCTGGTCGAGCGCTCGCAGGACGTGCGATCTTTTTGGAATCTAATGAGGGTCACCGCCCAAAGGGACGGGTTTGCCGCCCACGCGGAACCGTACTACCGCCGGGCCTTGGAACTCTTCGCCCCAAGCGGCCGGGCTGAGCTGTTCTTCGCGTATGTCGAGCGGCAGCTCGTGGGCGGACTCATGGCTTTTCGTCAGGGCGCACGCGCCTGGTATCTCTATGGAGCTTCCTCCGATCAGCACCGCGAGAAGATGCCGGCCTACCTGCTCCAATGGCAGGCGATGAGGTGGGCCAAGGCTCAGGGATGCCATCAGTATGACTTCTGGGGAGTCCCGGACTTTGAGGAGGCAGACTTGGAACGGAGGTTCCTTGAGACGGAACGCGACCTCTGGGGAGTGTATCGGTTCAAGCGTGGGTTTGGAGGCACTCTCCACCGAACCGTGGGAGCCTGGGATCGGGTGTACTTCTGGCCTTTGTACGCCTTGTACGCGGGAGTCATGACCCGGCGCCAAGAGCCGCTGACATGATTGGCCCGCGAGATGTACTTGACCCGGAAGCCTGGGACCAGGCCATCGCCAGCCTGCCTGGGGCACATTTCCTCCAGTCCTGGCGGTGGGGCGAATTCAAGAATGCCCATGGCTGGAAGCCACGCCGGATTCTGTGGGAAGAGCTCGAGGGCGCGCATGCCCCTCGGGCGGCTGCACAGGTTCTGGAACGGGAGGCGCAGGCCGGACCCGTCCGTGCCAGGGTTGTCTATGTGCCCAAGGGACCGTTGCTTGCGTGGCAAGACGAGGCCCTGCGGTCCATCGTCCTGGCCGAACTGGAGGCCCTGGCACGCGAAAGCCACGCCATCCAGGTGAAAATTGACCCCGACGTGGTTGAGGGATCGGGCCTTCCCGGGAGCCCAGAGGCGGCGGAAGACCCCTTTGCAGGGGTCCTTCAAGGTGTGCTGAAAGCCCGGGGCTGGCAGTACTCAGCCGAGCAGGTCCAGTTTCGCAACACATTCGAACTCGACCTGCGCCGCACCGAAGCCGAGCTACTTTCCGCCATGAAGCAAAAGACGCGCTACAACGTGAGGCTGGCCCAAAAGAAGGGCGTCCGCATCCGCAGCGCCTCTGCCGAGGAGCATCCCATGCTCTACCAGATGTATGCGGAGACCTCGGCCAGGGACGGCTTTGTGATCCGGGACAGCGAGTACTACCGCACGGCGTGGGGGCTCTTCCTGCAGGCGGGCCTCGGCCACGCTTGGGTGGCCGAGGCCGAAGGCGAACCCGTTGCCGCCCTGATCCTATTCTGCTTCGCCTCCAGGGCTTGGTATGTGTACGGGATGTCCAAAGACACGCACCGCGACAGAATGCCCAATCACCTTCTTCAGTGGGAGGCAATTCGCTGGGCCAAGTCTCAGGGATGCCATACGTACGACTTCTGGGGAGCCCCGGATGAATTCACCCCGGAGGACAGGCTTTGGGGAGTGTACAGCTTTAAGCAGGGCTTTGGCGGTACCCTGGTGCGTCACCTGGGAGCCTGGGACACCACGGCACGGCCTTATCTCTACCGCGCCTATCACGTTCTGGTCCCGAGAATCCTCGGGGCGATGCGCATGGGCGCGCGCCGACGGGTGCGTGGGGCGGTTGAATGACGACGTCCCTCCGGCATCTGCCCCGCCCCTCTGGCGTTCCATCCGGCTGTCTCGTGGAGATCCGATGATGAAACTCGACGCTCTGCCTCGCCTGCACCTGGCCCAATTGCCCACCCCCGTTGAGGAATTGCCGCGCCTCTCCAGAGAATTGGGGACGACGATTCTGATCAAGCGAGATGACCAAACGGGCCTGGCCCTGGGTGGCAACAAGACCCGCAAACTCGAATTCCTTTTGGCGGACGCACTGTCCGCAAACGCGGACACCCTGCTGACGACCGGTGCCCCTCACTCGAATCACTGTCGCCAGACTGCCGCCGCAGCCGCCCGGGCCGGCCTGCGGTGCATCCTGGTGTTGCCCGGGGAGGCGCGTGCGACAGACAGCGGGAATCTGCTGTTGGATGAACTCCTGGGTGCTCATATCGTCTGGGCTGGCGACGAGCCGCGAGATCTGGCCTTGCAGCGAGCGTTCGAAAGCGAATTCGCCTCCCACCACAGACCTTACCTCATTCCCTATGGGGGATCCAATCCCCTCGGTGCCAGCGCCTACGTCGCGGCCATGCGGGAGTTCCTCGAGCAAAAGGTCCCGGTGGAGCTTATCGTGTTGGCTTCCTCGTCCGGCGGAACCCAGGCCGGCATGGCCGTGGGAGCACGCGCATTCGGGTTTCAGGGGTTGATCCAAGGGGTGAGCGTGGATCAGCCCAAGGCGGCTCTGGCCAGGCGGGTGGCGGACTTGGCCAATGAAACGGCTACGACTTTGGACCTGCCTCTCACGTTTGCACCGCCCGATATCATTGCGGATGATCGATTCACAGGAAAAGGGTACGGGGTGATGGGAGAGCCTGAACTGGAGGCCATCCGTCTTTTCGCGCGCACCGAAGGGATCCTCCTCGATCCGGTCTACACGGGTCGGGCCGCGGGAGGCTTGCTTCAGATGATTCGACTGGGCGAGGTGGAACCTGGCCAGAGGGTCTTGTTTTGGCACACGGGTGGAATCCCTGCCCTTTGGGCGTACGGGTCCCAACTCGTTGCCCGCTGAACGAGCGATCCTCCCAACCCATAACCCCTCATTTCCCTCTGAGCGAAAAACAACCCACGCGGGCCGAGGCCAGTGACCCCATCGGGCGGTTTTTGCCCGCCCCGCAATGACTGTTTCGGGCCGAGCAGGAATGGGTTCCCGTCCTCATTTCGCATAGACTGTGGAATGTTTGAGATTCATCGGCTCAGGTCGATCATCTCATCGTGTCTATGCGAAATGGACCCATCGCAACCCTCCGAATAGCTGCCTTTTCTTCCCTTCCTCTGGCTCCTTAGCTCCAACAAGGTACAACCGCACCTGGCCAGGGTGGGTTGAACGCCCCTGCCCTTCCCCGCATTCAGCTCGTAAACTATGGGTGAAATTGGGTCAAAGAAATCCACGAGGGTTTGTCAAGAGGGAGGAAAAGATGGCAACGGCAATCTCACGCAAGGGTGAACTTATTCAGGATCCACCTCTGATTTCCTGGCTTTTCAATGACACCCGGGCGGCTTGGCTCTGGCTTCCGGTCCGCATTTGGGTGGGGTACCAGTGGCTGAGCGCAGGCATTAATAAGGTCCGCAATCCAGCCTGGATGCAGACCGGCTCTTCCCTGAAGAGCTTCTTCATGAGTGCGGTCGCAGTCCCTGCTAGCGGCAAGGCTCCCATCGCCTTCGCCTGGTACCGCACCTTCATTCAGATGCTGATCAACACCCAGTCGTACACCTGGTTTGCCAAAGTGGTGTCGGTGGGGGAAGTCCTGGTTGGCGTCGCATTGATCCTGGGAGTTTTCACGGGACTCGCTGGCTTCTTCGGCGCGTTCATGAACTGGAACTACATCATGGCTGGGAGCGCTAGCATCAATGGTCTCCTTCTGGTGCTGGGCCTCCTCCTCCTCGTCGCGTGGAAGGTGTCCGGATACCTGGGCGCGGACTACTTCATCATCCGGTTGATCGGGACCCCCTGGTGGACAACGGGAACCACCAAGGAACGGGTACGGATCCCCACTAAGGCCCAGCCCGCTGCAGCTCGCGGCGACTGAGCCGTCCGGCCCAAGAGAATCGACGAGGGGCTGTCCCAAAAGGGGCAGCCCCGTTGCATTGGAGTCGGGGAAGAGTCAAGCAGGGGGGAAGGGGGGTTGTAGAATGGGGGCATCAAGAATGCAAGACCAAGCGAAGCGGTGGTGTTCAAGCCATGCGTCCAAGGGCAGCTGCAGATGCCGACGGACTTGGCCGAGCTGATTCCGAAGAAGCGCGTGGTGCGAGTGGTGGAAGCAGCAATTGAGCGGGTGGATATGCGGCTGTTGCCACGGGGCCACAAGGAGGGCGCGAAGAGCAGCTACCACCCGATGATGATGCTGAAAGTGCTGGTGTACGGGTACAAGCAGCGGGTGCACTCGTCGCGCCAGATAGCCAAGGCGTGCGGGAGACCGTGAACTTCAATGTGGCTGAGCGGGAACAGCTGGCCGGACTTCCGCACGCTCAACCGGATTCGGGGGGATGAACTGTTCGACATTCTTCTACTCAGGGCCATGACCGCATCGCCTCTATGCGAAGTTTTCTGCTGCAATCCTGCAAACTACTGCCTTTTCTTCTCCTCCCTGGCCTTCTCCCGCCCAACAAGGTACAACCGCACCTAACCAGAGTGGGTTGAAGGCCCCTGCCCTTTCGAGTGCTCAGGTAGTAATCTAACGGTGAAATTGGGTCAAAGAAATCTACGAGGGTTTGTCAAGAGGGAGGAAAAGATGGCAACGGCAATCTCACGCAAGGGTGAACTTATCCAGGATCCGCCCCTGATTTCCTGGCTTTTCAATGACACCCGGGCGGCTTGGCTTTGGCTTCCGGTCCGCATTTGGGTGGGGTACCAGTGGCTAAGCGCAGGAATTGAAAAGATCGGCAATCCAGCCTGGATGCAAACCGGCGCTGCTCTGAAGGGCTTCTTCACGGGTGCGGTTGCAGTCCCCGCTAGCGGCAAGGCTCCCATCGCCTTCGCCTGGTACCGCACCTTCATTCAGATGCTGATTAGCACCCAGTCGTACACCTGGTTTGCCAAAGTGGTGTCGGTGGGGGAAGTCCTGGTTGGCGTCGCGTTGATCCTGGGAGTTTTCACGGGACTCGCTGGCTTCTTCGGCGCGTTCATGAACTGGAACTACATCATGGCTGGGACCGCCAGCACCAATGCTCTCCTTCTGGTACTGGGTTTCCTCCTCCTCATCGCGTGGAAGGTGTCCGGATACCTCGGCGCGGACTACTTCATCATCCGGTTGATCGGGACCCCCTGGTGGCCGACGGGAACCGCCAAGGAACGGGCACGGACCACCAATAAGGCCCAGCCCGCTGCAGCTCACGGCAACTGATCCGTCCGGTCAAAGAGAATCCTAGAGAATCAGAGAATCAGGGAGGGCAGCCGCCCCTTCAGGCAGCTGCCCTCCCTCGTTTTCCCTGAGGACTAATCCGAACTGTGTCTTTCGAAAATCCGATTCTGAATGGCGAAGGTGGCCAGCTCCACGCGGTTGCGCAGGTCAAGCTTCTCCAACATCGTGCTCACGTAGTTGCGGACGGTAACCCCGCTGAGGCCCAACTCGGTCCCGATCTGGCGGTTGCTCTTGCCCTTGGCCACCTGCGCGAGCACTTGCACCTCCCGCTCGCTCAGGTTGCGGAAGGCGTTTCCTTCCTCGAGCTTCTCCAATTCCTTGAGGCGCTCCGCCATGCGGACGGTCACCTGCGGGTCCATGGCCATTTCGCCTCGGGCAGCCGCCCGGATCGCCCGAACCAACTCATCCCCGCCCACCTGCTTGAGGATATACCCTGAGGCCCCCGCCCGCAGCGCTTCGAAGATGAATGCTTCATTCGCATACGAAGTGAGCATGACCACGCGGGTCAAGGGGTAGCGTTCACGAATCTGCCGGCAGACCTCGAGACCACTGGGTCCGGGCAGGCGCACGTCCAGGATGGCCACATCGGGGCGGTTGCGCTCAACTTCGAGCAATGCCTCTCTGGCATTCCCCGCCTCGGCCACGATCTGGAAGTCCGCTTCGGCTGCCAGAAGAGCCTTCAGCCCCATGCGCACGACCTGGTGGTCATCCACTATGACCAGCCGAATAGCGCTCACGCCTCTGGCTCCAGAGGGATCTCGAGCGTCACCACCGTTCCCTTGGTTTGGCCGGGGCGGATCGCCAAGTCCCCTCCCAAGAGCCGAGCCCGGTCGCGCATGTTCCGAAGCCCAAAGCCCTCCCTCAAAGTACCCGGCAACCCACCGCCATCATCCTGAACGCTGAGACGAAGTTCGCCCTGGCTGACCTCCAGATCCACTTCGATCAAGGTGGCATGCGCGTGTCGTGCCGCGTTGGAGAGTGCTTCCTTCCCAAATGCAATCAAGTGGGCAATTCGATCTGGAGTGAGCCGTGGCTTGCCCCGATACTTCCAGCGCACCTCGGCACCCGAGGCGCGTCGGGCCTCGGCGATGATCACTTCCAGCGAGCCGACCAGATCGCCGGTGCGCTCGACCGGGCGCACTTCGCCCAGAAACCCCCTCAATTCCGCGATGGTTTGGCTGAGCGTGGAAACCAGGTCGTCCAGCCTCGTCGCGAGCTCACCTTGGGCCGTCCGCCGCAGGGATTGCGCCAGGAGCCCGGCGGCATACACACGCTGAAGGGCACCATCGTGAAGGTCGCGACCGATCCTCTCCCGCTCGACCGCTGCAACCTCTCCCTGTTCCATGCGTTCGATCAGGCGATCGGTTTCCACTTGGAAAACCTCGAGAGCCCGGATCATGGCCACGGTCAGGATCAGGCCAGCCAAAGAGCGGAACACGGGGGGCGGCGCAACCAGCACCTGAGAGAAAAGCGTCGAGTTCAATACACTGGCCGGGAAGAACGGAGCGGGGGAGGCGACCAGGCCCCCAAAAAAACCGTAGGCAACCAGCGCCCATCCCGCAATCTGCAAGGTGCGATAAATACGAGGCAACTGCAGGGGTTGAATCCGCAGGTTCGCCTGACGCCGCAGCCCGAACGCGGCCAACATCGCTCCCGGAAAACCGAGCAAGTACCGCGAGAGAGCCTCCCCCACCGCATGCCAGCCGCTGGGGTCGTGCGCAAAACGGGACCCGAGCCCAAAGGACAGAGCCGCCCACAGGACCAGAAAACCCATGGGCACCCCGGCCAGCCAGCCTCGCCCCTGCGGAAAGGGGCGCAACAAGTCAATTCCAAATTGGAATAGGGCGAAGAAGGAGACCACGATCAGCACCAGCTGGAACGCCTGCAACCCCACCACCGCGGCCGGCGTAAGAAAAGGGCTCTGGATCGGGATGAATAAGCTGCCCCACTCATTCATTCCGTGGCTGATGCCAAAGGTCGCGAGCCAGGGGAGGGACTTGGCAAGTTGCAGGCGTGAGTGCCTGCGCGACTGCAAAGCGATTCCCAGGCCCAGGACAAAAAAGACTTGGCCATAGACAAAGTAGATCAGAGCTTGGTTGGCCGCGATCCACTGCCGAAGTTGCTCAATCAACTGAGATTCTCCGGGCTCATTGTAACCGCTTCCCTGCCGCCTCCCCCTGCTGCTCGCCTCCCGGGAGGGGCAAGGGTTCCTGGCCAGAGCCTCTTGGCGGCTTCCGCTCCCTCCCTTAAAGCCGTCCTCTCCAGCGCAAATCCGTGCGCGCTGGAGAGGACGGCCGCGACACCCCTGAGCGAGAGGAGGCTCAGAGTCGTCTGTGAACGGAAGGCAGGGACTCAGGGCCCAGAGGAGGAGAGGTCAGCCTGAGCCGATGCTCTTCCTTCACCTTTCTAACCGCATCACGGAGCGCAGGACCCATTCGCTTCGCCGCCGATTCCCTGGCAAGGAGCTGGATTCCCCTCGCCTAGGACCTGCCCCGTCGCAGGAAGGCCGGGACGTCCAAGTCCTCCACCGAAACCGCCTGAGGCCGCAGGACCGGCTCGGGAACGGGAGCCATGCGCACCTCTTTCCCCTCAATCCTGGCCAGGTTGGATGCTTGTCCCATTCGGGCGACCGCCGAACGCGGGGCTGCCCGCTCCAGTCGGCGTGGCATCGCGCTTCGCTCAAAGCCAGTGGCAATCACCGTGATCCGCACCTCGTCTGCCAGGTCCGGGTCGATCACGGCCCCGAAGATCAAGTTGACATCCGGATGGGCCGTTTCCTTGATGATCGCGGCGGCCTCATTCACCTCGAACAGGCTCAGGTCCGATCCTCCGGTGACATTGAAGAGAATCCCCCGCGCGCCATCGATGGTGATGTCCAGCAGCTGGCTGGAGATGGCTTGCTCGGCCGCCTTGCGCGCCCGATCGTCGCCCGAGGCACGGCCCACCGCCATCAGGGCGGCTCCGCCCTCGGACATGATGGCTCGGACATCGGCGAAATCGAGGTTAATCAGGCCCGGGACGGTGATTAGCTCGGAAATCCCCTGGATCCCCTGGCGGAGCACATCATCGGCCAAGCGGAAGGAGTCTTGCAAACTGGCCTTCTTCTCGACGAGCTGGAGCAGGCGGTCATTGGGGATCACAATCAGGGTGTCGACATGTTCCTTGAGCTTGCCAATCCCGCTTTCCGCTGTCTGGGCTCGCCGGGTTCCTTCAAAGGTGAACGGACGGGTGACCACGCCGATGGTGAGGGCCCCAACCTCTTTGGCGATCTGAGCGACGATGGGAGCAGCGCCCGTCCCGGTGCCGCCTCCCATGCCCCCGGTGATGAACACCATGTCCGCCCCCTTGATCACCTCGTAAAGTTCTTCGGCGGACTCCTCGGCCGCTTTGCGGCCCACCTCGGGATTACCCCCCGCGCCCAGACCGCGCGTGCTCTTCTCACCGATCCTCACCCGAGTGGGGGCGTTGGCGAGCAGAAGGGCCTGGGCATCCGTGTTGACGGAGATGAACTCGATTCCCGACAGCCCTTCGGCCAGCATCCGATTGACGGCGTTCTGGCCGCCGCCCCCCACCCCCACCACTTTGATTCGTGCGAAGGTTTCGACCTGCTGAACAGAATTCACGGCTCCTCCTCTTGTCGGTTTTGGACAGTTGGGACGACGCTGGTGATCCATCGGTGACCATCCTCTCCGGTCGTTAGTCCTGGCTCAGGGCGCAAGACGCCTCAGGAACTCGCGCACTTTGCCCCAGTCGAGCGAGGGTCCCGCGCGATGCGAACGACGCCTGGCTTGCGGCTGAGGGCTAACCTCGGTGCGGGTCTCGTTTTGCAGCCAAAGTAGAAGCCCAACACTGGTGGAGAAGGCCGGGCTATTGAGCTGGTCCACCAAGCCGCGAAGTTCAGAGGGCCCGGCCACCCGCACCGGGAGGCTGAGGACTTCGCTGGCCAACCGCCGGACGCCCGCAAGGCGACTGCCTCCCCCGGTCAGGACAATCCCGGCGGGCAAGAAGTTCAACGCTCCTACTCTCTCGATTTCTTGGAGCACCAGCGAAAAGATCTCTTCCATGCGGGCCTGGATGATGGCCACCAAATCCGCACGCTGGACCTCAACCGGCGCCTCTTCTCCGAACGGCCGGACGAGGAAACTCTCGCCAGCCTGGATTTCGCTCGGAACACTGTGCCCGTGGGTCAGCTTGATCGTTTCCGCGACTTCATTGGGCATGCGCAATCCGTGCGCGATGTCCGCGGTCACGTGGTTCCCACCGACCGGCAATACGGCGGTGTGGCTGACCGTGCCCTCGTGGAACAGGGCCAGGTCGGTGGTCCCCCCGCCGATGTCGCAGACCCCCACGCCCATATCCCGCTCTGTGTCGCGCAGGACGGCCTCCGCCGAAGCGAGCGGGTTCAGGACAAATCCCTCCACCTCGACGCCGCAGGCCTGCACACACTGTGCCAGGTTCTGCAATGCCGTCGTGGCCGCCGTGATGATGTGAGTCTCGACCTCGAGACGGAAGCCGTGCATGCCCACCGGGCTGCGGATCCCCTCCTGCCCATCTACCACGTAGCCTCGCGGAAGAACATGGACAACCTGGCGGTCGTAAGGCACGGCGATAGCCCGTGCGGCTTCGTTGGCTCTTTCCACGTCTTCGCTCATGATCACGTCTCCCGCCACCCCCACGACCCCGCGACTGTTAATTGAGGAAACCTGCGCTCCGGCCAGGCTGACGACGGCGGAGGCGATCTCATACCCCGCCGTGCGCTGGGCCTTTTCTACCGAGGCGGCGATGGCCCGCGCGGCTTCCTCCACATTGACCACCACCCCTTTGCGAAGGCCACGGGACGGCTCGATCCCGACCCCGATGATTTGCGGAATGCCCTCCCCGACTTCCTGGGCAATCAGGGTGCAGATCTTCGTAGTTCCGACATCGATGCCTGTGTAGAGGTTTGCTGTCATGCTTTACCCTGTGCCCACCGCGACCCTAAGGCTGGTAGTAAGGCTGGCCGGGATTCTCCACGCTCACCAGCTTGGGCCGAATTCCCTTGGAAAGGAGGTCGCTCACCACCCGCTGATACAGGTCGGCCTTGGCCACCAGATCGGTTGCGTCGCCGAAATAAACGGGCCAACCACGGGGATCGGTGATGCCCAGGCCTCTCTGCTGATCGTAGACGACATGTCCTGCTTGCGGCAGGGCAACCATCAATTGAAGTGCACCCTGAACCACCTCCGGGGAGACGGCAGGTTTCGCGCCCATCGGAATCTCGGGGCCGTTCTCCGGCACCTGAACCCGAACCAAACCGCTCAGAGGCTTGGCCACTGGGAAGAAAACGCCTTCCGCGTCCACCCAGTACTCTTGCCCGCCCTGCATCCAGTCGAGAATCGGGGCTCGTTCCTGAACCGTTACCTGAACTCGGTTCGGCCAAAGCACCGAAATCGCCGCATTCTTCAACCCGGGTTGGCTGAGCACCAGTTGAGCCGCCACCTTGGAGGGTGAAAGCAAAAACACGTTCCGCCCCTGCAGCATCGAGGCGGAAGCGATCGCTTCCGACGGCACGAAGGTATTGCCGCGAACCTGCGGAATCCCCGCCTGGAAGGAGGAGGCCGTCAAAAGGAAGAGCAACAACGCGCCCAATCCCATCACGAGAAGCACGGCCAGCGAGCGCGCGCTGAAACTGATCGGGATCGAGGGGATCAGGACCTCGATGTTGGGCTGTCCGACGGTAATGTCATAGCGTCGCCTAGCGCGCGGCGCCGCCTTGCGGCGTTTGGGTTCCCACACCCGGCGCGGCAGGGGAACTGAGCTGGGCAAGACGAGCGGTCTCGCCTTGGCGGCCCTGTGCCGTCGGACCTGGTCCGCACGGCTCAGATTCAAATGCCTGGATCCGAGTAAGCCCATGCCCTTCCCTTGCTCCGCCCCCTATCCCCTCGAAACCTCGTAGGAGCGCTCATTCTTGGATTTGTCGATCTGCCTCTGCAGCGCCAGCTCGATCAACTTGTCCAGGAGCTTTGGATAGGGGAGGCCGCTTGCCTCCCACAGCTTCGGGTACATGCTGATCTGTGTGAACCCCGGAATGGTGTTGACCTCGTTTACCAGGACGCGTTCACCCTTCCGCTCCAGGAGGAAGTCGACTCGCGCCATGCCGGCACAATCAATCGCCTTGCAGGCCTGGACAGCCAGGTCCTGAATCTCTCGAATCTTTTCCTCGGAGAGCGAGGCGGGAATGAGGAGCCGAGAGGTCCCGTCCACGTACTTGGCCTCGTAGGAGTAGAACTCCCGGCTGGGGATGACCTCCCCAGGCAAGGAGGCTCTCAGTTCATCGTTTCCGAGAACGCTGGCCTCGATTTCCCTCGCGTCCACCCCGCGCTCAATCACGATCCGCCGATCATAGCGGGCCGCCTCCCGCAGGCCTTCCACCAAGTCCGAACGGCTCGAGCACTTCGTGATTCCCACGGAGGAGCCCAGATTGGCTGGCTTGGTGAAGAGTGGATAGGAAGCCAGCCCCTCCGCGCGTCTTATCACTTCGCTCATGTTCGCCTCGACCTCGCTTCGCAGGCAGAGGGCATATTCGGGCTGTGGGATGGCGTGGGCACGCATCAGGTCCTTGAAAAGGCCTTTGTCCATCGCGACGGAAGAGGCTAAGACCCCCGCCCCCACATACGGGACCTCGGCCATCTCCAAGAGTCCCTGCAAGGTCCCATCCTCACCGAACGTTCCGTGCAACACCGGAAAGACCACATCGACTTGCTGCCACAGATCGAGTCGCAGCGTCCCAGATTCCGGGGTTTCCTCGAAGGCCCAGATGCGAGCGGGACCCGGCTCCGCCAGGAGCGTCGCGCGTTTGGCCTTGGATTTCTTTTCGAGGAGTCCCACAATTCCCGACCCGGCGATCCATTGCCCTTCCTTGGTGATGCCGACTTCGACCACTTCATACTTGGTCCGGTCCAGCTGGGAAAGGATCGAGCGGGCCGACATCAGCGAGACTTCATGTTCCCCGGATCTCCCGCCGCAGATCACCGCGACTCGCAGCTTAGCCATGGAGGCCCCTGAAAGGAATGGGTTCCCAAGCGCCGACAAACTCGATCTCCGGCTCCAATTCGATTCCGGACCTTCTCTGGACCTCGGCTTGGGTTTCCTCCATCAGGCGGAGGACATCCTCGGCCTTCGCCCCTCCTAGGTTCACAAAGAAATTCGCATGGATTCGGGAGATCTCCACGCCTCCCAGCCGCTTTCCCTTTAGCCCGGCCTCTTCGATCAGCCTGCCGGCAAAACCTCCGGGGGGGTTCTTGAACATCGATCCCAGGCTGGCCCCGGGCGGCTGCGTTCTCTTCCGCTGCGCCACGGAATCCTCAGCCCGTCGACGGATCTCTGCGCGCTCTCCTGGCTGCATCCGAAACTCAGCCCAGAGCACGACACCCCAGCCACATTCCCGCTTCAGCCGGCTCGAGCGGTACGCAAATCCAAGCTCGACCGGGGAAAAGCGCGCGATGGAGGAGTCCGGGGGCCCACCATCTCCTTTGCTCACTTTTCCCCAGCCCGGATGTTGCAAGATTTCGGCCAAATACAAGGATCCCGCGATGTCACCCCCCGATGCCCCGGCATTTCCGACAATTGCGCCACCCACCGTCCCGGGCACAGCCACCGCCCACTCCAATCCCGACCATCCCCGCTGGACACACTGGCGAGCCACGAGCCCGATGGCCGCCCCGGACTCGGACCGCACCAACGGGGGAACGGCACCGGCCGCCCCGAACTCGACCTTCTTGGCACGGTTAATCAGAACGATCGCCCGACAGCCTCGGTCGGAGACCAGAACATTCGATCCTGCCCCCAGAATGAGGTAGGGCTTCTCCAGGGCCCAGAGCTTGCGAACCGCGTCGGCAAGCTCCAGTGACGATCTCACCTCGACAAGACCATCCGCACTTCCCCCGATGCGGCAGGAGGTGTATCTTGCCAGGGGCACATCCAGGCGCAGTCGCGGACCGAAGGTCTCCCGCAGTTCGGGGGCAGAGGCAACCGTCATGGGACGCTCCCCCTGTGGTGGGCCGGCCTTCCCGGGTTCCCGGACTCGGGGGAGGGTTTGCCTTCTGCAGGCGACAAACGATTCATCAAGAGGGTACCGACCCGGTTTCCTTCGCCTGCACTGAGGGTGATCACCAGGTCCCCGGGGCGGGCACGGGATGTGATCCACTCGGTTGCGCTTTCGACTCCGTCCAAGTAGGCCGCCCTCTCGCCAATCCGAGAGGCGATCCCCTGGGCGGAGTAGCCGGGGTCCTCCGGTTCGCGCGAACGAAAGATCGGCAGCACGATCACCTGGTCGGCGTTTTCGAAGGACTCGGCGAATTCCTGTTCCAGGGCACGGGTGCGCGAAAAGGTGTGAGGCTCCCAAACGGCCCAGACCCGCCTCCCGGGATAATGCTGACGGGCGGCGGCCAGCGTCGCGCGGATTTCACTGGGGTGGTGCGCGTAGTCGTCCACAACAAGCACTCCTTGCGTCTCCCCCAGGACCTCGAAACGACGTCTGGCTCCCTGGAACCTTGCGACCGCGGCCGAGGCGGTGTCAAAAGAGATCTCGCACAGATCCGACACGCACAGGGCGGCCAGGCAATTGCGCACGTTGTGCAGGCCGGGCAGCCGCGTGGCGACCTGTCCGAGAACCCGGGTCCGGCTTCCGGCATCTTTCCGCTCAACCAGGAACTGGCTCCCTCCTCCAACCTGCGGTTGCCAGCGAAGGGCCACCCAGTCCGCGCCCGAAGCGTCAATCCCATAGGTGCGGAGATGAGCCGAGACGCCGGCTGCAGCGCGCACCGCACCGGGCGCATCGGCACAGGGAACCACCCATCCCTTTTCCGGAATGCGCGCCAAGAACTCATGAAAGGCGGCCAAGACCTCCGTAAGGCTCGGGTAGCAGTCGGGATGGTCGTGTTCCACATTGGTGACCACCCCAATCTCCGGATCCAAGCCCAAGAAGGTGCGATCGTACTCGTCGGCCTCAATGACGAAGTAACGGCCCCGGCCGGCGTGGCCGCTGGCGCCTCCGAAATCCTGCAGCGCGCCTCCCACGACAAAGGATGGATCCAGTCCGGCCGCGGCCAGCAGATAGGCAATCAGCCCCGTGGTCGTCGTCTTGCCGTGAGTGCCCGAGATCGCAATGGTCTGGAAGCCCCTCGTCAAGTCTCCCAGGAACTCCGATCGCTTGTAGACCGGGAGACCCGCGCGCAGGGCCGCCTCAACCTCGGGGTTCTCCGGCCGAATTGCCGAAGAAACCAAGACCGCTTGGGCTCCCTTCAGGTGATCGGCGGAGTGTCCCAAAGACACGGCGGCCCCCAGCTCCTTGAGCCGATGGAGCGACGGAGATGCCACCTGATCCGAGCCGCTGACCTGATGGCCGCGCTCCAGCAAGACCTGGGCAATGGCAGATAGACCCGAACCCCCGATTCCAACCAAGTGATAATGCATGGCCTCACACAAACACGACGATCACAAAAACGGAAATGACCGCAACGATCACCAGGAGCCAAGTTTCTCCGAGCAAGACCGGCGGCATGAAGTGCATCATGGTCACGATCTGCGGGTCCTGGGCGGTCTGGCGGGCAAACTCGAGCCCGGGGAATGGATAGCCCGCCAGGTGCAGGAAATACCAAATGCTCCCAAAGATCAGAGCCCCATTGACGCCGCCGATGACCAAGCCCAGAAGCCCATCCTGCAGGTGTTCCCTCAGAAACCGGTTTTCCGGCACCCAGGGCATCTTTGGAGTCACGTATCCAAAATAGGCCATCAGCCCCACCAGTGCCGCCCTCAACCAAAAAAGGGCATCTCCCTTCAGAGAGGAGAGGATCCCCTGGCCGTACTTGTTCAGGAGCAGGTTGATGAACAGCGCAATCACCATGCTGAAACTTACAAGCAATTCCTTCGCCCAGCCTCGCATGGAGCCGATCAGGGCGAAGACGAAAACCAGCAACCAAAACACCAGGGCGATCGTCATCCCGGCTGACCCGCTTCCCTCGCCAACTGAAGGAATTCCAGCGCAAGACGGGAAGAGCCGTCCTCGACGCGGATCCTGCCCAGTGCCCTGCGCATCGGATCCAGACGGTCCCGATCCTCTTCAAGCTCCAGAATGGTCGCCTTCAGTTTCGTGGCCAGCTCCGAATCGGCCAGCTTGACGGCGGCGCCCATGCGGACCAAGTAATCCGCATTTCCCGCCTGGTACTGTCCCGCATGCGGATAGGGCACCAGAATCGAAGGCAGCTGGAAATGCGGATACTCTCCCAGAACCGAGGCCCCGGCCCGGGACACCGCCAGGTCGCTGGCGGCCAGGGCCATTCCCATCTCCTCATATAGGAATGGGAAGGCGTGATGCTTTTCTCGGAGAGCGGGCGGCAGGTTGCTCACCACCTGGCGCACTTCTTCCCAATCTGAACTCCCGGTGAGGTGAATGACTTCCATCTGCCCGAGCAGATCCGCCAAGCCGGCCTCCACCGCGCGGTTGATCGCTCTGGCCCCGCGGCTGCCCCCCAAGACCAGAAGCACAAACGCCTGTGCGTCAATCCGAAAATGGCGCCGCGCCTCTTCCCGGTTTGCAGCCATCAACTCCTGGCGCAGGGGATACCCGGTGATCACAGTGTCTGTGCTGCGCGGGAACCAGGCCCGGCTTTCCGCTGCCGACAGGGCCACCCTTCTGGCCAGCCGAGCCACAAACCGAAGGGCCAAGGCAGGTCGGAGATCCGGAAGGTATGCAAGGATGGGCACCCGGTTGGCCCAGCTCGCCAATGCTGTGGGGACCGCCACGTACCCACCCGTCACCAGGAGGGCATCGGGACGAAAGGCCCGCACCGTCTTGACGGACCGGAGGAATCCGCGCCCCAAGGTCAGGCTATTGGGCAGGATTCGGCTCAGGCCGACGCCATGCAGCCCAGCCGCCGGTATCGATTGGTAGGCGATGTGGTAGCGAGGCACGATGTCCCCTTCCATGCCCCCTTCTCCGCCGACCCAGAGAATCTGCGCCTCAGGGTCGCTTCGGAGAAGAGCCTGGACTACGGCGAGCGCGGGGAAGATCCCCCCGCCCGTACCGCCAGCGCTGATCAGCCCCCGCATTGGTCATCTCTTCCTTGCGCTGAGCATGGCTGGTGCGCGAGACGTTCAGCACGATCCCTGTGGCCGCCAGGGTCATGACCAGATTGGACCCGCCATAGCTGAAGAAGGGCAGCGGGTTTCCTGCAAAAGGCAGCAAAGCGAGAATCGTCAAGACATTGATCAGGGCCTCCGCGGCAATCCAAGTGGTGAATCCCGCGGCGAAGATCAAGCCCAGGGAGTCGGGCGCGCGCAGGGCGATCCGATATCCTCGCCACACCAGCACGGCAAAAAGAGCCAGCACAACCAGAGCACCCAGGAAACCCAGTTCCTCTGAGATCACGGCAAAGACGCTGTCTGTGTGTGCGGCGGGCAGGGAGAAATACTTGAATTTGCTGGCCCCCGCCCCGACTCCCACCAGGCCCCCGCTCGAGATGGCCGACAACGCCTCAAGAAGTTGCAGGTTGGACTCGCGAATGTCCTTCCAGCCCGCCAGATACTGCTCGATACGGGCCGGACGGAGGAGCATGGCCACCAAGACGCCCCCCGCAACCATGGTGACGGTGGCTGCAGTCACGTTGCGGTAGCTCCCCCCACCGAAAAAGAACATCGCCATTCCGATCAGGACAATTGTGGCTGCCGCGCTCAAGTCCGGCTCCAGCAGGATCAAGCCCGCAAACAGCCCGATCAGCACCGCGTAAGGAATCATGCCCAGGGACAGGCTGTCGAGGACCTTGGCTTTGGAGACCAACCAGACTCCCAGGTAGATCACCGTGGCAAACTTGGCCACTTCGGATGCCTGCACCGACTCCGCGAAAAGACCCCGGCGAATGGGGCCATTCCAATTGAGGATCACCACGACAACCAGCAGCACGATCGTAATCAACCCGACCGGCAGAGCCCAAGGCTGCCAGCGGTGGTAGTCGAGTCGAAAGGTAACAAACAGAAGCAGTAAACCGACAGCCGCCCAGGCGAGCTGTCGCAAGAAGAGGTACCAGACGGAGTGATTGGGAGAGAGCTCATAGGACGCCCCCCAGCTGCTGGAGGCGACGGTAATCAATCCAAAGACCAGGAGCGTGAGCACCAGCAGGAGATACACCGGGTCAAACCCAATGTCGGACCCGCGCATGCGCGTGCCGAGACCCGTCTTAATCACTCGCCGACCTCCTGCCGAAGCTGCTTCACCCAATCTCGAAAGCGCTCGCCTCGTTCTTCGAAGTCACGAAACTCATCAAAGCTGGTCCCCCCAGGCGCCAGGAGAACCACGGATCCGGGCCGGGCGACCTTCGCCGCCGCCCTCACGGCCTCTTCCAAGCCGGCACAACGCGAAACCGTCATCGGGCGACCGGTATTGGGGATGGAGGCCAGAGCGGACTCGATCAGCGCCGCGGCCTCGCCAAAAAGGATGAGATGATCCACTCGCGTTCGCACCCGTCGCGCCCACTCCTCCCAAGGGAGCTTCTTGTCCCTGCCTCCGGCCAGGAGGACCAAGGGCTCGGGGAAGGATTCGATCGCGGCAATGGCGCGCTCTGGTGCCGTGGCAATCGAGTCGTTGTACCAGTCGACGCCCCGGATCCGACCGACAAACTCCAGGCGGTGGGGAACTCCCGGGAAGCGGCGGATGGCATCCCCCATTTCCTGCGCGGCAATCCCGGCCAGACTCGCCAGGATGCAGGCCGCCACCACGTTCGCCAGGTTGTGGCGACCTCGCAGCCGTATCTCCTGCGACTTCAGGACCCGTACGTCTTGGCGGGCCCGGCGAAGGACGATCCAGCCTTCGTCCAGAAAGGAGCCGTCGATCCATTCCCTGGCCGCGAGTGGGTCGAGGCCGAAAAAGGCGATCCTTCCTTGAGCCCTTTCCAGAAGACCTCGAGCTTCCGGGCTGTCCCAGCCGAAAACAGCCCAATCCTTGCGTCCCTGAGCCTGCAGGATCCTGGCCTTGGCTTCCCGGTAGGCGGCCATCGTGCCGTGCCGGTCCAGGTGGTTGGGGGTCAAGTTCAAGATGGCCGCAATGTTCGGGCTGCGCGTCATCCACTCCAATTGGAAGCTGGAGAGCTCCATGACCACCAGGTCCCCGGGCTGGATCCGCTCGAGCTCCGCGATCAGCGGGTTGCCGATGTTTCCCCCCATCCACACTGCTCCGGGCTTCGCAAAAGCGGGGCTGGCTCTGCCAATCTCCGCCACCAGCGCTGTGGTAGTGGTTTTGCCCGCCGAGCCGGTGATGCCAATCGTTCGAGCGGGACAGGCTTCGAGGAACACCTGAGAATCATTGGAGATGGGGATCCCTCTCCGGCGGGCCTCTAGAACGATGGGCAGATCCCCCGGAACGCCCCCGGATAGGAAGAGCAAGTCGGCTCCGTCCAATAGCTGCAAGGGATGTCCGCCCAGGACAAATTCAAGGTCGAGTCCCCGCAAGGCCTCGAGTCGATCCCCCAAGGCCTCCGCCGACTTGAGGTCACTGGCGACCACATGCGCCCCCCGAGCCGCCAAGTAGCGGGAGAGCGCTGTCCCCTGCCGTGCCAACCCCAAGATCACGACCCTCATGCGCGAGTATTCCATCTCTCGATCCGATAGCCGCCTCGAGAGTCCCGGCTTGCAGGACAGGAATCAGCTGTGAACTACCTGGCGTTGTCTTTCCCGGGCGCCCAGAGAGGCGGGCAACGGGATCGGCCCGATCGGCTCCTCGACGCCGAGCCAGAAGTGGTTCGGCAAGACCGTGCGAGAGGGACGCACAACCATGCCCGCAACCAGCTCCTCGCGCTTCCCGCCCTTCCGGCCCGATCCATTGCCTACCGAGTCGATCGTGTTCGGATGGGCGTAGCAGGTATTCGCCCTGCGACCATACTTCTGGGAATAGTAGCGAGCGGCACCCTCCAGCCGCTCCTGCAGCGGGCGCTGTGTGTCCCCATCGAACCAGAGCATTCCGAGTTCCATCGCAATCCTCCTCCCCGATCTTGACTTCGAGTGTTCCTCACCCCGCCGGGCTCTCTGCTCAGGCCACGGCGAGTGCCACGCCGACCATTGCGGCGAGCAGTCCTATGAGCCAGAAACGCTGCACAATTTGGGTCTCGCTCCAACCCAGGAGCTCAAAGTGGTGATGGAGGGGCGCCATTCTGAACAGGCGTCGCCCCTTGGTCCACCGAAAAAAGGCAATCTGAAGGATCACACTGAGGGTCTCACTGGCCGGGATGATGGCGATGAGGGGCAGGAGAGGCCATTGGGCCGTCATGAGCGCGACGACCCCGAGCAGGGCGCCGATGGCCAGCGAACCGGTGTCCCCCATGAACATTTGGGCGGGGTAGGCGTTGTACCAAAGGAAGGCAAAGAGGGCCCCCACCACCGTGAAACAGAAGCGCACCAAGAACACCTGTCCTTGCAGGCCCGCGATGACTGCATAGGCGACGAATGCGGTCGCTCCGACCAATCCGGCCAAGCCATCCAAACCGTCGGTGATGTTGACGGCATTCGTCGAGGAGACGATGACCAGGACCGCCACGGGGAGATACCAAATGCCGAGATCAAAGTAGCCCGGAACGCCCGGCAAGAAGGCGCCTGGCACATTGAGCACGTACTTGAGGCCAATCGCTGCGATCAAAGCCACGACGCATTCGGCTGCGAATTTCTCCCGGGCCCGAAGCGGTCGTCGGCGCAGCCCCAGCCAGTCATCGACGGCCCCCAGCACCGAGAAGGCCAGCAGGACTCCCAGAGGCAGGAGAATCGACCGGCCCAAGAGGGAACGACCCACGATCGAGACGGTGTTCAGTATGAGAGTGATGATCACCACCGGGATGATCACCAAGAGGCCACCCATGGTGGGGGTTCCCAGCTTGGACTGGTGGCTGCGCGGGCCCTCCATCCGAATCTGCTTGCCAATTCCAAGCCTGCGCAGCGCTTCGAGCAACGGCCCTCCCCAGATCACGGCGAGGGCGAAGGTGACGCCTCCCAGACTCAAGGCCATCGGCATCCCAACGTTCACACGTCACTCTCCAGCGAGCTGACAATGCGATCCAGGCGCAGCGCGTGCGAACCTTTGACCAGAACCACATCGCCGGCCCCGATTCGCCTTTGCAAGTACGGGAGGGCGTCTTCCGCGGTCGCGAAACTCGAGATGTGCGCGGAGGAAAGACCCTGAAGGTGGGCTTCTTCCGCAATCCACCGGGCCCTTTCTCCGATCGTGACCAGTTCGCCAACCACTTCGGCTGCCCGGGCCCCAACCATGCGGTGCCCCTGTTCCTCAAATCCTCCGAGCTCCAGCATGTCACCCAGCACGGCGATCGGCTGTCGACCGAGCTCTGCCAACAGGTTCAACGCCGCGATCGTCGAATCGGGTGAGGCGTTGTAGGTGTCGTCTACGATCAGTGAACCGTTCGGACCTTCTACCGTGACGAGCCGCAATTGCATTGCGGGAGCCCCCAATCCCTCCAGGATCTCTTGCCACGTCAGACCCACGACCAAACCCACCGCAACCGCCCGGAGTGCCGTGTGGACCGAGTGCTGTCCCAGCAGGGGAACATGCAGGTGCAGGGTCTCTCCCCGGAAGTCCACTTGGAAGCGGATTCCCTCCAAACCCAACGAGGTGACATGGCTCGCTCTCAGCTCGGCCTCCGGACTGAGCCCGTAAAAGAGGACCTTGGCTCGGCTCCAGGACGCCATCCCGCGCACCCGTTCGTCGTCACAGTTCAGGATCGCCGTTCCACTTTCGGGCAGAGCCTCCAAGAGTTCTGCCTTGCCCCGCACAATCGCTTCCAGGCTGCCCGCGCGCTCCAGGTGGACGGGGCTGATCATCGTCACGATCGCAATCTCGGGACGGGAGATTTCACACAGCAGGCGAATGTCGCCGGGGACGTAGAACCCCATTTCCAACACGGCAAACCGATGCGAGCTCGTCGCCCGGAGCAGGGTGAGCGGAAGACCGATCTCATTGTTGAAACTGCTCTCACTGGCCAGAGTCGCATAGCGCGTGGAGAGCACATTGGCCACGAGTTCCTTGGTGGTGGACTTGCCGACACTGCCTGTGATTCCCACGACCCTCAGCTCAGACAATCGCGCGCGCCACCGGCGGGCAATCTTGTGCATGGCCTCCAGGGTGTTGCCCACCCGCAAGCAAAGATGAAGGGGCGCTTTCGCCTCCATCCCCGCCGGAAGGCCAACCGCCTCCGCCCCCGCCCTCAAATCCAGCGTGCGAAACCCGGGTATCTCCTCTTGCACCAGGGCGACCGCCGCCCCCCGCTCGAAAGCATCAGCGACAAACAGGTGACCATCGGATTTTTCCCCAGGCAGGGCGATGAACAAACACCCCGGAATCGCCATGCGGGAGTCAATCACGGCATCCGTCAGGACCCGCTGGCCGAGAGTCCCCAGGGCCGGGAACTCGGGGGCCGGAGCCCTCAATGCTTCAAGAACCACCGACAGGTCCAACATGTCTGTTCTTCGAGCCCCGGCTCCTCATTGCGTCGCAACCAGCTTGTGGCGGACCGCGTCCGGCGGGATGCCCAAAACGGCAAACACCCGCGGGGCTAGCTCGGCAAACAGGGGAGCGGCCGTGATCGATCCGTATTGCATGTCACCTGCCGAGGTGGGCTCGTCAATTCGGATGAGAATGAGTACCTGCGGATCGTCCGCAGGCCCCCAACCCACAAAGGAGGCGATTGTCTTCGTCCCGACGTAGGGAGGGATGTCGGCTGTCCCGGTTTTTCCCGCGACCTGGTAGCCTGGCACGAGGGCCTTGGAGTCCTCGGTCTGCAGGGATTGGGCGAGCATCTTGTTCAGTGTGTCGGCCGTCGCCGCCGAAATCGGCTGCCCCAATCGGACCGGGTCGATCTCCTCAACCGATCCGTCGGGTCGCACGATCGACTTGACGACATGGGGGATCATCATGACCCCATGATTGGCGACCGCCGCGATGGCGGCTGCTAGATGCAAGGGAGTCACGGAGACCCCTTGGCCAAACGCGTTGGTGGCCAGGGTGGCGTCGGTCCAATCGGTATCTCCGGGCCGGCGCAGGTCTCCAGCCAATTCGGGCAGATCCACGCCAATCGTTCGGCCAATCCAAAAACGATCCATGTAGCTGTAGAAGTCGGCTGGCCCCATCTTCTGGGTTGCCACCCAGGCCAGACAGGTGTTGATCGAGTTGGCCAGACAGCCCGTCATGTCCTGCAGGCCAAAGGCCTGGGGGGTCCAATTGTGAATGACCAGCCCGCCCACCTCTAGAGAGCCTTGATCGACGAAGGTCGTTCCCGGCTGCACCTTCCCAGAATCGAGCGCCGAGGCCATGGTCAGGACCTTGAATGTGGATCCCGGCTCGTAGGGGGCCTCTGAGTTGAGCGAGGGCACCTGCCCCTGGGGATCATCTGGCAACCTCCCCTTCGCATGGAAGATGGTCTCAAAGCCGCCCGGGTCGTTCAGGTCCGCGGCGGGATAGTCTGCCATCGCCAAGATCTCCCCCGTTTGCGGCCGCAGAACCAGGATCGAGCCTCGCGAGGCATGGCTGCGCTCGATGCCCTCGCGCAAGACCGCCTCGGATTCGGCCTGGATTTCCCGGTCGATCGTAAGAATCAGGTTGGCTGGAGGCTGGGCGCGATCAATGTTGTTGCTAATATCGATGGGGACGACCGTCCAGGTCACATCCTCACGGGTTCCCTGAAGGATGTCGTTGTAGTAGTTCTCGACCCCCCAGTCCCCCGTCTCGAGATAGTAGCGCAGCACTCCCTGCGCTGGATTCCCCGCTTGGTCGCCGGATTGGCGGCTGTAGCCAATGACCTCAGAGCCCAAGGACCCCTCCGGGTAGTAGCGGGTGTACCAGGCTTCGGAGCGCAGGTCCGAGAGCAAGGAATCATTGTGGAAATGACCATTGGCATCCGCGGTCTGGCCTTGCGCAATCTCGAGTTTGCCCTCCTGGGATTCGTCCAGCCAAAGCGGAACGGCAACCCGGGAGTCGCCCGCCCCGACCGCATCGCTCGACAAGGTACAGGTGCTCAGGTGCTCCCCGTTCGCCGATCCCTTGCTCAGACTGCGGTCCAGCTCCTGCAGGGATTGAACCACGGGGGGGATGTTGATCTGGGCTCCGGTCACCTGGACCAGTTCTCCCAGCACTCGCGCGATCGAGATGCTCGCCTGCCCGTGGTTGTCCGCCGGCAAGAGGTCTTCCGCCCAGAGATACTGCTGGCAGTTGTCGAGGTAGATGCGATAGTGGGTCACGTTGCCCGCCAGAAGATTTCCGTTGCGGTCGTAGATGAGACCGCGCGGCGTCTCGACATGGCGCACCAGCGGGAAGGGCACGGAAAACAGCGCCGATCGATCCGGGGTGGGAAGAATCTGAAAGCGCGTGAGCTGGACCAGGATGGCCGCCAGTGGAATCAGAAGCAGGTACATCGCGATACGCACACGCGGCGCCAGCGACGGGTTCAAGGCTGAGTGCTCCCGGCCTGTCGCAGATGATCGATCAGCCAGTCGAGCAGAGTCTGGCGATAGGCCGGCGAAAGGGCGAGCCCAGGCTCAACATAGAGCGTCCCGGTTGGGCCGAAGTAGGCCGGGGTGGCCTCGGGAGCGGGCGGGACTTCCACAAAACCCATTCCCTGAGGCGGAACTGGGCTGAAGCCCAGTTCCTTCGCCCGCGCGCTCATCCAACTCTCCGATTGCAGTCCCGCCAACTCGGCTTGCTGACTGTCGATCCGGCGGAGCAAGTCGTCACGCTCGGTCAGAAGCGATTGCACACTGAGCCCCGCCTCCGCCGCCTGGGCACCTGTGAAGATGAACAGGCTCAGGGTCGCTGCCAGAGTGAGCACTACGGCCAATCCCATGGCCAGCAGTCGCGTCTGGACCCGCCAAGGGGCCTGACGGTAGGCTCTGGCCCGACTCGCTTGCGGCCTTCCGGGAGTGGAATTCGGCGTGGTCATCATGGGCGGGTGCCGGCTGGTCCCAGTCGTTCCCTCGCGGATGTCCAGCCTCCCTCGACCTTCTGGGCCACGCGCAGTCTGGCACTCCGGGACCGCGGGTTGGCGCGCAGTTCGGCCTCCCCGGGACGAATCGGCTTGTGGGTGGGTTCGAATTGGAACCCGGGCTCTTCGCCCGCCGGAGGAGCTATCGGGCCGCCCCTGCGGTCGAAGCGCCTCGAGTTCCGCCGCAAGAATTGCTTCACGATCCGGTCCTCCAGGGAATGGAAGGAGATTACCGCCAGCCGGCCGCCCGGCCGCAGCACATTCCCCGCCTGGGGAAGCGCCTCCTCGAGAGCCTGCAGTTCCTCATTCACCGCGATACGCAGGGCCTGGAATGTCCGCGTTGCGGGATGGATCCTCCAATGCCCTCTTCGACCTGCCAGCTTGCGGATGACGCAACGTTCAATCACCTCAGCCAACTCAACAGTCGAACGGAGCGGTCGGGCACGCACTATCGCGCGGGCGATGGTGCGACTCAGTTTCTCCTCGCCATACACGAAAAGGAGCCTTGCGAGCTCCTCCTCCGAGAGAGTGTTGACCAACTCCCCGGCGGTCGTTTTGCCCCCCGGATCAAACCGCATGTCCAGCGGTCCATCCTCCCGAAAAGAGAAGCCGCGAAGTGCCTCGCCCAGCTGCAGAGAGGAAAGGCCCAGATCCAGCAAGACTCCGTCCACCTGCCCCCACTTCAGTTCTTCCACCAGCCTCTCCAGAAAACGAAAGTTCTCGTGGCGCAAGATGATCCGACTGGAAAACCGGACCAAATGCTGGCGCGCGAACTCCAGCGCCTGCGGGTCTCGATCGATTCCCAGGAGCAATCCGCTCGGGGACGATCGCTCGAGGATTCCCCAGGCATGGCCCCCGCCGCCGATGGTCGCGTCGATGTAGCGCCCTCCCTCTCGAGGGTCCAGCCAATCGAGTACCTCTTGGTAAAGTACTGGGTCGTGCGCCCTGAGGGGGCTGCCCCCTTCCCTCTCGGGTTGCCCTCCGGCTTTCGGGCGGAGGGCATCTTCACTCACGGGATCCCACCGGTCGCCAGATCCAATGAGACAAAGCGTCGCGAGTTGGACTCGGCATCATTGAGCGTGGCCAGCTGTTCACTCCACTTGCCCGCATCCCAGACTTCGATGTACTGCCCCGCTCCGACCACGACCACCTGGGTTGCAAGAGCCGCATAGGTTCGCAGGTAGGGGGGAATCAGGACGCGACCGACGGAGTCAAGGGCCACATCGGCTGCGCCGCCGAAGAGCAGTCGGAAGATCGCTCTGTGGGAAGGGTCCGTGGGGGTCAGCCCATGGGCCTTCTGCTCCAAGAGGCGGAAGGTCTCGAGCGGATAGACGACGAGGCAAGGCTCGAATCCCCGCGTTACCACGGCTCCAGCCGCAAACCCCGCCCGGAGTTTGGCCGGGATCGTGAGCCTACCCTTGTCGTCCAGAGCATGCTCAAACTCTCCCAAGAACATATGTTCGCCTCTTCTCCTTAAGCGGGGACGCCGGGGTTTTCCCGGCGCCCAGCCCACCGCCTTCCACTTTCTCCCACTTGCGCCCACAGTATATGCGTTTTCCCCCACTGGGACAAGTGGCAACGCAAAGTTTTAAGGCATGCGTCAGGAAACTAGGCCCGTTGCGGGTGTTGGAGTGTGGCGAGCGGGGTTCCGAGGGGGTTTGCGGCAGTCCTCAAGTGGGGGGCCCAAGTTGACCTGTAAGCCGCGTTCTGTGCCGGCCTTCTGGAAGGGGTTGACCCTCCAAAGCAGTTTACGCCTTGCGGCTTCGTCCTTCTCACAGGCCGGCGGCGATCATCTATCTCGACCGACACGTTGCCGTGCGGCTCAAGCAGCCTACCCGAGGCTGGGCGGGCCGAGCCAGCCCGCACCCATTGGGTGCTACCCCACTGGGATTCGCCTCTGTTTGGCCTTGCTCCAGACGGGGGTTGCCTGGCCGTCGACATTGCTGCCGACGCCGGTGGTCTCTTACACCACCCTTTCACCCTCGCCGCGTGGCCCGAGAGCTCCGCGGCAATCTTCTTCTCTGTGGCCCTCTTCCGGCAGGTCGCCCCGCCCCGGGCATTGCCCGGCGTCTAGCTCTCTGGAGCGCGGACTTTCCTCGGCGCACCGGGGCAAGCGCTCAGCACTCGACTCCGGCACGACGCGATCGCCCGGCCAACTTGGGACCCCGAGCTGAGTCTAATTGTTGGCTCAAAACCAGTCAAGGCAGAGATCCAGGCCAGGAATCCCCTGACCCATGTTTCCAGGCCTGACCGGAGGCATCCACATGATCCCGTGCAACGGGACTAGGCGGCGAGCAGGTCGAACTGCAAGAGGGGCATACTCAGCCCGCCCGCTACGCCCTGTCTCCGGATTCCGGCCAGGATGGAGGGTCCGGATCCTCCCAGGACTCGGGTCCGATCCTTGGACAACGCCTCCCGGGACCGAGAGGCAAGCAGTCGTCAGGCCGGACCGGAACCCGATCCGTCCACGCCCTCGATCGCCGTGGGCCCGATGGTTGCAGCGCCGGTTGTCAAGGGCCGGGCAAGGCGAGTTCGTTGGAGAAGACGGTGCAACTGCAGGCCGACATGGTGACCAGGCCTCTGGTCAGGGTACCGAGATAGGGAGTGCCCCCGCTGGCTGCCACCCAATCGCTCAGGTCAAACGCCAGGGGACCGGAGGCAGGAATCCATTCCCCGTTGTATCGGCGCGCCATATGCACGTTGTCGCCCGTGGCTCGCCCTCCCTCGCAGGAAGGATGACCGATGCGGTCCCCCTCCTTGAGGACGGTCCCCTGCGGGACGCGATCCTGGTCGGCGATGTGGTAGAAGAGGACAACCCAGCCCGTTCGCTCGTCCCCGTCCCCATCCAGGTCGAGGATTACCGTGGCGGGCTCACTTCGGGCCACGATCCCGCCGGCCGGGGCCACAACCCATTCCTCGCTGTCCGCACAGCCCTTGATCGTTGAGGGCGGCGCAAAGTCCAGCGCACCCCAAGGCAGGGAGTCGCCCCAGGCGGGATGCGGTGCGCCGGTGAAGGCCCAAAAGTGACCGGGCTCAAAAGGCAGCGAGAGGGTCGGTTGGCGGAGGCTCCCAGCCATCAAGGTAACGGCCTTGGAGAAAGGATCGCCGAAAAGAGACCGGTAGGTTTGGACAAACCCTTGAGGCCCAACCGCTTGATCAAATTGATCCTGGCCGAAATACTGGGCCAGCAAGAACTGCACGGCCACCGTTCCGGCGTTTTGGTACAGGTCGGGGCGCGTCACTCGACCGTCCGCAAGCTGAATCTGTGTCAAACTGCCAATCCGCCAACCGTAATAGCCATTGTTCAGCTGCTCGGCCGCCCAGGTCAGTTGCTGGGCTAGTCCCTTCCAAACCGGATCGTGAAAACCGAGAGGGTAGTCGATTTCTCCTTGGGTCGGAGAGGGATTGGTCAGCCACCCTGATCGGAACTGCAGCAGGGCGAGCAAGAGTCGCGGGCTGAGGGAGTAGGTCTGAGCAACAACCTGAACGATGTCCCACCCCGGCCGGGTCGAATCGAAGGCATAAGCCTGGTAGCGAGAAAGGTAGCCGGCCTTTTCTTCCACCACCGCCTGGAGGTTGAATCCCGCCAAGCCCGGGCTGTTGACTACCTCGCTATCCGGAAGGATCTTGAAGGAGGTTCCGGTGAAGGGAGCGAAGTACGCCGGGACTCGTAGGTCCTTTCCCGGGGCGAGGGTCGTGACATCCCGAGGCAACCACGAATTCGCCGCCCGAACCGCATCCACCGTGGTGTTAAAATGCGCGGCCACTGCCGGGAGTGTGTCACCGGACTGGGCTGGATAGTCCATGATCTGCCCGGGCACGATGGGCAGGCGTTGGGGCAGTGGTGTGGGCTGGTTGCTGCTCGGATTCGCGGGAACCGACACGGCTGGCTGGGTGGGGGCGGGCTGTTCCAGCAAGGGTTGGGGCAGGCAGGCGGCAAGACCCAGCAGGGTTAGGGCGATGATGAGATTCCCATGCCTAGCATTCATGTCACGCCGAATAGGCTCTCACCGCCAGACCAGAGTCTGGAAAGAGGCGCAAGCACATGCCACCGCCCTGTCATTCCCCCGCTGCAGGGACCCCTCATAGGGGTCGTTCCCGCCCTGAGCCACCCAGCCGCTGAGATCAAAAGGGAGCGGACCGGCGGCCTCAATCCACTCGCCGTTAAACTTGCGCGCGATGTGGACGTGGGTACCTGTTGCAATTCCTCCTTCGCAAGAAGGATGACCCAGGATATCGCCGGTCTCCACCCGCGTGCCGACCGGCACCCGGCCCTGGCTCGCGATGTGAAGATAAAGAATATCCCAGCCCGTCTCCTCCTGGCCGTCTCCGTCGAGATCCAGGACCACGACCCCACCCCCGCTTCTCACTACGAGCCCAGGGGCAACGGCCGTCGCCCACAGCGTTGATGGGGTGCAGCCAGGAGCGACCGCGGGTGGGGCGAAATCAAGCGCCGCCTGGGCACCCTCATGTTCCCAGGCACCATGTGGACCTCCCGTCAGGGCCCACCGCTGTCCGGGGAGAAAGGGCAACTCCAGGGTCGGTTGCTTCAAGTCTGGGTAGTAGAGCGGTTCGAACCGATCTACGTTCGCGAAAGGGTCCCCGAAGAACTTCTTGTGGGTGGCCAGGAATTGCTGCAGATCACGCTGCCAGCTGGCCTGGTCAGCCGCCTCCAGCGAAAAGTAATACAGGAGCGCCACGGAGCCTGCATTCAAGTTGGGCGCCAATCGCAAGGAAGTCCCATCCCCAAACTTGAGTTCAAGCAGGCTGGCATCCCTCCAGCCATAGTAGCCGATGCTTAGGCGGTTGGTGGCTTCCACGAGTTGGGAGACCAGCCCCTTCAGGTTTGGATCGAGGATGCCCATCGGGTATTCCCGCAGGGCTGGGGAGGGCGAGGGTTGGGTCACCCAGCCACTCCCCTGCTCCATCAGGGTCAGCAGGATCTTGGGATTGATCGAGTTGTCCAGGGCAAGATCCTTCAGGATCGACGGTCCGCTCCCGAGGTCGGCGCTGGTGTCCTGGTAATTGGCCAGGTATCCACCCATGCGCCGGGAGAAGGCCGACGGATCGAAGGCGGCGGCGGCTGGCGAGTAAACCATTTCGCTGTCTGGGACGAGCTGCTCCACAGGGGTGGTGGTCCCCAGGCGCGATGGGATGATCAGCTGCTGTCCCGGATTGAGAAGACCCTGACCGGGAAGGCCCCCGGCGTAGGCCTGAATATCCTGTGGCGCGACCCCAAAGCGTATCGCTACAGTCCGGAGTGTGTCCCCCGCTTGCGCGACGTAGAGCAGAGATCGGCTCGACGTCGCCAGGACGGTCGCGGTGGCGGGGAAAGTCGGGCTGGCGAGGGGGGGCAGCGTCCAGACCGGCATGGGAGTCTGGGTTGAATCAGCCCACGTGGCGGTCGCACTGGGGAGCGACAAAGGAGTGGTCGCAGTGGGCGCGGCTAGATCCAGCAAAACGGTGGGGAGCGGGGTTCCTGCCCCGGGCAAGACGACTCCTTCGCGAGAGCAAGCCAATGCCGCCGCAACCACGGTGAGCGCCGCCAGACCGAGGCGCGCTCGTCCCTGAGGACGTCTCGGGGATCTGGACTTCAAGTGCAAGAGCTCCTCCTAGGGAGTAATGGCATTGTCCTGGCCTCGGCACTCGCATGCTTCCAGGGTTGTGCCGGCCCGAGAAAAGTCGCCGTCGTACTCCTGACCTGTCCCACTCGAAACCCACCCGTCCAGGTTGAAAGGGATGGGGCCGTCGGCCGAGATCCACTCGCCGTTGAACTTCCGGGCGAAATGCAGATGCGTCCCGGTCGAGACTCCACCCTCGCAAGAGGGATGCCCGATCAAATCACCCGTCTTGACTCGGGTTCCGGCGGCGATCCGGTCTTGCGTGGCAACGTGCATGTAGAGCAGGACCCACCCGGTCTGCTCGTAACCGTCGCCATCCAGGTCGAGGATCACCTCGCCCCCGCCACTTCGAACAATCACTCCAGGAGCCGCGGCCACCTCCCAGGAGGCGGAGGGGGTGCATCCCAGGGCGTTGTCCGAAGGTGCGAAGTCCAACGCCCCCCAGGCCGACCCCTCGTCCCAAGCCGCGTGGGGTCCCCCCGTGAAGTACCATGTTACACCCCGTTGAAACGGCAGGTGAAGGACGGGCTGCTGCAAATTGGCTGGGACCAGAGGGTCAAGGGCCCAATCGAAGGGGTAGCCAAAGAGATCCTCATAGGTGGCGAATAGGCCGGTGGGCGATATGGCGGCTTCCCAGTCCGCCCTGGAGGAAATGAGACCGAAGAAATGCTGGACCGCCGCCGTTCCCGCATTGATTCCGGGGCCGACCCGAACGACTTGGCCATCGGCGAGATCCCAGTAGTCCGTGCCGCCCGCCCGCCAGATGTAATAGCCGCGATTAAGCTCGTTGGCAGCCCAGGTGAGCTGAAGATAGAGGCCACTTCGGCCCTGCAGGTAAACAATCGGGTAGTCCCGCCGGAAGGCCCCTGGATCAGCGCCGGTCACCCACCGGCTCTGGTACTCGAGGATCGAGAGCAGCAAGCGCGGGTTGACCGAATACTCTTGGGCCACCAGAAGGACGATCTCCGCTCCGGACTGATCGCGGCCATCCACAACCTCCCGATAGGAGGCCAGGTAGCCCCCCTTGGATTGAACGAATGCAGGCACGTCAAATCCAAGGGTCGAGGGTCCGTACACTTCCTCCGAATCAGGAATGATCTTGAAGCTTGGGCCCGGGGTTTCCGATTCGGGCACCGGGATTTGAATTTGCTCCCCGACAGCGAGCTGGCTGGGATCCGGCAGAGGGTTGAGAGCCTCCAGACCTTCCAGGCTCACCCCGAACTTCTGCGCAATGGAGCCGAGGGTGTCTCCCGGCTGGACGGTGTAGACGCTGGGGGCCTTGGTCGGCTCTGTGTAAGGCCGGGTGGCGTCGGGCGTAGGAGTCCCGCGGGAGCGAGGCAGAGGCAGAAAGGGCGTTGGCCCAGCGGTGCCCAGGCCGCTGGTCGTCGTGGGGAGGGTCCCGGCGGGCAAAGCCACGCCCGCGCGCGAGCAGGCCAGGATAGCTCCAGCTCCTGCCAAGAGCACAAGAACCAATCTTGCTCGCCCAGGCGTCACTCGGCTCATGCGGGGTCTGGCTCGCAGTTCTGGGGCCTCTTGAACCTCTCCCGCCAGCCCCCAGACTCAGTTTCTCCAGGCATGAGTTGGCCTGCTATTGTCTTTTTCTTCGCGGGCAGGTATGATTACGCGAGTGTTGAGGTTGCGAGGAGAATGCCAAGCCGACAAGAAAAAGTCGGTGGTTTCGCAACCACCGACACAGCAGAAGCCCCCTTCTTTCAGGCCGTCTTGACCAACGTGCGCAGGCATCTCGCGCAAAGGGTTTTCTGCAGCTTACGCTTTCCTTGCCAAATCGCTACCTTTTGTAAGTTCGGCCGAAAAGCCCGGCGGGTTGCGCGGTTCGAGAAGCTCCGATTGTGGCCGAACGTCAGAGTCTTCCCGCAGTTCTCACACTTGGCCATAGCCATAACCTTCCATTTCTGTCTTATTTGGCCTGATCTCGGCGATCTTACCACAGCGGGCGGATTGGAGCAAGATCCTCATCAACCAGGGATTGGGCTGAGGTGGGCATGACGACGGGCGAAAACGCTCCACTCGGCAACATCCGTGTCTCCCGACGGGCCATCGCGACGCTGGCCAGCCAGGCCGCTCTGCAATCCTATGGTGTGGTGGGGATGGCCGCGCGAGGCTGCTTTGAAAGCTTCATGCACCCTCCTGCCCGGGATCCTCGCCAGGGTGTGGAGATACGCTATGGCGGAGACGAGATCTCCATTGATCTGTACGTCATTCTGGAGTACGGCACGCGCATCGCCGCCGTGGCCCGCAGCATGGCCGACTCCGTTCACTACCAGATTGAGCGCACCTTGGGGCTCCCCGTTCGGGAGGTGAATATCCATGTTCAAGACCTGCGAGTGAGCAACCCAGATTCATGGGCTGAAACCTCTCGGGACCCAGCAGGCTTTCCCCATGGGCATCGACCCGGTTGAGCGACAGGACCCCCCCTTGGCTCGTTCCCGACTCGATCTGAGGCAGGTAGACGGCATCCTGCTCAAGTTCCTTGCCAACGCAGGACTTTCCTGGCTGAGCGCAAACCAGCAAACGGTCAACGCCCTGAACGTGTTCCCCGTGCCGGACGGAGACACGGGCACGAACATGGTGCTGACCATGCAGGCCGCCTGTCGGGAGATCATAAGTCTGGATGAACGAAATGTAGGCAAGGTGGCCCACGCATTGGCTCAAGGGGCGCTGATGGGGGCCCGCGGGAATTCGGGCGTGATTTTGTCCCAGCTTTGGCGCGGTTTTTCGCGCAGCCTGGATGTGCGCCCGAGGATGAATTCCTCCGACATTGCTTTGGCCCTGGCGACCGCCAGGGATACGGCCTACCAAGGGGTTGTCCGGCCCGTGGAGGGGACCATTCTGACCGTCGCCAGCGACGTTGCCAAGGCGGCCAATGAGGCGCATTCCAAGGCCGCCACTCCTCTTCAGATCCTCGAGGAGGTGGTCGGGGCGGCCGACCAATCGGTCCAGCGGACTCCCGAATTGCTGCACGTCCTGCGCGAGGCAGGTGTTGTGGACTCCGGAGGCAAGGGCCTGTTTTTCATTCTCGAGGGGATGCTGCGGGCCATTCGCGGCGAGTCGCTGGATCAGCCGGCGGCTACCGTTCAGCCTCTTTCGGCCATCCAGATCCGCGAAGCCGAGGAACGGGTCGAGCCCGGCCAGGATTACGAGGTGGTGGTGGACTTCCGCCCGGACCGCCCACTGGATATTGTCGCCTTCTACGACGAACTTCAGCAGATGGGGACCTCCATCCAGTTGGGGCAAGGCGAGGACATTTATCGGATGCACATCCACGTGCCTACCGAAAAGCGATATCGTCCTGTAGACTACATCATGAAACTGGGAAGTGTCTCCAAGGTTTCCATCGAGAATCTGCAGGAACAGGCGCTCCAATCGACCGAAGAGCAGTCCGCGAAGGCTTACCGTTTGGCATCCGTCTTGCCGGGCCAGCTCGCGTCAGTGGTCGTGGCGCCCGGAAAAGGCCTCGCTCGTGTCTTTGCCTCGCTCGGGGCCGCGGCCATCGTGCCTGGCGGGCAGACGATGAATCCCAGCACGCAGGAGATCCTGGGCGCGTTCGAGAATCTTCCGACCGATCAAATCATCATTCTCCCGAACAACGAGAATGTGCAGATGGCCGCCCAGCAAGCCAAGGACTTGACGGTCAAGCGGGTGATGATCGTGCCCTCGCGGACGGTGCCCGAAGGCATCGCTGCGATGCTGGCCTTCTCCGCCGAGGGGAGCATGGAGATGGTCGCAAGAGCAATGACCCAAGCCCTCTGCAGCGTTCAAACCGGGGAGGTCACCGTAGCCACGCGGGATGTGGATCTGAACGGCCTGCACATAGAGAAAGGGCAGATGATCGGCCTGCTCAACGGCGACCTGGCGGTCAGCGGGGAGACTCTCCAAGAGACGCTCGAGCGGCTTCTCGTACACGGGCGGGCCCAAACTTGTGAATTGATCGCTCTGTACTGGGGAGGCGAGCTGACCGCAGCGGAGGCGAAGAAAATCGAGGAGCAGATCCGCAAGAAGTTCCCTGCCCAGGAGATCGAACTGATCGAGGGAGGCCAACCCCATTATCCCTTTATTCTCTCCCTCGAATAGGCGGTGCGGGGTCCACTTGGACGAATGGATAGAGGTGTGACTGTGAACATGCCCAGAGCACGTATCGTGACGGATAGTTCGGCTTGGCTCCCTGATCCCGAATTCTTCTCCAAACACAACGTGGCGGTGATGCCGCTCACGATTCATCTGGGGACAAGATCCTACCTCGACGGGTCGGAAATCAACTCGCAAGCTCTCTACGATTTGAGCCGTCAGCAAGGAACTCTTCCGGTCTTGGCCTCCCCCAGCGTCGAGGCATTTGCCGCCGTCCTGGAGGGTCTGACCCACTGCACCAAGGACATTGTCTGCATTCACGTGTCGGGCAAGCTGAGCCGCACTTTGCGAAACGCGCGCGCGGCGAGTGAGGAGTTGCTGGGGCGAGCCAACATTGCGGTTATCGACTCCCAGACCACTTCCGCGGGCCTGGGGGTGCTCATCGAGGAAGCCGTACGATTGGCAGAGCAAGGCGCCACGCTCGAAGACATCGTCAGACAGGTTCGCTACCTGGTCCCCCGCCTGTACGCGGTGTTCCTGGTCGAGGACTTGGCCTACCTGCACCGAACCGGGCATCTGAGTCGGGCCCAAGTCCTCTTGGGAGAGATGCTGGGCGTCAAGCCGTTTCTTTCCTTGGAGGACGGAAGCTTCGTCCCGCTCGAGAAGGCACGCACGCGCGAGCAGGCGATCGAGAAGCTGGTTGAGTTTGTGAGTGAGTTTTCCAACCTGCGCAACCTCGTGATCCTGTGTGGACTGGAGGAGGCCCAACAGGATGGGCAGCAGCTGATCGAACGGATTCATGACCTCTTCCCAACCTGCCCTGCCCAGGTGGCCGAGCTGGGGGCCTCGGTGGCGGCCCTGCTTGGCCCACGGGCTATCGGAGTGATTGCCTTCGACTCTCCCGCGCGGCAGCAGAGCGGATTCTAGGAATTGCCTCCTGAATCGAAGGGAATGGCGATGACGGTTGGCGTGGTGACGGACAGCACCTGCGACATCCCCAAGGCAGAGGCCGACCGTCTTGGCGTGGAAGTGGTCCCGGCCATCCTGGTGATTGGAGGACGCGGGCTTCGAGATGGGATCGATCTTATCCGCTCGGAAATGTATGGGAGACTGGCCACGATCTCCCCCCTTCCGACCACAGCGGCGCCGTCCAGCGGGACTTTCGAAGCGGCCTATGCCAAGCTGCTCAGGAAGGGTGCGGCTGAGGTCCTCTCCATTCATATCAGCTCCCAGCTGAGCGGGATCTGCAATGCGGCGCGGGTGGCCGCGGAGCGCTTTCAAGATCGCGTCCATGTGATCGACAGCGGTCAGGTCTCGCTGGCTTTGGGTTTTCAGGTCATGGCCGTTGCGGAGGCGGCTCTAAAGGGCGCTTCCGGGAGCCAGTTGCTGGGACTTCTTCGCGATCTGAAGGAACGTGTCCGCTTCATTGCCCTGATTGATCAGCTGGAGAACTTGCGCCGGAGCGGGAGGATATCCTGGCTTCAGGCGGAACTCGGCACCATTCTGCAAATCCGGCTTCTGGTGACATTGGTGGGAGGCGCCGTGGAGCGTATGGGCCAGTTTCGTACGCGCTCCAAGGCCATCTCGGGGTTAATGACTCAGGCCGCCTCCTGGGGGCCCCTCGAGCAACTGGCCGTGCTGCACGTGAAGGCAGAATCCGAAGCTCATGAACTCCTGGCTCAATTGCGGGCTCTTCCCGGACTTTGGCCGGCCGGAGGCGCCCAGCCCCCCTGGGTAGTCGAAGCCACGCCGCTGATTGGTGTGCATGCGGGTCCGGGCGCCCTGGGGCTGGCCGCCTTGTCCTCGCCGGATTGAGCCCAGAGGGCGCGACGCTGCCGCCCAGACCGGGGATGACCTCCACGATGAATCCTGCTCTGGACAAGATTGACAAGTTCCTGAAGCTCGAGGCCGAACGCAGTTTCGACAATCGCGCCGTCCTGGGCGGATTGGACAAGATCCTCGACACCTGGACGAAAGAGGCCACAGAAAGCGGCCTGCCTCAGGAACTGATTCAACTCGTCATCAGCCGCCTCCAAGATTATGATCGCCTCACCCCCGAGTCCCGGGCCGAAGTGCTGGGCGGGATCCGCCACCGGCTGGGCCTGACCGCCATTCCACCCGTATCGCAAAGACCCTCCTCGACGCCTCCTGTTTCCAAAGGAGAGGAATCTTCCGATACCTCTGGCCAATCCGTCCCCAGACCGGATCGCGCGGACGCGGCGCTTCCTGCCCCTCCCGATTCTCAATCCCGCCCGACGGCGGAGGCCGACCTGAAGGCGCTCCAGTCTCCGCTGACCGTCATTCAAGGGATCGGTCCGGCGACAGCCAGGAAGCTGGAGCGCATTGGCCTGCGCACCTTGGGAGATCTGCTTTGGGACTTCCCACGCAGGTTCGATGACTACTCCAGTCTCAAGCCGATCCAGCGTCTTTGGTACGGCGAGGTGGTTACCGTCATCGGCCTTCTTGAGAAAATCGAATCGCGCAAGATCCATGCGGGTCAGGGCAGCCTGGTCGAGGCCGTCGTGAGCGATGGGAGTGGATCGCTGCGTGTGACTTGGTTCAACCAGCCCTGGTTGGCCCAGCGCCTGAAGCCCGGGGACATGTTGGCCCTCTCCGGTCGGGTTGACCAGTACCTGGGCCGATTGACCATGACCTCCCCGGAGTGGGAGCCCCTCGACCGCCAGCAGGTGCATACCCGGGGCATCGTTCCGGTCTACGGTTTGACCTCCGGCATCCACCAGAAGTGGTTCCGCAACGTGATGCAGAGCACGGTCCGTTTCTGGGCCAATCGGCTGCCGGACCCCTTGCCCGAGCCCGTTCGGCGGGAGGGGGAATGGATGCCGCTGAGCGAGGCGGTCCAGCAAGCCCACTTCCCCTCGAACTGGGACGCCTTGCGCTCGGCTCAAGCGAGACTGGCCTTCGACGAGCTCTTTTATCTCCAGCTGGGAGTCCTGCAACAGAAACGTGACTGGGAATCGGCCAGCTCGGCACGGTTCCCTCCACCCGAAGGATTCGATGCCTGGAAGGGATCGCTGGGTTACCCACTGACCCGCGCCCAGGAACGCACCCTGCAGGAAATCCAGCAGGACTTGAGTTCGGGCCGACCCATGAATCGCCTGCTGCAGGGCGATGTCGGATCCGGAAAGACCGTGATCGCCGTGGCGGCGGCCCACCTGGTCGCTTCAGGGGGCGGCCAAGTGGCGGTACTGGCTCCCACCAGCATCTTGGCCGAGCAGCACTACCAGACCTTTCTCTCCCTTCTCTGTTCAAGCGAGATCGAATCGGAGCCGCCTCGGCCCCGGCCGTATTCGCCCCAGGAGGTTCAACTGCTGCTCGGGTCCACTCCCGAGGGGGAAAAGGTGCGCATCCGCGAGGCGCTCGGGTCGGGGAGCCTCCGCGTCCTGATCGGGACCCATGCGCTGCTTGAGCCGGGGGTGAAATTCGCGAACCTGGCCTTGGCGGTTGTGGACGAGCAGCATCGCTTTGGGGTGGGACAACGGTCTGCGTTGCGATCCAAAGGGGCCACGCCCCACTTGCTGGTGATGACGGCAACCCCGATCCCTCGAACCCTGGCGCTGACCATCTATGGGGACCTGGACCTCTCCCTTCTGGACGAGAAGCCGCCTGGACGGCAGCCGGTGACGACGCGCGTGATGCTGTCAGGCGAACGGGAACGCGCCTACGGGTTCATCGCCAGGCAGCTCGAGCAGGGACGCCAGGCCTTCGTCATTTGCCCCTTGGTGGAGGAATCGGAATCCGTGGAGGCAACGGCCGCCGTAGAAGAACACGGACGCCTGCAGAAGGATGTGTTCCCGCGCTGGCACCTGGGGCTCCTTCATGGAAAGATGAAAGCGGAAGACAAAGAGACCGTGATGGAAAAGTTTCGACAGCATGAGCTGGACGTGCTCGTGAGCACTTCGGTGGTGGAACTGGGCGTGGACGTCCCTAATGCCTCCGTGATCATGGTGGAAGGAGCCAACCGGTTTGGGCTTGCGCAACTCCATCAATTTCGCGGACGGGTGGGACGCGGGCCAGATCCGGCCTATTGTCTCTTGGTGGCCGAATCGGAGGATGCGGCCGAAAATGAGCGCCTCAAGGCAATGGAAGAAACCTCCGACGGGTTCGCTCTCGCCGAGCGCGACCTGGACCAACGCGGGCCCGGTGAGTTCCTCGGCACCAGGCAATCCGGGTTCGCGGATCTACGCATGGCCAAGTTGACGGATCTGCACCTAGTTGAGTTGGCTCGATCCGCGGCACAACGAGTCTTCCGGGAGGATCCCGAGCTGAGGCGGCCGGAGCACCGTTTGATGGCCGAACGCCTCGCCGGGCTCTGGAAACCCGGACAAGGAGACATATCCTGATGGTTCGCGCTGTCTTCCCTGGCACCTTTGATCCCGTGCACTACGGACACATTGATATCGCCCAGCGCGCCTCGCGGCTGTTCGAAGAGGTGGTGATCGCCGTCTACGATCGGCCATTGAAGAGCCTGCTGTTTGCTCCGGAGGAGCGCTTGAACCTGGTGCGCAAGTGTTTTGAGGGGGACCGGCATTTCCGGGTCATGGGCTACAGCTCGCTGACCGTCCAATTCTGCCAGGAGGTCGAAGCCCAGGTGATCGTTCGTGGCCTGCGGGTGTTCTCGGACTTCGAGCACGAATTCCGGATGGCCCTGGCCAACCACCGCCTCAAACCCGGGATTGAAGTGGTCGCCCTGATCACGAGCGAGGAGCACACCTTCCTCTCGTCGTCCACGGTCCGGGAGATTGCCTCCCTGGGCGGGGATGTGAGCAGCATGGTCCCACCCCACGTCCGAGAAGCCCTGCTGCGGCGCTTCAAGGAGCTGGGTGAGGATAGCCAGCAGGTGTTTCCAATGGAGTCTCTCAGGGACTAGACCCAGGTTGGGCCGGGGCGATTTCAGGCCGGGGCTTTCGTCTGCCGGATTGACGTCCCGCAGGTTCCATTGTATCTTCGAGGGCAACCGCTCAAGAGGATATCCCCCTCACCTGGGCGGCGTCGGGCGACTCGCCGCCTCACGGGCACAGTCGCTCGGGCGCGGAGGCACCTGCAGCTCCGGAGGCTTGCATGGACATCCTTCACCTCATCGATCGGCTGGAGGAGCTGTTCAATCACAGCCGACACATCCCTCTGACAAATGAATCCATCGTCAACGAGGACCACTTTCTCGAGCTGGTGGATCAGCTGCGGGTCACGATTCCCGAGGAGGTGAAGAAAGCCCAGCAAGTTCTCGCCCAGCGGGATCGGCTTCTGGCCCAGGCTCAAGAGGAGGCCCAGAGAACGGTGGAGCTGGCGCGAGAAAGGGTCGAAGCTCAAGTGCAGCGAGACGCGGTCACAGTCGCCGCGCAGGCTCGAGCGGAGCAGATCCTTGGCCAAGCGCGGTCCGAGGCCGACGTTCTGCGGCGTGACGCCGACGACTATGTCCTGGAATCGCTTTCAAAGATCGAGACCGAGATGACCACCCTGCTGAACCAGGTTCGCAATGGGATCAGCAAGATCAACGCGGAGCGCAGCCTCGTCAGCCACCCTGCGGAAAGACCCCACGACTAACCCGTCTTGCGCAGCCTAGCCGCCGGCCGTCATAGTGCCGGGCTCAACACGTTCTGTGCGACTTGGGATTCCAGCCGCAAGGCTTTCGCGGGCGTGGGCGGCCTGCTCCCGCAAGCTTTGCCCTTCCGTGTTCCCCTGGGCGGATCCCCACGGCGGTGGGCCGCCGGGCCGGATCAACCCCTTCTGCCGAACTGCCGTTCGAGCAGGTCGACTGACAGGCGAATCATCGTCGGCCGTCCGTGAGGGCACGTCCGAGGCGATTCGCATTCCTCAAGTTTCTTCAGCAAGGCCTCCTGCTCGTCGACCGGCAGGGCTTGTCCGCCCTTGACTGCCGCCCTTTTGCAGACGCGAGCGATCAGGCGGGCCTCCCGGCCTTGGGCCAGAGGGGGTTCCTCCCCCTCCAAGTCCTCCAGCACTGCCTGAATCGCTTCCTCCGCCCCGAGGCGCTGAAGGGCTGGGGGAATGGCCCGGATGCGAAAGGCCTTTTCTCCGAAGGCCTCGATGTCAAAACCAATCCGTTGGAGACTGATCAATTCATCCCGGATCAATTGTGCGCTTGGCGCCGGAAGTTCTATCAGCACCGGCTGCAGCAGCGACTGGGCGAAGCCCTCGGCCCCCAAATTGCGCATCATTCCCTCGTACAGGACACGTTCGTGCGCGGCGTGCTGGTCGATCAGGTAGAGCCCATCCGGTCCTTCGGCAACGATGTAGGTTGCGCCTACCTGACCCAGCACGCGAAGCGGGGGAACCGAGGCCGGCGCCGAGGGATCCTGCCTCGGCCAGGCGGGTGCCCAGGCAGGAGCCGTTTTGCCGTTCTCCGTCAGACTCGGCCGAAACGGTCCCGGTTCCAGAAAGTGCCAATCGGGCGACACGGGCCGGTCGCCGTGTTCTCCCCGGCCCCAGGCGGCCCCCGCTCCCGGCTCTGCCGTTCCCGCGACCGGAGCAAACTGAATCAGATTCTGACGGATGGTTTTTTGGACGGCCGCGAAAACCGCATTCGGATTGCGGAAGCGAACCTCCTTCTTGGCCGGGTGGACATTGACATCGACCTCCTCGGGAGGCAGGGAGAGAAAGAGCGCCGCAAGCGGGTAGCGCCCCACCATGAGCAGGGTGTGGTAGGCCTGCACGACCGCGGTTGTGAGGGCTCCGTCCTGAATCCAACGCCGATTGACAAACAGCAGGATGTCCCTTCGATTCGAGTGCGACCGGCTGGGAGGGCTGACAAATCCCTCGACCGAAACCAGGCTTGTGGCAGAGAGGGGCTGCAGGGCGAGCATGCTCCGGGCGACGTCCGCCCCAAAAACGGCGGCCAGGGCCTCACGCCGGTCACCGCTTCCACTGGTCCGCAGAACCTCGCGCCCTTCTTGGGCCAATCGAAAGCGAACCTGACTGAAGGCGAGGGCGTATCGGCAGACGAGCAAGTCGATTTGCCGTCTCTCCGTCTGCTCGCTCTTCAGGAACTTCCGGCGAGCGGGGACGGAGAAGAACAGGTCCTCCACCGTCACGCTCGTTCCAGGGGGGGCCCCCGTCAGTTTCGGGGGGGTGGCCTGGCCCCCATCCACGGAGATCGAGGCGCCCCGCTCCTCCGAGGCAGGACGACTTATCAGCTTCAGTCGGGATACGGCCGCGATGGAGGCGAGGGCCTCGCCCCTAAACCCGAGGGTGGCGATCCGCTGGAGGTCCGCGGCCGTGCTGAGTTTGCTCGTCGCGTGTCGTTCCACCGTCAGGGGGATCTCTGCTGAGGGGATGCCGCTGCCGTCGTCGGTAACCCGGATCAGCCGCGTTCCGGCTCCCTCCACCTGAACCGTGATGTTGCGAGCGCCCGCATCCAGCGCGTTCTCAACCAATTCCTTGACGACGGAGGCGGGTCGTTCCACGACTTCTCCGGCGGCGATTTGAGAGGCGACTTCCGGAGGAAGGAGATGGATGGCCATCGGGGTGCCGAGGTGAGGTGACCTTATTCGCCGAACTCGAGTTCAAAGTCCGCGTTGTCGTCCCAGGTTTCTGTGGGCAGGACCTCGATTTCCCCAAACAGGTCCGACTGCCTCAGGATCACTTGCCGGCGTTTGACCAGTTCGAGCATGGCCAGGAAGGCCACCACCACCTCCATGCGCGTGCGGAAGCCACCCACTAAGTGATGAAAGAAAGCCCTTCCATCCCGCCGGATCGACTGGGCAATATGGCGAATCTGTTCGCGAATGGTAACCTGGGGCGGGCTGACAATCATGCTCAGCGGCTGGGCCTCCTCTTTTCGACTGAGGGCCGACCAAGCCGACCGGAAAAGATCCTCCAGGGTCAGCCCGCTCAGGTCCAGCCGAGGCGGAAGTCGGGGGGGCGGTGCCAGGCGGATATAAGTTCGCAGGCCGGACTCTTGCCGATCCCGAAGGAATCCGGCGGCCCTCTTGAATTCTCGGTAGAGGCGCAGCTGCTGAGCCAGCGCTTCGCCGGGATCCTCCTCCCCGGGTTCCCTTTCCGGGGGCCGGGGCAGAAGTGCCTCGCTCTTGATCTGGACTAGCTTGGCGGCGATCGCCAGGAAACCAGCCACTTCATCCAGTCGCTTCTCGTGCATCGAGTGCAGATAGCTGAGAAACTGGTCCGTCACCTGGGCCAGGGCCACCTTGGTGATATCCAGCTCTGATCGTTCGATCAAATGCAGGAGAAGATCGAGGGGTCCTTCAAAGACTGGGAGCTGAACCGTGTACGCCTGACCGAGCAGATTCATGTGTTGTTATCCCGCCCTCAACTCAGCCGCCGTTTCGATTATACCTTCGAGCAGGGTCCGGACGCCCCGGGGGGATGATCTGCGGGTCGCCCGAGGTTCCCCGTGGGCGCCAACCCACACGTGCTGACGGTCCAATCGAGAGGCCCATCGGCGGTGGCCTGATGCAAACCTGGCAGAAACAGGGCCAGGGCTTGTCCGTGATGATCACCTCGCAGGACGGCATGACCGTTGTCATGCTTCTCATCACGCCGGGATCTTGACGAGGCGTATACCGATCCTGCCCGTGATTTCTACGGTCGCGACGTAGGCTCACCCTGCTTGTGGGTTCGGGCAACCCGCTCCGGGTGAGCCTACCTCCTTCCTTGCCCCTGGGCCATTCCCTGACGCACCCGAACGCAAACAGGCCCTTGAAGGAGGCCAAGGATTATGCTACAATGCATTTCTGGTAGAAAGTGGGCGATCGCATTCGTTAAGAAAAGTGGGTAACCCCCACTTTTCTGCGTAATAGACAGGGCGACTCACGCCCGGATGGAGAAAGTCAAAAGCATGAAAAGCGAGTTCTTGCTGGCCTTCAACGAGGTGCTCGAGCATTACGGATTGCCACGGGAGGTCGTGTTGCAGGTCCTGGAGACTGCGCTGGTCAACGCCTACCGCCGAGCGGTCAACGGCTCGAATGCCCAAGCCGTGACCGCCAACATTGACCTGGTCAAGGGCACGATCCAACTCCTCGCCGAAAAGGAAGTGGTCGACGAGGTCCAGGACGGGCGCACGGAGGTTTCCTTGGAGAACGCTCGTGCCGTGGATCCCAATGCGGAGCTGGGAGCTCTGGTCATGGTGGACAGCACTCCCGAGGACTTCGGTCGCATTGCGACCCAGACGGCCAAGCAAATCGTCCACCAGCGATTGCGGGACGCAGAGCGGGACAAGCTGTACGAGGAATGGTCCGCCCGCAAAGGGGAGATTGTGCACGGCACCATTCAGGCTCTCGGGGCCCAGGCGATCACCGTCAGCCTGGGCCGGGCAGAGGCGGTTCTGCCCAAGCGGGAGCAGCTTCCCACCGAGCGCTATCGCCAACGAGATCGAATCCGGGCCTATCTGATGGATGTGAGCAAGACCTCGCGCGGACCGCAGATTCTGCTCTCCCGAGCCGACCGGAACATGTTGCGCAGGTTGCTTGAGTCGGAGGTGCCAGAGATCTATCAGGGGATGGTTGAGATCAAGGGCATTTCCCGCGAACCCGGGATGCGCTCCAAGGTCGCGGTGGCGGCCGTCCAGCCCAATCTCGACCCGGTGGGCGCCTGTGTGGGCATGCGTGGCGGGCGGATCCAGGCGATTGTCAAGGAGCTCAACGGCGAGAAGATCGACGTGATCGAATGGAACCCCGATCCGGCCGCATTTATCGCCAAGGCTCTCAGTCCTGCCCGAGTGTCAGGGGTTTATCTGGACGAGGATCCCACTCGCGGCAAGACGGCCCTCGTGGTTGTCCCCGAGGATCAGCTCAGCTTAGCCATTGGGCGCGAAGGCGTGAATGCTCGCCTAGCCGCAAAGCTCACCGGCTGGCGGATTGACATCAAGAGCGTTCCCGAGGCTACCGCAGACGCCGTCCAAAAAGTCACAAGCGACCCGGCCTTTGCGGAATTCGCCCAGAAAGATCCCGCTTTGATCCAGCGGGTTCAAGAGGCCCTCGGCAAGAAGGCCGAAGGACACCCGTTGCCCCCCGAAGACTACCAAGCCATGGACCTACTGGTGCGGACGGTCGAAACCAGCCTGTCCCAAATCCGAGACAGCCGGCGAAAGGCCCAAGCTAAGCGATTGGCGGAGGTGCGCAAGAACATCCCTCAGTCGGCGTATCAGGTAACTCTGCCCGAAACGATGGTTCCTGAGGCATTGGCCCGACCTCTGGCCCAGGCGGGCTACGCCTCCTTGGGCCAGCTGTTCGAACAATTAACCCTCGACCCGGATGCAATCCTGGCCCTGCCGGAGATGGGGGCCCGAAACTTGGAGGAGTTGAAGGAGGTCGTGCAAGCGGCGATCCTCGCCAAGCGCGCAGAGGAAGCGGCGGCTCTCGCCCGGGAAGCCGAGGCGAAAGCGCAGGCCGCGGCGGTCGTCGCGCCAGAGCTGACCGCGGAGATCCAATCCGTGGCCGAGGCTCCCTCCCCAGCGGAGGCCGTCCCTGGACAAGGCGAGGAAAAGGTTCCAGAGCTCGTCGCCGAAGGAGCCCCTGCCGCCGTAGGCGTTGAAGTCGAGGAAGAGGAGGAAGAGACCGAGGAAGGAACTGCCGCCAAGAAGAAGCTAAAGAAAAAGAAGAAAGCCGTTATGGTGGAATACGATCCCGTCCTGGGCGTGACGGTGGCCCGAAAGAAACATAAGCCCGGCCGGGGGCGGGAATGGGAAGAAACCGAGACTCTCGAAGAACCCTAGGGTCCAGGCCGCACGGCGAGCGATGAGCAAGAAGGGTGGGCCGCGAGTTCGCCCTGTCCCCCAGCGGACCTGTGTGGGGTGCCGTGAGGTGCTGGCCAAGCGCCAGTTGATCCGCGTGGTGCGCACACCCGAGGGCATCCGCGTTGACCCGACCGGCAAGGCCGAAGGTCGCGGGGCCTACCTGCACGATCGGCGCACGTGCTGGGAGCAGGCTATGCGAGGCCCCCTCGCGCAGGCGCTGCGGACGGAGTTGACGGAAGCCGACCGAGCCGTGCTGGCGACTTGGATGGACCGATTGCCTGCGGGAGCCGGCTCCAGATCAAACCCGGCCGCTCCGCCACCCCCTGGCCGATTGGCCGGGTCCCGCAAGCCGGAGGGGCATTCCCAGTGAACTGCCCGCCGAGGCCGAGATGATCTAGGCGCACGGCACGACAGGTATCTGTCCGCCTCGCCCCGGGTCGACGGCCAAGTACCAGAGTCCTTAGTGGGAGGTGTGGAATGGGCGAGAATGGACACAAGGTGGTGGAGCTGCCAAGCTCCCTGACCGTTCGCCATCTGGCCGAACTGATCAACGTCAGCCCGATTGATGTCATCAAGCAACTGATGGCCAATGGGGTAATGGCCAATATCAATCAGCAGATCGATTTCGACACGGCGGCCGTGATCACCCAGGAAATGGGCTACGAAGCGCGGCCTGAGCAAAAGGAAGAAGAGGCGGCTCCCAGCCCGGAGCAAACTCCCGCTTGGCGGCTGGCGGTGGAACACGAAGATCCTTCCCAGCTTTCCTCCCGGCCACCCGTCGTAACCATTCTGGGTCATGTAGACCACGGCAAGACATCGCTCCTGGACGCTGTTCGCAAGACAAACGTCGCCGAAGGCGAGGCCGGTGGAATCACCCAGCACATTGGCGCCTATCAAATCCTGCACAAGGGGCGCCCGATTACCTTCCTGGACACCCCTGGCCACGCCGCTTTTACCGCCATGCGTGCCCGCGGGACGCAGGTAACCGATATCGTGATTCTGGTGGTCGCGGCCGATGACGGGGTAATGCCCCAAACGCGCGAGGCTTACGCTCACGCCAAGGCGGCTGGCGTCCCTATCGTGGTCGCCCTGAACAAGATCGACAAGCCCAACGCCAACCCCGAACGCGTCAAACAGCAACTCGCCGACCTGGGATTGACCCCCGACGATTGGGGCGGGGAGACCATGGTCGTTCCGGTTTCCGCAAAGAAGAACCAGGGAATTGATGACCTGCTGGAAGCCATTGTCCTGACCGCCGAATCCACCAAGATCCAGGCCAATCCGAGAGGGCGCGTCGTCGGTTCCGTGATCGAGGCCCAACTGGACAAAGCCAAAGGCCCGGAGGCCACTCTGCTGGTCCAGAATGGCACCCTGCACGTGGGCGATGTTCTGGTGGCCGGGCGGGTCTCCGGCAAGATCCGGGCGATGTTCGATTTCCGGGGAGCGCCGCTCAGCGAGGCGGCCCCTTCGACCCCAGTTTCCGTCCTGGGCCTGAGCGACCTTCCCGAAGCAGGTGAGCTCTTCGAAGCCGTGGCCACCGAACGGGAAGCTCGATCGATTGTTTCCGGTCGCAGAACCGAGGCCCAAGAAACACGAGCCCAAGCTCAGAAACCGATCAGCTTGGAGCAAATCTTTGCCAAGTTCCAGGCTGGCGAAGTGCACGAACTGACCTTGATTCTGAAGGCCGATGTGCAGGGTTCGCTCGAGCCGATTATCAACTCCCTTAAGGAGCTGGGCACCCAGGATCTGAAGGTCAACCTGCTCTATGCCGAGACGGGTAACATTACCGAAAACGACGTGATGTTGGCCTCGGCCTCCAAGGCGATCGTCATTGGCTTCAATGTCAACGTGGATCATGCCGCGCAACGGGCGGCTGAGACAGAGCGGGTGGACATTCGTCAATACGAGGTCATCTATCGGCTCACCGAGGATGTCGAAAAGGCTCTCAAAGGTCTCCTGGGCCCAGAAACCCGGCAGGTATCCATCGGCCGAGCCGAGGTCCGAGCGGTGTTCGCGATTTCGCACATCGGCAAGATCGCAGGGTGCTCGGTTCGCGAGGGCGAGCTGCGACGCTCCGCCTTTGTGCGTGTTTGGCGAGGAACCAACGCGCTGTTCGAGGGGGAGGTCGCCTCTCTCAAGCACGAGAAGGACGACGTCCGCGAAGTTCGGCAGGGTTTTGAGTGCGGGGTTGCAATCAAGGGGTTTGAGGAATTCCAGGTCGGTGACATTCTGGAATTCTACGTGAAGGAGACGGTGTGAGGCGATGCCCAGCCTGACACGGGCCCAACGCCTGGCCGATCGAATTCGCGAGGTCCTGGCGGAGCTGCTCTTGCGAGAGACCAGCGACCCCCGATTGAGCCTCGTGTCGGTAACCGAGGTTCGTGTCGACCGGGAGTTTGCATACGCCAATATCTATGTCTCCGTGCTCGACGCAGACCTCGCGCGCCGCGCCGAAGTCTTGAAAGCCCTGGTGGGCGCCCGCGGGTTCCTGCGCCATGAGCTTGCGGGCCGGATCCCGATCCGCACGTTCCCACAACTGCGGTTCCTGTGGGACGATATCCCGGAGCGCGCCGAGCATCTCCAGACTCTTCTGGACTCGATCGAACCCAACCCGGACCGTGGGGAGAAGGACGATCGCAAGAATGGATGAGCTCAGTGCCAAGAAGGCGCGCGAATTCCTCCGTCGCTCTCAGCACATCTTGCTGGCCACCCACGAAAGACCCGACGGGGACGGGCTGGGCTCGCTTCTCGGGCTGGCCTGGATGCTGCGCGGCAAGGGGAAGACCCTCCACCTGCTCAGTAAGGACGGCGTCCCGGCGACCTTCCATTTCCTGCCCGGCTACAAGGAAGTCAGTTCGCAGATCCCCGCCGAAGTCGACCTCATTGTCTACCTCGACTGCTCCGACGCCGACCGGGTAGGAGAATTCTCTGCGCCTCTGCCTTCGGCTCCGACCGTCAATATCGATCATCACACGACCAACAGCCTTTTCGCAGAGGCAAACTTGATCGAGCAGGAGGCTGTCGCGACGGCGGAAGTCGTATACGACCTCGTGAAACCGCTGCGCCTGAGCCTGAACCTCAATGCCTCAACGGGTTTGCTCACTGGGCTCGTGACCGATACGCTCGGGTTCCGCACCGCCAACGTCAATCCCAAGAGCATGCTGATCGCCCAGAAGCTGATGCGAGCCGGCGCGAATCTTTCGGAAATCGTCGAATGGAGCATGAACCGGCGCAGCTTCTCCGCGGCCCGGTACTGGGGCCCAGGACTCTCGCGAATCGAGCGGGAGGACCGGATGGTCTGGACTTGGCTCAGCCTCGCCGACCGAAGGCTGGCCGGGTACCCCGGTCGAGACGATGCCGACCTGATCAACATCCTGAGCAGTGTGGAAGGAGCCGACCTGGCGATGATCTTCGTCGAACAGGAGGGCGGGACGGTGAAAGTGAGCTGGCGGGCTCACAACGGACTCGACATCACCCCGATCGCGAAACGCTACGGCGGCGGAGGCCACCCGGCCGCCGCCGGGGCCACAGTGCCCGGCTCGTTGGAGCAGGTCGCCCACACCGTTGTGGAGGCGACCCACAAGTGGTTGTCTGATAAACTATGACGGCCGACGGGCTGGCGCAGGCCAGGTCGGCACCCTCCCCAGAACGCCACCGATTCCGGTAGCATCGATCCGACCGCCATCTTTCCCTTGGGAACCAGAGGCGGGAGGTCTTCAAGGGGGGTTCATCCCGGCGCCCGGGAGGATCGAATTGGTGCACCCGGCCCTACTGGTGGTTGACAAACCAATCGGCCCGACCTCGCACGATGTGGTCAATGTCGTGCGCCGCGGAACAGGCATTCGCAAGACCGGCCACACGGGGACCTTGGACCCCTCCGCTTCGGGAGTGCTTGTGGTGCTCCTGGGCGGGGCCACGCGTCTGGCGGAATACTTGCTCGAAGCCGACAAGGAATACCAGGCCGTGGTTCGGTTCGGCCAAAGCACGACGACCCTCGACGCTACGGGACAAATCACGGGCACAAGCCCCGTCCGCTTTTCTGAGGAGCAACTGCTCGAGGCCCTCGCCGCCTTTCGGGGAGAGACACTGCAGGTGCCTCCTGCCTACTCGGCGGTCAAGGTCGAAGGGCGAAGGGCTTATGACCTGGCGCGAAAAGGCGAAACGGTGGAACTCGAACCGCGCAAGGTCCAAATCTATAGCATCGACCTGCGCGAATGGTCCAGCCCGGAAGCAGCGATCCAAGTGCGATGTTCGCGGGGAACCTACCTGCGCGCCCTGGCGCGAGACCTCGGTGAGAGGCTTCAATCCCACGCCCATCTCATTGCCCTTCGCCGGCTGAGACTCGGCCCCTTCCGGGTCGAGCAGGCGATCCCCTTGAGCGAATTGCAAAGCCGATTTGCCGATGGCGCCTGGCAGGAGGTGACCCTTCCGGCCACTGCGGTTCTGGAGGGATGGACACGGGTTGACCTTTCCGCCGAACTCGTGGACGCGCTCCGCCGGGGCATCTCGGTCCCTGGGGGAACCGAGGCCGCCGGCCGGGCGATGGGCGTCGGCCCGGGCGGGGAACTGGTTGCGATCCTGGAGGGAGACCCCCGGTCCCAGGCTTGGCAGCCAAGAAAAGTGTTCATGGACCTCTGAGACGGGATGCAGCCTTACCACAGCATTGAAGAAGTCCAAGTCCGCGGGGCCCATCTCGCGGTCGGTTCATTTGACGGCGTTCATCGAGGGCACCAACGCCTTTTGAAGGCAATGGTTGCCGAGGCTCACGAGAACGGAGACCCGGCTGTCGTCCTCACCTTCCACCCCCATCCCTCGGTCGTGCTGGGACGGCGCTCCTCGCCCGGCTACCTTACCGCACCCGAGGAAAGAGCCGGGTTGCTCAGGGACCTGGGGGTCGATGGCGTCATCCTTGAGCCCTTCACCCTCGAGTTGTCCAGGGTTCGGGCCGCTGAATTCCTAGATCGTCTCGTCCGCCATCTCGGATTGCGCTCCCTCTGGGCCGGACCGGATTTTGCCCTCGGCCACAACCGAGAGGGGAACCTCGAGTTCTTGAGGCAATACGGGGCCCAGGCCGGGTTTCAAGTGCACACGGTCGAGCCACTGGAATTTGGCGCGGAGGTGATCTCATCGACGCGCATCCGCCGGTATCTCTCGCAAGGAGACGTGGCTTCGGCTGCGGCATGCCTGGGCCGAGCCTATCGTCTGACGGGTAAGGTCACGCCAGGAGCCCACCGCGGGGTCACGCTGGGAATCCCGACTGCCAACCTGGAGGTGTGGGAAGAACGGGCCATTCCAGCCCGGGGGGTATACGCCACCTGGGTGTGGGTGGAAGGCCAGAGGAAGCCCGGCGTGACCAACATCGGAATCCGCCCCACCTTTGAAGAGACTCCCAAACTGACGATCGAGGCCCACCTGCTCAACTTCCGGTCGGATCTGTACGGCCAGGAGCTGCGCCTCGACTTCATTGCCCGTGTTCGGGACGAGCAGAAGTTCCCCGGGCCTAAGGAGTTGCTGGACCAGATCGAAAGGGACGTCGAGATCGCCCGGGCCCGCCTGCGCGAGTCGTCTTCTGCGAACCCTGACCCCAACTGAGCCCACCTGTGGGTGCCCTCCCCGCAGGAAAGGAGGACGAGATTAACCCGCTGCGACGCATCTACCTCCTGAGCCCGCGCCGTCTCAGCCCGGAAACGATCGCGGTCGCATTTGCAAAAACATCGCGCTCCCCCCAGTCCTTCTCCGACATCGCTGCGGCACTCAGCGAGCAGGATAGCACGAGATTCCACGAGCGCTGGGTGGTTGGTTTCGGACATGCCTCCGTCGCAGAGCATGCCGTCCTCCACATCGCTCTGGAGAACATTTCGCGACTGGCGATTGAGTCCCTTGAGTCCAACCGGCTGGCTTCATACACGGAGAAAAGCACGCGGTATCAGAAGTGGTCCCCGGGCGCTTATCACTTGCCAACCGAATTCAAAGGGTCGCGCCTCGAGGGAGAGTATCGGGCCGCCTGCGACTTCCTCCTGGAAACATACCAGGCTTCCCTGCAAGCCACGGCCGCCCTGGCCCACGAACGGTTTCCACGCCAAGAAGATGAAAGCGAGGCGAAATGGGATGGGCGGATTCGTTCGCGCTACGCCGATGTGTGCCGCTATTTGCTGCCCGCGGCTTGCTTGGCCAATGTCGGGGTAACCATTAACGCACGGGCCCTCGAACACGCTCTGCGCAAGATGCTGTCGCATCCCCTGGTCGAGGTCCGCGAAATCGGCATGGAGATTCGGGAAGCCGCCCAGCAGGAGACACCCACCCTGCTCAAGTACTCCGAGGCCTCCCCTTATCTTCAGCGGTTGGCCGCGAAGATCGAGGCGCGCCCCCTGAACCGCGCACCGTCTGAGGCTCTTCCCTTGTCCGGCTCGGTTCGGCTCATTCAATACGATCCGGAGGCGGAAGACCGCGTTCTGGCGGCCGCCTGGGTTCGTTCCTCGGGAATCCCCTACCGGCAGGCATTGGCGGACATTGCCGCCCTGCCTCCGGCCAAGCGAGGCGAGCTGGCTTCAGCACTACTCGGCTCCATGAGCCCGCGGGATGTCCCGGCTCGCGAGCTGGAGCATCTCTCCTATCTGTTCGAGGCCGTTCTCGATCAGGGTGCCTACTTCGAAGTCAAACGTCATCGAATGATGACCCAGACTCCCGCGCCGCTCACCAGCGACCTGGGCTATGTCACTCCGGTCTGGTTCGAGCAAGCGGGAGTCCTCGGCCGCTTCCGAGAGGCAATGGATCGCGCCGCCCAAGCCTATCGGGATCTCGTCCAACTGGATGAGAGGGCCGCCTCCTACGTGATCCCAAATGCCTTCCGCCGACGGGTGATCCTGACCCTCAACTTGCGGGAGGCATTCCACTTTTGCGAACTGCGTTCCGGGGAAAACGCTCACTTCGCCGTTCGCCTGATCGCGCTGCAAATGGCCGACCAGATCCGACAGGTGCATCCCTTGCTCTCGGCCTACATGCGGCTGGCCGGGCGCCCATCCTGGCAGGAGATTGAGACCAGCTACTTCGGCTAGCGGGGATAGGGACGCAGCCAAGCGGCCACCGGCCGGAGGCAACAAAAGAGCAGACCGGGGATTATCTTCACTCCCCGGCCCGCGCCGCTTGAGGTCTAAGAGAAAGGGGATTCTGAACCGGATGGGTCTTCGCCCTCCAGAGAGGCCCCCGGCCCTAGGCCTTGTCCTTCCTGGCTTCAATATACTTCACGGCTTCACCGACCGTAGTGATGCTCTGAGCATCCTCGTCGGATATTTCCGCCCCGAATTTCTCCTCGAACGCCATTATCAGCTCAACCAGGTCGAGGGAATCCGCCCCCAGATCCTCACGGAACCGAGCGCTTTCAATAACCTTCGAGGCATCCACACCCAACAACTCCACAATGATGTCTCGCACGCTGTCGAAGGTTGTGGCTGACATGGAACATTCCCTCCCTTGGGTCTCTATTCGGCCAGCCCCAGTGAGCTGTCGACGGGCCTTCTGCAATCGCGCGGCGCCCCCAAACGTGAGCCGGGCGGTATTGTACTGGCCAATGCCTCCCGGGTCAAGGCGCAACCCCCCTGCGCTGTTGACACATGCCTATCGGGCTGGTACCATGCTGCGTACTTGCCAATAGGGGAACACCTCCTCATGTCGGAAGTTGCGCCCACCTCATCCCGCAAGGCCGACCACATCCGCATTAACCTGGAAGAGGACGTCCAATCGGGGCTCAGTAACGGCCTGGAACGGTACCGCTTTCTCCATCAAGCCCTCCCGGAGCTGAATTTGCAGCAGGTCAGCACTCGCGCGAGGTTCCTCGGCCACGCCCTGGAGGCGCCTCTGCTCATTTCTTCCATGACGGGGGGGACTGAGGAAGCTCGCCGCATCAACCGGACTCTGGCAGAAGCGGCACAGGCTCTCGGGATTGCGTTGGGATTGGGTTCGCAGCGGGCCGCCCTTGAAGACTCAGCACTCCAGGACACCTTTCAGGTGCGGGACTTGGCTCCCGAGGTGTTCCTGCTGGCCAACCTTGGTGCCGTTCAACTCAACTACGGGTGTGGACCGGACGAGTGTCGCCGCGCCGTCGAGATGGTGAAGGCGAATGCCCTCGTTCTTCATCTCAATCCTCTCCAGGAGGCGTTGCAGACCGAGGGGAACAGTGATTTTTCCAATCTCCTCTCGCGAATCGAGGCGGTTTGCCATTCCCTGCTCGTCCCCGTGATCGTCAAGGAAGTCGGCTGGGGAATCTCGGCGAAGGTCGCCCACTGGCTCGCCGATGCCGGGGTGGCAGGCATCGATGTGGCGGGAGCCGGCGGGACATCCTGGTCGCAAGTTGAGATGCACCGGGCCCGGTCCACCCAGGCAGCGCGCCTGGCGGCCGCGTTCGTCAACTGGGGGATCCCCACCGCGGAGGCGTTACGACAGTGCCACGCAGAATTGCCGCACTTGCCGCTCGTCGCTTCCGGGGGCATCCGCGATGGCGTGGACGTCGCCAAGTGCATCGCCCTGGGGGCCAGCCTGGTCGGCGCGGCCCGCCCATTTCTCCAAGCGGCCTCTCGTTCGGTCGAGGCCGTGGTCGAGGCAGTCCAACTCGTCGAGCAGGAACTGAGAATCGTGATGTTCGCAGTGGGCGCCGCGGACATCCCCAGCCTCCAAGCCACTCCTCTCCAGAACCTATGAGCTCCGCAGGAATCATCCAAGCCGTGCTCACCGATCTCGAGGAAACCCTGCGGCGGGCAGTGGCGCGTCCCGAGAGCGGGTCCGCCCAGGGCTTGTATGAGATGCTCACCTTCCACATGGGCTGGACCGGCGAAGGCGCGGGTCCCGAAGCCGGAGGCAAGCGCATTCGGCCGCTGCTCTCCCTGTTGTGCTGTGGGGGCGTCTGCGGAGATTGGCATCCTGCGCTCCATTCCGCTGCGGCCGTCGAACTGGTCCACAACTTCTCATTGATTCATGATGACATCCAAGATCAAGGGGCGATGAGGCGCGGCCGTCCGACCGTCTGGAAGCTTTGGGGAACGGCTCAGGGGATCAATGCCGGTGATACCCTTCTCGCTTTGGCGCTGCTCTGCACGCTGAAGCCTCTGCCGTCTCAAGAGCCGGATCCCTCCCTCGCCTCGGCTTCCGCGAAGGTCCTCCTGGAAGCATGCGTCCACCTTACTCAAGGCCAATACATCGACCTGGCTTCTGAAAACCTTGCTGCCTTCTCGCTCGATCGTTACTGGGAGATGGTCGAAGCCAAGACCGCTGCACTGCTCAAGGCGGCCTGCCTCTTGGGGGCGCTGGCGGGAAGGAGTGACCCCAAGCGCCTCGAGCAATTGGGGGAGTTCGGCCGGCTGGTCGGGTTGGCCTTTCAGGCGCGAGATGACTGGCTCGGCCTTTGGGGGGATCCGCGCGTCACAGGAAAATCGGCCAGCGACGACCTCACCAGCCGCAAGAAAAGCCTACCCGTGGTATTCGGGCTGGAAAACTCCAGTGAGTTTCGCGAGTTGTTCGCCGCCCCATCTTCCGGGCAAGTCGAGGCCCTGCTGCAGGCACTCGAACGGGTGGGCGCGCGCGAGTTTGCTGTCTCTCAAGCCGATGCGCTGACTCGCCGAGCCTTCGCGGCCCTTGAGCAGGTCCCCCTCGCTGAAGAGTACAAGCAGGCCCTGGAAGATCTCACGGGGTCCCTTCTCACCCGGGCGCGCTAGCGCCCCCAAGCCGCTCGCCGGGGTCGCCTGACAGTCCCTGGCGTCGCTACACAAATTCCACGAAAACCCGGTTGCCGAGCAATCTGCCCCTGGGGGTCAACTTGATTCTCTCCTCGGACTTCTCCCATTCCAGCAGGCCGTCCTCGACGAGGGATTCGATTTCATGTCCAAAGATTTCGAAACAGGAGAAACCAAACCGGGCCGCGAACGCTGAATCCAGCACGCCCTCCCGGGTCAGCCTCAAGCCTAACCACATCGTCTGGCGCATCTCCTCGTTTGCGTCGATGGTTTCCGAACGCGCTGCCGCGGGGGAGAGCGGGAAGCCTCGCCGGCCTCCTTCCCCCACTCGACGGATGTAATTGCCGGGGGCCAGGACATCGGAATAGCGAACCCCGGCGGCAAAGCCATGAGCTCCAGCGCCCAGCCCCAGGTAGGGGAGATTCCTCCAGTATTGAAGGTTATGCCGGCAGGCCAGGCCCGGCGAGTCGTCCTGCGGATGACTTGTCCTGGCCCAGTTCGAGATCTCGTACTGGGCGAATCCTGCGCGGTCCAAGGCCTCCGAAGCCCAGCCGTACATGTCTGCGGCCTGATCATCATCAGGCCAAGGGTGCTTCCCTTGGAGCACGGCCCGGCGCAAGGGAGTTCCGTGCTCCAGGGTCAGGGCATAAAGCGAGAGGTGGTCCGGATGCAGCTCGAGCGCGCTTCTGAGAGTCTCCTGCCACAGGGACATCGACTGGCGGGGAAGGCCGTAGATCAAGTCCAAGTTGATGTTCTCAAATCCGGCCCGGCGGGCCCATTCCATCGAGCGGATCGTGTCCTCATGGGTGTGCTGTCGTTCCAGGAGCTGCAGCTCCTGGGGCTGAGCCGATTGCATCCCGAAGCTGAGACGGTTGACCCCCATCCCGCGCAAACCCGAAAGGTATTCTGCTGTGACGGTGCCCGGATTCGCCTCCAGGGTAACCTCCACCTGCGACTCCAGGACAAAGGAGGTGCGCAGGGCATCGAACAGCTCCCTCAGGCTCGGCAAAGGGAGCAGCGACGGGGTGCCGCCCCCGAAGAAAACCGTGATCACCTGAGGGCGGCTCCCTCCGTCTCCCACCAGGCCTATCTCCTGCCGGAGGGCTTGGGTGTAGGGCGCGATTAGGTCCTGCATGCCCTGGTAGGTATTGAAATCGCAGTACCCACACCGGTGCCGGCAAAATGGAATGTGCAGATACAGGCTGTAGGCGGGTCTTGCCTGGTCACCCGCCCCTTGGGGCGGGCTCGCGAACCGGGGTCCGCTCCCTTCCGTCGTGTCCATTGCGCTCAAAGTCTCCAGATCCCCCGATTTGCGGCCTGCCCGAGGCATGGAACAGAATGGCATCGAGAAGGCCACAGGCAAGTGAGAGAGGCCCGAGGATCGAGCAATCTGGCTTGGCCGCGATGACAATCAGGGTCAGCTCGGCAGCTTGTCAAAGATCGGATGATGTACCTGGACCCTGACCTCCCTTGCCTCATGACGTCAGGCGAGCAGAAGCTGCTGGTCTTCGTTCATTCGGGAAGCGCCATGGAGGGCGCCGTCTCTCGGGCCAGCCTGCGGCTCTTCGTCCCCAAGCACCGAGTCTACCATCCGCGGTCCGCCTCTCATTGCAGCTAGAATCGGAGGACCCTGAACGACCCGGCGTGCTGTCGGTTCCCTGACGATCCAAGGTCGCTCTGCTCCGGATCTTGCCTGGCAGGCCGCGCATTCCTCCCTAGTCCCTCGCGGATGGAGAGAACCCAGCCCCCTGGGTAATGGAATAGCCGGAGGAAACGGGGCTTGAGGGAGGCGGCCCCCGCATGCTAAACTAGAGGATCACCGAGCCTGCATTAGCCTCGTGGCCAGACGCGGGTTTTCTGGGCACAGACAGGAGCAAGCTGGACGGAACCCCGAATTATCGACCGGACTCCCCTGACGCCGGCCAGGGCCCCAGGCTGCGCCTGGGAAAACCTCGAAGGAATCACCCCAGCCAGAGGACAACATGACCTTGGATGCAGCCGTGGTAGGACTGGGTAACCCCGGCCGGCAGTACGTCCGGAACCGGCACAGCGTGGGCTTCCGTGTAGTTGACAGAGTTGCCAAGCTGTCAGAGACACGGTTCTCGCGCAGGGGTTTTCACTGCCTTCTGGCCAGTGTACACGTTGAGGGGAAGACCATTCTCCTGGCGAAGCCCCAGACCTTCATGAATGCAAGCGGACAGGCCGTCCTGGCGCTAGTGCGCTTCTACGGTATTCCTTACGAGCGTCTGCTGGTCTGCTCGGACGACGTCGATCTGCCCTTGGGTACGCTCCGCTTGCGGCCGGTTGGAGGCTCAGGCGGGCAGAAAGGGATCCAATCCATAATCGACGCCCTGGGATCGCAGGAATTCCCCAGGCTGCGAATCGGGATTGACCGGCCGCCCGAGAACATGGATCCGGCGGCGTATGTCCTTCAAGACTTCGCCCTGCAGGAGGAACCGAAACTGAACGAGATCGTCGGGCGGGCGGCCGAGGCAGTTGATATGTTCATTCACTCCGGCCTACAGGCGGCGATGAACCGATACAACGGAGAGCCTGACTCGGCAGGAAGCTTGCGTGTCGACTAGCCTGACCCCTCTGCTCGAGACCATTCGGTCCCAGCCTGCGTACCAGGCCCTCCAGGCCCGCCTGCTGGGCCTGAGAGCCTCGAGGCCCACACATTTCCGGACTGTGGCTCTGGCCCTTCCTCGGTCGGCGCGGGCACCGGTGCTGGCTGCACTCGCTCGGGACGTTCGAGTCCCACTCGTCCTGGCGCTTTCCCGGTCGGATGAGGTCCTGGCCTTGAGAGACGAAATCTCGACCTGGGATCCCACCCTGCGCATCCAGCTATTCGGAGAGCCCTCCCCGCTTTTTTACGAGGCCGCCCCGTGGGGCCAAAGAACCATTCTCGAGCGCATTTCGACCCTGTCCTCTCTTGCCGAGTACTCGACCGGCTCCCAGGGGACTTGGTCCCCGCTTCTGGTCTTGACCTCCTTGCGGGCCTGGATGACGCCGACCCTCCCTCGCCAGGAGTTTGTGGGAAACACTCGGGTGGTCGCTCCCGGAGCCAAGGCCTCCTTGGATGAACTTCTCCGCTTCGCAGTTGACTTGGGCTACCAAGGCTACCCCTATGTGATGGAGCCCGGTCAGTTCAGCCGGCGCGGAGGAATCGCCGACCTGTGGCCTCCAGCTGATCCGCAACCTGCACGGATTGAGTTCTTTGGGGAGACCATCGAGACGCTTCGGCATTTCGATCCAGCAACACAGCGCTCCACAGATCCGGTCTCCAGTCTCAGCATCACCCCTGCGAGGGAAGCCTTGGACCGCGATCTCAAACCCCTCCGGGCCCAAGCCGGGGGTCCCTGGTCAACGCTCTTGGATCGCAACCCGGAGGTGGATGAGTTGGGTCCAGAATCCCGCCCCTCCGTCGAGTTCTTCATCCCATGGCTCTATCCCCCCGCGGATCTGTTGGATCACCTGGCACCCGATGGCATTGTGCTCGTGGAGAACTACGAGGAGCTTGAGGAGACCGCCGCCGATTTGGAGGCACAGAACCTTCAGCTTCGCGCGGAAGCCCTCGAAAACGGGGAAATCCGACCCGAAGATCCCCCGGCCGCTCTCTCGTGGGACCATCTCAGGGAATCCCTGGAAACCCGCCTGTTGATCGAACTGGGGAGACCGGGCGCCGAGGCCGACCTGGTCCCGCTGGGCGAGGCGTTCGCCCCTGGGCCGCGCTTCGGTGGTCAGATCACGCCCTTGATTGAGCACCTCCAGCAGGCCCATCAGGCTCAATCCCGAACGGTCGTCGTGTCTCGCCAAGCGGCACGGCTGGCCGACCTCTGGGGTGAACGAGGGAATTTTGTCCCTGCGGCCTCCGAAGTGCTCACCCAACTCCCTGCGGAAGGAGCCCAGGTCTTCATCCTAGGCGCGCTCCAAGAGGGGTTCGTGCTGCACTCCCCAGGCGAAGCGGGGCCATCGTGCGCCCTGGACCTTCTCACCGACGGAGAGATCTTTGGTTGGGCCAGGCCCGAACCGAGACGGCGAATCCACGCGGGGGCGACGGCTCCGGAGGCGGAATACGCAGACCTGAAGCCGGGCGACTTTGTGGTGCACGTGGAATACGGAATCGGTCGGTTCGGTGGACTGGTGCACCGCACGGTGGACGAGACCCAGCGGGAGTACCTGCAGGTGGAATTCGCGGGTGGAGATCAAGTCTATGTGCCGGTCCACCAAGCAGATCGTTTGACGCGATACGTGGGGGCCGATGAGCGACCTCCAGCCCTTTCGCGTGTTGGATCCGCTGACTGGGCCACCGCTCGCGAGAAGGCCCGCAAGGCGGTCGAGGAGATCGCCCGCGAACTCCTGGACCTGTATGCGAAGAGGCAAACGGCTCTGGGCCATTCCTTCGGTCCGGATACTCCCTGGCAAAGCGAGCTGGAAGCCTCCTTCCCATTCGTCGAGACGGAGGACCAGCTCCGAGCCATTGAAGAGGTCAAGCGCGACATGGAGCGCGCGGGGCCGATGGACCGCCTGATCTGTGGGGACGTCGGCTATGGCAAGACGGAAGTGGCCCTGCGGGCTGCCTTCAAAGCCGTGATGGACGGAAAGCAGGTTGCGATCCTGGTCCCTACCACCCTATTGGCCCAACAGCACTTCGAAACCTTTCGCCAGCGTCTGGCGCCCTTCCCGGTGCGCGTGGAGATGCTCTCGCGCTTTCGCACGCCCGCCGAACAGGCCTCGGTCCTGGCCGACTTGGCCGAGGGTCGAGTCGAGATCATCATCGGGACTCACCGACTGCTTCAAGCCGACGTGCGCTTCAAGGACCTCGGTCTGGTGGTCATCGATGAGGAGCAGCGATTCGGCGTCGCTCACAAGGAACACCTCAAGCATCTCCGAACCGAGGTGGATGTCCTCACCCTGACGGCCACACCAATCCCACGCACCTTGTATCTTTCTCTGACCGGCGTCCGAGATATCTCCACGATCAACACCCCTCCCGAGGAGCGACTGCCTGTCGTCACCCGAATTCGCGGCTACTCCGAAAGCGTCGTGCGCAGAGCGATCCTGCGCGAGTTGGACCGCGGCGGACAGGTTTTCTGGGTACACAACCGGGTGGAGACGATCGCCGTGGCCCAAAAGAAGCTCGCGACACTCGTCCCGGAAGCCCACATCACGATGGCTCACGGGCAGATGCCCGAGAACCAGCTCGAGCGCTCCATGCAAGCCTTCATCTCCCGGGAGGCGGATGTCCTGCTGTGCACCTCCATTATCGAATCCGGGCTGGACATCCCCAATGCCAATACCCTCATCGTGGAGCGAGCGGACACCTTCGGCCTGGCTCAGCTCTACCAGCTCCGGGGCCGGGTCGGCCGAAGCGCAATGAGAGGCTATGCCTACTTCTTTACCGACCGCAAGCACCATTTGACCCACGAGGCCCGGGATCGCTTGGAGACGATGGCGGATCAAACGGAGCTGGGGGCCGGATACGGCATCGCGATGCGCGACCTGGAGATTCGCGGGGCGGGAGAGATTCTGGGATCCCGGCAGCATGGGCATATTGCCGCAATTGGCTTCCACCTCTACACGCGGCTGCTCACCCAGGCTGTCCGCCATCTCAAAGAACAGCGGGAGGGGGCGGTCCAGCTGATGCCCCCCGTCCTGGCCACCGTGGACTTGCCCTTGAACGTGGGCCTGCCTCCGGACTACGTCGAGGACCGAGACCTTCGATTGCGTCTCTATCGAAGAATGGCCGAAATCCAGGAGGAGGCGCAATTGGAGGCATTCTCGGAAGAGTTGAGAGATCGGTTCGGGAACCCGCCCCTGGCGGTGGACAACCTGCTCTATCAGCTGCGGGTCAAGGTGCTGGCCCAGAAAGCGGGCGTGGAGAGCGTGACCATGGAGAATGGCAGCCTTGCGCTCCGTCTGGTCGGCTTCGCCGAGGAACAGCTGACCGAGCCCCCCCCTCTTTCCCGATTCAGCCGGGGGTCGCTGTACCTGCAGAGAATCTTATCGGAGGACGGGTGGCGTGACCGCCTCACCTACGTGCTGCGCTGGCTGGCCCAGTACCGGCCAAGCGGCGGCTCCTACCCGGCCACCGAACCAGCCCCCCCAATTCCTGCTCCGGAGGCATCCGCTCGGAGCTAAGTGGGCTTCGGGTTCTGCCCGACCGGTGCCCCCGGGAGGGCTCGTGTCGGAGGAAGCCGGTTGCGGTTGAGGATTGGGGTGCTTATAATCGGAAAAGGCCCTGGGCAGCTGGCAATTCATCAGGAGGAGATCCGCACTGGAAACCAATCCGATCCGCTCGCGCCTACCTAGCAAGGCGCCAACCGCCTCGCTGCCGAACGGAACGACGCTCCAAAGTCGATACCTCATCCAGCGGGTCCTGGGAAGAGGGGGGATGAGTTCCGTCTACCAGGCCCGAGACCTGCGATTCCCCAACGTGAGCCGCCTGGTCGCGGTCAAGCAGCTCCTTAATCAGAGCACGGACGCAACCACCCGCCGAGCCGTGGTCGAGAACTTCGAGCGCGAAGCCAACCTCCTGGCAACCCTGGATCATCCCGCGATCCCGCGAATTTTCGATTACTTCTCCGAAGAGGAACGATCGTTCCTGGTGATGGAGTTCATCAGCGGCAAGGATCTTGAGTCGATCCTGGGGGAGAGCAAAAGCCTTCTCCCCATTGACAAAGTCATCGAGTGGGCCATCGAGATCTGCGACGTTCTGCAGTTCTTGCACACCCATGATCCTCCGGTCATCTTTCGAGATATCAAGCCGTCCAACGTGATGATTGATGACCATGGGCGCGTCCGCCTGGTCGATTTCGGGATCGCCAAGCTCTTTTCCCCGGACCGCAAAGGCACGATGATCGGAACCGAGGGCTACGCGCCACCGGAACAGTATCGCGGGGAGGCGGGTCCTCTTTCGGACATCTATGCGCTGGGGGCCACCCTTCACCATCTGCTTACCAACCGGGATCCGCGCATCGAGCCGCCCTTCACCTGGGCGGACCGGCCCCTGCGGGACCTTAATCCGGCGGTGCCGGAATCTCTTGAAAAGGTTGTCGATCGGGCTCTTTCCTATAACCTCAGCGATCGATTTGCGACCCCGGCCGAGTTGTCGCACGCGCTCGCACAGGTCTTGAAGGAGATGCGCGGTGACGTGGCCGAGCCCGCTGCCTCGGAGCGCAAACCTTCTCATCCGGCCGCGGGCGAAAGCGAAGAGGGCCCATCCCCCCTCTGGGTCTTCACCTGCGAAGATGAGGTGCGGGGCACGCCCGCGCTCACAGAGAGGATGGTCCTGGTGGGGGCCTATGACCACAACCTCTATGCCTTGGATGCCGAGACGGGGCAGTTCAAATGGAAATACGCGACGGAGGGAGGTCTTCCGGGGCGGCCCGCCTTGCGAGAGGACTCGATCTTCCTGGGGTCGGAGGATCATCGGTTGCATGCCTTGAGCCTAAATGGCGGCAGGCTTCTGTGGACTTACTCTGCCGACAAGCCCATTCGCTCCTCCCCGGTCATTGCGGTGGGTCATATCTTCGTGGGCTCTGACGACGGCGCGCTTCACGCCGTGAACGTAGCCACCGGCCGTCGAGCCTGGCGCTACGAAGTCGCCGGCCCGGTGCGATCCACCGCTCTAGTGGTCGGCGATCGTGTCTACTTCGGCTGTGATGCAGGGGACTTCCATTCCGTTACCTTGGGGGGCGAGTCCAAGTGGCAGTTCCGCTCCCGGCGAGCCGTGGTCTCCTCTCCCGCGGAGGCTAACGGCCTTGTGTACTTCGGCTCTGTGGATTACAGTCTTTACGCGCTGGACGCCACATCGGGGTGGGTCGTGTGGCGGTTTCGGACCGGAAAATCCATTGTCTCCTCACCGGCGGTTGGCGAAGACCTGATCGTGTTCGGCTCCGCGGATGGGCGGATCTATGCGGTGGACGCCAAGAGTAGCAAGGAAAAGTGGCACGTGGACACAGAAGGTCAGGTGAATGCTTCGCCATTGATTCACAAGGGACTTGTCTATTGTGGGTCGGTTGATGGCCGTCTATACTGCATAGAGCTAGTGAGTGGAAAGCTGCGCTGGAAGTTCGCCACCGGGGGAGCTATTACCGGGGCCCCCACGGCGGGTGAAAACGTGATTTGCTTCGGCTCAACCGATCACCGGGTCTACGCACTTCCGGTGTAGGCCGGCCGGAGAAGGAGCGATCATTGACTCCCTTATCGAAGGGCCGTGGGGATCGACCCTCTACGCGCCCCCTGCCGGGGGACCGCAGCGGGCCGCCAGCGTTTCACGTGGGCATCGGCCATAACATCGGCCGCGTGCGCTCCACCAACGAAGACAGCCTGATCGCGATCACGGCCCTGCAGCAGGCCGACAGCACCCTGCCCTACTTCGGCTTGTTCATTGTCGCCGACGGCATGGGCGGACACGAGTTGGGCGAGCGGGCCAGCCGCCTCGCCGCGCAGACCTTTGCTCGGGAGGTCATGGGCCAGTTCGGGGCGCTTTGGCTGGGGGGATCTCCGGGGGAGGAACAGGTATCCATCCAGGAAATGCTGCAAAACGCCATGCGGAAGGCCAACCAGTCCGTCCTGCGGCATTTTCCCGGAAGCGGGACAACCCTCACGGCCTGCCTGGTCTTCACCCAGCAGGTCTTCCTGGCTCACATCGGCGACAGCCGCGCCTATTTCGTCAAGGAGGAGCTTCATCAGATCAGCCATGACCACTCCTTGGTTCAGCGGCTCATCGACGTCGGCCAAATCAGCCCGGAGGAAGCCACGCGCTATGCTCAACGCAACGTCCTGCTGCGCGCCATCGGGCAGACAGATGACCTGGAGCCCGAAATCGTCACCTATCCCTGGGAACCCGGAGCCCGGCTCCTGCTCTGTTCGGACGGATTGTGGGGAGCCATTCCGGAGAAGGAAATCCTGGAGACGATTCGCAAGTCGCCCTCGGTTCAGGCCGCCTGCACTGCCTTGGTAGACCTGTGCAATGCCGCCGGAGGCCCGGATAACATCTCTGCGGTGCTGGTGGAGATGACTGGCGGGGAATGAACGCCAAGCCCGGGACGAACGGTCAGCCTCTCTCGGTTGAGCTCAGCCACAGTCGGCCCTCGCTGTTGGCGGTCGATGAGCCCCAGGTACTCTACACGCTGGTGAGCATTCGCCCCGGAAAGGAGCCGGACCGACCGCTGGCTCCCGACTTGAACCTGTGTATCGCTCTGGACCGTTCCACCTCCATGGCGGGCGAGCGCTTGGACACGGCACGCTCCTCGGTGGCTGAAATCCTTCGCCGCCTTCGTCCCCAGGACCATCTCAGCCTGCTGACCTTCAGCGATCGGGCGGAGATCCTGGTGGGCGCCAGAAGCACGGACTCTGCGGCTTCCGTCGAAGGCCGGCTCAATCAGACCCAGACCAGCGGAGGAACCGAAATCTTCCAAGGTCTCCAGGCGGCTCTCGCAGAAATCCGGGAGGGAAGAAGGACTGGCGCCATTGATCACATCATCCTCATTACGGATGGTCAGACCTACGGGGATGAGGAGAACTGTCGTCAGCTCGCCGAGCAGGCCGCCCAAGAGGGGACGGAGATCACCGCGGTCGGGATTGGAGCGGAGTGGAACGACGTGTTTCTCGACGGCCTGGCCTCGCGGACCGGAGGGCAGGCCGTTTTCATCGACCAGGTCTCCACCCTGGCCCACTTCATGCGGGAGAAATTCCACGGATTCGGGCAGGTCTATTCCGACCGTCTCACCCTGGAGATCGCGACCAACCCCGGAGTGATACTGCGGGCGGCTTTTCGCATTTCCCCTTCTCCCACCCCCTTGCCGACCCAGACCTTCCTGCGACTGGGAACTCTCTACCAGGGCAGCACCCTCAGCCTGCTTCTGGAGTTTCTCTTCTCTCCCCTGAGTGCGACGCCCTCCTTCGAGGTGGGGAATCTTACCTTCGGGGCGCACCTGGTTCCCCAGAACGAAGAGCTGCAGTCGGTGTTGTCCTTGGCTTTCCCCGTCACGGAAGAGGTGGTGCCGACTCCGATCTCCGGGCCACTGCTCGCAGCGGTGCGGAGCGTGACCCTGTACCAATTGCAGGAGAGAGCGGTCATCGAAGCCAAGGCCGGTCACGTGGAGCGGGCCACCCGCAAACTCAACCGTCTTGCCACCCAGTTGCTCGAACTCGGCGAGAGCTCCGTCGCCAACACGGTCATCGGGGAGGCCGAACACCTGAGCCTGGAGCACCACCTTTCGGAGTCCGGGCAAAAACGAATGAAGTACGGGACGCGCAGCCTGATAGAGGCTCGCAGCGAGGTCCCGCGATGATCGTTTGCCAGCGATGCAAAGCCTCCGTGTATCTCGGGACCCT
>JBEKHT010000003.1:0-125659 GCA_050012135.1 Anaerolineales bacterium | reverse complement strand
TCTATTCAAGTACCAAGGTCTGCACCATTGCCCAAATCCATCCCGATCACAATATTCCTCGATGGTTTACTTGTTGAACCTGCCAAAACTGGTCAATTCGTGCTGCGAATAGGGAAAGTCCGGCTAAGGCTTCCGACCCTGCCGATTTGGCTGGTGAGGACGGAAAGGGAAGCCTCATAATCTGCGCGAGTGCCGCTGCGTGTTCCGCTCGGACTTGCTCGAAGTGCTTGCCTCGGCCTTCGGAACGAGCAAACCGAGATGGAGGCTAACCTGCCCCCTGGCCTACTGCTCCAGAGCAGGCTGGTGCGCAGGCCAGGGTGGGCGCCACATCCTTTGACATAGTCCATGTTGGCTGCTCCTTCTCTGCCGACTGGTGCGTGCTTGCTCGCACGTCGAGTCTGGCAGGAGGAGCAGCCGTTTCATCCGGTCACCATTACGAAAAAGCATATGTTAGGGCTTCTGCAGCCGCCTCCACATCTTGGGGGCGAGTTCGCGCGAACGGGCGGCGACGCGCTCTTCATCCATGCTTAGGATCTGCTTGCCCTTCATCAGGATTTTCCCCTTGCAGACGGTGGTATCCACGGTGGCGTCCACCAGGCCGAAGATGAGATGCCCCAGGAAATTCTCTTCGCTCAGCGGGGTGGGGGGCTGGTAGTCGATTATGGCGAGGTCGGCGGGAAGGCCCTCGGCAATCTCGCCGAACCGCAGACCGAACTGCCGCTCGGCAATCGCAGCGTTGTTCTGCAGAAGAAGTTGCGGGGCCTCCAAGAAACCAACGCGCGGATCACGGTTGGCGAGGCGGTGCAGCAGGTAGGCGCAGCGCATCTGGGCGAGCATGTCCGAGCCCATGCCGTCGGTGCCCAATCCGACCAGCACGCCTTTCTTAAGCAGCTTGAGCAGCGGCGTGACGCCGACCGCGTTGTTCATGTTCGATTCGGGGTTGTGGACGACAGCGGTCTGGGTCTCGGCGAGGATATCCATTTCGGCGTCGTCAATGTGGACGCAGTGGACGAAAATGGAGTTCTTGCCGGTCAGCCCGAGTTTGTGCAAGCGTTGGACGGTCGGCAGGTTGTATTTGGCGAGGGAATCTTCCCGGTCGGCAGCATCCTCGGCCACGTGGATGTGGCAGCCGACCCCGGCCTGCCTGGCAATCCTCACGCATTTCTCAGCCGTCTGATCGGAAATGGTAAAGGAGGCGTGCAGTCCCATCATGGCCGCGATCTGGCCGTCCCCTTTGCCGACCTTTTTGATGAACCGCTCGTTCTCCGCGATCCCGCCGCCGGGGACATTGCGGTCGGAAACCTCATAGCACAGCGAGGCGCGCAGTCCCGCCTGCCGGACAGCGGTCTCGATCAGGTCGAGCGAGCCGTCCCGCATGGAGGGCGAGGCGTGATGGTCAATGATCGTGGTCGTGCCGTTGCGGATGCAGTCGATCAGGGGCACCTGTGCCGAAAGGGTGATGTCCTCTTCGTCCAGCGCCTTGTCCACTTTCCACCAGAGCCGCTCCAGGATCTCGACGAAATTCGAGGCGGGTTCTCCGGGGATGCTCATCCCGCGCGCCATGGTTGAGTAAAAGTGGTGGTGGCTGCAGATGAACCCGGGCAAGATGATTCTCCCGGAGCAGTCAACCGGCTCGGCGGCCGGGAAGCGCCGCTTCATTGCGGCAGAATCGCCCACCGCGGCGGTCCGTTCGCCGTCCGTGACGACTGTCGCATTCCACAAGACGGGGTTCTTCTCTCCAAGCGTGACCACGATTCCGTTTTCAAAGCGAGTAGCCATGTTATTCCTTTCGTGTCTAATGCTCTCTTAGCAGAACAAGTTCTTCGGCGCTGCGCGTCCGCATGGTAATCGCGCCGACAAAGCACTTTTTGGCACAGATCGAGCAGCCGATGCAGAGGGCTGGGTCGGTGTGCGGCAAGTCCTTTTCGTCCAGCGTGATCGCCAGGTACGGACAGCGGGCGCAGTTGCCGCACGAGACGCAGACTTCGGGGTTGGCGTCTGAGATCTTCTTGACCGGCGTTAGGGCCATAAAGTCGGTGATCGGGTTGGGTTGGGCGATGCCGACCAGTTCTTTCATGGAATGGATGCCGCGCTCCTGCATCAGGAAGGAGGTGCCGGATTCGAGGTCGCGGATGATACCATAGCCATGCTTCATGACGATCGTGCAGAATTGGACCGTCTTGACACCCAGGGCGAGGAAATCCATGGCGGCTTTGTAATTCATCGGGCCGCCGTTTCCGGAGATCTCAATGCCCTCGGGGACTGCCTGCGCCAGCGTCAGGTACGAGATGGGGGTGACGCCATCGCCGCTCATGCCGACAATGACGCCCTCCTCCCAGGTGTGGCCTGTGGCTGGGCGGAATGCCAGGGTGGGGAAGCTGTTCGCTAGGGTGATGCCGGCTTTCTTGGCCGGGTACTTATCCAGAACCTTGCGGATGGCGCGCAGGATGGGCACGAGGGAAGTGACGGCCGCAGTCAGTTTGAACAGCTTCGGGACGTCTGGGTCGCCGACTTGCATGATCCAGTCAATGATCTTGGCGGTGAGGGCCGCATTCTGTGAGACGATGGCGCCCTCTGTCCCGTCGCCGCCCTGCGGACAGGATAGCGAGTACTCGATGCCCATCGCTCCGGCCGCTTCCAGTTTCTTGGTGTTGGATTGCCAACCCAGCGCGTCGCTTTCGTCGTTGCCCGTGACCGGACCGCCCGTCGAGGCCATGGTCAACCGGTCAGGCCACTTCTTGACCAGTTGCTCGACCTCGCGGCAGGCGCGGTTGAGTGGGTGGCCAGAGACGTTGTCGCAGTTGGCGTAGGTGTAGGGATTGAAGGCGAACATGTACTCGGAGGGAATGTGGATGGGAACGTTGTCGAAGGTGGTCTTCATCACGCCGCCGGCCCATTCGGATTCGTAGGCTTTGGTCATCTGCTCCAGCCCGTCCGAGGGTGGGGAGGCCGAGATGAGAAACGGCGAGTGGATCGGCCGTCCGAAGAAATCGGTCTCCAGCGAAACAGGTACCGGGTTGTAACCGGGCAAGGCATAATAGGACTTGGTCGGTTTCTCGATGACCGGCTTTCTCTCATGCTGGAGGTATGCCTCAATCTCGAGCGCGACGTTCTTCCCGGAGGCGGTCGCCTGCACGACGGTCTTCGGGCCCGTGAGCATGTCACCGGCGTAGAACAGACCGTCAACCTGGTCACGCGGCAGCGCGGAGCGCATCCCTATGGCGATGACGACGGCGCTGAAACCGGAGCGGGTGCCTTCCGTCCCAGGGGCATCGCGCACCGCCGCCGGGCTAAAGGGTATCCCCTCGGGCAGCGCGACCTTGATGGTTTCCAGGCCGGAGACTTTCCCCCGGGCGGCGATGATCCTGCTCACCCGGATGCGCCCGTTGACCTCAATATCGAAATCCAGCAATTCCTTGCGCTCTTTCGCGGTCAGGGGCATCTCGGACAATTTCTCCAGCATGAAGAGTTCGACGTTCTGCGCGCCGCACTGCTTGGCCGTGATAGCGCAGTCAATTGCCGTGGCACCGCCGCCGATGACCGCCACGCGCCCATCGAGCTTGTATGCCTCCGGTTGGGAGAGCAGGTCAACCATCTTGATGGCCGCGTCCTCGTTCTCGATGCCGAGCGAGATCGGCTTCCAGAGACCGGCGGTGATGCACACCGCGGCGTAGCCCTCTTGGAGCAGAGCTTTCGGATTCTCGATCCTTACCCCCGTTCTTGCGGTGATGTTCCCCAACGACATAAGGAACTGAATATCGGTCTTGACAACCTTCTTGTCCAGGCGGTGTTCGGGGATCAGGTTCATCATCCCGCCCAGGAGGTCGCTGCCTTCGAAGATGCTCACCGTGTAGCCCATCTGCGCCAGAGTGGCTGCAGCGCCCAGTCCTGCTGGCCCGCCGCCCACGACGGCCACCTTTTTTCCGCTCGGCTTGGGCCGGGAAAACTCCGGGATTCCTCCCAGTCGCTTGGCTGTTTCGACGAGGGTTGCTTGGACGAGCGGGATGTTGATTGGCCCGTCAAATTTCTTGCGCGTGCAGGCGGCCATGCACAACGTGTCCGGGCAGACCATCCCACACACGCCGCCCAGCGGATTGGCGTGCATGATCTCCGCGGCGGCTCGTCGAATGTCCGATGGATTCCCGACGCGAGCCGCCATGATGAAATCCGCCGGTGAGCAGTTGACGGGACAGGCCTCCCGGCACGGCTTTTCCTCGCAGTACTCGCATCGCAACAACTCCGTCTGGAGTTGCGCGAGGGTCATGATCAGCGAGTCGATTTTCATATTCTCCATGGTGCACCTCTTCACATAAATGTCTGAAAGCTTGAATGTATTATGTTCTTTCCCTCAATCCCTTCAACCCTTGTTCTGACGCCCGCGGCAACTCATCAAACCAAACACCGGTTGCGGCCTGAGCCTTTTCCAAGGCCACTGGGCCTGCTCCCCCTTCTTTGAAGGAACCTTCGGTAACACCTGCCCGCTGCTTGTTGTTCTTGCCGAGCGTCAAGCACGTTCCCCTGGGCGATGACTTCTAGCAAATTCGTCGTTTCTCCTTGCCTAATCGCAACCGGTTCAGTCCATGGGATCAGAATGATCCCATGAATGGTTGGTGTCCAATGGATGAGTTAAAATCTAGCATCACTGTGCTTCTTAATGGCTTGGAAAGGCGCGTGATCGTTCTCTCTGAATACGAGGCCAGATGCTCCCTTTTCTTCGATGGGTCTCCTTCGAACCCGAAGAATGAAATTCTTATCATTCTCCGTGGCAATACTCCCAATTCCTGTAGCGATCGGGCGAAGTTCCCCACCCGGATAATAGAAGCCGCGAGAATCATTTGACTGGGGTTCACCCCACGGCCCAGCCGGGCTGGGCGTGGTAGCCAGCGTGAGCGTCGCGGAACTGGGCGCAACATTGGAGGGGGGCTGGGACTGCCAACAAACTGATACCATGACCATGAAGGTTGACAGCAATATGGAGTTCCCCTATTCCAAGTCTCCTCATTGGATGTGTATTATCACACGCGGGCTCATATCCCTTGACGAATCCTGAATCTCCAGGATATGAGTCGATGGGGAGGATCTGGCACCTTGCAGCCAACCAATCGCCAGAACAACCCTGCTGTGGTCTTCGAGTTCAGCCGCGCTCGCCGGATTCCATGGACCGATCTTGAGAGGAGTGTACGCGAGCGGTCATGGCTTGTCAACGGCAATTGGCGTGGGAATTTGGATCGGCCAATTGAAGTGGAGGAGATGCTCACGCGACTGCGAGGCCTCCGACACTGTCCGAGGAATCCCGGCTGAGGCACGCTGGCCTGCCGGGCCGCCCTGCCCTGGAGCGGCGGGCCGGGGGGCAGGCAGCAATTTGCGGCCGCACAACTCCCCTGGGCCTCTGACCCCCGCCGAAGTTCGCGGCGGCGCGCTGGGACCGGCTGTGTCAGGGGATGGGTCACTTCCAGCAATTCTCGGTACCGGACCGCGGGGTGCAAATCATCGTTCCTGGAACGGGAAAATGAGACTCTGGAAGACTTACCTCCAACCCAAGAGTGTGGAAGAGGCACTGGCCTATCTTCAGTCCTCTGCGGGAAGAGGGGCCGTCATCGCCGGTGGGACCGATCTGATTCTGGACTTGGCCCAGGATCGACATTCCCCTGTGAATGTCCTCGTGGATGTTTCCGAGATCGACGAAATGCGCCAAATCAGGCGGGAAGGGGATCAGATCTTTCTCGGGGCAGCCGTCACCCACGCGGAAATTGTCAGTAATCCAATTCTCAGAACACACGCGGCCTGCCTGGTCGAAGCCTGTGGGCTCATCGGTGGCCCACAAGTGCGTGGCATTGCAACCATCGGCGGAAACGTCGCCCGTGCGCTCCCGGCTGGCGATGGCTCGATAGCACTGCTCGGTCTTGACGCCTATGCCCAGATCGCCGGCGCGAACGGCAGGGTATGGAGGCCTCTGCTCGAGTTGTTCGCCGGGCCAGGGGAGACTTCTCTGAACCGAAGCTCGGAGGTCCTGGTCGGATTCCACATCCACGCCCGTCATCCAGGCGAGGGTTCGGCATTCGGCAGGATCATGCGGCCGCAAGGAGTAGCCATCGCCATTCTTAACATGGCGGCTTGGATGCAGCAGTCTCAAGACGGCTTAGTCCGAGAGGCGCGGATTGCCATCGGCCCAGCCGGTCCAAGGCCCTTTCGGGCAAGGAACACGGAAACGGGGCTTGTTGCGAAGCGACTCGGAAACGACACCCTGCGCGAGGCGAGAAAGGCCCTTCTTGAGGAAGTCAATGTGAGGACCAGTCCGCACCGGGCTACCAAGGAATACCGCCGTCATCTCGCGGGAATCCTGCTGAATCAAACGCTTAAGGCGGCGCAAGCCCGAGCCCGGGAATGAGTAGGCTGGGTAAGGTCGGTAGAATACAGCGTGAGATGGGAGCACAAGGAATGCAGAAACTGTGGTTCATCGTCAACGGTGAGGCAAGACAACTCGAGGTTGCGCCGGGCGAAATGCTCTCGGATACCCTGCGGTACCAACTTGGCCTAACTGGAACAAAGGTTGCCTGTCAGGAAGCGGAGTGTGGCGCATGCACCGTGCTTTTGAATGGCGAGCCGGTCCTCTCATGCGCTCTGCCAGCGATGAAAGCCAACGGAAAGGAAGTGCTCACGATCGAGGGGCTGAGTCACGGCAGCCGGCTCCATCCCTTGCAGGACGCCTTCATCTTATACGGGGCGGTGCAGTGCGGGTTCTGCACACCGGGTCAAATCATGGCGGCTTACGCTCTGCTGGCTCGGAACCCGGATCCTTCGGACGTGGAAATCCGAGCGGCGCTGAAGGACACGCTTTGTCGCTGCGGGGCTTATGCATCGATCCTGCGGGCCGTGAAGGCCGCGGCAAGAAGCGTCCGCGCAGGAATACACGTGGAGGGCATGAATGGGCCAACCGAGGGGGACATCTCCCTGGTGGGCAAACTTGCCCCCCGCCCTGATGCCTTGGACAAAGTCACAGGGAGAGGCAAGTTTACGGACGATTACTCCTTCCCCAACATGCTTCATGCGCGCGTTCTGCGGGCAGGGATTCCACACGGGATCGTCAAGCGTCTGGACGTCAGCCGAGCAAGGGCCTTGGAGGGGGTCCGAGCGGTCTTGACCGCGAACGATGTGCCTGGGGAGAGGAACCATGGACTCCTCATCAAGGATTGGCCGGTTCTGGTGGGGGTCGGTGAAAAGGTTCGCTACGTGGGCGACGCCGTCGCCATTGTGGCTGCGGAGACGCGAGACACTGCAACGCAGGCCTTGGACCTCATTGAGGTCGAATACGAAGAGCTTCCTGTGGTGTCGGATCCCGTCGAGGCTCATCGAGCGGACGCTGTGTCCGTGCATGAGAATGGGAATCTGCTGAAGAAGATCGAAGTGAACAAGGGCGATGTCTTGCGAGGGTTCTCCGAGTCCGACCTTGTGTTCGAGGAGACCTATCATACGCCGACCATGGATCATGTTTTCATGGAGCCTGAGTGCAGCATTGCCCGGGTCACCGAGAACGGCCGAATCGAGATCTACGTCGGTTCGCAGGTTCCCTACGCGGATCGGGAACAGGTGGCTGCTTCGTTGGGCGTCGCCGAGTCGCGCATCCGGGTGATCGGGACCCTCGTCGGGGGCGGCTTTGGCGGGAAAGAGGATATCGCTGGCCAGATTCACTCAGCGTTGTTGGCCTGGACCACCGGGCGCCCGGTAAAGCTTCTTTATGACCGCCATGAGAGCCTGATCGCCCATCCCAAGCGCCACGCAACACGAATCACGGTCAGGCTGGGCGCGAAGCAAGATGGTACGCTCTTGGCCTCGAAGACTGAACTTTATGGGGACACGGGCGCGTATGCCTCTCTGGGCGAACACGTCATGACGCGCGCGACGACCCACTCCACCGGCCCCTATGTCGTGCCGAATGTGATGGCGCAATGCTACGCGATGTACACCAACAATCCTCCCTCCGGAGCCTTTCGCGGCTTTGGAGCCCTCCAATCGGCGTTCGCAATTGAGTCGATGATGGACGAGTTGGCGGAGAAGCTGGGGATGAATCCGGTGGAACTCCGCCTGAAGAATGCCCTCCGAGCTGGGACGGTCACAAACACCGGGCAATTGCTCGCAGAGAGCGTGGGATTGGTAGAGTGCATCCAGAAGGTAAATGAGGAAATGCTCCGCCAGTGCAGCGGAGCGGATCCCTTCCAACCGCGATCTGTGCCAGGGTGCCCCAGCATGAGGAGGGCCTGGGGTTTCGCCACCGCCTTCAAGAACACTGGGATTGGGGGCGGCGCCGCTGATAAGGCGGCGGCCGAGGTTGAGCTGTACACGGACGGATCCGTCGAGGTCCGCACCTCGTCTGCGGAGATTGGTCAAGGCCTTGTGACAGTCCTCCAGATGATCGCTGCTGAGGAGCTGGGCATTCCCCTGGTAAGAGTCCGCGTCCTGCTTTCGGACACCGATCTCACCCCCGATGGGGGACCGACGACCGGATCCCGGCAGACCTATGTCACTGGCAACGCCGTCCGGCATGCCGCTGTGTCGCTGCGGGAGGCGATGACTTCGATCCTCGCGGAGAAGTACGACTGCCCTCCCGCTCTGATACTTTACGAGCGAGGCAAAGCCAAGGTGAACGGACGGGACGTATCACTCGAAGACGTGGCGGCCATGATGAAAAGAGAGAGGCGGGAGCCAAGGGTGCGATACGAGTACCTGGCTCCTGCAACCGCCCCTCTGGGCACCAGCGGGGATATTCACTTCGCCTTCTCGTTTGCCGCCCAGGCGGCCGAGGTCGACGTGAATCTGGACACGGGTGAGGTGCGCGTCTTGCGAGTCATTGCGGCAACGGATGTCGGCAAGGCGATCAACCCTCTCGGCCTGATCGCTCAAATTGAGGGTGGGGTGGTCATGGGGTTGGGACATGCGCTGACCGAGGAATTCATCCTCGAGCAAGGCCGCATCTTCACCGACAGGCTGGCGCGCTACCGGATGCCATCCATGACCCAGATGCCCGAGATTATTCCGATCGTTGTCGAACACCCGACGCGTGAAGGTCCATATGGGGCCAAGGGGGTTGGCGAGATTTCGACCATGGCCACGCCGCCGGCGATTACGAATGCGGTCTATCGGGCCTGTGGCGTAAGGATGCGAAAGCTGCCCGTCGATCAGGACTGGCTTGCACTACAGTTGGCCGCAAGAGACAAATAGCCAAGTCCGTGCTGCAGGCATGTTCGCTCTCGCCTTCTGCCTTGGTCGTGCCCGGGCATCGTGTCGTATCAGCCGATTGGCAAGAGGGGCTCAGGGTCAAGACACACTCCTCAGCCTAGACGGGTCATACCCCCACTGCCTTCGTAGTCTGCAAATGTATTGGGCGCCGCGCTTCCAGCGTCCTCTTTTGACCTCGTCCCGTCGCGCCCTGACCTCTCTTGTCTTGCCAAGGAAGACGTCCACCGGGGTAAGGTTGACGAGCAACTCATGATGGCCCTGCGGATTGGGGGGGAGAGACAATGGGCGGACGCAATCAAGCAATCCGGCGGCTACTTTAGCGAAACCTCGCCACAGCGGGAGGTTGAGCAGCAGGATCCAGGCGCGATCATATCCGAGTGAGCCGAACTACAGCGGGGGCGAATGAGCGCCTTTCCTGCCCTCAACCGATTACACCACGCCCACCGGTGTGCGTCGTGAGGCAGGAATCCGCCGAACGACCCCGGGCGAGGTTTTTCGGGTATCGCCGCTCTCCATTCCCCAAAGAGACCTGTTCCTAAGGCCATCCCTGCCCAGCCGAGGAGATTGGCACTCACCCCGCGCAGGCACCGGGGCAAGCGCGGGGCCTGGCACGCCGGTCAAGCGCCCAGGATGGGTCGCAGGGCAGCGGCGTAGTCTTCGCTCTGCGCGTCGCCGGTTATGATCTGAATTTCCCGAGGGCTGTTCACCCCCAACCCGAGCTCGACGGCCCGGGCAATCTGTTCCTGGCCGAAGACCGGTCCACCGCTCACCTCAGCAGTCGTCCCGTAGTACCGCAGCAGGGCGACTCCTACCGCGTCCAGCGCCACGCGATCCGCCCCGGCCAGAACCACCTTCGAATGGACCTTGGTGCCCGTCTCCGGGCCGCCCTGCACAAAGGCATCCACCCCATCGATCACGATCAGCGCGGGCGTGTAGGCCGTGTTGACTTCAGCGATCATGCTGCGCTGATTGGGGGAGTTGTGCAGCTCGGTCATGTAGTTGTGGCCATCGCCGGGCACGGCTTTGGCGACCATGCCGACCGCATCCTTGAGCGAGAGGCTGAAATGCCCTCCGAAGCGGTGGGTCTTCAGGCAGCAGGCCAGGACGACGGCCTCGGCTTCCAGGGCCGGGCGGGCAAAGTAGAACCCCTGTCTCCAGTGACTCCCGGGCGGCATCTGCCGCACCCAGCCGTCCAACCCTAGTTCGTCAAACACAACCGTGCTCAGGCCGTACTGCTTGGCGATGGAGAAGGCTTGCGCCGTCTGCATCGCCTGGCGAGTGACCGCCATTCCGCTGCGATCCCCAATCGAAATAGACCCTGCGCTCGAATCGCGGACCCATGCGACCAATGAACGCAAGACATCCGGATGCGTCGAGGCGGGCGCGGGGTCGGCCGTGTTGTAATTCGGTTTGATCAGCACTCGCTTACCCTGGACCGGGTTGAGGCCGAGGAGCTCGAGCGCCCGGCGGACCCCCTCCGCCCGGTCCTCGGTCTCCACCAGCGCAACGCGACCGATCATCGAGGCGAGTGTTGGAGAGGGCAGGGCTGTGGCGCTTGGCGTGGGAAGCGGGGCGGCAGATGGGGTCGCCGATTCTGTGAGCGGCAGAAGGGGAGTAGCCGAGGGCGTGGAGTAAGCGGTCGATGGCTGCACGCCCAGAGCGCGGCAAGCTTGCTCCAGGAGACCGGCGGCAACTGCCCCAGCTAGACCTCGCAGGAATTCTCGGCGAGAACGATTAGTCTTGTCGAACAACCTTTTCCCCCATTCTCCGGACTTGGACTTCGGTTGAGGGCGGGATTCTACACCCAGCAAACTGTCCATTCGCTCGCTCGGGTGTGATGCCTATCACGAGCCAGGCAGGGCTGAGGTCGTCTGGACTGCAAGGGGGAGGCCGCGATGGAGGTCTTGGTCTCGGATCGCCAGGGGAGGACCGCTTTCCGGGTCCTTGCGGTCCTGTGCGCCGAAGAATTTCGCCCTCAGCTTTCGCAGCAATCCTTCAGCGGGGGCGACTGGATCTGCTCAGGGCAAGCCTCTTTGGCCAGGGAAATAGCTAATGGTGCAGGGTTATCCACCTTTGCTGAGGGGAAGAACTGAATAGATGTTCCTGTGAGATCGCTATTCTACGAAGCGAGCCCCTCTTTGCGGCAGCTTTGCGGTCGGCGCGCCAATTCCAGCGCTGGCTCCGGCAATCAGGGTTGCTTTTGGAGTCATAATCAAGTCCCTTACAAGTAACGCCCATCCTCATTCAATCCCCTTGTTTCCGAAGCGGTTATGGTGGCTGAAATCTTCTATATCCCGGCGAACCCTCAAGTAGCGCGAGGGCGCCGCAGCGGCATGACCTAAGCGAACGCTGAAGGCAATTCTCAGATGGTCGGGAACAGCCAGGATGCGCTTAACCTCTTTTTCGACCGGGCGGCTCGCCAGGGCGCTGACGATGTGGAAATCGATAGCTAACGAATTGGCCATCAACCACAGGTTCTCCATCATACAGCCCAGGCTGATGATGCCCAGGAAATCCCCCTCCGAAGCAGGCGCCCTTTTGCTGGGGTCGTAAAGCACAATCAGCAGGGTGGGGCAGACCGGAAAAGGCCGCGATCTACCTTCTTCCGCAACCGGTTTGACGCCGGGTGTCCTCCAGGAAGGGGGGAACATGGTCCCCAGGAGCCCAACTTTCCTATGAAGCAGCTCTTCTTCTGAAAAGGACAGCTGCTGGTAGTTCTCCTGGATGAAGGTATCGGAGATCGGGCTCTTGATGTTTCCGATCTCCTCCAGGATTCTCTTGTCGTCGACGACGATGATTTCAAAGTTCTGCATATTGTGGGCGGTGGGCGCCCAGCGCCCCGCTTCCAGAATCTGCCGTAGCTCTTGTCTGGCAATCGGGCGTTCCGGATCGAAGGGCATCCGGACAGAGTGCCTCTCCTGGATGATCTTTAGGATGTCCTGCATGGGTGACCCCTTGCTAAGGTTGAGATTCTTGGGATCCTGCTTCGAGCAAGAATCAAGCGTTCCCGTCCATCCTCAGGACCGATCGGAAATGCACTATCGACAACACGGCCCTTTTCAAGGACCGGGGCGGCCTGTTCGAGTTGGAGTCTGCGGTCGAAACCGCCCCGGTTGCCTTGGGACGCCTGAGAGGCGTTTCGCTGACTATTCGTTCCCTGTGGATCGGATGATCAGCAACGGCCGGTCCACCCGTTGCAGAATGCCGGCTGTCACGCTGCCGTAGAACACACGCGCCAGGCCGCCCCGGCCATGACTGGTCATCGCAATCAAATCGGAGCCCTCGCGCTCGGCGACCCGGATGATCGTCCCGACGACTGGCCCGAGCTCGACGCGGGTCACAGCCTGGATGCCCTTCTCGCGGAATACTCCCTGGCAGCCGGCTAAGTAGGAGGCGGCCTCGTCTGCTTTTTGCCGCGTGAGTTCCTGACTCAAGCCCATGGCCGTCTCGGGGAGTTCCGAATCGACGTAGACAGGTTCAACAACCTGCAAGAGGACGACTTTGGCCTGAAAAAGGCGGGCCAGCTGTTCGACGTGGGAAAGGATCACCTCTGCCCTCTTCGAACCATCGAGTGGAACGAGGATGTTCTTGTACATGGCAGCCTCCGTTTGGAACAGACGTCCAGCACTATTGACAGGCGCCAGCAAATGTCCGGGCCCCGTCAAGGCGCGGACCGCTCGCCCAAGTCCGGAATCCCGCGAATCCTCAACTCATCTGCACGGGAGTTGATGGCCCATGGCCCAGTGCCCTGATGGTTCCTGCGCATCCGCCTCCGGCCGCGGGAGGTCAGCCTCCCTTTGGATCACGGATGCCTTCGGAGCAAGGCATTCTCGTTTGGGGCACAGCTCCATCGGCCGGGTGGTTGAACCAGGATCTCAATCCCAGAGACCCATCCTGTGACCGGCTTTGCCCTGCGTGCTTGACCTGACGTTGCACGCCGCGCGACATTGCGAGAACCTTCTGGGCCACTGTCTCCAATGCAGCTGGTGCACTTGCGTGCCGTAAAGGACGATCCTCGCGAGGGCGCCGCAGCCGGTGCCTGTGCGCCAACATGGAAAGATCAGTGTCCCACCTGCGAGGCCGTCGGTTGCACCGCAGCCATAGATGGCTGCCCGGCTCCTGGCTTGGGCCTACCCTTTCTGCAGAATCGTCGACGTCCACTTTCTCTCCGATCGGGCGGGCCCGCGGGATCCTAGCCCACCAGCGGCGCAAGAGCGAGACCCAGCCCGTACGTGATCAGCGCCTCGCCCAAGCCGACGATGGTCATTTCTGCACCGCTGCGCCACGGGCTCAACCCGGTCACGACCGTCTTGGCTGCGCCGATCGAAAAGTGAGCCAGAGTGCTGATTGCGAATGAGGCCAGGATGGCGGGATAGCCTCTTATGAAAAAGAACGGGATGATCGGGATGATCGCCCCAAGGGCCGTGGAGAGCGAGGCTGACAGAGCTGCTGTCCATGAATTGGGGAACGACTGTTCCGACAGACCGAGTTCTTCGCTGGCCAGCGTCTTGAGGGCCGACTCGGGTTGCGCCACCAGGTGCGTTGCCAGGGTCTGCGCTTCGGGTGCGGGCACGCCCTTGAGCTGGTAAAACAAGGCCAATTCTTCCTTTTCCTCTTCGGGGTCTAGCTCCAATTCTTTTCGCTCGCGCGCGATCTCTGCCTCGTGCACCTCGCGCTCCGCCTTGGTGGCGAGGTACGCGCCTGAGCCCATGGACAGAGCTGAGGCCAACATGCCCGCCAGGCCCGCGATCAGCACAGCCGGGCCCCCCGCCGTCGCGCCAGCCACTCCTGACACGATCCCAAAGACGGACCCAAGGCCATCATTCGCTCCGTAGACAGCCTGCCCGATCCAGCCACCGCCCTGCCTGTGCCAGCTCTCCCGATGAAGAATCACATCCAGTCTGGCCTGCACGCCGATCGGTTCCATGGTGGTATGGCTGGCCTGCCCCGTTACGCGGCTGTGGCCTTGTTCGTCACGCTGCACGGATTGAATCGCCTCGTGGTCGGCTTCAGTTGGAGCCAACTGGGCGAGCGACGCATACATTGAAGCGTCTGTCTCCTCGCTGCTCTCGATCCGTTTTAGGGCGTTATCCGTGCCGCTCTGCACGAGGACCCACCGCCAAATCTGATCTCGCAGGGGGTCGCGATCGGCAGGCAGCACTGCGCCCAGCTCGCGCAGGCGTGCCGCCCATCGTTCGCCGTGCTGACGTTCAACCTCGGCCAACTTCAACAAGACCTGACGGCGGGCCTCATTTGGCTCGTGTTCGGCCAGGGCGCGATACGTTCGCACCCCGGCCTGCTCTTGGTGCCAGGCGCGTTGTAGGCCCTTGATGAACCGCTGCCGATCCGCTGGTTCCATCACATCCTTCTCCTCTGTCTTCTTGTCAAAAGCGCCACCCTGACCGCACGTGCCTTTAGTGCCATCTTGTGTATCCTTCGGGGACCGGTTTCGGAGGCCGTTGGGATGATCGGAAACGGGACCTGGATGGTGATGGCCGTCGCCTTGGGGAGCCGGTGAACCGCAGTTGGTTGTACCGCCATCGCCACCGTTCGGTCAAGGCCTGGGTCTCAGCCGAGTTGCAAGAGATCTATCGGAATGACAGACCCTGCCGCCTGTGTGGTCCGCAGGATTGACGCTGCTCCGGTTGGTGCGGCTTGAGTCTCGTGGGTATGGAATCTCCGCAACCAAGCCTGAGGGAAGAGGAGGCGGGCGAAAGCTCGCAGCTCGTCTCAATGGCAAGCTTCGCCAAGGCCAATTGAGCCGCGCGCTGGCAGGCGCCCTCGGTGGGATTGAATGTCCGTGTGAGGCTGGCGCTTCCGAACGAAGCCTTGTAAGCCCGGATGCCGATGGTTCCGCTCCGCCATGGACCGAAGGACAGGCTAGTCCCGCACCACCGGCTGGGGCGGCCAGTTGGGCGGTCTGAGCTTCCCCACTCACCATGGCGGAGTCTGTGCCAGTCCCTTCGGGCTTGTCCTCAGGATACGAGCCAGGGGTTGCACAGCAGGAAGGTGATGTGGATCTGATCACCCTCATTCTCTGCGAGGGAGGTCCTGACTTGGACACGGTGCGTTCGAGTCAGAGACCTTGCCCCTTGATGGGAGCCGAATTCGCTCTCGAAACCTGCAGGAAGGCTCTTTTCAGACTCTTCCTTCCCGAATCGGGCTGCCCTCAAACTCCTTGGTTGTTAGTTGAGCTCCGCGCGCCGGAGGCGTTAGTGGCCTTCAGTTCAAGGATTTGTCGGCTGAATTGTCAATATCGGTGTCGTGCCCCAGGGCTATGTGGGCAGTCACTTTCTTCGGGGATCAGGCGAGATTTCGCCTAAGACGGTCTTCCAGGCGCGCTGGCTCAGTCGGCCAGGGGTGGGTACGCGGCGAATCCTCCTCTCGTAGTTCTGGGGGAACCTCATGCAGAGCGGCCCGCTCTCGCCATCCGGTTGCCCCTTCATGGGATCTGACCGGCCATTGCTACTCTTGAGCGCAGTTTCATCGTGTCGAATAGTGGTTCCTTTTGTCATCGCTCGAAAAGAATCGGGAACATGCCCATTGTCTCTATATACGTGGTTGGGTAAAGTGTGAAGTTCCGCGAATGAGCGCGAGAAAGCCTTGACTCCCGATTCCGGCTACTGTCGAGCTCGGTCTTCAGGCCCGTGCGTTATGGCCTCCTCCATGACTTCACGTGTCTCTCGAACCAGCCAGAACAAGAAAACAAGCGCGGCTACGTGCTCCGCCCACCACCAATGAAGGAAAGTGTTGATTAGGAGACCGAACAGCACCGTACCTGCCATGTAGGCGCACGTCAGACTGCTTGCCGCATCCCCCTTGAGAGCATCACTCTGAATTCGCGCCGCGATGCGCCGCTTTGTGATGGTAAGGCACGGCATCACGATGATTGCCGCCAAGGTGACGCCGATTCCGACCGGCGAACTCTCTGGGCCTTGCTGACGGAACAGACCATTGAGGGCGGTAAGGAAAACGTAGATGCTAAGAAGAGCAAGTGCAATCCCAACAACCCAAACGGCGGCATGCTCGGCTCGCTCGACCCCGTGCCGGCTGCCGCCTCTCGCTTCCACCAAGAGCCTCCACAGGAGTATGGCTCCGCTAGCCAGTTCAATGAGGCTATCGAGGCCGAATGCGGAGAGAAGGACGCTTCCAGCGACCAGCCCCGCACCGATCGAGACGGCCCCTTCCATCACCATCCAGACGATGGTGAAGATCTCGATCCGAACTCCATCGCGGACGCTCAGGTTCCTACCAATACCGGTGTCCATCGCTGGCTTTCGAAAAGGGGGAGTACCTGAATCGGAGGTTCTGGGACGGGCTTTTGACCGGACCTAGTTTACTCCGAGGGCCCGGGCTGCGCCGTCCGTCTGGATCCGCCTCCTGCAGGCAAGGCCTCAGCAGAGCCGCTGCATTCGGGATTGTCGGCGGGTATACCTCAGCGGAGCCTTCGGGTCATTCTGCCGCGCGTTGTCGACGCTCTCGGACTTGCGCCAGTTTCCTGCAATATGACAGGTGGTGCAATCTGCCACTTGTGTCGGCATCGGCTGGCGTGTAGATTGAATTGAAGGGAAAAGGAACTCAGGAAAAGTGGAATGCTCCCGAGGAGTTGGGCCTTCGTGATCACGGGGACATGACCGACGACTACGGTAACACCCTGCCGCCGCTGAGGCCGGCATTCCTTGGGCCTTGAAACTCGACCCTCCGGCCAGTTGGCGAGGTGCGATGAGGCAATGAAAGATCTCGGAAGCTGCCTGCTCCCGATCATCGCCGCGGTTCTGCTGGCGAGCACGCGAGCTTGCACCCGCACCCCGGTCGGGTTCACGACGACCCCGGCTCCCTCGACCCAATCCGGGGACGTCGAGCGCACCCTGACCGTCAGCGGACTAGCCCGGACCTATCTCCTCCACATTCCGACGGGCCTAGATAGACATCGATCGGTGCCCCTGGTGTTCGTCTTCCACGGGTTCGCTCAGTCTGCTGATGTCGCCCGCCGTGACACGGGCTTTGATGAGATTGCCGATGCAGGCCGTTTTGTTGTCGTCTATCCCAATGGAACGGGCAGCAGCCCCTCGTGGAACGCTGGCGGGTGCTGCGGATACGCCGCGATCAACAATGTTGACGAAGCGGCCTTTGTCCGCGAAATCCTCTCAGACCTGGGAACGATCGCCCCCTTCGACGCCAAACGAATCTACGCCACGGGATTCGCGAACGGAGCGATGCTGGCCTATCGCCTCGCCTGCGAAATGTCCGACACGTTTGCAGCCATCGCGCCGATCGCAGGGGTCTTCTTCTACTACGGTCCGTGCCAGCCGAAGGAACCAGTTTCCCTGATTCACGTGCATGGACTGAGCGATCAGGATGTCCCCTATGCCGGCGATGGGCTCAGCGGCTACGGCGAGCAATATCCGCCCGTGGAGTACGGCATCGCGACCTGGGTGCAATTGGATGGCTGTACCGGGGCGCCCCAAGTGGAGAAGGAGGGAGATCTGACCCGCACCGTCTATGCTCCATGCCGGGCCGGCACGGCGGTCGAATTGGACACGATCGCCGGATTGGGCCATGCCTGGCCAGTCAGATCAGAAGGCTCGGCCTTCTCCTCCAGGAACATATGGGACTTCTTCGTTGCCCATCCTAAGCCATGAGAGAGTTCAGGCGAGTGCGGACGCCATGCCCGCGCCAATAATGGACCTGGCGAAGCGACGCCAGGCCTGAGGTCGATTGAGACAAACCAGGTTCCTTCAGGTCCAGCATGCAAGGGATGCGGCCATGTCGGCAGCCTTTGCCTTCAGAGACGAGCGTTGCCGGCTGAGAGTCAGGAGGCCGGATAAGGCTTGGCGTGGCCGCCTGTTGCTATGGTCGCTTGGACTAATCACCCAGCCCAGCGAGCATGGCGCTGGTTTTCTGCGACTTAGACACCGACCGAGAGCACATCGGGTCTCGCGGCCGTCTGCGGACATTCACTTCACATGCAAGAAATGGGATGTGATCGGACTTCTTGCCGGTCGTGTCCTTCCTGCAGTGGAACCCTGGCAACCGCGAGAGAATTCCCTTTATCCGTGAGCCGCGAAGTCTCCGTTTCGTTCGCCGGACCGGTGGGGTGGCCAGGGAGGGCATTCGAGGCTAGCACCTCGGGAGACCTTGCCTGGGGCTCTCTCCCCCTAGAAACACGGAGGCCATCCCAAGACCGTGTGGTCGAGCACGCCCCCTTCTTCACGACAGGAGCAACGTGCCTCTGCTTGATTTGAGATGGTCCTTCCCTCGCGATCAGGGTTTGAACGGCCTTCCGCGAAGATCGCGCCAGGGTCCGCCTTTCACGAAGCGTTCTGGTTCCAATACTTTCGGCCGAGGGTCTTCTGCCTGGTCAAGCTGCAGGACCATCCAGCGCGGATAGGGTGTGCCCGGATCGGACACCTCATCAAGCAACTGGAGATCCTCCGGCTTCAATTCGAGATCCGCGGCTCGTAGGTTCTCCTGCAGGTGTTCATTCGTCCTGGCCGCAACGATGACGCTGCTGATGGCCGGACGTGAAATCGTCCAGGCGATGGCCACCGTGGCTGGGCCTACGTCGTGACGCCGCGCCACTTTTCCCAGCACCTCGACGGTTCGGTAGCCTCGCTCCAGGTCGAACGGGACGAATTGCCCGGCCTCTGCAAAGCGAGTGGAGGGCGCAGCGGGCTTGCCGCGCGAATACTTGCCGCTCAAGAAGCCGCCCGCCAGGGGGCTCCATACGAGAATGCCGATCCCGCTGTACTTCGCGAAGGAAATGAATTCGTGTTCCAAATCGCGCCCGACCAGGCTGTAGTACATCTGCGCGGTGACAAACGGCTCCAGATGTTCGGCTTTCTGAATCCCCAGGGCGATGGCAGCCTGCCAGGCCATATAGTTGCTGAAGCCCAGGTAGCGCACTTTCCCCTGGCGAACCAGGTCATCGAGGGTGTGCAGCGTTTCTTCCAGCGGGGTGATGCTGTCCCAGCCGTGGATCTGGTAGAGGTCAATATAGTCCGTCTGCAGGCGGCGCAGACTGCTTTCTGCCTCATGCATGATGTTGGCGCGCGTCGCGCCGCTGCGATTGAAGTTGTCGTCGCTCATCGGCAGGCGAACTTTTGTCGCGATCACGAGTTCCTCGCGCTTGCCCTTGATCGCTTGCCCGACCAGCGTCTCGCTCTCGCCCCGGCTGTAGACATCTGCGGTATCAATGAAGTTGATGCCGTGTCCGACGGCGAAGTGAATCATCTCGGTTGTGGCTTTCTGGTCGAGATTCCCCATATTCATCTTGCTCCCGAATTGCATCGTGCCCAATGCCACTGTGCTGACGATCAACCCTGAGCGGCCCAAAGTTCGGTATTGCATGTCAGCTCCTCCCTTGCGCGAATAGGGGGAGATCCTCCAACTCGATCAGTTCGGTGGGAACCAGGACTGAAGAATCTCCCAGATGTCAGCCGCCTGCGGGACATGTTCTTTCTCATGCCTCCAGCCGTCCTTCACTCCCCCCTGGATAGACGATGGGATCTCGTGAGTGACATCGACCATCTGCCCAGATCTCGCCCGAAGGGTAGCTCCCGATCAGGGACACGGCAGAGTAACTGCGTTTTGAGGTCGAATCCCCACTTGGGGGCCGGTGTACCTCGGGGAACCCTCAACCTGGACCGGGAGGTCAGTCGCAACGAGATGCCCGAACGCCTAGTCCGGATTCGGGGTTTATGCGCGACTAGCGGATTCTCGATCTTCATCCACAGTCTGGATTGCCCGAGTCGTCCTTTCTCAGCCATGTCACCCACAGGTTGGCGCCACGACTCCGGCTCCCACTGAGGAAATGAGGACAGGCACCCCACTCAGACATCGGTTACCCTCGTTCGAGGGTGCCACTCGCGCATCGAGACGACTGTGCCTGATGAGGTTGGTGCCGGAGTCTAAGCGCAAGGGTATCTCTACGGTCTGTTCCTTGTCAGGCAAGCCGTCATGTTGTTAGCAGGCGACCGTCCAGATCCATCGCCACACATGGGGCTCTTGGCTAGGACAAGGGAAGGGTAGGGCGAGGGCAACCCTGTTTCTACCCCAGCGACAGCAGGTACGGCTCTTCGACCAGGTTCTTGATGTGCTGCAGGAACCGTCCAGCCGGTGCGCCATCGACCAGGCGATGGTCGAAGACCAAGCTGAGGTACATGATCTTGCGTATGACGACCTGATCGTCACGCGCAACGGGCTGCGGCGCAATGTTGCCCACGCCGAGAATAGCCGCCTCGGGCAAGTTGATGACGGGGGTAAAGGCCCGGACGTCGTACATGCCCAGATTGGTAAGGGTGAACGTGCCCCCCGTCAGGTCATCGGGCAGCGATCGTTCATGGCGGGCCCGATCAACCATCTCGCGGAACTCCTGGCCGAACTGGCGCAGGCTCTTCTGATCGGCGTCGTGCACGACGGGCACGAGCAAACCTCGCTCCGTATCGACCGCCATGCCCAGGTTGATATGCGCCAGGCGTTCGATGGCAACTGGCGTGAGGCGCGCATTCATGTAGGGGAATTGTCGCAGGGCCGAGGCCACAATCTTGGCTAGCAGATCGTTGTAGCCGGGTGCAAAGCCCCATTCTCTTTCGACACGCGCCTTGATGCGTTCGCGCATGTAGACAAGCTCGGTGGCGTCCACTTCCATCAGCAGTGTCACCCGGGCGGTGGTGTGCACGCTCGCCGCCATCCTCTCGGCGATAATGGCCCGCACCCCCTTTAGCGGGACACGGTCCAAGACTTCCACCTCGGGCAGTGAAACGGCGGCCGGCGGAGTCACCGGTGCGTGCGCCCGGGTGACATCCTCCTTGGTGATCTTGCCACTCGGCCCTGTGCCGGTCAGCGTGCGCAAGTCGACGCCAACATCTGCGGCCACGCGCTGCGCAAGCGGAGTCGCTTTGGGGAGCTGGATAAGATAGGCCATTATGTCGCGCTCGACAACCCGCTCGCCGCCAAAGCCGCTGGGTATCACCTGGGCGAATTCGACACCCTTGGCTTGGGCCAGCTTGCGTGCTCGCGGCGAAGCAAACACCTTGTCACGTTGTTGGACTTGGCCACCGCCAACGGCCGCGATCCCAGGCGTACGGGCCTCAGCTTCTGCCGGAGCAATGGCCACCGGTTCGGCGCCGCCCTGTGGTCCAGCCGGGCCAAACCGATCTTCCGGCTTGCCGATGAGGGCCACGACCGTGAGCACGGGAACCACATCGCCTGGCTTGTACGGGCCGAGGTGGAGGCTGCCGCTTGCGGCGGCCTCCACCGTGAACATCGCCTTGTCGGTCTCCACCTCCAGGATCTCCTGTCCCTGCTCGACCTTCGCGCCGTCCTCCACCAACCAGCGCACCAGGGTCGCCTGTTCCATGGTCTGTCCGAGCTTGGGAATGAAGACCTCTTTGGCCATCAGCTCACCACCTTCCGGCATGCCGCGACGATGCGCTGGACGTTTGGAATCATCGCGTCTTCCAGCACTTCGGCGCGCGGCACGGGAACGTTGAGGGCGGCCACGCGGGCCATCGGCGCGTCCAGATAGTCGAATGCCTGCTCATTGACCTGGGCCATTACCTCATTAATGAAGCTCGTGTTCTCGTAGGCTTCGGTCACGCCGACCAGCCGACCGGTCTTCTTCACGGAGGCCACCACGGTACCCATATCCAATGGCTTCAGGGTGCGCAGATCGACGACCTCGACCTGGATGCCGTCTTTGGCCAGGACCTCAGCCGCCTCCAGGGCGCGGAGGACCATGCGTGAATAGGTGACCAGGGTCACGTCTTTGCCCTCGCGCTTCACGTCGGCCACACCGAAGGGAATGATGTACTCCTCTTCGGGCACCGGGCCCTTTTGGTTGTAGAGCATCTTGTGCTCAATGAACATGACAGGATTGTCGTCACGGATGGCCGCTTTGAGCAAGCCTTTGGCATCATACGGAGTTGCGGGCATGACGACGTAAATCCCGGGAAAGTGCGTCCACAGCGATTCGAGGCTCTGCGAGTGGTGAGCCGCGATCGCGCGGCCGGCGCCACCCTCGGTCCGCAGGACCATCGGCACACTGGTCTTGCCCCCGAACATATAGCGGTTCTTGGCGCCCTGATTGGCGATCTGGTCCATAGCGAGCGGGGTGAAGTCCACGTACATGATCTCCGCTACGGGACGCATGCCGGCCATCGCGGCGCCCACGGCGGCGCCGCCGATGGTTGCTTCCGAGATGGGTGTGTCCAGTACGCGCCAGTCGCCGAACTCCTGCCATAACCCGCGGGTGGCGCCGTAGGCCCCGCCATACAGGCCCACATCTTCACCCATGACGAAGACCTTCGGGTCGCGCTGCATCTCTTCGCGCATCGCTTCGACCAGGGCTTGCGAGTAGGGGATCTGACGTATCGAGCGATCGCCCCGCACCCGCTCGCGCAGGCGGCGCTCCGCCTCGATATCGGCTGAGGTCCACTTGGCGGGAGCAAAGACGTCGGTTTCCACCTCTTTGGGATCGGGTTCCGGCGAAGCTTCGCTGAAGCGCATGGCCGTCTCCAGCTTTTCTCGCACCGTGGCGTCCATTTGGTCGTATTCCGGCTTGTTCAGCATGCCGACCGCTTCGAGATCCTCTTTCGTGACCCGGATGGGATCGCGTTTCTTCCACTCGGCTTCCTCCTCCTTTGTCCGATAGGCCCGCGGATCGGAATGGGAGTGGCCAAACCAGCGGTAGGTCTTGGCTTCGATCAAAGTGGGACCTTGGCCGCGGCGCGCACGTTCGACGGCGCGCTCAACCGAGCCGCGCACGGCAAGCACGTCCATGCCATCCACCACTTCGCCGGGGATGCCGTAGGCGCAGGCGCGATCGGCGATGTCCGGCAGCTTGCTCACCTTGGCCCAGGGAACCGACATGGCATACAGGTTGTTCTCGGCGACGAAGACCACGGGCAGGTCCCACAGGCTCGCCATATTCAGGGACTCATGGAAATTGCCGGTGTTGGAGGCCCCGTCGCCGAAGAAGCACAACACGACGCGATCCGTGCCCTGGAGCTTCTGCGCCAGTGCGGCACCCACTGCGACCGGGATATTCCCGCCCACAATGCCGGTCGCGCCCAGGTTGCCATGGACCACGTCAGCGATGTGCATCGAGCCGCCCTTGCCCTTGCAGTAGCCACCCGAGCGGCCCAGCACTTCGGCCATCATCTTGTTGTAGTGTTCTTGTTTGCCTTCCGCCGTCTTGGCTGCCTTGTCGCCATGGGCGTGCGCGTGTCCGTGGCCGCGGTGCGTGCTGGTGATCAAATCGTCGTCACGAAGCGCGGCGACCGCTCCGACGGCGACGGCCTCTTGTCCAGCGTAAAGGTGGGATGCACCTTTCAGTACGGCCTTGCCCAGCAACTCGGAGATGTTGTTTTCAAAGGCCCGAATTTCCATCATCTGGCGCAGATACGTGAGCAGTTGTTCACGCGTCAAGCCCTGTTCCTCAATCATGGCCGAAACCTTCTCCGCCAGCGACACTTCAACCTTTTGTTTCATTGAGCGTCCTCCCAGCTTGACAGCAATCTTTCCTACGACAGGTTGGTCACGATCCGACCCCACAGGCCGTGCGTCTCCACGGGCGCCAGGACAATGAGCAAGCCTCTGACCCGCCGCCCCGTTAAGGGATCCGAGGGTCCCTGCTTCAGGTCAGCACGACTCGGATACCGAGCGCTCGAACCTGCTTGACCATGTCGGCCGGAGCCTCGGTGTCAGTGATCACGCATCGGAGGGCCGACAAGTCCGCAAAGGACGCCAGGCCCACCCGACCCCATTTGGTGGCATCCAGCACAGCAATGACCTCGCGGCACTTGGCCACGAGAGGCCGCTTCACCTCGGCTTCCTCGGCGCTGACATCGGTGAGTCCTTCCGGCACGGTGAGGCCATGGGCCCCAAAGAAGCCCTTCTGAATGTTGAAGCGGTCGAACCTTTCCAGGCCGTTGCCTCCGACCAGGGAGCTCATGTCGCGGCGCAAAGTGCCGCCCGGCATCACCACCGTGATCCCGGGAGCGTCATGCATCTCAAAGGCAATGGCCAGACTGTTGGTGACAACCGTCAGGTCGCGCCGCCTCTTGAGGCGGCGCGCAATCGCCAGTGTTGTGCTGGAACTGTCCAGGATGATCGCGTCGCCGTCGGAGACCATCTCGGCGGCAGCTGACCCGATGCGTTCTTTCTCGGGCACTCGCTGTTGGCTGCGAATCGCCAGGGACAGCTCGCCGACAGCTCGACCCGCCGGCACTGCCCCGCCGTGGGTGCGAACAACCAGATTGTGCTCGGCCAGTGACCGGAGGTCGGAGCGGATCGTCACCTCCGAGACCCCAAACCTGTGGGCCAGTTCAGTCACAGAAACACGGCCGGAGCCGTCCACCAGCTTCAGGATTTGCTGGCGCCGCTCTTCGAGGTAGAGTTCCGTGCAGGATTCCATACGGGGTTGCGAATTCTTTCGTTGTAGATCAGCTAGTTTTCATTTTATCACAATTGAAAGCCGACTTGAAGCACCCAGGGGCCAGAGGTACGTGCCAACAGAGAGGGGTCAAGCGTACTGCTGGGCTTGTGGTGCGCGCCCTGGTGCGAAAAGCTCACTCGGGTCGTATTCCCTCAATCGCCCAAGACCATCGCGGGGACCGGTGTGCGCCCAGCAGGCAGCTTCGGGTACTCGTGGCGGATCCTGGCCACGAAGGAACCGCTGGGCATAGCGATCATGTTGTCACCTTTAACGACGAGCTGCAGGCCATGGCTCAGGAAATCGTACGAGCCGATGCGCTGGGGCGCGTCCACATTGGGCTGGATTACTTTGATGCCAGCATCAACCGACTTGCGGCTTGGACCATTGGCGGACGCAGCACGTTGCGTGCTCTTCTGAGCGCCTTGTTGGAGCCTCGCGAAACCCTGCGCCGCCTCGAGGGCGAAGGTGATTTCAGCCGGCGCCTGGCGCTTTTGGAGGAACTCAAGGGGATGCCCGCCAACGCCGTATGGGATTACTACCTCAGGAAAAAGGGGGTTCCCGTGGGGATGGCCTTCATGGATGTCATCCGCGACTACGAAAAGAAGGAATTGTCGAAGAGGTAAGCCCCTGGTCTGGGTAGCCCTTTTATGGTTCCGCTGGAAGAATATCGGGCCGGGCTGTCCTGACCGGAAGGCACGGCTTGCGTGATCCCTGTCAGACACGAAACCCTGGTGACCTCTAATCACCCAAGGGACACGCGCAGATTCGGTCTCTCGATCAGAATCGACCGCAATCGCTCCTGTCGTTCTCGCACTTCCACCTAGGCAGGCGTCTTCTCGGTCACCATCCTCCGGACAGGAAGTGCCAACATGGCACCGACGGACACATCCTGCTTGGAGCCGCCATGGTTCGGCTCGAGCCCCCCGCCGTCCCGACTCTGCAATTGCGGTGTCGTCTGCTTGGGCTAGCCGGTCGACCCAGGTTCTGAAAAGGGCAGGCGGAACTCCTCCAGCAGCCGGTGAGCGAGTGCGATGAGGATCACCAGCGGGACCAGGGAGGTCGTGAGGGCCGCCGCCGCCGTCGGCCATTCGAGTTCGCGTTCGAAGGTGAAGAAGTCGCTCATCGCGACAGGAATGGTCCTGATGCGACTCGTTGTCAGGACTAGCGGCACGAGAAAAAGGTTCCAGTTGAGGACGAACACGATGATGCCCGTGGCGGCCAGCCCCGGCGAAGCCAGTGGCAGTGCCACGTTCCGGATGACCTGCAACGTTGATCCCCCATCCAGCCGCACGGATTCCTCGAGCTCGCGCGGAACCTGACTCAGATAGCCATAGAGAATGTATATGGCCAGGGGCGAAAACACCGCGGTTTGGGCGAGCATCACCCCAATGAAGGTGTCTTCCAGATGGAGGTGCCCTACCGTATCGGTCAGAGGAACGGCGTAGGCCATCACGGGCAGGCAGGCCAGGATGAGAAAACCCTGCACCAGGAGCCTCTTCCCGCGGAAGATCGACCTCGCCATTGCGTAGGCGGCAAGAAAGGAAATCCCGAGGGTCAAGGCTGTGGCAAGCAAGGCCAGACTGGTGCTGGTCGTCAATTCTTCGGCAAAGGTCGGTTCGGCGATACCGATCTCGGTGTAGTGCTCGGTCGACGGCGGCAACGACCAAGTGGGAGGCGAGCTGTTGTTGTCCGGCTCGACGCTGAGGGAGGCCAGGGCCGTCCAGATCAGCGGCAAGCCGAAGGCTAGGACTGCCACGCCCAGGAGCAACACCCGCAGCCAGCCCTCACCGCGCCGGTAGAGAAACCACTTTCGCGCTGGCCCCCTCATCGTTCCCTCTCTGGTCGGACCAAGCTCAAATACAGGGCCCCCATGAGCAACACCATCGCCATGATGAGCCAGGCTGAGGTAGCGCCAACAGGCCAGTTGTTGATCTGAAATGCTTGCTGGAAGCTATACAGCCCCGGGGTCATTGTCGCCGAACCCGGTCCGCCGCCCGTGAGAATCAACACGGTGTCGAATGTCCCGAGCGTGTCTCCGAGGAGCAACAGCCCCACGGTCAGGAGCAGCGGTCGCATCCAAGGGAGGGCGACGTGGCGAATGCGAAGGAGAAGCGAGGCGCCATCCAAAGTCGATTGCTCCCATTGGTCATTGGGTATAGAAACCAGCCCGGGGAGTAGGAGGAAGCTTGCCAGTGGCGCCTTGCGCCACACGTCAATGGCGATCGCGGTCAGGAGGGCAAGACCGCTTAGCCCGAGAGGCGAGGGAGGAATCGGCAGGCGCAACCACACAAACCAGAAGCCAAACAGCCCCCATTTGTCATTGAACAGAAAGTGCCACATCACGCCGGTAGCGATTGGGCTGACCAGCCAGGGGGTCAATAGGGCGACCCGAATCCATCCGCGCCCCCGGAAGGGCTGGCGCAACAAGTAGGCAATGCCAAGGCCGAGTGCCAATTCCGTTGGGACCGCGATCAGGGCGAATACGGCCACATTCCGGCAGGCTGTCTGGAACTGCGGGTCGCCCAACACCTCCCGGTAGTTGCCGAGCCCAAGAAAGTGGAAGTTGGGCTGAACGGGGGCGTAGTTGGTGAAACTGGCGAAGAATCCGAAAGCTGCGGGCCAGATCAGGAAAGGGAGCAAGATCAGAAGGAGAGGGACAAAGAGGAGGAGGGCCTGGGAACGGGAAATCGTCATTTCGCCTTGCGCCGCTCGTCAAGAGCCGGAGCCAGGAACTGATTCGGTTGCAGGCTTCGGGAGGCCTACCGCTGAAAGCGGGCTCGCGGCCGCCCGTAAGGCCTGCCTCAGGGGAGATCATTCACTTGTCGGCAGCCATGTGTTCCCGGCTGCATGATTTTTCCAACCCGAGATCTTGGCTCAAGCTGCGCGGACTGGCACGGCATATCTCGTCCTCTCAGGGGAGATGTCGGCGAGCATGGGCCAGCCGCGCCCCTTGTCCGCTTCAAGCACGTGCAACCAGCCAGTGTGGGTTGGTCCTATCCCATTCTCTCGCAGCTTCAGCCCTCTGCGGACGCGGAGGTCACCCGCGACCGCAGCTGAAGGTATCGCTCGTAAGCAGCCTCCCAGGGGCCTTCCTGCCGGGGCTGGAAGGCTGTCTCCTCGAAGGATCGCTTCACCAGCGCTCGTCCTTCCGAGAGTGAGGAGAGATGCCCCAGGGCCACGGCCTGAACCAAAACGCTGCCGAGGGCTGTAGCCTCCACCGGGCCAGTCACGACTCGCCGCTCCGTGGCGTCGGCCGTAAACTGGTTCAGCAATCGATTTCGTGAGCCGCCTCCGACAACCAGCACCGTTGACCGACGTTGACCTAACAGCGCGTCGAGACGCTCCGCGACCCAACGGTACTCCAGGGCCAGGCTCTCCAAGGCGCAGCGTGTGATCTCTCCCGGCGATTCGGGAATCGGCTGGACTGTCTCTCGGCAAAAAGCCTGAATCCGGCCAGGCATGTCGCCCGCTCCCTGGAAGCGGGAGTCGAAAGGCACGACGAGAGATCCCAGGGCCGGGGCCTCGCCCGCCATCCGGCTCAGATCGTCATAACTGTACTCCTGCCCCGTTTGGGCCCATGAGCGGCGACATTCCTGAACGAGCCACAGGCCCGGGATGTTCTTGAGCAGGCAAATGGTCCCGCCTACGCCGCCCTCATTGGTGAAGTCGTAATCCAGACTGTCGGCCGTGATCACCGGCTGATGAACCTCGACTCCCATCAGCGACCAAGTGCCTGAACTGAGGTAGATGCAGTCCGGAGAATCACAAGGCACGGCCGCGACGGCCGACTGGGTATCGTGCGCGGCGATGGCAATCACGGGAACCCGGCTGCATCGGGCATCCTCGGCGACGGAGGCGCGCAATTCCCCGAGGACAGTCCCCGGGGCAACGATGGGGGGAAAAATATGAGAGGGAATGTCCAACCGATCCACCAGATCGCGGGCCCAATCGCCAGCGCGTGGATCAAAGCACTGGGTGGTTGTCGCAATTGTGTACTCTCCCGCTTTGCGCCCTGTGAACCAAAAGTTGAACAAGTCCGGCATAGTGAGAAAGGTCTGCGCGCAGGACAGGGCAGGTGCTTTCGCCTGGGCCATGGCCAACAGCTGGTAGAGGCTGTTCAGCTGCATGAACTGGATACCCGTACGTTCATAGATCTCCGTGCGAGGCACGCGCCGGAAGGCAATTTCCAGCATGCCCTCGGTGCGGCGGTCCCGATAGTGATACGGGTTGCCCAGGAGCGTATCGTCACGTGCCAGCAGCCCGAAATCGACACCCCAGGTGTCGAGCCCAAGACCCATCAGGCCCTTTCCGGCCTCCTGCGCGGCCAGAGTGATCCCATTTAGGATCTCCGTCCACAGGCGCAGGACGTCCCAGTGCAGACTGTCGCCAATCCGCACCGGTCCGTTCGCGAAGCGATGGACTTCCTTCAGCTGGAGACGGTCATCCTGGAGATGGCCGATGACCGCACGTCCGCTTTCCGCGCCCAAGTCAAGCGCCAGGAAAGAAGGAGACGAGGATTCCTTCATCTCAACGTCCACTGGGGGAGGTCGTCCCTCCCGCACATCCCTCGGGTACACCCGCCCACAATTGCCGGCACCCCCTTTCGTAAATGGCGCGCCGGCCGCAAGGCCGCGATCCGCCGGCGTCGACAGGGCGTCCTAGGAGAGGCCCAACGACCCTCAGGCCTGTGATTGCTCCGCCGTGGCTGGGGACCTCAGCGCCGTCGGGTTGTCTTCCGTTTGGTTGCCTTCCGCGCTGGAGATTTCCTGGCCGCAACTTTCTTGGGTGGCCTCAATGCATCGCCGCACAGGTGGACGGCCATCCCCATCCCCGCGAGCATGGCCGCCTTGGCCGCCAATGCCTTGTCCGCCAGTTCGGCCGAGGGGGCATAGGCCACATTGATGTGATTGGCTTTGTGACGCGCCATCATCTGGTCGCGGCTGACGCCGTGCAGCACGGCATGCATGAGGGGCCACTCAGGGGAGGTCTCTCTCCAGCGCCGCTCGGTCTCCTCCTGTGGCAAGGCTACCGCCGTGCCTCGACCCAGATCCGCATGCAGCTTGCCACCCATGACATACACCCGGCTCCACACGATTTCGCCCGGTCGGCTGACGCCCTTGATGGTCCCACCGCCCAGCCGGAAATACATCGGAGCTTGTCGCTCACTCACGGCCCCGGCGTAGCCACCGGCCAAGTGGGAGGCCGGAACCGCGCCGGAGATCATGAACAGCCACACAAAGTCGTCCACCCCGTCCCCTTTGTAGTGCTCCCCCCAGCGGATGTCGTGCAGTGTGGTGGACGGATCCAGCCCCATGGCGGTCCAGACCCGGTTGGTGACGAGCGCGTCGACGCCGGCGCCCTGGTCCACTTCGTTGAAGTGCGGCAGCGCTTGGCCCGGGTAAAGGGGCTGGCCGGTGCGGGCGTGATAGACGGGCGGCCGGTCCGGGTTATTGAGCAATCCCTCCGCCAGGTCCGAGGCGGGGACCATGTCCTTCAGCCCCTGTTGGTACTGGATTCCGATGGCGGCGCAGCCGAACTCGTGGGCGATGCGGACCGCGGCGATGTACATCTTAAGTTGTTCGAGAATCTGGGAGTCCGTCAGGTTCTTGGCCGGATCTCTGCCGGTCTTGAACTTCATCCCGCGGCCCTCCAGCCATTGGCGTACCTTCTTGGCCTCCCCATCCGAGACCAGGCGCATGGCAGCGACGAGGGCGGACTGGCTGAGCCGCTCTTTATAGATCCCGGCCGGGTTGAGCAGCTCATCCTCAAGGATCCCGTTGTACATCCCCATGCAGCCCTCGTCGAACGTGCCGAGGATTGCCTTTTCGAATTTCAGCTGGCGCGCCAGGGCGCGGCCCAGTTGGGCCTCGGCCGCCGGCAACGCGCGGGGGTCGAGATCGTGGACGTGGCTGGCATCGTGGCTGATGCGGCCCTCTCGCAGCCACTGACGGATCCCCCGCAGGAAGAAGTCATCCGTGAAGTCCAGGCTCCAGATCGTGCTGTAGGGCACCCCGGCCTTGGTCAGGCAGGCGTTGAGGTTGAGCATCCCCACCAGCCCTGGCCACTGGCCGCTCCAGTTGGCCACGGTCAGAATGGGGCCGCGGTGCGAGCGCAACCCGGCCAGGACGTGGTGGCTGTACTGCCACACCGCCTCGGCCACGATGAGCTTGGCCTCCGGGTGAATCGTCTTGAAGACGTCCATGCCCATTCGCTGGTTGGAGATGAAGCCGTGCTTTTCTACGGGATCATAGGCGTGGCCTCGCTTGACGGTGATCCCTTCCCGAGCCAGCGCGGCGACCACCCGGCGCTCCATTTCCTCTTGGGCTGGCCAGCATTGCTGGTTGGCCGACAGCCGCAGGTCGCCACTGGCGACCAGGATCGCCTCCTTGGGTCCAACGGGAACCGGCGCGGAGATTTTGGGGAGTTCGTAGGTGGACATCGGGCCTCCTTACCTGCTGAAGTCGCTTTCCTCCCTACCCGGCAGGGAGTCGATGGGCCATCGGCCCAGCCTGCGGGGGAAGGAGAAAGCCTGAATGATTTGACGCCGAGGGCGATGATCTTGGGAACCTACCTGTGGCCCGGGCGACCTTTCGACGCACAGCCCAAACCTCAACATGATCCTCTGAATCCGCCTGTCCGTCAACACCCTGAGCGGGTCCAAGAGGATGCTCAGTTTGGCCCTGTCCACACTCGAGGTTCGTGGGCCCGCCTTGGAACCATCACCCGCGCACCGGGCTGTAAGAGTTATCAGGCCAATACCTCCGGCGGAAGTCCCCGACAGGGTTCACTCAGCCTCGCGCGCCGGTGACTGGGAAAAACAATGAGATGATCTTCGACCTGCATGGCTCTACCCGCGTGTCTTCCCAGCTGGCGATGCGCAATTTGTCCGCAGATGCCAGGTGCCAGGCTCTTCCTCGCGATCTGGCCACTGCCCTTGAGAACCCCTCCAGGCCCATTCGGTGTTCAAGAGCCTCGACCCGCTGCTATCGACCCCCCAGCACCCAGACGACCCAAGGCAGTGGCCTGAGCTCACCTGCTAGAACCTGGGCGTCCCCTCGGCGGTCACCACGCCAACCGTCAGCAGGAGGTTGGCATACAGGCGTTGCTCGCCTGTGGCAATCAATACGGAAGTCTGCGGTACGTTGACCGCATCGTAAAACTGGAAGCGTTGCAGCGGCTCGACGGGAACTCCTGCCGGGAGCAGCTTGCGGAACTCTTGGACGATGGGTGCTTCCTGACCGTTGTCCATGACCATCACCCGGGCCGCCTCAACGGGGACAGCATTGAGGAGCACGGCAAGCACGTCGGTCGCCGAGACCAGGCCCGGGGAGAGGTTGAGGTGAATGCAGGCCGCCGAGGGCGGGGCTCCCGTGGAGTGAGGGTAGTTCGAATCGGCGATCAAGATCTGGCTTCCGTGGCCGGATCGAGCAAGCGCCTGGAGGAGTTCCGGGTGGATGAGGCGATACTTCATCATAGGCTGGTCTCCCATGGTACTGTGCCCCGACAGGGATTCATCCCAGTCAGGTTTGCGCCGGTTCTGTCAAACGCTCCAGCTGGTCAAAGACTGGGACCAGGGCCTCATAGGTGGCTAGAAAGGTCGAGTGCAGGTTCTCGTAGACCAAGGCCCTCTTTGGGTCGGGATCCTGGCGATCCACGATCTCATTGAACTGATGGACGGCCGAGAAATCACGGAACAGCCCCGCCCCGACGCCGCCGGCAACCGCGGCTCCCAGTGACGTCGCCTCATCCAGCAGGCGCGGGCGCAGGATCGGCCGGTCAAAAACGTCGGCCAGAATCTGGCGCAGCTGCTGCCCCTTGGCGGCCCCGCCGATGACCACCAGCTCGTCGATCCGGGCACCGTTCTCCAAGTACGCCTGCAGGATGGTGCGTAAGTTCAGGGCGATCCCCTCCAGGACAGACCGAATCAGGTCCGCTCGTGTGTGCGTGATCTGCAGCCCCACGAAGGCACCGCGGGCCCTAGGGTTCCAATAGGGACTGCGTTCCCCTTGAAGGTGGGGCAGGAAGAGCAAGCCATGAGCACCGGCGACGCTCTCGGCCGCTCGCTGATTCATAATCTCGTAGACATCGATGCCGGACTCTTCCGACTCGCGGCCTTCCGCCAGGCAAATCTCGCGGCGCAGCCATTGGTACGACCCGCCCGCGGTCTGCATGGTGCCACAGGGTGCGAACAGGCCCGGCACCATGTGCACTAGGTTGAAAAACCGCCGCTGAGGGTCGTAGATAGGCCGGGGCGAGGCGAAGGAGATCCAAGAGGAGGAACCCAGGTAGTTGTAGGCGCGTCCTTCTGCGATCGCGCCGGCTCCCACCGCCGCGCTTGCGCCATCGCCGCCGCCAATGACCACCGGGGTCCCGGCCCTGAGCCCAAGCTCGGCCGCGGCCTCGCGGGTAACCTCGCCGATCACCTCGGTTGAGTTGCGGATGTCCGGCAGGCGACCCGGGTCGAGGCCTGCCGCCTGAAGGATCTCCTCGGACCACGTCCCTCGGTCGAGGTCATACAGATTCATTCCGCCGGCATCGGAGCGGTCGGTCGCGAAGACGCCGCTCATGCGGTAGGCAATGTAATCCTTGACATGTAGGAACTTGTGGGTCTGCGAGAAGATCTGCGGCTCATGATCCCGCACCCACATGATCTTGGCGGCACTGTAGGTCGGGCTGATTCGGTTGCCCGTGATCCGATAAACACGTTCCTCGCCCACCCGGTCGGCCAGCTGAGCAGCTTGCGCCACGGCCCGCTGATCGGCCCAGATGATGCAGGTTCGCAAGGGACGGCCCGCCTTGTCCACGGGCAGGCAGCCCTGCATCTGGCCGCTGAAGCTGATCACCGCGATCTCGCTGGGCTTGACGGGAGAGTGGCTGAACAGCTGTCGCGTCGTTTCGACGACAGCGCGCCACCAATCCTCTGCGTTTTGCTCGGCCCAAGTCGGCTGGGGGTAGCTCACCTCGTAGGCACCGAAGGCGCTGGCGACCAGATGGCCCTCGTCGTCGAACAAGGTCGCCTTGTTTCCTGTAGTGCCCAGGTCATGGGCCAGGATGAAATGTGGCATCTAGGACCGGCGCCCTCGGGGGGAAAGAGTGCACTCGCTGACCTTGCATTCTCCCTTCCCCTTCAGAAGGGATTTGAGCGCCTCCAACAGAATGACTGCTGCCGCCGGATCTGCATTCCCAAGGACCGCGGTCAGGCGGCTGCGCTATCCCTTGACCGCTCCGACCAGAAGCCCGCGCGCGATGTAGCGTTCGAGCGCGATGGCCATACCGATGACGGGGAGGATCATGATCAGAATCAAGACGGACATGTACCACCACTGCGGGCCGCGCGTTGCATTCTGTGCGGCGATCGTCAATGGGAGAGTCTGAGAATGCGCACTCGTCAGGAACAGCGCGTACATGTATTCATTCCAGGCGAAGACCAGCACGAACAGAAAGGTTGCCACCAGCCCGGGCATGGAAAGAGGCAGGACGATCGACCAGAACGTCCGATAGTGGGATGCACCATCGATGGCCGCGCACTCCTCAAGTTCGATGGGCACGCTCTGCAGGTAGTCGCGCATCAACCAGACCACGATCGGCAGGTTTGCGGCGACATAGGTGATGATCAGGGCGGGCCGTGTGTCCAGCATCCCCAGACGCTGGAAGAGGATATAGATCGGGATGACCACAGCGACCGGTGGGAGAATGCGCTGGGAGATCATCCAGAAGGCGATATCGTTGTTCCCCAGCGAGCGCGTGAAGCGGCGAGCAATGGTTTGAAGCAAGATAAGGAACAAAGCCGTTCCCGCTGCTACGGCGAGAAGCCAGGGCACCCCAAGATAAATGGCTACGATAGCCAAGACAAGACAGCCGATGAAGAGACCCACCGCCCCCAGCTTGGGCCGGAAGGTGAAGCGGGTCAGGGCGTAGGCGGCGGTCGAACCGAATGCCAGCGCCAGGACCGTGCTTGAGATCGACACGATAATGGTGTTCAAATAAGGACGGAAGGTATCGCGCTGTAGGTCCCCGAGCAAAATGTAATGCCAGGCATCGAGCGTAGGCTTGAAATCCACAAAGGGCACGTAGAAGGGGCCGTTGCCAACCTCAATGGGTGTCTTGAACGAGGTCACGATCAGCCAGTACAACGGAAACAGAATCGCAAGAGCCCAGATCACAAGGGCCAATAGGGAGAATATCGCGCAACCCCCGGACAAGGAGGAAACCGACCCACCGCGACGCTTGAACATGTGCGGACTCACCCTTCCACGAATCGCCGGCGCACCAGGTTGGCAAAGGCAAGGCAACAGAAGGTGCTCGTGAGAAGAAGAATATACGCCACCGCCGCCGAGCCTCCGATGTCCAGGGCACGCCAGATAGTGTAGGCGTGCAGGGTCAGTGATTCCGTGGCGGTGCCTGGACCCCCGTTGGTGAGCACGTTTGGCAAGTCGATGATCTTGAAGGCTTCGATCATGCGGATCAGGACGACCGTGGTGCTGACGGGTAGGATGTCCGGCAGAGTGATCTCCCAGAAGATTTGCCATCGGTTGGCGCCGTCCACCACCGCCGCCTCCAGGGGTTCGATCGATTGGCTCTCGAGCGCAGCTAACAGCACGATGAAAATGAACGGCGTCCACTCCCAAATGTCGCCGATCATGACCGCGGCGCGCGCTCCCCAAGCGTTTTCCACCCAAGAGGTGTTGGACAGGCCGAGGGCGCTCCAGATCGGATACAACGGCCCAATGCTGGTGTCGGCGAGCATGCGAAAGAGGTACGCAACCCCGACGGGGGTGATCATCATCGGAAGCAGGAAAACGACCCGAAAAAACCTTTGTCCCGGCAGGTGCTGCACGCACAACATTGCCAAGCCCAGTCCCAGGATGTACTGGAACGTGATGTCCACGAAGACATATACGAGCGTCACCATCAGCGTGCCAGGCCGGCCACCAGGGGCCAGAGTGGTCACAGCGAGCCAAGCGAGGGTGCAGAGACCCACGGTCACGATGATGCGCCCGACCAGGCCGCCGGGGGACAGCCGCCCCCCGCGCAAGTAGCGAGCGAACAAGACGACTGCGGTGCCGACCACCAGGCCAACCACGATCCAGCTGATGGCCGAAGGCGGGGCCGCTTGGCCGAGGAAATGAACGTGGTCAATCCCCACCAGCAACTTGGCGTAATTGTCAAGGCCGACAAAGGTGAGCTGGATGCCGCTCGAGACAAACTGCAACCGGACGAGGGAGATGTACAGTGAGATCACCAGGGGGAAGATTGACAGGCACAGGATCACAAGGACAGCCGGCAGGATGAAGGCGGATCCCGCCGCCCTGTCCAGCCTGTCAACCAGGCGTTCCCAAAGGCCAGGCCCGCTTGCAGGGACCTCAAGGTTCGGCCCAACTTGGGCCGAACCTTGAGTTTGGTCTCCAACAGACATGGTTACTTGGTGGTGATACCGAGGGAGCCCTTGTAGGCCGCGAGTTGCGTGGCCCGCCCGAGCTCATCCGTCTTCTTGTTCCAAGCGTCTGCGATCTGCTTCATGGTTGCGTTCGCATCCAGTTCGCCGGCCAGGAATTGCGCCAGCGCCGTGTCCAGGACCACCTGCTGGTAGTACTGGGTCTGGGGGATGCGCAGGTCGAGCACCATGTTGGGGCTATTCAGGCTGGCCTGGATGGCACCCAGGTAGTCCTGAGCCATCGCCTGGTTCATGCCGGAATGCAGCCACGGGCCGAGGTTCTGGAAGTGCGCGAGGCGGTACGGGTTGAAGCCCGTGCGCCCAATCGTCACGTCCACGCTCGACTGGGCAGGCTGGCTCATATAGGAGCCGAAGGCGAAGGCGGCATCGGCGACCTTGCTCTTGGCGTTGATCGCGAACGACCATCCGCCAAAGGCCGCGTAGGGCGCATGGTTCACGCCGTTGACAGCATTAGGGCAAGTGGTCGCGTCGCAAGCGACGAGCTTTCCAGTGGACCAGTCGAGGACCTGCTTGCTGCCGGGATCGATGACCGATCCGACCTCGTTGATGACGGTCGATTGCGACGGGTCGACCGACAACGGTCCGATATCGCCCCAATCAAGCGAGAGGGCGCAATGGCCGCTGATGAATGCGGTCCGGGTGTCCCCCACGTCCATATTCAGCTGGTTGGGTGGACCGAGCTTGGACAGGGTCTTGTAGATGTCCAGGGCCTTGGCCATGCCCTCGTTGGGTCCAAACAGCGGCTGCATGTTGGATGTGTCGAAAAATGCGCCCTGCCCGGTGCCTTTGCTCTGGAAGAAAGGAGCGGCGATCGACGGGAACATCTGGAATCCCTGAGCGCCGCGCTTCATGGAAATGCAGGAGCCGTAATCGGGCTTGCCGTCGCCACTGATATCCTTGCCTTGGTACTTCTGCGCAAGGGCGATGTAGTCATCCCATGTCTCCGGCGGCTTGTCTCCGTTCTTGTCGAAGATATCCTTGCGGTAGTAAACCATCTCAAAGTCGCCGTCCAGCGGGATGGTGTAAACGTGGCCGTTGTAGGTAGCGCTGAAGTTGCGGAAGAACGGCGCGATGCCGTTCCAGTCCAAAGCCGTGTCGGCCTTGACGCGGTCTGAGAGGTCTAACAAGTACCCGGGGGTGGCGAAGTCAGCCAACCACTGCGGGTCAAACACGTAGGCATCGTAGCTGTTCGTCCCAGTCGAAGCGTCAGTCAGGACCTTCTCGTAGAGGTCGCTGAAGGGCACGGTGATGACATTGATCTTAGCGCCCGTGATGCGCTCAAAGTCGGGAGCGCGCCGCTGAAGGGGCTCGGCGATCTGCGGGCCCGTGAAGGTGATGACATTGATGGTTATCCCCTTGTAAGAGACTGCCGGAACCGCTGTGGGCGGCGGCGCGGTCACCACGACCGTCTGAGGAGGAGCCGTTACGATCTGGGTGACTTGCACGACCTGCGGTGTTGCCGGGGCTGCGCACGCGGTGATCACCGTGCTCAGCACGACCAGTACCCCAACGACGATCTCGAGGTGCCTTTTCATTCTCCTACCTCCTTTGCCAAGTGGTGAAAAGGATCGGCACATACAGACAAGCTGCGTGAGTCAAAGCGAAGCCTCGGTCATCGGGTCAGAGGGTCACCTCCTTTCGGAAACGACTCGGGCCACGTCCGGCGCGTCTGCAACTGCCTCGCCAACCGGTGCCAGCCGCGCCCGAGCACCGCAGGATTCGCGCACCAGCAACTGAAGTTTCAGCCGAATGGAAGTCGGAGGACGAAGTGGGTCGGCAATTCTTGCCAGGAGCATCTCGGCCGCTGTCGTCCCCAGTTCATAGGTGGGCTGACGGACTGCAGTGAGCGGTGGGTTGAGCAGTGAGCCCCAAGGGATGTCGTCGAATGCGACAAGTGCGATGTCTTGAGGAATGCAGAGCCCCCGTTCTCGAATGGCAGTCAGGGTTCCCAGAGTGACCAGGGTGTTGGCGGTGAACAATGCAGTTGGAGGATGGGGCAGGCCGAGCAAGTCCAGCGCCTGCTGGCGGCTATCATCCACACGCCGGAAATCCGCTCGCCGTATCAAGGCCGGATCGAGCGGCAGGCCAGATTCCGCCAGAGCTTGTTCATACCCCTCTTGCCGTTCGCGTCCGGTCGTAAGGCGCTGATGGCTGGTGATCAGTCCGATGCGTTGATGACCGAGGGAGAGTAAGTGTTTCACCGCCGTCCTGGCGCCACCGACGTTGTCCCCCATCACATGGTCCAGTGGAACGTCCGTGATCAGCCGATCCAGCGCCACGATCGGGATCTGACCGCCGTACAGATTGGGATCATGGCCGGTCTCGCAGGCTGAGGCGAGGATAATCCCTGCCACGTTCTCACTGTGCATGACCTCGAGGTATGCCCGCTCTCGATTGATGTCCTCATCGGTGTTGCATAGGATCAGGGAATAGCCGTTTCGCGAGGCAATATCTTCAACACCGCGCGTCACGGAGGTGAAGAAGAAGTTCTGAATGTCGGAAATGATCAGGCCGATAACCGGGGTGATCTTGGTGCGCAAGCCGCGGGCCAAGCGGCTCGGGCGGTACTTGAGGTCTTCGATGACCGCCAGGACCCTGGTTCGCACCTCAGGGGTCACATTGGGATGACCGTTCAACACCCGAGATACGGTGGCCGTCGAAAGGCCAGCCTGCCTGGCGACATCCTTCATCGTGGGTCGACGAACGTCCACGATTCCTCAAGTCAGATTGCGGAGAAACGCGGAGAAGGGAGGTGCGGCTTGATATCGTTTACATAGCCATTGTAACCGATTTCTCGAGTAGGTCAAGGGGGGTGTTTGGGTTCTGGATGCGCCAGGGAATAGCTCAGGAGCAGGGAAGGATGTAAGCTCACCCAGAGGGCATAACCGGAAAGGGCAAGGAGGGTGAGCCTGCATGGCGACCGTAGAAGTCAAGGTAAGGATCAGCACAATTCAGGGGGACATGTGCTCGGATGAACTCGAGGACGCCGTTGACAAGGCTGTTGAACAGGCCGGACGGACTTCAGGAGCGAGATCCTGTCTTGGGTCGTCGTGCCGGCCCAGCCCCTGTGCGGCGCAACAAGCGGCGCTCGCTGGACCTGCTCACGTGTTCTGGCTGGATCCGGCTGACACGGTGGCTGCTGCGTGATGTTCACGGCCGCTTCCATCAGCCCGTGGATCGCCGCGCAGGCAATGGCCCCCCGGCCTGGCCCGCCGGGGCAGGTTATGGCCGGGCCGCTCAGCTGCTCAAGACCTTTCTAGACCAGCTGCTAGACCACCCCAGACTGCATGCCTGGGTTCGAATCTCTGTCGTCCAGCTCAACGGGCAGGTACAGAATATGCTCTGCGCCATAGTCTGTCCTGCGGGTCGCTCAAGCCAAGTCCTGGCGTACTCGGCCAGAGTACGCCATGGTTTTCTCCTTGGCCAATGTTTGAGGAAGCATATGCGCAGCGGCCCGCTCTCGCAACCTGGTTGGTCGTTCATAGGATCTGACACAACCGCTCATTCTTGGCTAGAAGTACAGATCTTCCAATGACTTGTTCACCCCAGGCGCGCCGAACAAAGGCAAATCACGCGTTCGCATGGTATTGCTGAGGTCCCGGACTGCCTCGCGGTCAAGCTCGTTGATCGTTCCGGCCTGCATCGCCAGCAGTATTGAGCGGGCGCTCATTTCCAGTAATTCGACGTTCCGCAGTGTTTCTCTTATCCCTTCCCGGGTCATCGTCACCAGACCGTGGTTCTGCATCAAGAAACTATCATACTTGGGCAAGAATGGTTCAAAGTTGCGCGCCAGTTTTTCGGTCAATGGTTCCGCATAAGGCACAACTGGCACCGGACCGACCTCTGTGGTTGTTTCCGGATATAAGGGCCGCATTAACCAATTCTTCCCCTTGGAAACTGCAAACGCACAAACGGCGGGGGGATGACAATGAATAATCGATACGATGTCTTTCCGCATGTGGAAGAACTTGAGATACATGGGTGTTTCCCCCGTAGGCCGGCGCCTCCCCTCGACCACCTTCCCCTCCAGGTCGATGAAAACCAAATCCTCCGGAAGGATGTCCCCCTTGTTCATTTTCGTGGGCGTAATCAGCAGCAAGTTCTCTTCCAATTTCCAGGCCAAATTACCCCCGCAGCTGGTCACATAAAGGTCGGATGCCAGTTTGCCACAAACCGCTACAAGTTTTTCGACCTGAGCAGAGTAGTTTTCCAGTAGTTTCACTTGATTCTCTCCTGATTCAAGATCATTCCCATCACATTGATTCTATCTTTAGGGCGCTGACCATCTTCTGTCTCCATATCACAGGCCAATCGAACTCAGAATGCGAGGCCTCGGTCATCTGCTGATCACTTCCAGCAGCCGCACATAGGCTTGATCCCATTCCTTCGATTTGCCTGGTAGGTAAACTGAAGGTGGGAAAGATGTGCGTACCAGATTCCGGGCGCGTTCTAAAGACTCGATGTGCCCCAGCGCAATCCCCTGCATTAACACATTGCCCAGGGCAGTCGCTTCCACCGGTCCGGCGAGACAATTGCACTGGGTGGCATCCGCGGTGAATTGATTCAACAGGCGATTCTGGGTTCCTCCGCCGATAATATGTAATAGCTCAAAGCGCGTGCCGGTGATCTCATCCAATCGTTCCAGCACCCAACGGTACTTAAGGGCGATGCTTTCCAGCGCGGAACGGATGAGTTCGCCTTTGTCTTGAGGAACGGGTTGGCCGGTACTGATGCAATACTGTCGGATCTGATCCGGCATGTCGTCTGGATGCAGGAATCCACCGAAGTCCGGATCGATAATTGACTGGAAGGGTCTGGCCTCCGAAGCCATGCGGGTAATCTCGTCATAAGAAAGTTCCTCACCCTGGCGCACCCACGCGCGGCGGCATTCCTGCAGGAGCCACAACCCCATAACGTTCTTGGACAATCGCCACTTTCCAAAGACACCGCCCTCGTTGGTGAAGTTGTCCTTGAGGGTCTGCTCAGTGACCACTGGTTGGTCGACCTCGACACCTAGGATCGACCACGTGCCGGAGCTGATCCAGGCAAAGTTTCTTCCCTCTGCCGGAATGGCCACAACGGCCGAACCGGTGTCATGGCAAGCAGGAGCAACCACCGGAATCCGTGAGGCTCCGAGCTCATTCGCGACATCGAGATCCAGGCCGTCGATCACCGTACCTGGTTCGATCACGGGCTGGAAGAGATGTTCCGGGATGCCTAACGCTCTGAGTACAAGGTGGGCCCAATCGCGCCTATGCGGGTCGAAGCATTGCGTGGTAGTTGCGGTGGTGAACTCGCAGGTAATCTTCCCGGTTAACCAATAGTTATAGAGGTCCGGAATGGTTAATAGCGTTTGGGCTACTTCAAGCAGCGGCGATTTTTCCACGACCATCGCCAGCAGCTGGTATAGAGTGTTGAATTGCATGAACTGAATGCCGGTGTTTTCGAAGATGGTTTCACGTGTCATGCGCCGAAACGCTTCCGCATACATGCCGTCGGTTCGGCTGTCACGATAGTGAAATGGATTGGCGAGCAGAGCACCCTCCCGATCCAGCAGGGCAAAGTCAACTCCCCAGGTGTCCAACCCGATTGCGTCCAATGGCTTACCATATTTCGACACCGCGGCGGATATGCCGGACTTGATCTCCGACCACAGGCGTAGGACGTCCCAGTGAAGCCCGTCGGGAAGGCGCACGGGAATATTCGCAAAACGATGAGCTTCCATCAGCGACAGATGGTCTTCCACCAGAGTTCCGAGGATCACTCGGCCGCTTTCAGCGCCCAGGTCAATCGCCAGGTAGTTGTGCGTACTCCCCATATGGCTCAGCCTATTCTGGAATCAATCCAGATGGAAGATCTCATTGAGCTCCAAGAACATCTCATCCGGGCGGGCGTTATCCGGCGAGTCAAAATAAGGGGCCATGAATGTCTGCCAGCGCGTATTGACTTCTTGGGCAGCCATTTTTGCCTGGGCCGCCTGGAGGCTGTGCTCGGTTTCAAAATAGCCAAAAAGCAATCCATCTTCACGGACGAATATTGAATAGTTATGCCAGCCAGCCTGGCGTAAAGCTTCCAACATTTCAGGCCAGACGTTCTGGTGGTGTTTTTTGTAATCTTCCAGTTTTTCTTTCTTGACTTTCAGCAAGAAGCCGATCCGCTTCATGGCAACTATTCCATATGATAGATCGATCTATCACTTCGGCGGTCAGGAAAACCCATCCGACCGCCGAAGTGACAGCCCAAACATGCTTAGATCTGGAAGGCCGGAGGTTTAGTAGTTGTAGTTATCGATGTTGTCCTTGTTGAAGATCGTCGGAGGGCCAAGCAGCACCGTACCATCCGACTGAACCGTATAACTGCCGAGCTTGCCGGCCGTGAAGGTATCGCCAGGCTGGCCCTTAATCTGACCCGTGGCGATCGCATTGAGCGTGTAGATGGTCAGATAGCCGAGGTTCGGCACATCCCAAAGTGCGAATTCGGGGATGATGCCGCCCTTGACATAGTCGCGCAGCGAGTTGGGGGTGCCCAGGCCGGTGACGAACACCTTGCTGATCATGTTTTGATCCTTGACCGCTCGGCCAGCCGCCGCGATGCCAACGGAGGTGGGTGCGACGATGACCTTCAGGCTAGGATATGTCTTCATCAGAGCCAGGGCCTGGTTGTAGCTGGTGGTGTCGTCGTCATTTCCATAGACGATGGTGTCGAGTTTGAGCATGGAGTAAGTAGACGACGCCAGGTCGGTCTTCATGACCGCGATCCAGGCATTCTGGTTCGGGGCCTGGGCCGTGGCGCTGAGGATGGCGATTTCGCCTCCACTGGGGCCGGTCAGGTCAAGGGCCATCTTGACGTTCACATCGCCAATTCCCTGCGTAGTAGCCTGGTTGACGAAGACCTGTGTACCGCCCGTGGAAATATTCGAGTCCCAGGTCACAACCGGAATACCGGCAGCTATCGCGGCCTTGCCGCTCGGGACCAGGGCATCCGCATCGTTCGCCGAAATCGCCAGGCCGCTGACCTTCTGGGCGATGAGAGAGTCAAGCAGGGTGATCTGCGCCGTGGCATCAGCGGTCGTTGAACCCTGGTAGAGAACAGTCACGCCCAGTTCCCCGGCAGCCAATTGCGCACCCTTATTGGCGGCGTCGAAGTAGGGGTTGCCCAGGTTTTTAGGCACCAGTACATAGGTCATGGCGGCCTTGGCAGGCGCCTGAGTCGCTGCTGGGGCCGCGGTGGGTGTGGCAGCCGGGGCGCAGGCACTCAACACCATGCCCAGCATTACGGCTGTCGCCAAGATAACGAAAGACGAGTTGCGCTTCATGCTTCCTCCTTCAAGGAACTTTTCAAGCCAACAGGTACGCACCTGTTGTAACTTGCCAGGGATGATCGCGCCTGGTTACAAAGCCGCAAGCACAGGCGCGCGCGACCAGTAAAAGAAAAAGAAAAAGGCGGCAAAAATAACGACAAAAACGATCGCAAGGATAATCGTTTGCCTACTCGGCTTTATCCCACCTGCGGAAATTGTACGAGCCGCCGATGCGAGCAAGATCGATAAGATGAGCAACGAGCCGATGGCAATACTCTGTACCTGGTCTTCAATGTTCTTGAGCCCCATGCCGAAGCGCACTAGGCCAATCAACACCAGCGCCAGGACTGCACCCGGCATTGTTCCACTGCCGCCCAGGATGTCCACACCGCCGAGTACGGCCGCCGTGATCACTGAAAGCTCCATCCCAGTTCCGATATCCGGGCGAGTACTGCCAAAGCGAGCCGCCAAAACCATACCTGCCAGGGCAGACATGAATCCCGATATGGTAAAGATGATCAATTTGACGCGCACCACTGGCACGCCCGCATAGATACAAGCGTTCTCGTTGTTCCCGATCGCAAATAGATATCGCCCGAATGTGGTTCGGTGCAATACCAGGCCAAATATCACCGCCAGGACAACGAATAGGAACACGGAAAATGGGATGAGGGTGCCGGGAAGTTTTCCCTGTCCAAGGTAGGTAAACGCGGGCGGGTAGCCGCGGCCAGCCTGGTCACCCAGCAAAACATACGCCACACCTCGAAAAAAAGCATATGTCCCGAGGGTTGCCACCAGCGCGGGTAGTTTCACCCGTGCGACGAGAAAACCGTTGAGCAAGCCGCCAAGCGTGCCCAGCGCCAGGGCCAGGGGAGCTGCGATCCAGATGTCTACATGCAGGTTCCATAACACGGCCATGAACGAGGCGCACATCCCAAGATTGGACGCCACCGAAAGGTCGATATTACCGGTGATGATAATGAATACCATCGGCAGCATCATCAAGCCCAGCTCCATGAAGTCCGCCGAAGTGCGCGACAGGTTTTGGGCATTCAGGAAATAAGGGGTCAGTCGACTGTTGATCACAATCCCAACCACGATCAGCGCTACCAACATCCATTCCCAGCGCTGGAAACGAGCCAGGAAAGATTTCCGAGGCGCGGTTGCGCTAATTAGATTGACCGACTGAGGTCCGACAGCAGATTGGACTGACGACTCTTTCACTTGGGTCTATTCCTCTGCATCCCGCGCATGATCAGGTTATCCGATACAACCGCCATCAGGATGAGCAACCCCTGAGCGGCTTGCTCCCAGAATGGAGAAATTCGTACCAGGGTGACCGCGTTGTTAATCATTCCCAGCAGGAGTGCTCCCAAGAGCGCCCCTGGCACGGTTCCGACGCCACCGCTGATGCTCACACCTCCCACGATAGAAGCGGCTATCGTTTGAAGCTCGAAGCCAAGGGCCGTGTTGGTTTGAGAGGATTCAAATCGGGACGCCCAGAGCACGCCGGCCAGTCCAACAGCAATTCCACTGAGCACATAGACCAGGAAGATGATCCGTTCGGTGCGTATCCCCGTGTATTGGGCGGCAACCGGGTTACTGCCAACGGCGTAAATGTCGCGCCCGGTGCGGGTATAGTTCAAGAAATAGTAAACCAGGATAGCGACGATGACTGCAATAATGATTATGTTGGGAATGCCCAGCGGCGTCCCTTTGGCCAGCAATTTGAAGCTATTCGGTAATTGGTAGGGGGGAATCCAGTATCCCTCGCTATATAAGAAGACCATCCCTCGATAGATACTCATTGTGCCGAGGGTTGCGATGATGGGAGGTACTTTTCCAAGGGTGATAATCAGACCGTTGAAAATCCCCAGCACGGCGCCGAGCGCCATGCCGAGCAACACGACCACTACCAGGGGAATGTTCGGATTGGCCTTGATCGTATAGGCCACCATCATGGCGACCAGTCCGATGCCTGAGCCAACCGACAGGTCAATGCCATGGGTGAGAATGACCATCGTTTGCGCTAGCGCCACGATTGTCAGGATGGAGATATCCAGCAGGATGTCTCTAAAATTCCCGAGGGTCAAGAAATCAGAGGCACGCAGGCTTACCACAGTGGCAAGGATCAGTATAAAAATGATGATCCCGGCCTCGCGCCAACGGGTCAGCGTCCAGAGCAGATTCGAACGGGCAACAGGGGGATTCTCTACAGTCACAGCACCGTTCCTGTTGTCACGTCCTGCGTGGCGGCAAAGATGATTTTCTCTTGGGTGGCTTCGGCACGAGTAAAGTGCCCGGTCATCTGACCTTCATGCATCACAAGAATGCGATCACTCATCCCCAGCACTTCGGGCAGTTCGGATGAAATCATCAAGATGGCTATCCCTTCTGCGGCCAACTTACTCATCAAGGCGTGCACCGCGGCTTTCGTGCCGACATCGATGCCGCGCGTTGGTTCGTCGAGGATGAGAATGCGCGGCTTGGTGGAAAGCCATTTTGCCAATACCACCTTCTGTTGGTTTCCGCCCGAAAGGGTCCGGGCGATCTGCCAAATCGTGTTCGCACGCACCTCCATTTGCCGAGCAGCAGTGAAGGCAGCCGAGCGCTCGGCTTTTGCTTGCAGCCAGCCCCGACGCGCATATTCCTCTAGAATCGGAAGGCTGATATTGGAGGTGATATTCATGGCCGGGATCAAGCCATGGATCAGGCGATCTTCCGGGACGTACGCCAGCCCGAGGCTGATGGCCTGCTGAGGCGATGCAATCTCCACCTGGCGACCCTCAACCTGGATCGTGCCACTGGTTGGCGGTACCACGCCGAAAATCGCGCGCGCCACGTCCGTGCGTCCCGCGCCGACCAGCCCCGCCATGCCCAATATTTCTCCCTTGCGCAATTCAAAGCTGATATCTTCAAATATACCGGTATGGGTCAGATTCTCCACCTTGAGTGCAATTTCTCCGGGTTGGACTTCCTGCTTGGGGAAAAAGTTGGAAATGCTGCGACCTACCATTAGACGGACTAACTCGTCGCGGTTCACATCCTTAACCAGGCGGGTGTCGACGCAGGAACCATCCCTCAAGACGGTGACGCGGTCGGCCACTTCGAACAGCTCTTCAAGGCGGTGAGAAATGAAAATTATCGCTGACCCCTCGTCGCGGAGACGGCGCACCAATCCGAATAATTCCGCAACTTCGTTGAGTGTAAGGGATGAAGTGGGTTCATCCATAATTAGAATGCGCGCATTCAAGGAAAAGGCGCGTGCAATTTCAACGCTTTGCATTTGGGCGATGCTCAGGTTGCGCACTCTTGTCCTCAAGTCGAGATGCACCCCCAGCGATGTGAGCAGGCGATCCGCCTCGCTGTAAAGCTTGCGCCAATCAATACGACCTCCGACAGCGGTCGGTTGTCGCCCGAGGAATATGTTTTCCGCAACATTCAGATCCAGACAAAGGCTGAGCTCCTGGTAAATTGCCGCGATTCCTGCCTGGCGCGATTGGAGCGGGTCGTTGAAATGAACGCGTTTGTCATTCAGATAGATTTCTCCACCATCGGGTTGGTGGACGCCGGTGATCACCTTGATCAGGGTAGATTTCCCCGCGCCGTTCTCGCCCAACAGTGCATGCACCTCGCCGGGACGCAGTGCAAATGACACCTGATGCAGCACCTCTACCCCTCCGAAGCGCTTTGAAATGTTCGCCAATTGAAGAAGGTATTCGCTCATCTCAATGGGCTCTCAAGCAATTTCGTAGAAAGTACCATGTCTTCGCATAAGGTTAGCTGCACACCCGCGGTACGGAGACGGGAGATCCAATCCTGGCCCAAACCGGCGTCGGTGAATAGTTGCTTGATCTGTTCCAATCGTGCAAACGAGGTCAGGTCCTCATTCCCGATCTTGGTCGAGTCAACCAGGGCGATGACCTGATGCGCCGATTCGATCGCTTTGCGTTTGAGCTGTGCCTCATCCAAATGAACTTCGGTCAAGCCGCGCGGAATACTTAGACCACTGCAAGAGACGAAGGCTTTCTGGATGTGTAATTCCTCAATGATCTGCTCACTCAGCAGTCCCGTAACTGAGGATCCTTCCGGGATCAAGACGCCCCCCAACAGGATGACAGAATTCGTTGGGTCTTGAGCAAGCAAGCGGGCGACATCGATCCCATTCGTAATTACCCGCAACCGTCTCCGGTCCTGGATCGCCTGGGCGAAGTAATAGACTGTGCTGCTGGCATCCAAAAGGATAGAATCCCCGTCATTAACCAATTCTGCGGCTCTTCGGCCAATCGCCCTCTTGGCGGCGACATTTTGTTGAAAACGGCTTGAAAAATCTCTGCTTCGGAACTGGATCTGCTCATTAAGAACTGCCCCGCCATGCACCCGAATCAACCGTCCTTCCGCCTCGAGTGCATCTAGATCATTGCGAACGGTCCCCTGGGAAACCCTCAGGGTGAGGCTCAATTCTGGCACGCGCAAACCTGGTTGCGAGCCCAGAATTTCCAAGAGAGACTGGCGACGCTCGTATGTTTTCAACGCCAACGCCGATTGTGGTTTGGTGATGTTTTGGTTGTGGAAACTACAACAATCAGGCTACGCCTCTTATTGATTCTTGTCAACCGCTAATCGGTTCGACAAAAAGAAGTATCGGAAACATCATCCACCCCGAGATCCAGCCATAACCGGGCACATACCCGGGCGCGCGATCCGGTCAAGGGATGGGAGGGGTTGGCATCCGCGGGACTCATGGCCTTCGCGGCATGATTGCCACCCGTCAAGACAATTCCTGCCCATAATATGAACTATTATTCGCGCCTGAGATCTCTCCTCCTGAACGCGTTTGGCATAGGATCCGGCACAGCCGACCAGATCGGGTACCGTGGCATTTCGGTTGTTTGCGTCACTGTCATCGGTGTAATTCGGGCCAGTGCCTCAACATGAGCAAAATGTTCTTGAGACGGGCATCCTCGGATAGGAGCCAGGCGCAGGGACATGGGCTCCGCGACTAGCACTTGCTCAGGATGCGTCCGCCCTCGCATCGACTCCTGGATGCCCATCCTGCCGCGCTCGGGGCCAGGAAAGTAGCGACGCTCGAGTTCCCAGTCCTCCGCCACTTCGATGGCTTGCGGCCCTGCAAGCGGACCACCGAGCGATCGTCCGGGAGCGCCCCAACCTCTGCCATTGCAATGCTTTCTTGATCAGATTGCGCTGGTGCAAAGTAGGTGTGGCCAGTCATCTTTTTCGTCCGGGGCTCTTGGGTACTCGGGCCGCCCTTGGTTCCGACTTCTCGCTGGTATTGGCACCCATATGAGCATCTTTGTTCTCGTTCGGGGTTATTATGGCGATGCGCAGAGAAAAAGAGGCTTGCCTCTGGGTGCAGACGACGGCAGACTGTCTGAAGGCCGCCTCCGTTCTGATAGCGATCCCGAGTTCAGTGCCAATCTGTTGCGTCAGTGGCTCAACGGATTGGGTGTGAAACCCGGTTCATCGAACCGGGCAACCGGGCAGTCCCTGAGAGAACGGCGACATCGAGCCATTCAACAGCAAAATGCGTGACGTACTGCTTGATCGCGAGATCTTTTTGTCCTGGAAGAAGCGAAAACTCTGATCGCATGTTGGAGAGAGGTGGACGAGCACGTCAGGCCAAATAGTGCCTTTGGCTATCGTTCCCCTGTACCACAGGCCTAGTTGCTTGCTGCACAGCGGGCTGGAGCACCAGGTCTAAGATGACAACCAGTACAATCAGTGAGGGCTGGTCATGACGATCGGCGTGGCAGAAATACACCTTGCCTGCGGCGAGGGGGTAACCATTGACGAGATCCGGGTGATTTGTAAAGTAGTTAGTGTCAAATAGGATATTCTCTAAAGGATATCTTTCATGAACCAAACATCAGAGTCCCGAATTGAATCTGCCTATGCGATAGCCCAAGAACGCTATGCCGCCCTGGGCGTGGATACGGATGCCGCCCTGGCCAGGCTTGAGTCGATCCCCATCAGCCTGCACTGCTGGCAGGGGGATGACGTGGGCGGTTTCGAAAACCGTGCCAGTGAACTGACCGGCGGAATCGCCGTCACCGGCAACTACCCGGGCAAGGCTCGCAACGCCGACGAACTGCGCCGCGACCTGGACCTGGCCTACCGGCTGCTGCCCGGTAGACACCGCCTGAACCTGCATGCCATATATCTGGAGACGGACAAAAAGGTCGAACGGAACCAGATCGAGCCGGCTCACTTCTCGGCTTGGGTGGACTGGGCAAAGGCGAAAGACCACGGCTTGGATTTCAACCCGACCTGCTTCTCCCATCCCTTTGCGGCGGACGGTTTCACCCTTTCCCACCGGGATCCGGCCATCCGCCGTTTCTGGGTGGAACATTGCATTGCCTGCCGCAGGATTGGTGCCTTTTTTGGGCAGCAGCTTGGCACTCCGGCCGTGACGAACATCTGGATCCCGGATGGCTTTAAGGACACCCCTGCCGACCGCCGGACGCCACGTCGGTTGCTGCTCGAATCCCTCGATGCTATCCTGGCCGAAAAGATCGACCCGCGCCTCAACCTGGACGCGGTCGAACCCAAACTCTTCGGCCTGGGCTTGGAGAGTTACGCGACCGGTTCGATGGAGTTCTACCTGGCCTATGCCGTCAGCCGGAAGATCCTGTTGACCCTCGACAGCGGACATTTCCACCCTACCGAGAGCATTGCCGATAAGATCCCCTCCCTGATGCTCTACCTGGAGGGGCTTCTGCTGCATGTCAGCCGGGGAGTCCGCTGGGACAGCGACCATGTAGTGACCTTCACCGATGACCTGCAAGCCATCGCCCGCGAAGCCGTCCGCAGCCAGGCGTTGGAACGCATTCACATCGGCCTGGATTATTTTGATGCCAGTCTCAACCGTATCGCAGCCTGGACGATTGGGGCGCGCAGTACCCTGCGGGCGTTGCTCCTGGCGCTGCTCGAACCAGTTGAGAGCCTCCAGGAGTATGAGAGAGAAGGAGATTTCTCCAGCCGCCTAGCCTTGCAGGAAGAATTGAAATCCATGCCGTTCAGCGCCGTCTGGGATGCCCATTGCGCCCGCAAGGGCGTTCCCCTGGGGATGGACTTTATGGCCGAGATCAAGGGTTACGAGAAGCGCGAACTGGCGGGCAGGGATTGATATGCCGGTCGTCAAGGTCCACGCCAATCCAGGCGGCTGACCGGTGGAAGAGAAGGTCGTACCAGGTACCAGCCTGCGGGCGAGCTCGGAAGCGGTTGTGCGCGACTTCGCAGTTCTGCCAGGCTCCCTCTTCCATGGGGTTTGGCTCTGGGGGATCATCCTCTCAACGTTCACACTCGCGACCTCGCAACCGGCGGCAAGATCAACCTGTTAGCCCATCCGGCTCAGTCTGACTTTTCGTCCGCCCAGCATCCGCTGGGGTGGATCGAAAGAGCCCATGTCACAGGCTGGGACGTGCTGCTGCACGCGGCCGCCTGCGTCCCTATTGACCAGCTCGACCCGTGGGCAGTCAAACCGGATTCCGTCCCCTTGTCGTTCTACAAGATGCTTGGCTCTCCAAGCGCCTTGGGCGCACTGATCGCGCGCAAAATTGTGCTGGGCAAATTGCGCCGTCCCTTGTTTGCCCGGGGACGATCACCGTCGCCTCTATTCAGGGTGAAGAATACTGCCTGGCCCAAGCCCCTCTCGCCTTCGAGGACGGGATGGTGGACTATCCCAACCTCCCCGCTGTTGCGATCGGGTTGAAGCACGCCGAATCCGGCGGGTCCGAGCCAGTCCACGAACACGCGTGCGTTGTCTGAACGGCTGCCTGCTGGACAAGCTGTTCCTTGGCATTTTGATCTGTCTTCTTATCCTGATCCAAACATCATCGTTGGATCAGTCCTTGGGTGCAGGCCACTTGGAGGCAGGCATCGTCGGCGATGACCTGGCGGATGATTTGCGTCTTGCGCTCGAGGATGGCATTGCGCAAATGAGCCGGGATCGGAGGTCATCCGGCAGGGCGGCAAGGTCTGGTCAGGCATGGCGGCTAATCTCAGCAGGAATGGTGAGGTTGGGGCAGCAGGTCGCCCAGCTGGTGCAAGACGTACGTTGGCTGGATGGACGAGGCTGCCAGGGCCGATTGAAGGGTTGCGCCGGTCAGCATCAGCGCGGTGGACATACCCGCCCGCTGGCCCATTTGCGCGTCGGTCTCCAACCGGTCGCCGGTCATCAGGCAGTCGGCGGCCGGGAGGTTCATCAGGTTCAGCGCAGCTTCGCTCATGTGGTGGGACGGCTTGGCGACCACGGCTTCGACCCGCGTATTGGTACAAGCCTCGATGGCGGCAATGATGGCGGCGCAGTCGGGCTCACCGCCGCCGGGGACGGGGCAGTAACGGTCAGGGTTGGTGGCGAAGAAGTGCGCCCCGGCCCGGATGGCATCGAAGGCGATCTGCAGCTTGCGGTAAACCAAGGTGCGGTCGAAGCTGGCGATCACCGCCTCGACATGCTGCGCATCCTCGGCCAGCTCGAACCCGGCACGGCGCAGCTCGTCGCACAGGGGTTCCTCCCCGATGACGAATAAGCGGGCGCCCGGCATGCGGCTCTGCAGGAAGTCCACCAGCACCTGCGAGGAGGCCAGGATGTCCTCGACCGGAGTCGGCACGCCCAGGCGGGTCAGCTTGTCGGCAAGGTCGCGGCGCGAGTGGGTCGGGTTGTTGGAAATGAAAATCGTGCGGGAGCCGTGCCTCCGCAGGGCCATCAGGGATTCGCCCGCCAATGGGGGCGGGGCTTCCCCCAGGTAAGACCGTCCTGTCCAGGTTGAAGATGTAGCCGGCGAACTAGCGTCTTGGGGTGGGCAGGCCGCTCACCGCATCTCCTGCCCGCCGGTGACGTTGATCGCCTGACCGGTCATGTAGCTGGACTGGTCGGAGGCCAGGAAGACCACCACGTTGCAGACGTCGGAGTAGGTGCAGCCGCGTTTCATCGGCACCTGGTCAATGTAGGTCTGGCGGACCTGCTCCTCGCTGATCCCCCGGTTGCGGGCATACTGCTTGAACAGGGCATTCGGGCCTTCGGTCCACAGCGGCGAGTCAAGCAGGTTGCCGGGGCAGATGGCATTGACACGCACGCCGTACTCGGCCAGTTCGAGGGCGATGCTCTGGGTCAGGCCGATACCGCCGAACTTGGAAGCCGCGTAGGCCGAGTTCTTAAAGCTGCCCTTCTTGCCAGACTTGGAGTTGATCTCCAGGATCACACCGCTCTTCTGCGCCTTCATGACCCGGGCGGCGTGCTTGGCGCATAGGAAGTAGCCAAACAGGTTGACGTTGATCACGGCGCGCCACTTCTCCGCCGGGAAATCGGTGATCTCCTCGGCGACGAGAATGCCGGCGTTGGACACCAGGATATCGAGGCGGCCGAACTCCCGCACGGTGCGAGCGACCATCGCCTCGACCTGGGCTTCGTCGGTCACGTCCACCTTGATGGCGAGGGCGCCTCGGCCGGTGCTGGCACGGATGTCCTCGGCGGTCTGGGCCGCTTTCGGTTCGTTCAGGTCGGCGACGACGACGTGGCAGCCTTCGGCTGCCAGGCGCTCGCAGATGGCCTGCCCCAATCCCTGCGCCCCGCCGGTCACCAGGGCGATGCGGTCTTGCAAGATTTTGTCCAGCATACGAGTCCCATCCAGAACTCTGCCTCACCCCTTGCCCCTCTCCGGATGGCAAAGGGGCAGGGGTGAGGAATGAATAGTACCCGAGCCGAATCTACTTCCCGGCGATGAAGTCCTCTGTCTTTTGGCGGGCGATGTCGTCCGTGTACTGCTCGGACGGCGACTTCATGAAATACGAGGAGGGGGCCAGCAGCGCCCCGGAGATGCCGCGGTCCAGCGCCAGCTTGGCGCAGCGCACCGCGTCGATGACCACCCCCGCCGAGTTGGGGCTGTCCCACACTTCTAGCTTGCACTCCAGGTTCAAGGGCACATTGCCGAAGGTGGTGCCTTCCATCTTGATGTAGCAGAACTTGCGGTCGGTCAGCCACGGCACGTAGTCCGACGGGCCGACGTGGATGTCGTTGGGATTCATCTCGAAGCCCAGCATGGAGGTGACCGCCTGGGTCTTGGAGATCTTCTTCGACTCCAGGCGCTCGCGCTCCAGCATGTTGAAGAAGTCCATGTTACCGCCGAAGTTCAGCTGATAGGTGTGGTCCAGGCGCACGCCGCGCTCACGGAACAGGGTGGTCAGGACACGGTGCGTGATCGTGGCGCCGACCTGGCTCTTGATATCGTCGCCGATGATCGGCAGGCCGCGCTCGGCAAAGCGCTGCTGCCAGTAGGGCTGCGAGGCGATGAAAACCGGGATGCAGTTGACAAATCCGCAGCCCGCCTCGAGCACCTGCTCCACATACCACTTGGTGGCTTCCTCCGAGCCAACTGGCAGGTAGCTGACCACCACGTCGGTCTTGGTCTCTTTCAGGATCTTGACGATGTCGGCGGTGGGGCCAGGTGCCTTCTTGACGACCGTGCTCAGGTATTTGCCCAGCCCGTCGTGGGTCATGCCGCGCTCGACCTTCACGCCCAGCTTGGGGACGTCGGAAAACTTGATGGTGTTGTTGGGGAAGGCGAAGATGGCCTGGCTCAGGTCCAGGCCGACTTTGGTGTCCACCACATCGAAGGCGGCGGAGAACTCGATGTCGTGGATGTGATACCCCCCCAGGTTGACGTGCATCAGGCCAGGGACGGTGTCGCCTTTCTTGGCGTTCTTGTAGAACTCCACACCCTGGACCAGCGAGGAGGCGCAGTTGCCCACGCCCACGATTGCCACACGGACTTTCTTGCCGGTTTGCTTGGCCACTTCTGCTTCTCTCCTTTGGAAATGGTTTGATTTGTTGACCCTGTTACAGGGATCGGATGGGAAACCGTTCTACGGCAGCATCTGCCGCAAGAACTCCTCTTCGGCTGCGTTGGTCCACTCACCGCGGGCGTTGAGCCGGGCGTGGACGGTCGGCAGCTTTTCCTTGAGCTCGGCCAGCGGGGTGAGGGGCAGTTCCTTGATATTGGGATAGATGACCACCTTCCCGGCCAGGGCAGCTTCCTTGACGGCCTTCAACCCATCGCGGGCGGCGCTCAACGACCCGATCGCGGCTACCGAACGATTGGGCGACAGCTCGCCCGAGTTGGTCTTGGCCAGCACCAGCTCGAAGTCGCTCATCAACGAGGCCGAGTGACCAATGATGCGTTGGCCGCTCATATACGCGCCGCTCAAGTCCAGAGCCGCCAGCGTCCCGCGGGCGACGCCGGCGAAGATGTTCATCACTCCCTGGGGCGCCAGGTGGCTGCCAGCCTCGGCGATGACGGCCGGAACGGGGGCCAGTTCGACGATGTTATCGAAACCGGTCTGCTGGAAAGAGGCCATTTGGGCATCGTAGTCGGCCTTGTTCAGCGGGTTGAGGCAGACGAACTGGATGCCGCGCTCTCTGGCCTGGTTGGCGAAGGCCTCGCGCAGCTCATTCAGGCGCATATCGCTCACGTCGCTGCAGACGATGGCGGCAGGCGGATCGTTAAACTCGATGGCGCGCTGGACGTGCATGCGCCCCATTGGCCCGCCGGCGCCCACGAACCAGGCCCGGCCGCCGGGCTTTAGATTTGAGCGCACGGGGAGGTCAGCATACGCGGCGGCCACGTCGCTCTTGGTCGTGCCCACGTACACCCAGCGGTGGTAGTGGATGCGCCCCACGTCCAGGTTGACCGGGCGCTCCAGGGGCGCCTGGGCCAGGATGGCCATCACGCCGAACTGCCCCAGATGGGGGCTGGCCTTCTCGATCAGCTCGGCGTTCGCGCCCAGCAGTACGATGTCGTCAACGAATTCGATGGGTGTTGCCTCGATCCCGTTCACCTCGGTCACCTCGACGCCCAACCGTGCGGCGCGTTCCTTCAGCCAAGTGGCGAACCGGGCAGGGACGTTTGTGAGCAGTAGCCGGGCGGGATGCGCGGCGCGGTCGAAGCCGGCGCTGATCGTGTACGGCTCTTCCCTGCCCGCGCCGATGATCCAGGTCACGCCGCCGTCCTTCAGACCGGTCCGGTATTTCAGAGCGTAGGCTGCCACCACGCAGGCCCAGGGCTCGGTCAGGGCGGTCTCGGCGTAGCCTTTGTCGAGACGCACCTTGATCAGGTTGTTCCCCAGGTCGCTGGCGTAGATCTCGGGTCCGATCACCGAGTACTGGGAGAGGCCACCCTGGAACCAGTACCCGTAAGCTAGGGTCCTGCCTTTGATCACGATGTCCGTCTCCAGCGTCAGCCGGTCCCCGACCTGATAACGCTCGCGCAGGTTCCGGCCCACGCCGACGACGGTCATCGAGACCTCATGACCCAGCACCACAGGCTCCTTCTGCATGTCGCGGAAGACGCGCGGGTGGCTCTGGCCCTGGGCAACCACCTTGGTGTCGGAGAAGCACAGCCCGCAGGCGTCATGGCGGATGAGCAGCTCGTCGGGACCGTAGGCCGGGGCGGGGACTTCGAGGGGCCGGCCGTCCTTGCCCAGGTTTTCCAGCCCGGCGCCGTACAGCGGCCAAAGTTTCTGGCAAGCAGGCAGCGGGCCGGTGCCGCGGCGGTAGAGCTCGAGTTTGTCGGTCATAGGAATACCTACCTCGTTAGAGTTTCAATCGTTTCCTACCACCCAGGTCACGAAGGGACAGGAAGGTTTATCCCTTTCTTACCACGAAGGTCACGTCGGGATACGACGGGTTCTTCATTTACTTGCTCACTCGATCGACAGCAGCGCGGCGGGCTGTGCCTCCACGCCAGCCTGCTTAAGCTTTGCCAGACCGTCCACGCCCGGCGGTACCCGGCGGCCCATCTTGATGTAGAAGTCGTTACGCTCCCGGCGCGAGGGCAGGTGCTTTTTGGCCCAGTCGCTCTGGTAGCCAAGGCCCAGCGCCCGCTGCAGGATGGTATGGCCGTAAATGAAATCCGCGCCGTCCAGGAAGGCCTGGCCCACAGGAGCCAGCTCGGGGGCCTCGAAATCGTCGACGGGCTTCTGGCCGGGGGCGTTCATCTCGGTACCGACGTTGAGGGGCAGGTCGAGTTTGCCGGCCAGGGCCACGACCGCGTGCAGCTTCTGCACTTTCAAGCGGCGCATCTGGGGGTCGGAGATGTTCCAGTTGCGGTCCGGGATGAGGTTGAGGGCCACGGCGCCTTTGCCGATCAAAAGGCTGAGCAGCTCCTCCACGGCCTGCTCCCCGGCCGAAGTGCCGTCCAGCCAGGTGGCGCAGGGCAGCGCGCCGCAGGCGAGGATCAGCCGGTTGACTTCATCCACGGACGGGAACGTCTCCGGTCCCGGCTGCGCATACCCGATCCCGCCGCGTTTCATCAGCTTCGCCCGCAGCGTGTTCGCGAACTTGACGCCGTCCCCGATCTGGGCGGCAACCTGCTCGGGCGCCAACTGGAGCTTTTCAGCCCAGAAGGGGACCGGGTCCGGGAAGCGCCTGGCGGCGGCCCGCAGGTAAGCCGCCAGCATGTGGCGCTCGGTGGCGTTGCCGGCCGGGGTGAGCGGGAGCACGTCACGTTCGTAATCCACGGTTACCGGAGAGAGGAACGCGTTGATGCGGGCCAGCATGTTGCGGTTGCGTTCTTCGGCCCGGCGGCGCATGCCAGCCAGGATGGGAGCCGCGGCAGCCGGGACCTGGCCGGAGGTGAAGCCCAGGCCCATGTAGTAGAACACCCCCGGTTCACCCGGGGAGTTGATTTCGCGGCTGGCAAACTCGGGAATGAAGACGCGCGTCTCCATGCCGGCCGAACCGCGCACCCGCAAGCGGTCGCAAGCGCCCAGGAACTCGTCCACCCCGTCCAACACATCGAAGTCGACGATGCCCAGCGCCCGGAAGCCGCGCTGGCGGGCCAGCCAGGCGAGCCCGCTGGGAGAATAACCAAAAGCATTGAAAGAGAAGAACGTATGGCAGTGCAGGTTGACGGCTGGCTGACCGGCGGCGGGTGGTTCACCAGCGGCGATCAGCGCCTCCAGGGCCTGCGCCCGCTTAGCAGAGGAGAAGTCGTTCAACTGAGCTTCCAGACGGGTGAGCGTTTCCACAGCGGTTTCCTACCTTAAGTAGAGCGCCTCCAGCGAGGGATTGACGCCCGGGGCGCCCATCAGGGACAGGTCATGCGGGCGCATGGTGTTGCTCAAGTTCCGGTCGGCCTGAAATGCCAGGACAAGCGTCTGGGCAGTTATCTCCAGGATCTGGACGTTTATGTAGGTTTCCAGGGTGCCGCGTCATCGACACCAATCCATGGTTCTCCCTAATAGAGCCTTTGTGAGGGGGCAGGAACGGCTCGAAGTTCTTGGCCAGCTTCTCGATGATTGGCTCGGCGCAGGGCACGGGCGGAACCGGCCCGACACTCGACGGTGGCCTCGGGGGCGGGCGCATCAGCCAGTTCTTACCCTTGGCGAGGGCCAGGGCGCGGGTCGCCGCCGGGTGGCAATGGACCACCGAAGCGCTGTCAGCGGGCATCTTGAAAAAGGTGAGATCCATAGGTGTCTCGTCGGTCGGAGAGTCCCTTCCACCGTCTTGCCCTGCAGGTCAATTAAGACCAGGTCCGCGGCGCGAATGAGGCCCTTGTTCATCTTGGTCGGGGTAATCCGCAGAAGGTTCTCTTCCAGCTTCCAAGCCAGGTTGCCGCCGCAGCAGGTCACGTACAGGCTTTGCGCCAGCCGCACACGGAAATGAACCGGTCGACTTCGGCAGCGTATCTTTGCAAGGAACCCATGATCATTCCTCCTCAACCATAGAACTCAACACACAGGCCACCAGGTACGCGACGGAAATATCCAAAACCAATAAAGGACTCTGTTTTGGGATCCTTTGCGTTTGAAATCCTCCGTTGGCAGCCTCCCGTCCAGGGTTCAACAGATGCTCTGCTGGATGTTGAACGCTTTGCAGATGGCGCGGATCTCGTCCATGCTCAGGCCTTCGCCGGGCTGACCCGCCACCAGGTCCAAGTACTCGTAGCTGGCGGCTGTCTCGGCGTACTCGATGCGGTCGGAGGCGCGCTTGACAGAGGTGTCGGAGCGGGCCACCACGCCATGCTTGGCCCACACAATCACCCGGTACTGGTGCAACATCTCGAGGGTGGCGGACATAAGCGCTTGCGAGCCGGGCACGTTAAAAGGCACGAACCCGATGCCCTCCGGCAGGTTGATGATCGTCTCTGGCTGCCAGCGCAGCAGGTGCTGGCTCAGATAGGTCTGGTCCTGGTAGCTCGGGATGTGGCTCAGGTAGGTCAGGTGGCGTGGCTGGGCGTGGACGACGGCGTGGAAGTTGCTACCCGAGCTGGCAATCTGGTCGCGGTGGACGGCCAGGTGCGAGTTGAGCTCGCTGGTCAGGTTGGCAAACAGGCGCCGGGGGGAAGTGTAGAGCTGGCCGGTCTGGCCGCCCTTGTCCACCACCAGGCAGCCCAGGTTGGCGGTCGGGTCCTGGATGACATCCCGCAGTCGCCGGCCTGAGCCGGTGATGACCAGGGTCATCCCGGCCAGCTCGGGGACCGCCAGGGGCAGGTCCAGGGACTCGGCCAGCGGGAACTTGCGGCGCATCTCCACCGGCCAGCCGATGCAGACCGAGATGTTGCCGGCCGAGCCTTCACTGGCCTCGATCTCCGAAATGCGCCAGCCGGCCTCGCCGATCCAGACCAGGTACTCGTCCAATTCAGGATAGGGAGCTTCGACAGACACAGCCACACCTCCTATGAGCTACCGGGCAAGCCGACGATGCGCCCCAGCTTGCAGATTGTGAAACGGTTGCGCAGAAAGTGGGATTCGGTCAGGGCCTGCTGCACTTCCTCGTCGCTCAGGCCCAGGCCGGCGGGACGGGTCGCGCCGCCTGCCCGGCCCAGCAGGTCCGCCAGTTTTTCCGGCGCGGGCACCTCCGCCGCCAGGGCCTGGACTTCATCCCAGTGCTCGAGGATACGCTGCTTGAGCCGGTCGAAGTCTGCGGCGGTCATGTCCAGGAAGGGGGCCTGCTCGACGAACAGGCTCTCGGCGATCGGGCCGAAGGCCTGCCGGATGCGCTGCATATCGGCGGTGCGCTCCGGCTGCGCGGCAGCTGCAAGCCGGGTCACTGCCTGGGCGCGGTCCAGCTGCCTGAGCCGGGCGTAGAGTTCCGCCGCCAGCAGCGAGCACATTCCCACCTTGGCGCCGTGCAAAACGGCAGGGCGACCCTCGCGCAGCAGCTTCATCTCCAGGCAGTGGGACATGTAATGCTCGCACCCGGCAGCCGGGCGCGAGTTGCCGAAGTCCAGCATGCACAAGCCCGAATCGACCAGGCTGAACATGAGCTTGCGGATCCCGGCGGGCGAGGCTCGGCCGATTTCGTCCGTCGCCTCGATGCAGGCAGCCAGCGTGGCGCGCACGCGGGCGGCGATCTCGGGGCTGTAGGGCTCGTCCCAGAGGAGATGCCCAAGCCGCCAGTCGGCCAGGGCGATGGACTTGCCCAGGATATCGCCGTAGCCGGCGGCGATCATTATCTGCGGGGCGGCCACCAGGGTTGGCAGGTCGGCGAAAACCGCCACAGGCGGCTGGGCCATGACCGTTTTCTTGATGCGCCGCACGACCAGCGAGGCGCTCGGCGAGGTGAAGCCGTCCACCGAGGGCGCGGTCGGCACGGAAATGAACCGGCAGCGGGTCCGGTGGCTTACAATGCGGGTGATGTCGGTCAGCGTGCCCGAGCCAACCGCCAGGTACGTGCGCTCGACGTCGTCGGCCTGCAGCAGAACCTGGAAGATGAACTCCTCGTCGGGGACGACGGCCGGCTCGCTGAAGACGACCGACCGGATATCCCAGCCGTGGCCCTTGAGCGCCGCTTCCACCTTCTGACCCAAGACCGGATAGGTGTTGCTATCCGCCACCAGCAGGAAGCGGCCCAGGCCCTGCGCGGCGCAGTACTGGACCAGGGCAGACACGGCGTCCTCGCCGAGGTAGAGGGGAATATCGGTCATGGCGGCTCCGTTCTTGCCCCGCACACTGTGAAAGGAACCCCGGCCTGCTTCAGTTTTTCGACCCACTCCGGGGAGAGGCCGCGGTCGGTGAACAGGTGGGTGATCTGGTTCGCGCGGGCGAAGACGGTCAGGTCCATGCGGCCGAACTTGGTGGCATCGATCAAGGCGACCGTGCTACCCGAGCTGGCGATCACTTTGCGCTTGATCTGGGCCTCGTAGATGTCGACCTCCACCAGGCCGCCCTCGGGGGTGAACCCGCTGCAGGAGACGAAGGCAGTCTTGATGTGGTAATCGCCGAGGAATTGCTCGCCCATCGGCACGCTCGTGGCGGTCCCGTCGGTGCGCAGGACGCCTCCCAGCAGGATGACCGTGTTGGAAGGGTCTTTCGCCAACTCACGGGCCGACTCGATACCGTTGGTGATAACGGTCAGGTCGCGGCGCTCTTTGAGGCAGCAGGCCAGGTAGTACGAGGTGGTGCTGGAATCCAGCATCACCGAGTCGTTGTCACTTACCAGACGGGCCGCCTGCTGGCCAATGGATTGCTTGGCGGTGCGGTGGGTCATCACACGCGTGGCGAAAATGGGCCTGCGGTCCTGCTGCTCATCCAAGAGGACGCCGCCTCCGCGCACACGCCTCACCTGCCCCGACCCGGCAAGGGAGTTGAGGTCGTTGCGGATAGTCCCCTCAGAAACCCCCAAGAGTTCGGCGACCTCCGGGACGCGGATCCCAGGCTGCTCTCGCAGGATGGTCATTAGGCGCTGGCGTCGCTCGAAGATGATCATCGCCTTGCTCTCGGACGGGTGAGGGTGGCAACGGTTGAAGCACGGCCATCCTATCTGGTTTGTCGAACTTTGTCAATCTTTACAAGTTTCAACAAATTTCGACATTCACCGTTCCCTGGGGTGGTCGAAGACCCCGTCTGAGCCCCTCAGGTGAGTTCCTGGCCCACGCTGGGTGCCGGTAGTCGTTTGCAATCCGTCAAGGGGCAGCAAGGGCGAGTATCTTCCCTCCTTCCTGGGCAGCTCGCTCGGATGCGATCCTGCCAGGAATCTTCTGCCCAATCCCCTGGTGCGGCTGGGCTCGGTTGAAGTGGTCGATGTATTAGTAGACCAGGCGATGCAAATGTCTTTCTCCGACGAATAGCAAGTGAGCGAGGCATTCTCCCCTTACAATCTCCAGGAACCGTTTGCAGGCCGCGTTGGCTTTCGGAGGGCGCCAGGGTGCCTTCAGGATTTCAATTGAGCTTCCCTTGTCGGCTCGTGCCAAGGCTCCTCCGTGATTGCCATCCCGGTCGCGAAGCAGAAAACGAGGCGTTTGGCCATGCGGAGTGGCTTCCCGAAGTGGCTTTGCCAGCCAGGCGTCGGTTGGATGGGAGCTGACACCCAAGTGAACACGTGCCGCGAACGGAGCTCCATGATGAAGAAAGTCTTGTAGATCTGCCGCAAGAAGAGATCGATGACGGGGAGAAAGTGATGGGCCCATACCCGCAGGGAGTCGGTGTCGAGGAAGGTTGACCCATTCTGGCGTGGGGCGGGATTGCTGCTGGATTACGTCATCCGGACCCAGTTAGTGAAAACCCGGTTCTATCGTAAATCTCTTGCATTGTGGCAGGCGAGGAGGTGATTTTCCCGTCCCGGGGAATCGTTTTCTAATTCAAACAACCCCCTCCTGCCTCAGCATGAACTTCGGACGAAACTGCGTTGCCTCGGCCCAGTGTGCTGTCTGGGTTTGCTTCCTCCCCCCAGGACAGGAATCGTGTGCCCCAGATTCAACGAAGAAGACGATGGCCCGTGGCGGCCATTTCAACTGGCTCATTGTTGGCGGGAACAAGCCTGTCGCCCGATTCCTCTCCATCCCCCAACTGGTGGAGGCAAACACTCCCCGATCGATTGATGCGGGTGGGAAGTTTCTGTATTAGAGTCCAAGCAACGGATATAATTCATCTACGTTGTCTTCTTCAGATCTCAGCATCCAATCCAGCAGGCCGTGCTCTCACCTGAAACCGATGTGCTCACGGCAAGGGCGATCCGCTGGGGGGTCTGGCTGAACGGTTGCGAGTCGCGGCCGGATCCATTCGTTCCTGAAGAAGCCATGGGAGAAACTGGTGGACTTGCCTTGCCAATCATTACCCTGATTCATAAGACGAAACTGGCGTGATCGCATTCTGATCCCCATTGGGCTGTCACGTAACGAGCATTCGCAAGGGGAAACATCATGACGGGGGAGGAGCCGATGAAAGTCAACCCTCTTGCAGGAAAGCCTGCCGACCCAGCCTCACTGGTCAATGTACCCAACCTCGTCACAGCCTATTATGCGGACACGCCGGATGCCTCGGTCCCGGAGCAGCGGGTTGCGTTTGGCACCTCGGGGCATCGCGGTTCGGCGTTCGAGAAATCCTTTAACGAATGGCACATCCTTGCCATCAGTCAGGCCATTTGCTTGTACCGAAAACGGCAGAAAATCGATGGCCCTCTGTTCCTCGGTATGGATACGCATGCGCTCTCGGTGCCGGCTCTGGCCAGTGCACTGGAAGTGCTGGCCGCCAATGACGTCGAAGTGATGGTCGCAGAAGGGGACGAATATACGCCGACCCCTGCCATTTCCCTCGCGATCCTCACCCATAACCGCGGGCGCAAGACCGGTCTTGCCGATGGGATCGTCATCACACCTTCCCACAATCCGCCCCCTGAGGGCGGCTTCAAGTACAACCCGCCGAACGGGGGTCCGGCGGAGAGCGTTGTCACCAGCTGGATCGAAGCCAAGGCCAATGAGTTTCTCGAGAGCCGGCTGAAGGGCGTGAAGAGGATTTCTCTGGAGAAGGCCCTGCGCGCCGCCGCGACGCACCGCTACGATTATCTCAATGCCTACATCGCTGATCTCGCCAGTGTTTTGGACATGGACGTGATCCGCGCGGCAAAGATCGGCCTGGGGGTCGATCCCCTCGGCGGGGCAGGAGTCCATTACTGGGGACCGATCGCCGAACGCTACGGGTTGAACCTGACGGTCGTCAACCCGGCGGTCGATCCCACCTTCCGCTTTATGACGGTGGATTGGGACGGCCAGATCCGCATGGACCCCTCCTCGCCTTATGCCATGCAGAGACTGATCGACCTGAAGGATCGCTTCGAGATCGCCTTCGCCTGCGATACCGACCACGACCGGCACGGGATTGTCACCCGGAGCGCAGGACTGCTGCCGCCCAACCACTACCTTGCGGTCGCCATCTTCTATCTATACCAGCACCGACCGAAGTGGCGCACGGAAGCGGCGGTTGGCAAGACGGTGGTGAGCAGCCGGATGATTGATCACGTCACTGCCAAGCTGGGGCGGAAGCTCTACGAGGTGCCGGTTGGGTTCAAGTGGTTCGTGGAAGTCCTGCTGGACGGCTCGCTTGGCTTCGGCGGGGAAGAGAGTGCGGGGGCGTCGTTTGTCCGTCGGGATGGCAGCGTCTGGACAACGGACAAAGACGGGATCGTCCCGGCCTTGCTCGCGGCGGAGATTACGGCCCGGATGGACCGAGATCCTGGCGAAATCTACCAAGAACTCACCCGCGAGTTCGGTGAGCCGGTTTACGAGCGGATAGACGCCCCGGCCACTCCGGAACAAAAGGCGGTGCTGGAGAAGCTCTCGCCGGTACAGATCCGGACCAAGGACCTGGCGGGCGAAAGAATCCAGGCCACCCTGACCACGGCGCCGGGTAACGGCGCACCCATCGGAGGGCTGAAGGTAGTGGCGGAGAGCGGATGGTTCGCAGCGCGTCCGTCCGGGACGGAGAATATCTACAAGATCTATGCGGAGAGTTTCCGCGGAGCCGATCATCTGAAGCGCATCCAGGAGGAAGGGCAGGCCATCGTCAGCGATATGCTGAAGTCCGTGCCGTAGCAGCCGGGGGGTCGGTCCGAGACAGGATTGAAGGGGATTCCATGAGCAAACCAACCCGTGCCAGCCACCCCATCTACAACCTATTACCCATGGAAGTCGAGGGATTCGATTCCCTGGCCGAGCTGGCCCTGGATATGCGCTGGTTGTGGAACCATGCCGCCGACGAAGTGTGGCAGCAGCTTGATCCCGCCCTGTGGGAACTCACCCACAATCCCTGGGTTGTGTTACAGACGGTCTCGCGGGACCAGATCGAGCGCGCGTCTGCCGATCCCATTTTCCGCAAGCGCGTCGATGACCTGGTACAAGCCAAGCGGCAAGCGGCCGAGGCGCCCGCGTGGTTTCAGCATAATCATTCGCAGGCTCCCCTGACCGGTGTCGCTTATTTCAGCATGGAGTTCATGCTGAGCGAAGCTCTCCCCATTTATTCGGGCGGGCTTGGCAACATCACCGGCGATCAGCTCAAATCCGCCAGCGATCTAGGGGTGCCGGTGATCGGCGTGGGACTTCTCTACCAGCAAGGCTATTTTCGGCAGGTGATCGACAAGGACGGCGCACAACAAGCCCTCTTTCCGTATAACGATCCCGGACAACTGCCGATCACGCCGCTGCGCCACTCGAACGGGGAGTGGTTGCGGTTGGAGATCGCCTTACCCGGTTACGCAGTCTGGCTGCGCGCCTGGCAGGTCCAGGTGGGCAGAGTAAAACTCTACCTGCTAGACAGCAATGACGCGGCGAACTTTCCTGCTCATCGCGGGATTACCAGCGAACTCTATGGCGGCGGGCCAGAGCTGCGCCTCAAGCAAGAACTGCTGCTCGGGATCGGCGGATGGCGGCTGCTTCGCGTGCTCGGCCTCCAGCCGGAAGTCTGTCACCTGAATGAAGGGCATGCGGCCTTTGCCGTGTTGGAACGCGCCCTGAGCTTCATGGAAGAGACGGGGCAGCCCTTCGATGTGGCCCTGGCGGTCACGCGAGCGGGAAACCTCTTCACCACCCACACGGCCGTAGCCGCCGGCTTTGACCGCTTCGAGCCTGCCCTCATCCAGCAATACCTCGGTGGCTACGCCGAGCAGAAGCTCGGCATCCCACTCCACGATTTGCTGGCCCTGGGCCGGGAGAAACCGGACGACCCGTCGGAAAGCTTCAACATGGCCTATCTGGCGATCCGCGGGAGCGGGGCGGTCAATGGCGTAAGTCGCTTGCATGGGAGGGTGAGCCGGCATTTGTTTGAGCCTCTCTTTCCGCACTGGCCGCCCGACGAAGTGCCGGTCGGACATGTGACCAACGGAGTTCACGTGGCGACCTGGGACTCGGCGGCGGCCGATGATCTTTGGACGGAGGCCTGCGGAAAAGACCGCTGGCTGGGGACAACAGAAAGCCTGGATCAGGACATCCGCCGCCTCTCTGACGCCAGGCTCTGGCAATTTCGCAGCGCGGCCAGCCAGTCTCTCGTCGAATACGCTCGCGAGCAGTTGTCACTGCAGCTGACGGTCTCAGGTGCGTCGCCCGAGGCGGTCGAAGAGGCCAAGCATCTGTTTGATCCAAACGCGCTGACGCTGGGCTTCGCCCGCCGCTTTGCGACGTACAAGAGACCGAACCTGCTGCTGCACGACCCGCAGAGGCTGCTTCGCCTCTTGGCCAATCCTCAGCGGCCGGTGCAACTCTTTGTTGCCGGCAAGGCCCATCCGGCGGATCAGGCGGGGCAGGCCTTGATTCGGGAATGGATCCATTTTGTTCGGCGGCCCGAGGTGCGCCCCCATGCGATCTTCCTCGCTGACTACGACATGCTTTTGACCGAGCAATTGGTGCAGGGGGTAGATGTCTGGATCAACACGCCCCGACGACCCTGGGAGGCCTGTGGAACGAGCGGCATGAAAGTGCTGGTCAATGGCGGCCTCAATCTTTCGGAGTTGGATGGCTGGTGGGCGGAAGCCTACACGCCTGAAGTGGGGTGGGCGTTGGGCGATGGCCAGGAACATGGCGACGATCCAGCCTGGGATGCGGCCGAAGCCGCGGCGCTCTATGATCTGCTGGAACGCGAGGTCATCCCCGAGTTCTATACCCGCAACCCGCAGGGCATTCCGACGGCCTGGGTAGCGCGTATGCGTGAAAGCATGGCGCGGTTAACAACGCAGTTTTCTGCCAACCGCGCCGTGCGCGAGTACACCGAAGGACATTACCTCCCGGCGGCGGCCGCCTACCGTGAGCGCGCTCTTCATCAAGGTGTCGTGGGCGCGCAGGTGGTCAGTTGGCAGCACGCTCTGGAACAGAAATGGGCCACACTGCGCTTCGGCGAGGTGAAGGTTGTGAGTGACGAGGGGAGGCACGTATTCGAAGTTGAGGTCTATCTCGGCCGCCTGGACCCAAATAGTGTACGGGTGGAACTTTACGCCGACGGGGTGAACGGCGGCGAGCCGGAACGGCGGGAGATGACACGCGGTCGCGGTCAGCCATTGACCGATGCGAACGGCTACCTCTACGGCGCACAGGTGCCCGCGACCCGCCCAACCACGGACTATACGGCGCGAGTCATACCGCAGCACGAGGGGGTGGCCGTCCCTTTGGAGGCCGCTCGCATCCTATGGCAGCGGTGATTCAATTTCGAAATCGTCGCTCCGTGCGCCCCTTTCTGGAGGTTGCAGAATGATGCAAGGATCCTCCGTGAAACAAGCGAAAGCATGTGTCCTGACCATCAATGGCGGCTCGTCGAGCATTAAGTTCGCGCTGTTCGAGGCCGACCCCATGTTGCGGCGGATTCTGGCAGGCCGGATTGAGCGGATTGGACTGCCGGATGCTACGTTTGTGGTGAAAGGCTTGAAGGAGGCCGACAACTTCACCCGGTCAGTGACTGCGGCAAACCACACGGCGGCCGTTGGGGTGCTGATGGATTGGATCGAGGAACGAATCCGACGTGGGGAGTTGACTGCGGTGGGTCATCGCGTGGTGCATGGCGGGCTGAAGTACAGCGAACCGCAGCGAATCACAACGAAAATGGTCGAGGAGTTGCACCAGCTTCAGCCTTTCGATCCGGAACATCTGCCGGAAGAGATCCTGCTGACCGAGGCGTTTTTTCGCCGGTTTCCCGATCTATTGCAGGTGGCCTGTTTCGACACGGCCTTTCACCACGACCTGCCGCGCGTAGCCCAGCTGTTGCCGATTCCGCGCCGCTATGAGGCGCAGGGCGTGCGCCGGTACGGGTTTCACGGATTGTCGTATGCGTTTCTGATGGAGGAACTGGCGCGCGTGGCTGGACCGCAAGCCGCGCGAGGTCACGTCATTCTCGCTCACCTGGGCAACGGCGCGAGCCTGGCTGCGGTCTACGAGGGCAAATCCGTGGATACCAGCATGGGTCTCACGCCGACCGGAGGCGTGCCGATGAGCACCCGCTCCGGCGATCTCGATCCCGGCTTGGTTTGGTATCTGGCGCGAACCGAAAGAATCGGCGAGAAAAAGTTCAATGAAATGGTCAATTTCCAGTCCGGGTTGCTCGGCGTTTCCGAAACCAGTTCCGACATGCATGACTTGCTCGAGCGCGAAAGGGAAGACGTGCGGGCCGCGGAGGCGGTTGCGCTGTTTTGTTACCAGGTGAAGAAATGGATCGGCGCATTCGCGGCGGCGCTGGGCGGGTTGGACACGCTGGTGTTCGCGGGCGGCATCGGGGAGAACGCATCCGTAGTCCGGGCCCGGATCTGCGACGGGCTGGGATTTCTTGGAATCGAGCTCGAACAAGAGCGAAATGCGGCCGGCGCCGCGGTCATTTCGGCGGAGGCCAGCCGGGTCACCGTCCGCGTCATGCACACGGACGAGGAATGGATGATCGCAAAGACGGTCTGCCGCGTTTTGGGTCTGACGACAGGGAAGGACGACTCTGATGGAAACGAAAAGGACTAACCTCACGGACAAGCCGCTCTCGCCCGATCTTCTGCAGAAGATGCACGCCTATTGGCGCGCGGCCAACTATCTATCGGTCGGCCAGATTTATCTGTACGACAATCCGCTGCTCAAGAAGCCGTTGACTCTGGAACATGTGAAACCGCGGCTGATGGGCCACTGGGGCACCACGCCGGGCCTGAACTTCATCTATGTCCACCTCAACCGGATCATCAAGGACTATGACCTGAACATGATCCATGTCACCGGCCCGGGCCACGGCGCACCGGGCATAGTAGCCAACACGTACCTGGAGGGCACCTACAGCGAGATGTACCCGAACATCTCCCAGGACGAACAGGGTATGAAAAAGCTCTTCACCCAGTTCTCGTTTCCCGGCGGCATCCCCAGTCACGTGGCGCCGGAGACGCCCGGTTCCATCAACGAAGGCGGCGAACTGGGCTATTCCCTGGGGCACGCCTACGGGGCCGCATTCGACAATCCCGACTTGGTGGTTGCCTGTGTCGTGGGCGATGGCGAGGCGGAAACCGGCCCGCTGGCCACCAGTTGGCACTCGAACAAATTTCTAAATCCCGTCCATGACGGAGCCGTGTTGCCCATCCTGCACTTGAACGGCTACAAAATCTCCGGCCCCACCGTGCTGGCCCGCATTTCCCACAACGAGCTGGAAGCGCTCTTCCGCGGCTACGGGTACACCCCGTATTTCGTCGAGGGCGACGACCCGCAGGAGATGCATCAGCGCATGGCCGCCACACTCGACACCGTGGTCACCGAGATTAGGCGCATCCAACACGACGCCCGCGCCCACGGGTTCAAAGAGCGCCCGCGCTGGCCGATGATCATCCTGCGCTCGCCGAAGGGCTGGACTGGCCCGAAGGTGGTCGACGGCAAGCCGGTCGAAGGGACATTTCGCGCACATCAAGTGCCGTTGGAAGAGTTCGCGACCAAGCCCGAACATCTGAAAATGCTTGAGGCGTGGCTGAAGAGTTACCAGCCCGAAGAATTGTTCGACCCGAACGGCAGGCTCATTCCGGAACTGGCTGAGCTGGCGCCCAAGGGTGAGCGGCGAATGGGAGCGAACCCGCATGCCAATGGAGGCCTTCTTCTTAAAGAATTGAAGATGCCGGACTTCCGCGACTACGCGGTAAGGGTCTCGGGGCCCGGCGTCGTGGAAGCCGAAGCCACGCGCATCCAGGGTGAGTTCATCCGCGATGTGCTCCAGGTCAACGCGGACGCACGCAACTTCCGCGTCTTCAGCCCGGACGAAACCGCATCGAACCGTTGGAACGCCGTGTTCGAGGTGACGAACCGCTGCTCGACGGCCGACCTCCTTCCCGCCGACGACCACGTCGGCCCCGATGGCCGGGTGATGGAGATGTTGAGCGAGCACCAGTGCGAGGGTTGGCTCGAAGGTTACCTGCTGACCGGCCGGCACGGCTTCTTCTCATGCTACGAAGCGTTCATCCACATCATCGATTCGATGTTCAACCAGCACGCCAAGTGGCTCGAGGTGGCGAGCCGCGTTCCGTGGCGGCGGCCGATTGCTTCCCTGAACTACCTGCTCTCGTCGCACGTATGGCGGCAGGACCACAATGGGTTCAGTCACCAGGATCCGGGTTTCATTGACCACGTGATGGACAAGAAGGCCGGCATCATCCGCGTGTATCTGCCGCCAGACGCCAACACCCTGCTGTCGGTCACCGACCATTGCTTGCGAAGCCGCAATTATGTCAACGTCATTGTCTCAGGCAAACAGCCGGAACTGCAATGGCTGGACATGGATGCGGCCATCAAGCACTGCACGGCCGGGCTGGGTATCTGGGAATGGGCCAGCAACGACGAAGGCGGCGACCCCGATGTGGTCATGGCTTGCTGTGGCGACGTACCCACGCTGGAGACGCTGGCTGCCGTCGAGATCCTGCGGCAGCACTTTCCGGAACTGAAGATCCGGGTCATCAACGTGGTGGATCTGATGACCCTCCAGCCGAAAAGCGTGCACCCTCACGGGTTGAGCGATATGGATTTCGATCAGCTCTTCACCAAGGACAAGCCGGTCATCTTTGCCTTCCATGCCTACCCGTGGTTGATCCACCGGCTGACCTACCGCCGCACCAACCACGACAACATCCACGTCCGCGGCTACAAGGAAGAGGGCACCACGACGACACCGTTCGACATGGCCGTGTTGAATGAACTGGACCGTTTCCACCTGGTCGGCGACGTGATCGATCGGGTGCCCAGTCTGGGTTCGCGCGCCGCCTACGCCAAACAGTATCTGCGCGACAAGCTGCTGGACCACAGGGCCTACATCGACCAACACGGCGAAGACATGCCGGAAATACGCAACTGGAAGTGGGGCAATCCCAAATGAATGCGCAAGAGCTCATAGACACCGCGCGGGCGCTGGTCGCCGGCGACAAGGGCCTGCTGGCGATGGATGAGAGCAATCCAACCTGTAACCAACGATTTGCCAGGTTGGGGATTCCCCAGACTGAGGAGGCCCGGCGCGCCTATCGGGAGTTGATTGTGACCACGTCCGGTCTGGGTGACTGCATTAGCGGCGCGATCCTCTACGACGAGACGATCCGCCAGCAGAAGAAGGATGGCACTCCCTTTGTCAAAGCCATCCTCGATGCGGGCATCCTTCCCGGCATCAAAGTCGACACCGGTGCCAAGGACATGGCAGGTCATCCCGGAGAGAAAATGACCGAAGGTCTGGACGGATTGCGCGATCGCCTGGCTGAATACTCTCAAATGGGCGCCCGTTTTGCCAAGTGGCGCGCGGTGATTGCCGTGGGCGATGGCATTCCCAGCCGGGGTTGCATCGAGGCCAACGCGCAGGCGTTGGCTCGCTATGCCGCATTGTGCCAGGAAGCCGGACTGGTCCCCGTCGTCGAGCCGGAAGTGCTCATGGACGGGGAGCATACCCTGGAGCGGTGCAACGAGGTAACGGAGGAAGTACTGCGAACGGTTTTCAACCAGCTATACACACAAAGGGTGAGGCTGGAGGGGATGATCCTGAAGCCCAACATGGTGCTTCCGGGGTTGAGCTGCCCCGAGCAAGAAGCGGTGGACGAGGTGGCCGATGCCACCGTGAGGTGTCTCTTGCGAGCCGTCCCCGCTGCCGTTCCCGGGATTGCGTTCTTGTCGGGCGGCCAACCCGCCGAACTGGCCTCGGCCCGTTTGAATGCCATGAATGCCAGATTCAAGTCGCGACTGCCTTGGGCGTTGGCGTTTTCGTTTTCCCGCGCCATTCAGCAACCGGCTTTGGAGATTTGGCAAGGCGAGGAGGCCCACGTGCTGGCGGCACAGAAAGCTCTGTATCATCGGGCCAGGTGCAACCGGGCTGCGCGCCGCGGCGAATATAATGCCGCGCTGGAAAGGACACGTGCGTGACAACCAGTATCCGGCAACTCACGAAGCTTGCGTCCCATGAAAGGTAGAGGAACACCCAAGACTTATGCGGAAAGCCTCCACAGAGCGGATCATCTGCACCATATCCAGGAGGAAGGACGGGCTATCGTCAACGCCGCCATGGCGTCCAGGACATAGTTGCGGACGGCCCAACGATGGAGAACAAGAATGAGCAATGGCAAATTGAAGTCCTTAACACCGAACGAACTGGATCATCTGTCCATCAACACGATCCGTTTTCTATCGGTCGACGCGATACAGAAAGCCAACAGCGGTCACCCCGGCTTACCGATGGGTGCCGCCTCTTTTGCGTACGTTTTATGGACGCGCTTCCTCAAGCACAATCCCTCCAACCCCAAATGGTTCGACCGCGATCGGTTTGTCTTATCGGCAGGGCACGGGTCGATGCTGCTATATAGCTTGCTGTACCTTACGGGTTACGATCTCTCTCTCGAGCAGATCAAGCAGTTCCGCCAGTGGGGAAGCCTGGCCCCCGGACATCCTGAACGCGGCCTCACCCCCGGGGTCGAAGTGACTACCGGGCCACTCGGCCAGGGGTTTGGGAATGGAGTGGGGATGGCGATGGCGGAAGCCTTTCTTGCGGCCCGTTATAACCGGCCCGGGCATAAGATCATCGATCACACGACCTATGTCCTGGCCAGCGATGGAGATTTGATGGAAGGGGTAGCTGCCGAGGCCGCCTCCCTGGCCGGCCATTTGCGGCTAGGCAAACTCATTGCCCTGTACGATGACAACCACGTGACCTTATCGGCTGCCACGGATCTCACTTTTACGGAAGAAGTCATGGAGCGCTTCGCCGCTTATGGGTGGCACGCTCAATCCGTGGAGGATGGGAATGACCTGGAGACGGTCGAACGCGCCCTGAGGAACGCGCAAGAAGACCAGCAGCGCCCGTCCATCATCCTGGTACATACGCACCTGGGTTATGGTTCGCCACATAAACAGGACACTTTTGAGGCTCACGGTTCCCCCCTGGGCGAGGAAGAGGTGCGCCTGACCAAGCGGAACCTTGGTTGGCCGCTCGAGCCGGCCTTCTACGTCCCGGAGGCGGCTCTGGCCCATTTCCGCCAGGCCGTCGAACGCGGCCGGCAAGTCGAAACGGAATGGGAGCAACGATTCTCCGCCTACGAACAGTCTTTTCCGGAATTGGCGCAGGAGCTGCATGAGGTGGTGCAGGGCATGGTCCCGGTAGGCTGGGATGTGGATATCCCGGCGTTTCCCCCGGATGCGAAGGGCATGGCGACGCGCGTCGCCTCGGGGAAAGTGATGAATGCAATCGCCTCCAGACTACCTACTTTCATCGGCGGTTCGGCGGATCTGGATCCATCCACGCACACCGCCCTGGCCGGGAGAGGCGACTTCGAAAGCCCCCAGGGGACGATCGGCGATGCTCAGGGGTCGGCGGGAGGCGGCTGGCAGTACTCCGGCATCAACCTGCATTTTGGCGTGCGGGAACACGGCATGGGGGCGATTCTGAACGGCATGGCTGCTCATGGGGGAATGATTCCCTTTGGAGCTACCTTCTTGATCTTCTCCGATTACATGCGCCCTTCGATCCGTCTGGCCGCCCTGATGGGGCTGCACGTGATCTACGTCTTTACGCATGACAGCCTCGCCCTGGGAGAAGACGGCCCCACGCATCAACCGGTCGAACAGCTGCTGGGGCTGCGTTCGATCCCGGGCTTCACCGTCATCCGCCCGGCCGACGCGAACGAGACTGCCGCAGCCTGGCGGATCGCCATTGAATACACGGACGGACCGGTCGCCCTGGTCCTCACCCGCCAGAATCTGCCGATCCTCGATCTGCACAAGTACCTGCAGCTGCCGCTCGGCGTCCGCTCCGGCGGGTATGTGCTTGCGCATGCAACCGGAAACGCGCCTGCCGACATCACTTTGATTGCCACCGGTTCCGAGATCCAACTGGCACTGGCCGCGCGTGAAAGACTGGAGACGCAAGGTGTCCGAGCGCGGGTTGTCAGCCTGCCCAGTTGGAACCTATTCGACGCCCAGCCCGCCCCATACCGAGATGCGGTCCTGCCGCCGGGAGTGCCCATACTGGCAATCGAAGCTGGGGCTCCTCTGGGCTGGCGGCCTTACGTGGGCCCGGGCATCGCGGTGATCGGAGTGGGTCGCTTTGGGGCTTCCGCACCCGGAGGCGAGGTGATGGACAGATACGGCTTTAGTGTCGAAAACGTGGTCCGCCAGGCGCTTGCCGTGGTAAAGCCACAGAAGAAAAGCCTGATGGTGTCAGGGGGAGGCTGAAAATGCAGATTGGACTGGCAACGGACCATGGCGGCTTTGTCTTGAAGGAACCCCTTCTGAAGGCGCTGCGCGATTCCGGGCACGCAGTGCAGGATTTCGGCGCTCATCGTCTGGATCCCGGGGATGATTACCCGGACTTTGTCATCCCTCTGGCCCGAGCGGTCGCACAAGGGAAAGTGGAGCGCGGCATCGCGATTTGTGGCAGCGGTGTGGGTGCCAGTTTCGCTGCCAACAAAGTGACCGGGGTCAGGTCGGCTCTCATCCATGAGAGTTTCTCGGCCCATCAGGGTGTTGAGGATGATGACATGAACCTGCTATGCCTGGGCGGGCGTGTGGTCGGTTTCGCTCTGGCCTGGGAGATCGTTCAAATATACCTGGCAGCTCACTATGTGCGGGTTGAGCGGTTTGAACGGCGTCTGGCAAAGGTGGCTGCAATAGAACGTAAGGAGTGAATGGATGAATAGGAATCCTTTATTGGGTTTGGAGGCCTTTGGGCAGAGTGTCTGGCTCGACTCTCTCAGGCGCCATGCCCTGGATAACGGAGAAATCCAAGGACTGATCAGAGAGGATGGGGTCACCGGGCTGACCTCGAATCCCTCTATCTTTGAGAAGGCCATCGCGGGCAGTCACGATTACGACAGCGCCATTCGCTCCATGACCCTGGAGGGCAGAAGCATTGAAGAAACATACGAAGCGCTCACGGTGGAGGATATCCAACGCGCCGCTGATCTCTTCCGCCCCATTTATGACCGGCTGGAAGGGCGGGACGGGTTTGTGAGCCTGGAGGTTTCTCCCAACCTGGCGCATGACAGAGCCGGCACGGTTGCCGAAGCCCGCCGTCTCTGGACTGCGGTGAACCGGCCCAATCTGCTGATCAAAGTCCCGGGAACACGGGAGGGACTGCCTGCTATCCAACAATTGATCGGGGAAGGCGTCAATGTCAATATCACGCTGCTCTTCGGGTTGCCGCGTTACCGGGAGGTCGCAGAAGCCTACCTGGCAGGGCTGGAAACGTTGGCCGCCCGTGGCAAACCCCTGGACCGGATTGCTTCAGTCGCCAGTTTTTTCCTGAGTCGTATTGATGTTTGGATTGACCCCATCCTGGAAAGATCGGGGCGGGAGGGAGGCCCCGCGGCGGAGACGGTAGCCGGCCTGCACGGACAGGTCGCGATTGCCAGTGCGAAGGTGGCCTACCGGATCTACCAGGAAATCTTCGGCAGCGAGCGCTTTCAAAAACTATCCCGCCAGGGTGCTCGCACCCAGCGACTGCTGTGGGCGAGCACCGGCACCAAGAACCCCGAATACAGCGACGTGAAGTACGTTGAAACGTTGATCGGCCGGGACACAATCAATACGATTCCGCTTGAGACTCTCACGGCTTACCGGGACCACGGCAAACCCGACTCGCGGTTGGAGGAAGGTACGCAGGAGGCCTACCGCGTACTGGAGGCATTACGCCAGGCCGGAGTGGACCTGGATGCATGGACGCAAGAACTGGAAGATGAGGGGGTGAAGAAATTCAGCCAGGCATTTGAGCAACTGATGGCTGCATTGCGGGAAAAGCAAACCGTTTCCTTTCAAGAACCGGTAGACCGACCAACTTTCCTCTTGGGCAAGTATCAAAAGGCCGTTCAAGAGCGGATAGCCGATCTCCAAGTGACGCGTTTCAGCACCCGTTTGTGGCGGAAGGAAGCCGGTCTCTGGAAAAGCGACCCAAAGGAGCAGGATGAGATCCGCAATGGGTTGGGTTGGCTGCATGTTGCCGAGAAGATGGAAGGAAACCTGAGAGAGCTCAACGCTTTCAAGAATGAGATTCTGAAGGCCGGCTTCCTTCACGTCCTGCTGATGGGTATGGGCGGCAGCAGTCTGACGCCCCTGGTCTTCGATCGCACATTTACCCGGGACCCGCAAGCTTTGCCCCTGACGGTTCTGGATTCCACCGACCCCGCCACCATCCTGAAAGTTGGACGTGACCTCCCCATCAAAGATACCCTGTTCATTGTCGCCAGCAAGTCAGGGACCACGGCTGAACCGCTGGCCTTCGCAGAATACTTCTATCAAAAGGTCAGGGAGATGAAAGGCAGGCGGGCTGGCGGAAATTTCTGTGTCATCACGGACCCGGGCACGCCTCTGGTGAAGATGGCACAAGAGCGGACCTACCGGAAAACCTTCCTAAACTATGCAGATATCGGTGGGCGCTACTCTGCCCTTTCCTATTTCGGTCTGGTTCCGGCTGCCTTGATGGGTATCGATGTGAATGAACTCCTGACGCGCGCCCTGCGCATGGTACACGCCTGTGCCTCCTGTGTCCCCGCCCGGGAAAACCCCGGGCTGGCGCTCGGCTCGGCGCTGGGCGAGCTGGCCAAGAATAGCAAACGGCATAAGGTCACCTTCCTTCTTCCAGATGCGATCTCTTCCCTGGGGATCTGGCTGGAACAGCTCCTGGCTGAAAGCACCGGGAAGGAAGGCACCGGGCTCCTGCCGGTGGCTGGTGAACCCCTCGGTGAGCCAACGGTCTATGGAGAGGATCGGATTTTCGTCTACATTCGGATGAAGGATGCGGCGGACAATGTATTGGAGCGCGGCGTGTCCTCTCTGCGTGATGCCGGCCAGCCAGTGATTACCATCTATTTGGATGATCTTCTGGACCTGGGACAGGAGTTTTTCCGCTGGGAGATTGCCACCGCCACCGCGGGAGCGATCCTGGGTATCAATGCTTTCGACCAGCCCAACGTCCAGGAAAGCAAGGACAATACGAACCGCCTCCTGGCGGTGGTACGCGATCGAGGCAAGTTGCCCGAAAAAGAACCGTCCCTGATCAAAGATCCGTTGAAATTCTATATCGATGAAAAAGCCACAACGGGACCTGAGACGCTAAGACGGTTCCTGGCTCAGGCCCGCTCGGGGGATTATCTGGCGCTGATGGCTTACCTTGCTGAGGACCCGGCCAATCAGGGGGCATTACGGGATATCCGCATCCTGTTGCAGGATCGTCTGCATTTGACAACAACTCTGGGATATGGTCCCCGCTTCCTGCATTCCACGGGTCAGTTCCATAAGGGCGGCCCGAACACAGGCTTGTTCCTGCAACTGACTGCGGATGATGTTGAAGATGTCCCGATCCCTGGCGCCCCCTATACCTTTGGCATCTTCAAGCGCGCCCAGGCCCTGGGTGATCTGGAAGCGTTGCAAAAGCACGGGCGGCGGGTGGGGCGTGTCCACCTTGGCTCCGATACGCAGCGAGGGCTGGCTGTCTTGAGAGAAGCCCTGCAGTCCGCCTTGCAGTCTGAGAGGTGAGGTCATGACTCCTTCTTCCTCCATAACAACTCTATTCCTGGATATAGGCGGTGTATTGCTTACGAATGGCTGGGATCGCAATGCTCGCACGCGCGCGGCTGCCAAGTTTGGCCTGGACTGTGACGAGATGAATGAGCGCCATCAACTGACTTTTGACACTTATGAAGAAGGCAAGCTCAGCCTGGACGAGTATTTGAACCGGGTAGTTTTCTATCAAGAGCGTTCGTTCTCACGGGAAGAGTTCAAGGGGTTCATGTATGCCCAGTCCCAACCTTTTCCAGAGATGATTGAGCTGATGCGCGGACTCAAGACTCAACACGGCCTTCAGGTTGCCGCCGTCAACAATGAAGGGCGCGAGCTTTCGGTCTATCGCGCCCAACAATTCAAACTGGGCACCTTCATAGACTTCTTTGTCTCATCCTGCTTTGTCCACTACCGCAAGCCGGATGCGGATATGTACCGAATTGCATTGGATATTGCTCAAGCCAGTCCTCACCAGGTAGTCTACATCGATGATCAGCCCATGTTTATCGAGGTGGCTCAAGGCCTGGAGATCCGGGGCATTCTCCATCAGGGTTACGAAACCACCCGGGAAGCTCTTGAGGCCATGGGCCTTTCGTTCAGGATTTGAGCACCTCGCAAACGATGCAATCATGGCCAACCCGGCCGAATTATCACAACGAGGCTAAGAGATGGCAGGACGAAAATCCGAAATCGGAATGGTCGGTTTAGGGGTCATGGGGCGCAATCTGGTGCTCAATATTGCGGATCATGGATATTCCGTGAGCGGTTACGACAAGGACTTGTCGAAGGTTCAGGGACTACAAACAGAAGCTGGAAGCCGTGCCATATTCGCCGCGCAGAGCCTGGAAGGATTTGTCAGCGTCCTTTCTACACCGCGGGTCATTATGATGCTGGTGCCGGCTGGGCCGGCCGTGGACAACGTGATCCGTGAATTGATGCCCTATTTAGAACCAGGCGATCTGATTATTGATGCAGGCAACTCACATTTTAAGGATACGGACCTGCGAGCAAAGTCCCTGGCCGATAAAGGCTTTCTCTACATGGGGGTCGGGGTCTCCGGCGGCGAGGATGGCGCCCGGCATGGCCCCAGCCTGATGCCTGGCGGCCCGAAAGAAGCCTATGAGCGCGTCCGACCCATTTTTGAGGCGGTCGCGGCCCACGTGAAAGGAGTCCCCTGTGTCGCATATCTCGGGCCAGGTTCGGCAGGTCACTATGTCAAAATGGTCCACAATGGGATCGAATATGGGCTGATGGAGTTGATCGCCGAGTCTTACGACCTGATGAAGCGGGGCTTAGGTCTGTCCGATGAGCAGCTATCTGTTGTTTATGGCAACTGGAACGAAGCAGAACTCAATGCTTACCTGATCGAAATAACGTCTCACATCTTCCGCAAGGTGGATGAACGAACTGGAAAACGGTTGGTCGATCTGATCCTGGATGAAGCCGGGCAAAAAGGAACCGGGATGTGGACTTCACAAGATGCGATGGAAATCCAGGTGCCGACACCGGTGATTGATGCGGCCGTGGTCGCACGCAATTTGTCTGCCTTGAAGAGTGAACGAGAGGCGGCCAGCAGGACACTCAGAGTACAAATCCCTCATTTTGAGGGTGATCAAGACGCGCTTCTGGCTCACCTCAAAGGCGCAATCTATGCCTCCATGATCATCGCCTATTCCCAGGGGATGGCCCAGCTCCGCATTGCCTCCAAAGTTCATGGCTACAACACAAACATGGAAGATGTGGCCCGCATCTGGTGCGGTGGCTGTATTATCCGCGCCGCGGTGCTCGAGAAGATCGAGGCTGCATTTCAGGCGAACCCTGATTTGCCCAACCTGCTAGCGGATAGCCGCCTGGGCGATGCCGTTATGGCAAAACAGGAAGATCTACGGGCGGTGGTGGGCCTCGCTGCAAGACTTGGCCTCCCCGCTCCCTGCTTGATGGCCTCACTCGCATACTTAGATGGCTACCGCAGCGCCTGGCTGCCCGCCTCCCTGATTCAGGCCCAACGGGATGATTTTGGCGCCCACACTTACGAGCGCGAGGATGCCAAAGGCGTTTTCCATACTCACTGGGAATAGGATTACCCACAGGAAAGCGTACTTGTGATGACCCTTCAAATCGAACCAACCATTCTGGTCATATTCGGGGGCATGGGCGATCTGACATGGCGTAAGCTGGCTCCAGCCCTCTTCAATCTGATGCTCAACCAGCAGTTGCCCGAACGTTTCGCCGTGGTTGGGCTGGATCTCAAGAAGGGAAGCTCGGATCAATTCCGCTTGCGGGTGAGAGATGGCGTGGATGGGTTCTGCGAATGCGGAGAGGTTGACAAGAGAATCTGGAACAAGTTTGCCGGTAACCTGACGTACATCTCAGGCGATTTTTCCGACCCGGCTACCTACGCCGCCTTGAGCGAGCAACTTAAGGCTCAGGAAGATGAATGGAAGATTCCGGCCAACCACGTTTTCTACCTGGCCACACCGCCCACCATCGTCGAAACGATTGTCCATAGGATTGGGGAAGCCCGGCTGGCTCAGGACAGGCAGCACGTCCGGATCGTCGTGGAAAAGCCATTTGGCCACGACCTGGCTTCCGCGGTTGCTCTGAATGCTGTGCTCACGGCGGTCTTTGACGAAACGCAGATCTTCCGGATCGACCATTACCTGGGCAAGGAAACCGTTCAGAACATTCTCGCCTTTCGCTTTGCCAATGCGCTGTTCGAACCGATCTGGAACCGCCGCTACATCGACCATGTGCAGATTACCGTTGCCGAACAAGTGGGCGTGGAGCACCGAGGTGCCTATTACGAGCACGCGGGGGCTTTGCGCGACATGATCCAGAACCACCTGATGCAAATCCTGAGCCTGATGGCCATGGAACCCATGGTCTCCTTTGATGCGGATGAAATCCGCAACAAGAAAGTGGATGTATTGAGGGCCATCCGTCCGATCTCCAAAGAGCAGATTCGGGAGGTTGCCGTGCGCGGCCAATATGGGGCGGGTCTGATGGAAGGCCAAAAGGTCCTTGCTTATCGCAGCGAGCCCGGCGTGGCGACCGGTTCCTCTGCCGAAACATTCGCGGCGATTAAGTTGTCTGTCGACAATTGGCGCTGGCAGGATGTCCCATTTTACCTGCGGACCGGCAAGCGGCTGAAGACGAAGGCTTCCGAAGCAATGATCCAATTCCGGCCTGTGCCACACCAATCCTTTCCAAAGGCGGCGGCTCTCGCCTGGCAACCCAACCGCTTGATCATTCATATTCAGCCCCAGGAAGGGATCGTATTGCGTTTTCAGGCCAAGCAGCCCGGTTCAACCCTGCTTCTGAGTCCGGTGAACATGCACTTTTCCTATCAAGAGACCTTTCGATCAAGATCACCTCAGGCTTATGAAACCTTGCTGGCCGATGTGATGTCAGGAGATGCGACTCTCTTCATGCGTGCCGATCAGGTTGAGGCATCCTGGTCGGTCCTGACACCGATCTTGAACGCCTGGGCCGATCTCAAGCCGGCAGACTTCCCCAACTATCCGTCAGGCACCTGGGGTCCGGAAGCTGCGGATGTGCTGATTGCCCAGGACGGCCGAAGTTGGCTGCAGCCCATCTTCAGGCAGGATCAGGAAGGGAATCCATCCCGGGGATCCGCAGAACCCACGGAGAGGCAGGGTTAGGGCAGGGTTGAGGCGCCACGTAGATCTATATCCGTCTTGCTGTCGGCTGCCTGCAGCGCTGGCTTTCCATCTAAGTGAATTGGGAACGAATCCGCGTGGCGGCAACCGACGGCAGCATGGATTCATAGCCTGCAGCGTTCCAGCCCGAATCAACCGGATGATGGGATGTTGAAATCCGGATATTCTGTTATGGAGGTGCGAGATGGAAATTCCCCTAAAAGCTCAGGTGGAGTGTACAGATGGGGACTGTGGACGCTCCGTGTGTGTATTGATAAACCCGGTAATCGACCAGGTGACCCATCTCGTGGTGAAAGAGGATTCGGCTCCCAACACAGAGTTCATTGTACCGGTCGATTCTGTGGCCGCAACTTTTGCCGATGCGATTCAATTGCGCTGCAGCAAGGCAGAGCTGGAGAAGATGGATCTGTTCATCAAAACGACGTTTATCGAAGAGAAGATGCCCAACAAGGATTTTAGGTATGGTGCTGGAATGTATGGAATGGGAGCCTACTACTACTTACCCTATGTGACTCCTGAAAGAACAGTGCAAGTGCCCGTGGAGCATCAACAGATCCCGCCGGGGGAGCTGGCCGTGCGCCGGGGTACCCGCGTAGAGGCGACGGATGGCTATGTTGGGCACGTCGACGAATTCGTGGTCAACCCGGAGAACGGCCACATTACCCATTTGGTGATGCGGGAAGGACATCTGTGGGGAAAGAAAGATGTCATCATCCCCCTCTGGGCGATGGGTGACACTCGCGAGGATACCGTGTTCCTGAAGCTCGATAAGCACGAGATCGAGTCTCTGCCGCCCTTCCTGGTGCACAGGCGCTGGTCCTGATCGTTGGAGCGGGTGGGGCAACCCGCCTTGGACTGATGAAAGAGTCAAGACCAGGCAGGATCACATATTTTGCGAGTTTGCCCCGGAACTCCCCATCGATGGATGAATGCAACCGGGTTGTGATTCCTGACTGAAGGAGTACAGCCGTGAAGGATAACCACACCTGGGAGTTTACCTGTAAGACATGCGGCGGTCATGGTATTAGCCTTACCCACGTTTGGAGCATCCAGGCCGGTCCTGAAATTGAACGCTGGCAGGAATGGGGACCGCTTGAAGCGGAGCATCACTGGCATTTCGAATTTAGAGAAAGGGTGCAGGAGAAGACCGACGATGAAGTTGACAGGGGGGACTTTGGCGAGTATGAGGAAGATAACTCTGCCTCTGAACCGGAAGAGTATGAAGTGTTCGAAAAGGAGAGCGACCCGGAAAGTGACGAGGGTTACGTGAATTGCGCAAGCTGCGATCACGAGATCGAATTTGGCTGGTCACATCCAATCGAGGCGGGCTGATTTTTCCTGTGGAATGTTCAGACTTCGTTCCCGGGCAAAGTTGGCCGGAACCAAGGTATTGGGATTCCTGGCAGCAGAAACATTGGCTCCGAACTGGAGATTTCCAGCCATGACCGCTGATTGATCGCGGTTCCCGCGCACTCCAGTCTATTGCGATTGTTTGTGATGGTCGATCGTAGCGGCGTAGAACCCCAGGCATTCCTGTGGAAGAGAGGGCCCGGCATCGGGTCCCTTGAGCGCAGAGGCCACGTTCACCGATCTCTCCTTCATGCCGACCGTCCCCGCAGAACGGCCTCCATTCGGCGCAAGGCGAGAAGGATACTCTCAATCCAGTTGGCAAAGTTCAGGCGCAAGTACCGCTCTCCGTGTTGCCCAGACGCTGAGCCTGGCAACAGGGCCACGCACCGTCTAGCATCCGCTGCGCAAGCTTGTCCGAACTTAAGCCCGTGCGCCAAATGTTGGGGAAGGCGTAGAACGCGCCCGGTGGGAGCTGGCAGCTCACCCCCGGAAGCCGATCGAGCCCGGCGGCGAGAAGGTCGCGTTCACTAGCGGGATTCTGGCGAAGGCAATTGCCGCTTCCAGTTCCGTACGGCGCGGGTGCACGAACAGTAGGTGGCGCAAGATTTATAATCCCAGATTGCGCGCTGATCCACAAATGCTCGTGAACGAGCCAAGATAGAGTGTTCCTTGCACATGTAACATACGATGCCTGAGCGATATGATGATAATCCGAGGTCCGGAGAAGTTGAATGAAACCCCTCCCGAATCCTTCCACCAGCACACCACCCAAGGCCGGGCAACAGGTTGGCCAGGCAACTCCAGCGGCTTATTGGAGCCTCGCGCCCGACCAACTCTTCTCTGCACTGCACACCTCCAGTAACGGTCTCCAACCGGCAGACGCTGAGCAACGCCTGAAGGAATATAGGCCGAACACAATTGGAGCCCAGCAGCATGCAACCGCGTTACGGCTGTTGCTGGGTCAATTCAAGAGCGTGCTCGTTCTCATCCTCATCTTTGCCGCAATTGTCTCCGGCATCGTGGGGGAATGGGTAGATGCCAGCATTGTGCTTGCCATAGTGCTTGGCAGCACTATCCTTGGCTTTGTGCAGGAATACGCTGCCAGCAACGCCGTTGAGAAACTGCGTTCGCAGGTCACTATCAAGTCCAGCGTGCTGCGTGGTGGCCAGCCGCAGATGCTTCCCTCCGAACAAGTGGTGCCAGGCGATGTGGTGGCGCTCTCCGCGGGCAGTCTGATCCCGGCCGATGGCATCGTGCTGGAAGCAAAGGACTTCTTTGTCAACCAGGCCGTGCTTACCGGCGAAACCTTCCCGGCAGAGAAGAAGCCGGCGACTGCCCCCGCAAATGCCAGCCTGGCGCAACGTACTAACTGCGTCTTCATGGGTACCAGTGCCGGTAGTGGAACCGCGCAGGTGCTGATTGTGCAGACGGGAAAGGCCACGGTGTTCGGCCAGGTGGCAGAGAACCTGAGACTGCGCCCGCCGGAGACCGAGTTCGAACGCGGTATCCGCCAGTTCGGTAACCTGCTCACGCAGGTCATGCTGGTGATTGTGGTCATCGTTTTGGCGGTCAACATCTTCCTCCACAAGCCGCTGTTAGACTCGCTTCTCTTTGCGCTGGCGCTGGCGGTTGGCCTGACGCCCGAGCTCTTGCCCGCCATTATCGGTGTTACCCTCGCCTACGGCGCACAGCAGATGGCCAAGCGCGGCGTGATTGTGCGCCGCCTGACCTCCATCGAGAACTTCGGCAGCATGGACGTGCTGTGCACCGACAAGACCGGCACACTTACCGAAGATGTCGTCCGTCTCGACGGCGCGTTCGATACGCAAGGGCAACCATCCGAGGCCGTTCTGCGCTACGCCTATCTCAACGCGCACTACCAGACGGGGCTGAACAACCCGCTGGATGAAGCGATTCAAGCTGCTGCACAGAAGGCTGGGCTGGACATCAGCGCCGAGAAAAAAGTGGATGAAATCCCCTACGACTTCGTGCGCAAGCGCCTGAGTGTGGTCGCTGCCAATGCCCAAGACCAACGTACCCTCATCACCAAGGGCGCACTGGATAACGTTCTCAGCATCTGCAACGGCCTACAGGTTGGGGATGGAGTCCATCCGTTAGACGCCGCGGCGCGGGCAGAGATTGAAAAGCGGTATAGCGAATGGAGCGAAAAAGGCTTCCGCATTCTCGGCCTGGCGACGAAGACGGCAGACGCGCGGCCTGGAGCCTATTCGCACACCGATGAAAACGCACTCACCTTCGCCGGTTTCCTGCTCTTCTTCGATCCACCGAAGGCCGATGTGCAGCAAGTCATTGTTGATCTGGCTAAGCGCGGGGTGCAGCTCAAGATTATTACTGGCGACAACCAGAAAGTGGCCCGCCACGTCGCGGAGGCGGTGAACCTGCCTCTCCAAGGCGTGCTGACCGGAAGTCAGTTGAACGACCTGCATGACGAGGGGCTCTGGCACCTTGCCGAATGCACCACCCTCTTCGCGGAAGTAGATCCCAACCAGAAGGAGCGCATCATCCTGGCGCTGCAGAAGACCAGGCATGTGGTTGGCTATATGGGCGATGGCATCAACGACGCGCCGGCCCTGCACGCCGCGGACGTGAGTATCTCCGTGGATACGGCCGTGGATGTGGCCAAAGAGGCTGCTGACTTTGTGCTGCTTAAGAAGGATTTGGCCATCTTGCGGGAGGGCATTGATGAGGGCCGCGTGACGTTCGCCAACACGATCAAGTACATCCTCACGACCATCAGCGCCAACTTTGGCAATATGTTCAGCATGGCCGGCGCATCGATGCTCTTGTCATTTCTGCCTATGCTCGCTCCGCAAATCCTGCTCGAGAATTTCCTTTCCGACATTCCCGCCATAACCATCGCCCGCGACAATGTGGACCCAGAAATGGCGGAGAAGCCGCACCGCTGGAACACCAAGTTCATCCGCAACTACATGGTGCTCTTCGGTCTGGTTAGTTCGATCTTCGACTTCCTGACGTTCGGGACGTTGCTGTTTCTGTTCCGCGCTTCGCCGGAGGTGTTCCGCACCGGCTGGTTCATCGAGTCCTTGATAACAGAGTTGGTCATCGCCCTGGTGGTGCGGACGCGCCATCTCTTCTTCCGCAGCCGCCCAGGCACACTCTTGCTGGCGAGCACATTAATCTTCATTGGAATTGCGCTCGTCCTGCCGTACCTGCCGTTCATCGCGGTGTTTGGTTTTGTTCCCTTGCCCGCTCCGCTCATGCTGACAGTCCTCGGTCTAACGGCGCTCTACGTCCTAGCCACTGAGTTGGCCAAGAAGTATTTCTACTCTCGGGTGGAGAATGCTGCTGCTTAGGTCAAGTCCAATGGGGGGTGGTCAAGCACGCCGCGATGTCGTCAGCAGCCGACCGTTCAGGTGAATTGCCGCACGGATGGAGATTCTGGCTAGGAGAGAGGCTCAAGATCCTTGATATTGTCGTTATGAGCCTTCAAGAAACTCTGGATCTTCTCAGCCACAAGTTGCTACCGCGCATCATATCATTGCTGGTCAACAAGGCCGCCGAACGAATTAGGGATTGATGCAGCGGGAAGAGGGGAGTCAGAAGAAAGACTATGTGCGCCTTTGCATCTGTCCGGGTTGACCCAAGCCGCACGTCCGAGAATGCCGCGAAAAGGACTTGGGGTTATGGGGCCACCCCTGCTTTGTGACATCGTTCCGATGTCCTTCGGGAAAAGGCCGCTCTCAGCCATTTTCCGCCAATCAACACGATCCTTGTACATGGAAGAATGCGTTCTTACGCAAATGGCGATGAAAGCGGCGCGCTCCACTGGCAATCAAAAATCCGCCACAGAAAATGTGGCGGATTTTGCAAGCTGGCGCGAATCTCGAGATCCAGTGTTTGGCGTTATCGGCGTCTCGAACCAACGATTGCGCCCAAAATGACAAACAGGATGGCCACTCCTAACAAGAAACCAAGGTTGTACTGGCTCCCGTCGTTGTGAACCTCGTACGTCTGCACACCCTTGTTGATGAATGATAGCACGAGGGTCACTGGGGAAATGAACCCGTGCCAGATTCCTAACAAGATACCGGCAACATGGCCGTGCGCATCGGCTGTATTGACCAGTGGGTTCGGGCCCGGCGCATAGACTTGTATGCTTACGCCGGGCACGTTGATTTGACCGTTGGGGGCAGGCGTACCGGCTTGTGTATTCGGGACAGGGGTATTGATTTGTAGGACCGTGCCGGGAGCACAGCCCGCGACTATCACAAGCATTACGGTCATTAAAGCGAAAATGAATAGTTTCTTCTTCATCCCTACCTCCGGATTTGATCGGATAGGCCGGTTGCGCAAATGAGCCGTGGCAGGCTTTTAAGCTTCGAAACCGCATGCGACGCCTTTGTTATTCTACAATTAGTTTTCCTCGGCCGCATCCAACAACTGGGGAATATCAACCTCCGCCATTTGGGGGAGACGTAGAAAAACAAGGTGCGTCGCATTCAGCTCTGGTGGGTGCCGCATAATAGGTGATCTACACTCCAATACTACGTAAGTTTTCTCATCTGCCATCGGTACTCAAACAAAACATGATGGTCTCATTCTTCGCCGTCGGCGCACCGGGGATTGGAAGCCTTCACCGCGCTGGAACTGCGCCTCCTGGGCCGGCTCGACAGTGGTGACGACTTTGCGGAGCGTCCCGTAGGAACATGTCGTTACTACGAGCCGGGCGCGGTGCCTTTCGACGGGGACTTTAATGCGCTGTACCGCGCCTACCGGCTGTGGTAGCCGAAAATCCCATCCAAACATGCCGGTGGCGGGAGAATCGGTCGAAGCGCCATGGGTAAGAGCCAGCTGGTGGACCACGGTTGTGGAGGGAGCGCCCCCAGGATTGGAACGTGGAACCCGCTAGTTACGAGCCCAAGGGGCCAATGCGATTGCGACATCGCAAACGCAGGGCCATATGGCCGAATTCGCGTGAACCGGCGAAGAGCCAACCGAGGCCCAGATGGCCTCAGTCCTTTTTCGAGTAGCCGGGGGTGGACTCGCCTGTTCAGGGGGCAGTCCGCGGAACCACTGGCCTTCGGGTCATGAGTTACGCCCCTGGGGCGGGGGCCTCGGCGACCACGTACATGTTTCCGGGGCTGCCCGTTGCTCCGCGATGCATGCATGCCCGGATGTCCTCGACAGCCAGATCGAATCCATCAATAGTCGATTAGGGTCATGATGTCAATGGGGAATTCGAATCGAGGGCTGACCCCGTCGTGACCACCGCAATGCGTCACTGCCGACATTCATGTTGCTCTTACGGCAATCCGGAACGTCTCTGAGATTGTTGCCGGGTTTGAAATCGGACGTCTGGGGTTTTTGGCCAGGACACTTGTCCAACGGGAAGGATACGTCACATGGCCCTTGCTCACGCTCTACACCATTCTTGAACAATGCACTCTGGCCGGCGAGGCGAATTCAAAACGTTCGGGGGCCTTCCTGAAAGGTCGGCGGCTGGCGTAACTCAGGGTGTGGGAGTCATCGCTGGCACCGGCGTGGCGGAGCCCTCGGTGACGAAGATGACGTCCGGAACGCCCAACTCGCGCAGCAGAGGATAGAGCGTGTTCTCAGCGTTCAGACGGGCTTGCCCGAGGATGCCGTCGTCCAGCGCCGCTTGCCGGATCTGGTCCTCGGCCGCCTGGCGGGCGTCCGTCTCGAGCGAGATATCCCCGTGCGTCAACAAGCCCGTCTGGCGATCGTAGACGTACGACTTCTGATTGTCAAGCGTGGCAACGAAGATCTCCGCCTGCGGCAGGCGCAGGTAGGCTCGTCCCTCGGCGTCGACCCAGACATCCCCGGGCCCCAGCCGGCCGAGGTCCACGCCGGCGATGACGACGCCGTGGGCGATGAAAAGCAGCCGATCCCCGAAGAGGAAGCCCAGCGGGCCCTGCCCCGACTCGGCGGTGATCACCTTCTCAACCGTGTACTGGATGGTCTCCAGACGCGATAGCGAACGCACCTCCCGCACAATGGTCACGGGATCGGGCACGATGGTCGGGGTCGGATGCAGGATCGCGGCGATCTGCGTGCTGACGCCGGCCGACAGATCGGCCACGGGGCGCACCGACTCTTGCACGGTCCGGACAACCAGCCAGGTTCCTACCAGGATAACGGCCGTAGCCAGGACGGCCAGCGTGATCAGCACGATGTTGCGCATGCCGATATTATACCCGTGTGGTGGCCGAATACCCCATTCCAGCACATCGGCGGCGGAAGAACCGGTCGGCGTCGGAACGTGCACGAACCCGGTGCATTGTGGTGGGATAGGATGATGCCCCAAGGACTGGAGCCTGGGACCGGCAGAGTGTGTGTCCAACATGGAAGTACCGGGGCCCTCTGAGCCTCGGTTTTACATTTGGGTAGCTCGGGGGTGGACTCGCCCGTCTCCTCGGCCCGCGCACCGAGGGCGCGCTGCCGGACTGGGCCCTCCTGCCCCCGGCGCAGGCCGGGGGGAACTACCAGCCTCCGGGCCATCGGCCACGAGGTCTAGGGTGGAAAAGGAGATCGCAGATCAACTCGATCTGCGATCTTGTCTCTTCGCTAGAGTTTGCCGGCCCACCGAAGCGAAGCTCGCCGGGTCATCAGCCTTCGTCTGGCAGGGGCAGCCTCAGACCCAGTTCCCCATGCTTGAGGATGCCGTTACTTCTGCGGTGCGAGTGAGCCTGGCAAGGTTCGCCTCCGAGAGCAAATGTGAAGTTACCTCCCGTGGTGTCTCAGGTCAAGGTTGATCTTGGTGCATCAACGGCCCAATGGACCTTCGCGCAGTGGACGAGGCAATTATCGAGTGTCACCGCTCCCATGGCGAGGCAGATGGCGAAGACTGCCTGGATAGCTGATACCCTGATCAGCATTCAACCGGTCATGACAATTGTCGGGCGGATGAGGTTCTTGGCTGGGATAGCCTTGCCGCTGCCATGACCAGCCCTTATTCTGTTGTCTACCTTGAGAAGCGGTCGCGATGCCGGTAGGTTCCGCCATACCCGGCCAGGTCGATCAACAAGGCAACCCCCAGCACAATCCATTCATAGCCCACGATGCCCCCTGGGAAGACAAAGAGATACGCCAGGGTCGTCCACGGCAGGAAAATGGCGCCTAGCAACGGCCAAACCCACATAGGGATGGCAAAGTTCACTGGCAGAGCCCAGTTCTTAAAAGCGAGGACGAAGCGTTGCCGATCCGACAGCCACCAGACCAAAATGGCGATCCGTGAACCGAATTCTAGAAAAATGGTCGTGATACAGCACATGGCTCCCTCCTGATAGAGTTTCCGGCCCTAAGTCATCACGGGATGGGGTCGTTGCCAATTGCTCGTTGTTCGGGTGCCGGCCAAACTCGAAAAGCGAACTGGATGGGTGTTGTATGATGATCAAAAGGGATCATCATGACACAACTTCACAACCAGTTTACAGCTGACCAAGTCAAAGTCTTGTTCGCCTCCTATGAGCAAGGGCATTTGAGGCGAGAGGAAGTTGACAAGCATACCCCTGGAATTGGGAAAACCCGTTTCTTTGCGTTGTTGAAACAGTTTCCTCATCACCCCGAATCTTTTTCGTTGGTGTCTCAGTCCATAGTGCAAAAGGGTGTCACCTCCCCTCAAGGGCCTCAGATCTGAGAAAGAGCTATCGAATGGACTCCAGCCGCAATGGGATCGGCTCTGCGACCAGAGTTTGCTTCAACTCTGTCAATTTGCGCACGGTCTCCAGACTGCCTGTCCTGGCGCGCTCCAGGCAAGGGAAGTACCCGCGTTCGATCTCACCTTCATGCGACCTCTCCACCCGCAGAGCCCCCACCTGTCGGGTGAGCGAAGGCTTGTCTAGGAACACCCCCACGACGTTGATGCGTCGGCGTCCCTCTCGGGTCACTCGCTCCCGGACCTTCGTGCAGTGGATCCGCACCCAGCCCGTCTTGGGCGCACGAGCCAGGATAATCCGGAGGGAAGTCCATGCAAGCCAAGACATCCGTTTCGGCGCCGGCCAGCAACTCAGACGCTTTGGACCAACATGGGCGCATGGCTCGGACCACTTCTGCCAACTGCTGTCTAGCGGCCTGATGGTCCGGCTGCCCCCCCTCGGCCGGCGCACCGGGGGCGGGCTGGCGCTTTGCTGGCCAGGGGGCAAAGATGGTCCTCACGGCCGCGGCTGCCATCGCCCTGTCCCCTTTTGAGGCAGGTGGGCCAGCAGGTTCCTCCAGGGGTGAAACCTTCAGCCAATCGACCGCTGAAACAATAGTCAGGGAAGTGGATATAGGCGGCCTGGCCAGCGGAGGGCCTCGAGCTCAGGCGCCTCGGGTGCTGGGCTGGGAGTCGCCTATGGCCAATTATCTCCCTAGCGAATGGCATTTCCGAAGAAGAATGGGACTCGGGTTGGGGCAGACATCGTAATGGTGCAAGAACTGGTTGGTTCGACCAAGTGTGCGGATGGGGGGAGGAAGCCGGAGCAAGCGGCCTAACGTCAGCGCTAACCGGCACCGAACGAGCCGCCGCTGCGGCTTCATTCATTGATATGGCGTTTCTGCAGCGGCGCAGCGAGGGTGTGGCAACCTGGCGGCGTGATTTTTGGCCGCCGGATGATATGTCCGGTTGAGCGCATTGTTGGGCGCAATCATGATTATTCCTCATCTAGCTTTCTATTCAATTTCAGGTCATCTGCTGGATTCTTCCGAAGCTTCATAATAAGTGACAAAACACCCTGTCCAATTACCATAGCAATGATGCCATAAACCCACCAAGGGATGTTCCGTCCAGATAGTATTACATAGACAAAGGGCGCGATGTTCGCGCACAGAAACACTGCGCTCCAGACCATGGCTTCCTTCCCAAGCCTTCTTGCGAGGGATTGGAAAGTTCGAAACAAAGAATAGTAGAACACTGGAACACAAACCAAGTAAATAGTTAGAAATACGACCGGATTGACCCCATAGTCATCTCGAGCTACTCGCAATAGTTCCTCTATCTGTGATAGTAAACACTCAATCATTTAGATGTGGGCTTCTCCCCATTGGGCGGGCACTGGGTTAATGCATTTTCCGGCCGAATCTGGCCACTCATTCCGTGTTTATCCGGGTGGGACCTCCTCCAAGAAAGTGCCGCTGATCCGCTGCCCAAAACCGTGGCATTTTGTCTCCTCCACAAGGAGACACAAATGACACGCAAAGGGATGGACATGCCCAATCTGAACGAAATCTTTCGTCTCAAACACGAGGGTTTTTCGAACCGCGGCATTGACCGCAGCACCGGCGTGGCCCGATCAACCATCTTGAAATACCTGGAATGCGCGCACCCAGCCGGATTGAGCGTCGCGCAAACCTCAGCCCTTCCTCCGAATGAGTTGGAGCAGCTTCTCTTTCCGAAGTTCATTCGGGGAGTAGAATTGTATCTGGTTTTCAATGTGAGATTCACCGTGGTCGCTTTCCAGGAAGAGGAGGAAGACCATAAGTGTATCCACCCGTCTCACCGAAGTCTTCCAATCTGCCCAGGAAATCCCCTTTGATGACAAGGCCAGGCTCGTCTTTTTCAGCGACTGTCACCGCGGCGACAACAGCTTGACAGACAATTTCGCCAGAAATCAGAGTCTGTTCTTCCATGCCCTGGGACATTACTTCAAGGAAGGCTTCACTTACTTCGAACTCGGCGACGGCGACGAGTTGTACGAGAACAGGCACTTCTCGGACATTCGTTATGCCCACAGCCGCGTCTTCTGGCGCCTGCGCGAGTTCTACCGGGCCGGACGGTTCCATATGATCTATGGAAACCACGACCATGAGCGCGCCGACCCGAAAGTCGTCGCCCAAACCCTTTTCACGTACATCGACGGCCGGAGCGGTCAAAAGGAACCCCTTTTCGACGGCATCCAGGTCCATGAGGGACTTGTCCTCAAGCACTCCCCCACCGGTGGGAAGATCTTCCTGGTGCACGGCAACCAGGGTGACACGATCAACGACCGGTTCTGGAAGTTGGGCCGATTCCTGGTCCGGACCCTGTGGCGCCCGCTCCAACTACACGGGTTGGACGACCCGACCAGTCCGGCGAAAAACTTCAGCAAGCGGGATGCCCTGGAACGCAAGATCGAAGATTGGATCAAGGAAAAGAACCAGCCGACAATCTTCGGTCACACGCACCGGCCCAGCTTCGCTGCGGAAGGCGAACCGCCTTATTTCAATGACGGTTCCTGCATCGATCTGCGCTGCATCACAGGGATCGAGATCGACAAGGGCAAGATCGAACTGATCCGATGGTCGGTCACCACCGACGAGGACGGGTACCTGATGGTCGTCAAAGATAGCCTGGCAGGTCCCAGGAAGGTGGCCTCGCTGTTCGGATAAGGCCCAAATTCAGCTGAAAAGCACCCCATGGCGTGATCGCACAACCACCATCACGTGAAATGCCTTTGCAGAAGTTCGTTTCGACGCCCACGAGATCACGTCCGGCGTTCAGGAGAAGGCTGGGCAACTATGGCAACGTGGCCAGGATAAGGTTGTTAAGCAGCTGGACCGAGTGTCCACAGCCCTCGACGCCGGGATAGCGTCGGTCAAGGCTGCCTGAAGAACATAGGTAATCCGTCTCCCTCTTAGCGGCTGACAAGGGTCGCTGGACCCGACCCCCGCCACTCATTCACGTCAGAGAAGGAGGGGTTCGGGCCGGGGTTCGAGAGAGCCCCGGGCAGATGTAGGTGTCCGCAATCGACTGCTAAGAGCCTAGCGAGCCAGGGGCCGTGCAGGCTTTGGGGAAGCTGGGAATAGTGCGCGCGGGATGGCGAGCCGGATGACAACGCATTGAATTGAATCGAGGCTGAAGAATCTAAGAGTCTCTCAATCTCGCCTCGGCCCGGGACCCGGATTGATTTGGTGGGCCTCCATTCTCGCACATCATCGGCCCTGCTGACCCAATTGCCGGTTGGGATCTCACAACACGCAGTTCGGAGAAGAGGGAACACAGCACACTTTCGGCTATGTCCCCTAACAACAATGGGCAAGTTGCGAGCCCCCCTTGCACCTCGAAGGGATACACTCTTTTTAGAAAGCAAGTGCCTGGATTTGCCCTGGAACCGTGCCGGGTGAGCAAGGGGGCAAGCGCGAAATCATCCGCTGTGGCGAACATCGGTGGCGAATTGCCAAATGCTTAGCCTGAAGTAGCTCCACTCTGGTTGCTAATGCCAGATCCAGAGGCTTGGATCCCACTCCCGAGAGGGAGTGCCTTGCAGCACGGGGTTGAGAAAGAGACTTACAGCGTCAGCGGCCTGCGCGAGGTTTTGCCGCTCGAGCCCCACTTCCCGCGCCAAGCGACGGTAGGGACCGACCCAAGAGGAAGGCGGCATTGGGAATTGTCGAGGCAATGGGTGAGTCCTGCGAGCCTCGAACGTGGCGTGCAGTGCTGACCGAAGATTTGCCGCGCTCAGCGTGCACAGCGAAGCGATTAACAACATGTCCACAAGATCCCTCACACGGGTTCCTGACGAGCCAGCGTGAGGGCGGGTGTAGGCATGCAGCTTCTCCGCAATCTGTTGGCTAGGCGGAAAGCAGGGGACTTTGGTCGGTTCAAGACCAGCGAAAGAGAGGAGAGCGGGGCCTGACAATATGTCCTCGCTCTCTACCATTGGGTCTCCAATCCCCACATCGACGTGGAATTCCTCGAAAATCCGGCCGTCCAGGAGCGCACGGGCAGGGTAACGCAGGCCACCTTGCTCGGCTGTTCCCGGCGGCTGGCAGGGCGCCACTTCGAGCGTGAACCAGTCACCCAGGTCGAGCTTCGCAGCTCGGGTCAGTATGGGGAAGGGATCCTGTGCTGAGAGGAGGAGCAGATCGATGTCCTTGGTGGTCCTGGCACGATCGCCAAGCCGCAGCTGCAGGCTGAGACCTCCCTTGAGCACCCAACGACCTGGCTGTGCCTGTACTAGCCGTGCCAGAAGCCGGTCAAAGGAAACGAGCTTGCGCAGGCGGGTCAAAGGGGCGCCCGTTTCCCGCGATTGATCCCGCAGGTGGGCTTCAAGCGCCTGCCGGAAGGAGCTCCCGCTGGCATACCTCAATTCGATACCTGCTTGTGGAGTGCTTGGCGAATGAGGGCAGCCGCCCGCCCACCCCTTCCTTGAGCTTGCTGTTCTAGGCCCTCCGCTTGGACCAGCCCGCGCTGGAGGGCCTCGGCTACCGCTTGAATGACGTGTTCCTCTGCCAGGCCCGCTGAAGCTACATCAGCGATCGTCCTCGCCACCGTGGTGAGCCGCAGGCCCTCTCGGCGGGCAATATCGCCGGCTCTGAGAGTCCTCGTATGAAGCCGGATCCGCGCGCGTCTTCGTGAGGAAGTGCGAGGGACGGTCAGATGGATCTCCTTTGGCAGGATGTCGGAAAGACCATAGAAGGCGAGTGCGCTTTCATGGGAAACAACCGAAGCAGGCCCAGTGCGGAGGAGGGCCACGTGGAGATCCTCAAGGGGCGAGGATGGGTAGAGCGCGAGCCGATAGATGCCTTGCGCAATTCGCGTGAACTGACCAGCACGCACGTGGTAGGAAAGACGCTGGCGTGAATAGCCTGCAGTTTGGGCCTGTGAGGCGGTGAAGTATCCGCCCTGCGGCTCGGCGAGTAGAAATAGGCGCTTGAGATCGGGTTTTCCATGCATGTGTGCAAATTGTCTCTATTATCAGGACATTCTGCACACATTCTAGCCTCTTTCCAGCCAATGTCAAGGCGTCGGCGTGGCTTACAGCGGCGTAGCCAAAGGTTCCGTGCGAGCTTCTTCAGGGAATCGAATGCACGCGCCACGCGCCGATGGTCGTGGTGGAAACCGTTGACAACGGAAGCGCGACGATTCTCCCTCGCCGTTGACCCAACTCCGTGTCTTGTCATTGTTCCGCGATCGCGGATCCGATGTCCGACCAGCCCGCCGGACTGAAGTTCATTTGCCGACCTAGCCTCAGTAAGGGTCAAGCCAGAACTAGCGGTCCCGTAGTTGTGAGCTCGACCAGGCAACCCATGGACCGCAAGGCAGGCTTCTTCGAGGATTAGGCCGGAAACTGTGGTTCGGCAAAGTGACAGCACAAAGCAGAACCGAGGCCTCTTGGGCCTCGGTTTCAATGAGCAGCAGGGCCGGGACTCGCCTGCCCCCTCGGCCCGCGCACCGAGGGCGGGCTGGCCAGGCCGGGGAACCCGGGTCCTTCGGGTTATGGGCCCTCGCTCTTCAGAAGCAGCCTCAGACGTCAGTTCCACCCATCTTCTCGTGGCGCTCGATCTGACGAGGCTCGTCGCCAAGAGCAAATCATCCATTATCTCCGGTGGATCCCTGGTGTCTAGACCTTGCTAGCAATCATCCATGAGGCAACACGTGAGGCGCAAGCTTTCAAATCGCTCAATCGATTGAAAGTGACCGAAGGGCTTACGCTCCATCGTCGACATGATCTCGGGGGCACAGACGTGGAGGTACAAGTGGGATGGCACAACCTTGCGACACAAAGCTGTAGGGCGTGCGGAGGACCTGATCGTCGCTGCTCGCCCTGGTTTCTCTTGCTTGGGTGCACGCCCGGTCGGTGCGGATACCCGCGGCGATGGGCCGCCGCGGCGGGCTGCTCCCATGAATAGACTCAGGAGAGGAAGCCGTATATCTGACCGAACTTCGTTCGCAAATAGCGCAGGTAGGGCTGGACTTGTGTGGAGCGCCCGGTGATGCGCCTGACCAGTTCCTCCGCCTCGAACTTCGCACCGTGCTTGTAGACGTTTTCTCTCAGCCAGGCGAGCAGGGGGACCAAGTTCCCGCCTTCGATTTCGCGGGGGATTTGCGGCTCCTGCTCCAGGGCCTGGTCGAAGATCTGGACCGAGATGAGATCCCCCATCGTGTAGCAAGGAAAGTAACCAAAGTCACCGCTGGCCCAATGCCCATCCTGCAGAGCGCCCTGGGCATCGTTGGGGGGCGTGATCCCCAGCTCCTGCTGCATGCGCTCATTCCAGGCACCCGGCAGGTCCTTCACTTGCAGCGATCCCTCCAGCAGTGCGAGCTCAAGCTCGAAGCGCAGCATGACGTGGATCTGATAGGTAACCTCATCGGCCTCAACCCGCAGGCAGGAGGGCGTGACCTTGTTGATCGCGCGGTAGAAACCCTCGAGAGACAAAGCGTGCAGCTGCGGGAAGTGCATTCGTAGGGAGGGAATGAAAAACCTCCAGAAGGGTCGGCTTCGGCCGACCAGGTTTTCCCACAGGCGAGACTGAGATTCGTGCATGGCGATGGAAGCCCCACTGGCCAGGGGGGTGCGGGCGAGGCCCGGATCCACTCCTTGTTCATAGAGCCCGTGCCCTCCCTCGTGAATGCTGCTGAGGATTGCCGAGGTGAGCAGGTCCCGGTGGATGCGGGTGGTGATGCGCACGTCACTGGGTGAAAACGAGGTGGTAAAGGGATGGGCCGCGAGATCCTGACGCCCATGCTTGAAGTCAAAGCCCATGCGCTGGAGCACCTCGATCCCAAGATCCCATTGCGCCCGCTCGTCGAAGTCGCCCTGTATGGGGGTGTCGGTTACCGCTCCCGCGTGCGCCGAGATTTCTCCGAGCAAGTCCCGCAGGGCCGGACGCAGGGTGGTATAGACCTCGATGAGCTTGGCGGTCTTCAGTCCTGGCTCGTAGCTATCCAGCAGGGGATCGTAGGGGGAGGCATGGGGAGCAAAGAAGCTCGCATACTCGCGGCGCATCGTAACGATGCGCTCAAGGTGAGGTCGGAACAGAGCGAAATCGTTCGTGTCGCGAGCGCGCTCCCAGACCTGCCGCGCGAGGGAGGTCACGCGCGCGAACTCCCCGGCCCAAGCCGACGGAATCCGACGCCGGCGCGAGTACTCGCGCCGGGTCACACGGACCAGCCTCGCCTCGTCGCTGTCCGGGTGCCGTCCCGCCACCTCCTGGTCCGCAGCGTCAAGCAGGCTCCCCAGTTCATCGGAAGTGGACTTCTGGTGGATCAGGAGCTCAAGCCCGGCCAGTTGCGCGGAACGCGAGGGCCCGCCTCCGGGGGGCATGTAGGTCTGCTGGTCCCACAGGAGCACTTCGGAGACCGCGCCCAGGTCGGAGACCTCTCCCAAGCGCGCTTTGAGCAGATCCAGGGCTTGCCCCATCCATCCTCCTGATTCCTTGTGCGACCCAGCCTGCAATGGCAGTGCCCCATCGGCTGCACTGCGAGTGAGCCTGGCAAGGTTCGCGACCGAAAGCGGAATTACCTCCGGTCGCGTCTCGGGTCAAGGTCGGTTTTGGTCAATGCGATCACATGGGCCTGGTGCAATGTAGCCCGGTTGGGTGTCTCGCTGGTGGTGCCCGCCCCCCGGGAGATGATTCTTGTGGACGGCTGGCTCAGTTGTATGCTCTGTGTCATGTCGTCGGTCGCCTTGCCCTCCAACCCCGTCAGGTCCTGAGGATGGCCGATTCAGGTCAATGGGAGCACCTCAAAGCAGCGGGCGCTGGAAACACGGCGGTTGCAATGCCTCCAGGTCGCCAGCAGAGCGAAGGCCCGTACGGATCAGGCCGAGGGAGGAGTATAACTTATCTGTGGCTCGCTATTTGTCCGGCTCTGGCTGACACGGAACACGCGGGTTGGGCAGGGACGATGTGATACGATATAAACGGAAAGCAGACCAAGTGGTGCCTGCCCGGCGGGGGCGTGTAGCAGGGGGGAGGGGCAAGAACCCGCCGTCCGCATGTCTTGGTCCCGTTGGTGAGACAGGCTCCTCCCGAAGGAGGACCGATATGTTCGCTCACATCCTTGTCCCCTTGGACGGATCATCGCTGGCGGAGTGCGTTCTGCCCCACGCCGTCTCCATGACCAAGGCGATGGGCGCAAAGATAACCCTTCTGCGGGTTGTGGAGCAAGCCGAGATGGGAGGCCGGACGCGTTCCATCGATCCAATGGAATGGCACTTCAGCAAAGCGGAGGCGGACGCCTACCTCAAGGAGGTTACCGGACGGTTCGGCGCGGTCGGAATCCGGCCTGAGCAAGTCTTGCTGGAAGGACAGCCCGCCCTGCGGGTAATTGACTACGCCCACGCCAATCGAGTTGACTTGATCGTCCTCAGCTCTCATGGTCGCAGCGGCTTGAGTGGCTGGAACGTGAGCAGTGTGGTTCAGAGGATCCTGTGGCGTGCCCGCACCTCGGTTTTGCTCATCCCGGCCTATCAGCCGGCGAGCAGCGACCTCACCGGCCTGCGCTATGGGCGGATCCTGGTTCCCCTGGATGGCTCCCAGCGTGCGGAGTGCGTCCTGCCGCTGGTAATGGCGCTAGCCAGAGAGCAAGGGTCCCAGGTCCTGCTCTCCCATGTAGTGCGGCGGCCGGAACTGCCTCGCCGCGCTCCTGCCTCGAGGGAGGACCAGGCCTTGGCGGATCAGCTCACTGAGCGCAACCGCCTGGAGGCTGCGAAATACCTCGAAGAGCTACAATCCCGCCTCCCGTTTTCGGTAAGTACCCATCTGCAGGTGACCGAGCATGTGACCGCCGCGCTTCATTTGCTGGCGCCCCAAGAAAAGGTCGACCTTGTGATTATCAGTGCTCACGGCTATTCGGGTGGAACCCAGTGGCCCTATGGAAGCCTGGCGATCAGCTTCATCGCATACGGCAGCAGCCCGTTGCTCATTGTCCAGGATCTCGGCCCGGAGGAGATCGGGCCGACCGAGGCGGAGCTGGCAGTTGGAGAGAGGCAGAAGAACTGATGTCGGCCTGGAAGATTGACTGAGTTGGAGTCCGCCCCCGAACCCACCAGGTCCGACAGTGCTGCCCCGCAGCCGCTGTCCTTGGAGGACCGCGCGAAGCGATTGGCCGCGGGTCAGCGCGCCACGAGACGCCGCGGCGAAGGCCGTTTCCTGCGCCGCCTCAACGAGCAGGAAAGGCTTCTCCGCCGTGCCCATGCACGCTTGGCCGGCATGCCCGACTCGAAGCTTGGGCTGTCATACGCGGGGGAATGGCTGCTCGACAACTTCTACATTGTTGCCCAGGCCATTCGGCAGGTCCGCCAGGATCTGCCTGAGGGGTTCTACCGCGATCTGCCAAAACTCGATGAGGCTCCCCTCCGCGACTTGCCGCGGATCTACGGCCTCGCGCGCGAACTGACGGCCTGCTGCGAGTATTATCTCGACCCCGATCGCATCCGACGCTTCGTTGCCGCCTACCAGACCGTGACCCCGCTGACGATGGGGGAACTGTGGGCCTTACCGACGATGCTGCGTCTGGCTACCCTGGAACTGCTCGCTCAGGCCGTGACCAGCCTGCTTGATCACACGGAGGGAGGCGTGACTCCCTCCAGCGCCGAATCGCAAGCGCAAGAAAAGCTTGAGCAATCCGCGGTTGCCAACAGCATTCTCAGCCTGCGCACGCTGGACATCGAGGACTGGAAGGCCCTCTTTGAAGACCTCAACCTGGTCGAGGCGATCTTGCGTCGTGATCCAGCGCAAGTCTACGCGCGGATGGATTTCGAGACACGGGATCGCTACCGCAAGGTGGTTGAGCAAATGGCCCGGGCGGCGGACCGGTCCGAAGAGGCCGTTGCCCAAGTGGCCCTCGACCTCGCCCGATACCAGAATGAAGTCCGCATGGCCCGCGGCGGCGAATCGGCTCCCTCTCCTGAGGAGGACCCGCCCGGACCTCCCCCAAGCCGTCCTGAGCGCAAGCCCTCCGCCCTTCATCCTCGTCGACCCCGTGGCTCAGATGCGCAGATAAGGGGTCTCTTCGCGGCACGGGGCCACCACGTTGGCTTCTATCTCATCGATCAGGGCTGGAGGGAGCTGGAGGCCCATCTGGACTACCATCCCCCCGCCACGACGCGCGTGCGCCGCTGGCTTGAGGGGCACGCCATCTGGGTCTACCTTGGTAGCATCGGCCTTCTCGCGCTGCTGCTTGAGATCGGCGTTGGAGGCTTCACCGCGGAGAGCGGCGGAGCCTTGCTGCAGGTGGGGGCGGCCAGCCTGCTCGCCTTCGTCCCGGCCATGACCATCAGCGTGAGTCTGGTCCACTCCCTCATCCCGCGCCTTGTTCCGCCTCGTCTCTTGCCGAAGATGGAGTTCCAGGAGGGCATCCCCCGCGAGTGCAGCACGCTGGTCGCTATCCCGGCTCTCCTCACCAGCCCCCAGGAAGTGGACGCCCTACTTCGGCAACTGGAACAGCACTTTCTGAGCACGTTGGACGCGAACCTGCATTTCGCGCTTCTCACGGATTTCGGCGACGCGCCCCAGAAACGCATGCCGGGAGATGAGGCGTTGCTCGCGCGGGCCCGGGAAGGGATTCGGGCCCTCAATCAGAAGTACGCGCACGGGCAGCGTGCGCGCTTCCAAATGTTCCATCGTGCCCGCACTTGGAACCCGCAGGAAGGCGTTTGGATGGGCTGGGAGCGCAAGCGAGGCAAGCTGGTCGAACTGAGCGGTCTCATGAGGGGCGGGGGGAAATCGTCGTACATCGTGGGTGGGTTCGGGCGGCTGCCCCATGTCCGCTACGTGATTACGCTCGACGCGGATTCGAAGCTCACCCGAGGCGTGGCGCGTCGTCTGGTGGCAACGCTGGCTCACCCCTTGAACCAGGCTGTGTTCGATCCGCACAGCGGCGCCCTGATCGGCGGATACACTCTCCTTCAGCCGCGCGTCCGCGTCAAACCGACCAGCGTCGGGAAGACGATCCTGACCCGCATCTTCGCGGGGGACCGCGGACTCGACCTTTACACGGAGGCGGTGTCCGACGTCTATCAGGACCTCTTTCAGGAGGGCACCTACGTCGGGAAGGGCATCATGGACTTGGCCGCCTTCCAGCGCAGCCTGGCTGGGCGCGTTCCTGAGAACGCCTTGCTCAGCCACGACCTGTTGGAGAGTGTGGTGGGGCGCGCCGGGCTCGTCAGCGACGTAACCCTTCTGGAGGACTTCCCCGACCAATACCTGGCCTACGAAGAACGCATGCACCGCTGGATTCGGGGCGACTGGCAGCTGTTGCCCTGGTTGCTGGCGCAGGTGCCGCTCGAGGCGGGGGGTGGAATCCCGAACTATCTCTCGGCGCTTGATCGCTGGAAGATCTTCGACAACCTGCGGCGGAGCTTGCTCGCGCCATCCATGCTGGCACTCCTTGTCGCTGGCTGGGTCTGGCTCCCGGGCCCCGCCGCCGTATGGACTGGGCTGGCGATCCTCGCCCCGGCGGCCTCTCTGCTCGCAGGGATAGCCCTTGAAATCGGAAATCGGCGGTCGGCCGTTCCCTCCCTGCAGGTTCTGCGTCCCCTCGGAGCGGACCTGTTGCGGTGGTCCTTCGCCCTGATCTTTCTCCCCTTTGAGGCAATGATCGCAGTCGATGCGATCGGGGTCACGCTGATCCGCCTGGTCCTCACCCGTCGGCGACTGCTGCAGTGGACTTCGTCTGCCCACATTGCCCGCTCCTTTGGAAGGCGCGAGGGGTCTGCCCTCACCTGGAGGCGGATGGTGCTTGCGCCGGTATTGGCACTCGGACTTGGTCTGCTGACGACGTGGCTCAAGTCGTCCTCTCTCCCGCTGGCCCTCCCTTTTCTGTTAGCTTGGTTGGCCTCGCCGCAGATTGCCCGGGTCATTGGCGGTCACACTCGGCAACCGCAGCCGCGGCTGAGCTCGGCCGAGCGGCAGCAGTTGCGCGTTCTTGCTAGACGCACCTGGCTCTTCTACGAGCGTTTCGTTGGACCCGAAGATCACTGGTTGCCGCCGGACCACTTCCAAGAATCGCCCCATAGCCAAGTGGCCCACCGCACCTCCCCAACAAATATCGGGTTTCTCTTGCTCTCTGACCTGGCGGCCGGAGACCTTGGGTATGTGAGCCCGATCGGCCTCGCCTTGAGACTGGACTCAACCTTCGACACGTTGGATTCTCTGGAACGCCATCGCGGCCATTTCTTCAATTGGTACGACACTCGCACCTTGGCGCCCCTTGCACCACGTTACGTCTCGACGGTCGACAGCGGCAATCTGGCGGCGTCCCTGATCACGGTCTCCCAGGCGTGTTCCGCGATGGCGGAGGCCCTCGTCTTCCCGTGGCAGCGCTGGCAGGGGTTGCTCGACACCCTGGCTCTCCTGGGCGAGGGACTGCAAAAAGCTGGAGACGATGGCGCGGCGACCGCGGTGCGGGACGAACTGGCCGACATGGCGGGGAGGGTTCTCGCCGTCGAAGGGGAACCGGTTCAGTGGGCGAGACTTCTGGAGGATCTCTCTGGCCCGGAACCATCGAAACTGGACCGACTGCTCGTGCAGATGATCGAAGTGACTCCTCAAACTCTTTCCCCGGAGGAGCTGAATGGCCTGCGGCTGTGCTCCGAGCGTGTTCGCCACCACTTCAGGAGCATGCGCCGCGACTTGGACGTGCTGCTCCCTTGGGTTTCCGTTCTGAGAGCGCCTCCGGCCCTCTTCACGGCGGCGCAAGTCGACCCGCTCCTGCAGAGTTCGTGGGGCACGCTCCTGAAGTCGTTCCCTGCGACCGTGCGTCTCCGCGAGGTGCCCGAGATTTGCCGCGCCGGAGAGGCCGGGTTGAAGGCTCTTCAGGCGCAGAGCGAAGGAATTGCCCGTCACGGCTTGGTGGCCCAGGAGGTTAAAGGTTTGCTCCCGGAGGCGGCAGATTGGTGTGAGCGACTGGCCTCCGCACTGCAGGCCAGCCGCTTGGCCGCGGAAAGCCTGATCCTCCAGTACCAGAAGCTGGGCGCGCGCGCGGAGGCGTTCGTTCAGGCGATGAACTTTGGTTTCCTTTTCGATCTGCGGCGCCAGGTTCTTCATATTGGCTACAACCTGGCAGCCGGGAAGCTGGACGAGAACCACTATGACCTTCTGGCTTCGGAAGCTCGTCTGGCGAGTGTGGTGGCGATCGCCAAGGGCGATGTTCCGCTGAGCCACTGGCTTCACCTGGGCCGCCCGTTCACCCGGGTAGACGGCTCGCTGGCGCTGCTCTCGTGGAACGGGACCCTGTTCGAGTACTTGATGCCGCCGCTGCTGCTGGGCAGCTACCCCGGCACCCTCCTTGACCAGAGTTCGCGGGCGGCCGTGAGGGGGCAAATCGACTATGCTCGCAGGAGGCAAATACCCTGGGGCATCTCCGAATCGGGCTACTATGCGTTCGATGCGGGCCTCAACTACCAGTACCGTGCCTTCGGGGTGCCGGGTTTCGGCCTGAAGCGAGGGCTGGACGAGGACCTGGTAGTGGCGCCCTACGCATCCCTCATGGCGCTTTCTCTTTTCCCGCGCGAGGTGCTCCACAACATCCGGCGCCTTCGTCGTTTGGGGATGGTGGGGCAGTTCGGATTCTACGAGGCCGTCGACTTCACCGTCTCCCGTCTCCCGCTCGGGCAGGCCCAGGCCCGGGTCCTCTCGTACATGTCGCATCACCACGGCATGACGCTCGCGGCTCTGGCCAACTTCTTGAGTGACGAGGTGATGGTGCGCCAGTTCTGCGCGGACCCCCGCATTCAAAGCGTCGAGCTGCTCCAGCAGGAACAGTTGCCCCTGCGTGCCCCTCTGGAGGAGGCGCCCGGTCTGGCGGCGATGTCCGCCCAAACCATGCGTCAGCAGGTCAGCCTGGCACCCTGGGGGGTGCCCGCACAGGCGCAGACTCCGAACGTTCATCTCCTCTCCAACGGCCGGTATGGGGTCGTGATCACTTCCGCGGGCGCCGGATACAGCCAGTGGCAAGGAATGGCTCTCACGCGGTGGCGGGCAGACCCGACGCTGGATGACTGGGGAACCTGGATCTATCTCAAGGACCGCGACAGTGGGGCTCTGTGGTCCGCCGCCTTTCAACCGATCGCCTCTGCCTCGGCCCGCCAGAGCGCCCTGTTCTATCCCTACAAGGCAGAGTTTCACCGCGAGCAGGACGCCCTCGCGCTAAAGATGGAGGTGGGGGTAGCGGTTGACGACGACGTGGAGATTCGGCATCTGGTCCTCACCAACAACAGCGATCGCCCGCGCCGGGTGACCCTAACGAGCTATGCCGAGGTGGTGCTTGCGCCGCAGGAAGTTGACCGGAGCCACCCGGCCTTCAACAAGCTGTTCATCGAGAGCGAGTTCCTGCCTGACCTGGGCGCACAGATCTTCCATCGGCGCCCACGCTCGGCTGAGGATCCGCCGATCCACCTGATCCATATGCTGGTCGCGAACTCCGGGCAGCGCGCGTCGGTGGCGCACGAGGCCGACCGGGCCCGGTTCCTGGGACGCGGGCGGACGGTGCGGTCCCCGCTCTCGCTGACCGGCCCGGGCGCCGGGCTGTCCGGCACGACCGGCGCGACACTGGACCCGATCATGGCCCTTGGCCTGGAGATCGAGCTGGCACCACGCGCCGCCACTCGTCTGGCGTTCATCACGCTCGCCAGCCAAACTCGAGCCGAGGCCCTGGCGCTGGCCGAGCGCTACCAAACCCTTGCGGCCGTCGACAGCGCCTTCGGAAGGGCGCGCAGGCAGATCGAGGGGGAAATGCGCGGGCAAGGCCTTTCGGCCGCGGATCTGGCTGGCCTTGACCAGCTGCTCTCGGCGCTGCTTTACCCGAATCCGGGCCGGAGAGCCATTGTTGAAACCCTCGCCTCCAATCGCAAGGGCCAGGACGGATTGTGGGCGTTTGGGATTTCTGGGGACTACCCGATCCTGATGGTGCGGTTGGACAGTGAGAAGGAGACGCCTCTCGTACAAGAGGTGCTGCGGGACCATGCGTTCTGGCGCAGGCGCGGCATGAAGATCGACCTGGTGCTCCTGATTGACAAGGAAACTGGGTACGGCCAGGAACTGCAGGGGGAGCTATACCAGTTGCTGGTCCGGATGCAGAGTGACACCTGGTTGAACGAGCGCGGGGGAATCTTCCTGGTGAGCTCCGACAAGATGGGAGCGGAAGACCGCGCCCTGCTCGAATCTGCCGCCCGGGTCGTTCTCGACGGATCCCGCGGCGGGCTGCTCGAGCAATTGTCCAAGCCGATCGAAGCACCGCGTCGCCTGCCGGCCTTCACGCCGACCCTGCCCGGCACCGAGGAGTTGGAACCGACCGCGGAGATCGTGCGCCCCTCCGGCCTGCAGTTTGACAATGGGCGGGGCGGTCTCACTCCCGATGGAAGCGAGTATCAGATCTACCTGCGCCCGGGAGAACGGACCCCCTCGCCTTGGATCAATGTTGTCGCCAATCCTCAGCTCGGCTTCTTGGTATCGGAGGCCGGATCCGGATACACCTGGGCGGAAAACAGCTCGGAGAACCGCTTGACCCCCTGGGCCAACGATCCGGTGAGCGACACTCCCGGGGAGGCGCTCTACTTGCGCGATGAAGAGACAGCGGGGCTGTGGTCCCCGACGCCCCTGCCGACCCCTGCGGCGGCTCCCTATCTCGTGCGTCATGGTGCGGGTTATTCGATCTTCGAGCACCACAGCCATGGACTCAAGCAGCGGCTGCGGCTGTTCGTCGTTCCGGACGCTCCGGTCAAGGTGGTCGCGTTGTCCCTGGAGAACCTGTGGCACCGCCAGCGCCGGCTGACGGCAACCTACTACGCACGCTGGGTCCTGGCAACCGACCCCGAGGTCAGTTCCCAATACCTGGTTCCGGAGTACGAACCCCAAGCCAACATGCTGCTGGCGCGCAACCCCTACAGCCTGGAGTTTGCAGGGCGCTTCGCTTTCCTGGCGGCCAGCCAACCGCCCCATGGGCTCACGACCGATCGCAGCGAGTTCCTTGGGCCCCTGGGGAGCGTAGGGCGTCCGGCGGCGCTCACCCGCGTCGGTCTGGCCGGAGCGGTCCAGCCGGGATTGGACCCATGCGCGGCCATTCAAGTGCATGTGGAGTTGAAACCCGGTGAAGTCAAGGAAATCTTCTTCCTGATTGGGCAGGCCGCCGACCGCGAGGAGGCGGTCCGGTTGGCCCAGCAGCTTGAGGACCCTGCGCAAGTGGAGATCGCCTGGCGAGACACACTGGCCCTTTGGGACGACGTGCTGGGCGCCGTCCAGGTGACCACGCCCGACCCGGCGATGGATCTCATGCTCAACCGCTGGCTCGTGTATCAGGTGCTCTCCTGCCGGATGTGGGGTCGCTCGGCACTCCACCAGTCCAGCGGCGCTTTTGGCTTTCGCGATCAATTGCAGGACGTGATGGCCTTGGTGCACGCCAGGCCACAGATCGCCCGCAACCATCTCCTGGAGGCCGCTCGGCACCAATTCGAGCAAGGTGACGTGCTGCATTGGTGGCACCCGCCCTCCGGACGGGGCGTTCGCACCCGCTGTTCGGACGATCGGCTCTGGCTGCCCTTCGTGACTGCCCACTATGTGGAGGCCACAGGGGATAAGACCGTTCTGGCTGAAAAGGTGCCGTTCCTCAAAGGGGCCGCTCTGGGTGCGGAGGAGACCGACCGTTACGGCCTCTTCCCGAGCACGGACGAGGAGTACAGCCTGTATGAGCACTGCCGTCGTGCGCTGGAGAAGGGTTCCGGCTGCGGGGCGCACGGGCTGCCTCTCATCGGCAGCGGCGACTGGAACGATGGCTTGAACCGCGTCGGTTTCAAAGGGAAAGGTGAAAGCATCTGGCTGGGTTGGTTTCTGCAGGCAACCCTCCGTCAGTTCGCCGCCTTGAGCGAGGGGATGGGTCAAGCGGAAGAGGCCGCCGGCTACCGCAAGAGGGCCGAGCAGCTGCGTTCCGCGCTGGAGTCCGCGGGGTGGGACGGTAACTGGTATCGGCGGGCTTACTTTGACGACGGGGAACCGCTTGGGTCCGCCGAGAACGAGGAATGGAGTATCGACGCGATGGCCCAGTCGTGGGCCGTTCTATCCGGCGCGGGCGACCCGGCTCGGGCCGAGCGTGCCATGCGCGTGGTCCGGGAGCGCCTGGTCCACCCAGAGGACAAGCTGGTCCTCTTGGCGGCTCCCCCCTTCGACAAGACTCCACTTGATCCCGGTTACATCAAGGGATACCCCCCCGGGGTGCGTGAGAATGGCGGAGCCTACCAGCACGCCGCCTTGTGGACGGCCTGGGCCTTCCTTGAGCTGGGTTGGGCAGAAGAGGCGCACGCTTGCTTTCAGATTCTCAATCCGCTCAACGTGACGGAAACGGCGGGGGGCGTGGAGCGCTATCAGGTGGAACCCTATGTCGTTGCGGCGGATGTTTCGAACCAGGTTTCCCGGGCTGGACGCGGAGGCTGGACTTGGTACACGGGATCGGCGGGATGGATGTATCGCCTGGGGCTGGAAGGAATCCTCGGCGCGCATCGGGTCGGCAACAGCCTGGAGCTGGCGCCCTGTATTCCAAGCGCTTGGCCCGGGTATGAAATCCGCTACCGATATGGCCGGAGCCTCTACCACATCGAAGTCCGAAACCCGCAAGGGGTCAGCAGGGGAGTGCGCGAGATCCGCCTTGACGGGGAAGTTCTCCGTGAGCGCAGGATCCCACTCCAGGACGACGGGCGTTCGCACGAGGTCATCCTGCTCATGGGATAGTCCGCGTCCGCTGGACAACACAGGGCGGTTGAGGCCCGGGCGCTGGCGCGGCCCCCGGAATGGGGCGACGATGCCGTTCCCAACGAGATGGGAGTGGCGGTCACGAAACAAGCCCGATCCGAACCGGGCCAGAGGACGGCGCGGCGCCTGTTGCGGCTTGCGCATGGGTCTCATGGTGTCGGGTCCGGCGACGACCGGAAGCCTCTCGAAACGATCCTCTAGCCCTCCGCGCTGGAGCCCAGAAGCGGGAATGAACCATCCCGAGATTGGTGGGGGCGCGTAAGGGCCGCTTCGGAGCCCAGCGTCGGTTCCTGCCCCGCAAGAAAAACAAATCCTCTGAAATGAACTGGCGAAGTACGAGTGCGGGAAGAACGGGGAAATTGCGCGGGTCGCAGAGCTCTGGCTTGCGGTCAGGATCCTTTCGCTAGCAAGGATTCGTTCGTCTGGCCGATCGGCTTCACCACGAGTCCTCCTCTCCCTTTAGGTGGGCAGACTCAGGCAGTACCTTGTTCAGCCGCGAGGGAGGGCTGCCTCTTGCCCTGCCCCGGCCGGCGGTCCATTCCTGCTTTCTTGAGTATGTCCTGCCCCGCGTTTCGGGGCCTTCGTGGCGGTTACTTCTCGCTGATGGTAATCCTTTGAATGATGTCGCCTGTAAAGGTCGGGTTCTGCTGAGGGTCGCGCCGGGTGAGACCGTTGACGACGTCCATGCCGCTGATGACCTGGCCGAAAATCGTGTAGTCACTCTCGGATAGCCCGGTGGGCCCAAAGGTGATGAAGAACTGGCTGCCATTGGTGTTTGGTCCCGCGTTGGCCATGGCGACAACGCCGGCCTTGTCGAAGGTCAGATTATTGGCCTCATTGGCAAATTGATAACCTGGTCCTCCCGTGCCCGTACCCGTCGGATCGCCGCCCTGAGCCATGAAGCCTTCCAGAACGCGATGAAAGGAGGTGCCGTCGAAGAATCCCTGCTGCGCCAGGAACACAAAACTGTTCACGGTGATCGGCGCTTTGTCCGGATAGAGTTGAATTACAAATTCACCGCCTTTCGCCATCTTGACCGTGGCGAAGTACTGCTTGGATGGGTCAATCAGCATCGGGGGTGCGGAGGAATACTGTTTGGTACCCACGAGCACGGGCGTCGCAGAAGTTGAAGGTCCGTTTTGAGCGAGCGCCGACGGCTGTCCCGATTGAACCTGGCCTTGCCCACATGCGCCCAGGAGCAAGGTTGACAGCGCCATGACCAGGACTGGAACGATCCTCGGGTGGCCGCTTTTCTCTGCGTACGCAGCCAGAGTGGGCCTCTCCCGTTGGGCGAAACCTGTCTTGTCTGCCATCCTGTTCGCATGCCTCCGATTCTTGGACGAGGATCCATGAGAGTCCGCGGAAGGCGACCGGCCGATTCTACGAATGGCGGCTGCCGAAGTCTCGGGACTCCGTTATTCGCTTTGCCCACAGCGCAGCTCGTTCCAGCTCGCCTTCTTTCAGGGGTCCTTTTTCCCCACTTACCAGGAACCCTTCCGGGGGGATGATCACCTCTCCGCCCTTTTTCTTCAGCCGATCTGCAATGGGTTTGGCGGCATAGCCTCCGGTTTTCACGAGAAGACGCAACGCGGACGATTCTATGTCGCTCGTTGAAAGCCGGGTGTCAAATGCGGCCACCGGAACGCCCCTGATCCCATCGGCAGGGATTCTCTTCAGGAAGTCGGCAATCGCCTCGGTGGGTCGGAACCCCCGGGTGGGAGAGCCGACGATCAGAAGCTGGAGTCCTGCCAGCTGTTCCAGCTTCACATCATTCACCCGGACGACCGCGACGTCCACCGGAGAACCGAGCGCCTTGCCGACCGCCTGGGCAACGAGTTCCGTGTTGCCAAAAACCGAATCGTAAACGACCAGAACTCTCATCGAGATTCTCCCTTCCGCCTCAAAGCGTGACCTGAAATGATTATAGGATGGTTCAGGGTATTCTGTGGTGATCCGACCCCATGGGGTTCGATGGAAAAAAGGGGTCGGGGCAGGGCATTGCCCTTTCGGAGTTCCGGAAAATCATTAACCCATTTCAACAGACTTATCTTGAGAGAAGAGTGCGCGACCGACTCTCGGTTGTCAAGCGCCACTGAATCGGAAATCAGATTGTTGTCGGGAACCCAGCACAGCGTGACGACACATGGGCCTGACCTGCGCTCTGCTGCCAATCGGGTCGGCTTGAACCAGAATAAGAAGGCGACCGCATGATGCCCGGTCCGCCCGAGTCTGGAGGGCATCGCATAGGCATCCAGCTGCTGGTGATCGTCGGCGATGGTGGAAGGCCTGAGTCCATCGCAGGAAGCTCGGCCCAAGGTCAGGCGTGACGAAGATGACTTTCGGCGCCCCGGACTAGGTCCCACGCGGATCGCCCGAGGTCCGTGGCCTTCCCGGCGTCCGTCGTTTTGCCAGGAGGTCACGCACGTTCATGGCCTTCCATTGAAGCGCCGGGTGCAAGGAAAGACGGAAGGCTTCCTCTCTGTCGTCAGGCAATAGGATCTCGAGGCGAAGCTCACCACGGTCGAGAGCCTCGACGTACTCCTTTTCTTCAGGCCGGAGGGATAGGAACGGGCGGAGCACATTCCAGGCACGCTCGGTCAAGACGTGGGGCTGAGGGGCTTGGTCATGAGCCAGTAAGGGAGAGAGCTGGTGTTCGGCTCCCTGATCGGCAATGTGTTTGGCCAGTCCCTCAACTGTGTAGCTTGGAAGCGGATGCTCAAGCGTTGCAGAAAGCGCGATGAATCTGGCCCGGAAAAGCCGGGAGGCCAGTTCTCCCTCTGCCAGGGATGGCAATCGCCCCACATCCCACGCATCACGAGGCGCTCCTCGGTCCAGCAGTGCAAGCAGCTTGCCCGTGATGAGTTCACCCAGGCCGACCACACGAACTTGCGGCTGGTCTAGCTCACCGGGTTGCCACATCTGTCGGGTGTCCGTTCCTGAGATGGGGAGCCGAAAGAGAAAGTTCAAGTCGACTTCGATGCGCTCACGCTGACCAAGGACCGAAGGATAGGTCAAGTACATTTTGTGGCCGACAAACGAATCCGCAGAGTGCTGGACCATGTAGCCATGGCGTTGCGCAAGCTGATCCGTGGCCTTTTCGACAAGTGGCCGGTCCGCCAGCATTTTCTCTCGCTCGATGTGACCGATGTAGTTGAAGTCGAGGTCAACTGAAAGTCGGCTCGGAGGCCCGAAGCAGAGATTCAGCGCCGACCCACCTTTGAGAGCCAGCGCTGCGCGGAGGAAAGCATCCCGGGAGATATCCGCGGCCAACTCGCCGAGTCGCGCGACCTTCTCGAGCGTCAAGACTTGGTAGCCGGTCTCCGCGGCACAGCCTTCAAGGTATTCGAGACTAAGGCTCATCGGGCTCGCCCAGGCGGGTGAGTTCGGTCGGGACGATCAGGTTCCATCGGGACGCGAGAGTCCCGCCCCGGCGCTGACGGACCATGTACTGTGGTGATTTCGGACAGTGAGGCTCCATGCGCTGAAGGTAGCTTTCGGGAACATGAAAAGTCTCTTGGAAGCGCTCGAGAAACCACCCTGCCGCCGCCCAGAGGTTACGGACTCCGTATCGGCGCAGAACCTCATCAAGCAGGTCCAGATCAAGGGTAGGGAAGCCGCTGGCCGACAGCACCAGCTCCTCCAGCCCAGCGACCAAGCTTGGGTGCCGAAACCCCTCGACCAGGGTGCGCTCCGGGCCAGTGCATCGGATCAGGCGGCCCCGACGTTCGACCATGCGGGTGCCAAAGTATTGGCGGCGCTCAGGTCGCATGGCCTTTGGGTGACCGAGGAATCGCACGGTCACTCCGCCTACTGGGAGAGGCGTGCGGTGCCTGTCGGAGTAGAGGGTGCATCCGCCCCAAATCGTATGAGCCGCCCCAAGGAGTTCCAACGCGCTGTGGCCTGAGAAGACGCCGTCCGGCCGGATGACGGCCGCGACCAGGAATGGATCTGCGGAGAACCGATCGGCCAAAATGCCGGGTGGAACGACCGCGTAGACCTCGCGCGCGACGGACTTCAGCCGCCCGGTCTCGAGATGGTACTTGAGACGCTCGATCGTGCCTGCCCTGCCGCCCGGGGCCTCGAGTGCAGACGTGGCCTCGTCGAGGGAGAAAACCGGATGTTTGTCAAAGAAGTCGCGGGTTACTTGACGTTTCATTCTGTTATGGGGGCTATTATGCCCTGTAGGCAGCATCAATGTCAAGTGGGGGCCCTGAGCAATGAGGCAGGCCTTGACAATCACGCGGAAAGGAGGGGATTCCCCGCCCCTTGTCGCACTGTCGCGTCAAGCGACTCAAACTTCAAGCTGGCCAGCCCGAGCAACGAGGCATCTTGCCCAAGCAATGCAGAAGCCAAGAACCCGTGCGAGCTTGTCCAGGGAATTCCTGCCTCACGCTTCACGCCGGTTGTCGCGGTGCTATCCATTGAGGACCAGAAAGGCGAGGATCCTCCTTCGCTGTGGTTTCACTCGTTCGGATGCGATCCTCCCTGAAATCCTCAGCACAATCTCCTGGCGTGGCCGGGCCCAGCTAGAGTAGTCGGCGTACTCCTGGACCACGCGACGCAAGTGTCTTTCTCCGACGGACAGCGGGTGATCGAGGTATTCCCTCCTCGCACTTGCCAGAAACCGTTCGCAGACGGCTTTGGCTTTCGCAGCGCGGTAGGGTGTCTTTGGGATTTCCGTGGAGCTTCCCTTCGCGACTCGTGAAACGAGATCGCCAATCCTGCTATCCCGATCGCAATTTAGAAGATGTGGGATTTTGCCATGAGTTAACAACTCGCCGCGCACCGAACTCGATGATGCAGAAGGCACAGGCCGGCTGAACGAATAGGTCGATAGCCGGGAGGAAATTGCAGGCCCACATCGCCCAGGATACCGGAAACAGACCACGGGCCACTTGCCGGCCTACGAGCGGGGTCGCGCGACCCCGGTTAAATCCGGGGCTACCTGTCGGGCGTGCGCGAAAACGCCGCGCAGCACACCCATGCCGCCACCTAGACTGCCTCTGCGTTTGCCGCGCTCGGGCAGGGCGAGCAGGCCGGAGCGTTGTACCGTCTGTTGAACCCCATCAGCCGTGCTGAAACGCCCGAGAAAGCGGCGCGCTACAAGGTTGAGCCTCACATCATCGCCGGCCGATATCTCAGCGTGTCCCCGCACACTGGCAGCGGCGGCTGGTAGTGTTGCACCGGCTCCTCCGGTCGGATCTGCCGCCTCGACCTCGAAGCCATCCTGGACATCTCCCGGGTGGGCAGGGCGCTCAACATCAACCCGTGCCTCTCCCCCGCCATTGGCCAGGACTTGGAGTGGATCACCGCTTTGGAACCACTCATTCCAAGATCAGGGACGAAAACCCGCACAACGTCAAGCGGTCATCCGGCAGGATCTGCTGGATGGACACCCTCTTCCGCTGGTAGAGGAGGGTCAGCCGCACGTGGTGTGGGTTGGGATGGAATAGATTAGCTGTCTTTCGAAGTACAATGGAATCAGAGTTCACTATGAATACTGCAAGTTCGGAAGCCGAGCCACTGTATTGGAATATCTTTGAAACCGCCAGTGACGGGGTGCTGATCACCGACCTGGAGACCGGCAGCGTGCTGGCCGCCAACCCCGCGGCGGCAGAGATGCACGGATACGGGCGCGAGGCTTTTTGCGGGTTGAGGCTGCAAAGATTGATCCATGCCGAAAGCCTGCCCTTATTTGCCGATTATGCTCAAGTGATTCAGCAGGGCGGTCTGTTCGAGACTCTGGCGCAGCATGCGCGGCGGGACGATTCGCTCTTGAGCGTCGAATGGCGCGCGGTGGCGCTCAAGTACCAGAGCCGCACCTGCGCGTTGGCGGTCATCCGCGACGTGAGCAAACGGGTCCAGGCGGAGCGCCAGCTTCAGCAGCGAGTGGGCGTGCGCGCGCACGAACAATCCACCCTGCTCGAAGTTTTCCAGACTTTGGCCTCCACATTGGAACTGCAACCGGGCCTGATCCTTGACCAGCTGGGGGTGCTCATCAAATATACCCACGCCGGTCTTTTCACCCTGGAAGATTCGACCCTGGTGGCGCGGGCCGTGCGCGGGACAGAGCGGCTGGAGAAGTCTGTACCTTTCCGCATCCGGCTGAAGGGCAAGGAGACTCTGGCGGCGCTGTTCAACGGGCACAACCCTATCCGCATTGCGGACTTTTGGAGCAACGAGCCTTCCGCAAGATCTCTGCGCAAGCTCCTGGAGAAAGATTTCGCGGCCCTGCTGGAAGGCGTACAGTCCTGGATGTGGGTGCCGCTGGGGGTCAAGGACCGCCTTATGGGGGGTATCGGCCTCGCTCACGCCGAGCGCAGTTACTTCACCCCGCACCATGCCGACCTGGCGATGACCATCGCCAACCAGGCGGCGGTGACCCTGGTCAACGCAGAACTGTATGAGCATGCCCAGGCGCTGGCCGCGCTGCAAGAACGCCAGCGCCTGGCGCAAAACCTGCACGACGCCGTCAACCAGTCGCTTTTTTCCGCCGGGCTGATTGCCGAGGTCCTGCCGCGGCTGTGGGAGCGAGACCCGGATGAGGCGCGCCGCTCGCTGGAGGACTTGCGTCGCCTGACACGCGGCGCGTTGGCTGAGATGCGCGCGCTGCTGGCCGAGCTGCGTCCATCCACTCTGACCGACGCCGAATTGGGCGACTTGCTGCGCCTGCTGGGAAACGCCTTTACCGGGCGGACAAACATCCCGGCGGCCGTGACGGTAAGCGGCCAAGGCACGCTGCCACCCGAAACGCAGGTGGCCCTCTATCGCATCTGCCAGGAAGCGCTGAACAATATCGCCAAACACGCCAAAGCCAGCCAGGTGGAAATCGATGTACGCCATGCGCCCGGAGGGCTGGAACTGCACATTCGCGACAATGGCCGCGGGTTTGGCACTTCCGAACTGACACCCTCCGGTCATTATGGGCTGAGTATGATGCGTGAGCGCGCCGAAGCGGTGGGAGCCGTGCTGACGATTACCAGCCAGCCGGGTCAAGGGACTGAAATTGCAATCCGCTGGGGGGCGCAGGAGGGTTTGTGACCGAAACTCCATCCCGTCCCATTCGCGTCATGCTGGTTGACGACCACACTATGGTGCGGCGCGGACTGGCAACCTTCTTGAAGGTTTTCGATGATCTGCAACTGGCGGGCGAAGCCGAAAGCGGCGAAGCGGCCATCCAACTCTGTGCTCAGGTCTTGCCGGACGTGGTTTTGATGGATCTGGTCATGCCCGGTACCGATGGCGTGAGCGCGACACGCGCCATCCGCCAGCAGTTTCCACAAGTGCAAGTCATTGCGCTGACCAGCTTTAAGGAGGGGGACCTGATCAAGAACGCGCTGGAAGCCGGAGCCATTGGCTATCTGCTCAAGGATGTCTCTGCCGAAGAGCTGGCCCGGGCCATCCGTGGGGCACACGCCGGGCGGGCTACCCTGTCTCCCGATGTTGCCCAGGTCATCGTCCATGCCGCCGGCCAGTCGCCAAAGCCTGGTCTCGACCTGACGGAGCGCGAGCGGGTAGTGCTGGCCTTGATGGTTGAAGGTTTGAACAACACGCAAATCGCCGGAAGACTGACCGTAAGCCCATCCACAATCAAATCCCACGTCAGCAATATTCTTACCAAGTTAGGTGTGTCCAGCCGCACCGAAGCCGTGACCCTGGCCTTGCGTCACGGACTCGTCAGCTGACCCTGGGTTTCCTCTCCCCCAAGTGGCGGAGGCAAACACTCCCCGGCCGATGGATGTGGCCGGGGAGCGTTCGTTGTAGGGTCATTCTATGGCACGCGTCTATTTGGCCGATGCTCAACGCGAAGAGCGCTCCGCCTTTCGTCTGCTACTGCTTGATCTGAAGATGGAAGTAGTTGGCGAAGCGGCCGATTGGTTATCCACATTAGCTCAGGCACCTGTCAGCCTCACCGACATGTTGTTGGTGGATTGGGATTTGCTCCCGAGCGAGCCTGGTTCGGCTCTTGAAGGACTCCGAAAGGCCTGCCCGGCCGCGCTGGTCATTGTCCTCATCAGCCATCTGGACGCCCGTCAGCAAGCCGCACTGTCCGCCGGCGCCGATGCGTTTATCAGTAGAGGGGAGACGCCTGAGCTTGTGGCCAAACGCCTGCAAGCCGTTGCTGCGGGCGTTCCTGCTAGTGGATGCCACTTGGCTGACAGGAAGGACTGCAAAAACCGGCGCATCATGCTGCCCCGAGCGCCGGTGTAAACTGGGACCGCTCAAATGAGGGCGGTGCGTCACCTGGTTTAGCGTGTCCCCAAATGTACTGAAAGAGTAGGGACAGCATGGCACTCCATCCTCCATCACAACCGTATCCATGGACATTTCGGCGCGTCATGTGGGGGACGCTCGTCCTCGTTCTTGTCGCCCTTAGCTTCTGGCTTCTCTATCGGTTCAGCCAAGTCGTCTTCATCTTGTTTATCGCCATCGTGATAGGCACGGTGATCAGGCCAGTCGTAACCTGGTTACATCAGCGAGGACTGCCCCGGACAGCGGGGGTCCTTCTCGTGTATCTCCTGCTGCTCGCCCTGCTGATCTGCTTCGTGCTATTGTTATTCCCGTTGATTGTCGAGCAAAGCACAACGATTGCTGCCGCAGTGCCGGGATACTACCAAAGCCTGCGTCAGTGGATGGTTAATGATCCCAATCAATGGATTGTGCGCTTGGGTCAGTTCCTCCCAGGTACACTTTTCGGGCAGGCTCCGGCACAACAAACGGGACCGCAGATGCTGGCTTCCGGAGGGCAGGCGTTGGGTTACGCGGCATCGGCGGCTAAAGTAATCGCTGAAGTCATCTTTGTGACCACAGCTATTCTGCTGTTGGCCTATCACTGGACGCTCGCTGGGCCGCGTACCATCCAAGAATTGTTGCTGCTGATCCCAAAGGGTCGGCGCGAGAGCACTCGCGAGCTGATCACGTCGATGGAAACCAAGGTTGGTTTCTACATCGCCGGACAAGGCATCCTTTGCCTGGTCGTAGGGGTCCTGGCGCTGGTTGCCTATCTGCTTATCGGCTTGCCCAATGTCCTGATCCTGGCGCTCCTGGCGGCTGTGATGGAGGCCGTACCACTGATTGGACCTTTTCTTGGCGCCCTTCCTGCGGCGCTGGTTGCCCTGTCCATAGCGCCCGCCAAGCTGCTCTGGGTCATCGTCTCCACGCTTGTTATTCAAGAAACGGAAAACTACTTGCTGGCGCCGCGCGTCATGCGTGAAACAGTGGGGGTTAATCCGTTCGTTACCCTGCTGGCGTTTTTTGCCTTTGGCTCATTGCTCGGCCTAGGCGGTTTGCTGATGGCGATTCCCATGGCGGCCGTGATTCAGCTCTTACTCGATCGCTTCGTCTTTCATCCAGCAGCAGTGGAGCCAGAGGTTTCGGCCGGCCGCGATCATGCCAGCCGGCTGCGCTACGAAGCACAAGCTCTGGCCGAAGACCTGCGCAAGCAGGCGCGGCTCAATAGAGAGGGTTCGGACCTAACGCTCAAGCAGATTGATCAGGTGATGGACGAGGTAGAGACCATTACAACCGACCTGGATGCCCTGCTGGCACAGGTTCATACTTCAGAGGCACCATCATCGGACACACCATGACGAAGCAACTGGTAACAGTTGGTATAGCGGTCATGACCACGTTGCTGGCGCTGGTGCTGCTATGGCAATTCCGGATTGTCGTTGTTTACTTGCTGATCTCACTAACGCTCGCCGCAGCGGTGCGTCCATTGGTTAGGGATTTGCCCAGACGGGGCTGGGTGGCACGCCTGGCTGGGATTCTTCTGTTTTTGGTGGCCCTGGGCAGCCTGGGTCTCTTGCTCATCCTAACCGGTGAGGCCGCGATCAATGAGATTCAACAGTTGGCCCATACTGTGTCGGTGCAGGATGAGTGGAGGCTGCCGATATGGTTGCAGGGCAGCTCCTTCCAACAGGCGCTCGTTGCGCGGCTGCCGCCGCCGAGCGTGCTCTTCGAAGCACTTACCGGCGAGCACGGGGAGTTCGTGCTGCCGGCCATACTTGGGTTCACGCAGGGCATGGGCGGCGTCGTGGAGGGCGTACTCGTCATTCTGTTCCTGAGCATCTATTGGAGCATCGGTCAAATTCACTTTGAACGACTCTGGCTCTCGTTGCTTCCATCCAGCCAGCGCAATCAGGCGCGTGGTATTTGGCAGACGGTCCTGCCTGACCTCGGGGCTTACGTCCGCGGCGAGGCAGTGCAAAGTGTCCTGGCCGGGCTGCTATTGGGCCTTGGTTACTGGCTGCTCGGGTCCCCATACCCAGCGCTCTTGGCGCTGGCTGGCGCTCTGGCATGCCTGATACCCATGGTTGGGATAGCCCTGGCGGTCATTCTAGTGCTTTTGGTGGGGCTGCTGACCAGTGTGCCGCTTGGCCTGTTCACGGCTTCCTATGCGCTTGTCGTCTTGATTGCCTTGGGACTATGGGTCAAACCGCGGCTTTTCAACCGCAGATGGGATAGCCCCATTCTGACCCTGGTTCTGCTCATTGCCCTGGCAGACGCATTTGGCCTGGCCGGCATCATCGTAGCGCCACCCTTATCGGTTGTATGCCAAATCCTGTGGAGCCGCCTGGTCAGCCGCCGAGCTGTTTCAGGGGCTGCGGCCCAGGTTTCAGACCTCAAAGAGCGGCAAGCACGCGTGTGGGACACCATCAGGGCAATGGATGAACCGCCTCTGCCTTTGGTGACCAGCAGTATGGAGCGGCTGACCCGCCTAATTGAAAAGGCGGAAGCCGTTCTGCAAGACGAACTACCGGTTGAACCTTCCGAGCAATCCCCCTTTACACCGGACTCCGGGGCAGTCGATGAAGCGCCCCCTGTTGCTACAAGACCATGATGTCTCACGTAAGGGTTAGGCGGCAGGAGGTCCGCTGGGGCGGCACACGTCATTGCGATGGTCGGAACACTGAGAATCGTCCCGACTCTCGAGGTTCGCCTGAGATGTGTAGAGGAGCATGTGCATCCCTTAATGGATACCCGCGTTCTCAAGGTGTAGGGTATCCAAGGCGGCATCCATAAACTGTTGATTGTCAACCAAGAACTCGTACCGAGTCGCACCACGATGGCTTGGGTGGAGGAGAACCCGGGGTCTTCGCGCCAGGACGAGTTGGGCAGTTCCAAGGTAGAGCCCATTTCTTACGGGAGATGAAACGCAGCAGACATCTGGGACGTGCTGCCTCCAAACTGGCCTTATCATGTCGCTTGGCCCAAGAAGAAGGGTGTGGGATTCGATTCGCCCGGCCGCCAGCGCTCACTTTAGCCCGGAAGTAGTGGCAACTTTCATGAAATTGAGGGACAAACCCTAACTCCCTCTTTTCCACCTTTCCTGTGAGGGTGCCGGGGTCTCCCCCAAATGGCGGAGGCAGACACTCCCCGGCCGATGGATGTGGCCGGGGAGCCTTTGTTGTAGCATGGGTCTGTGACCCGACCGGTGCGTATTTGGCCGATTCCCAAGGCGAAGAGAGCTCCGCCCTTTGTCTAATACTGCTGGATCGGAAGATAGGATCAGTCTATGACCCGCGTATTTTTGGCCGATGCCCAACGCGAAGAGCGCTCCGCCCTTCGTCTACTACTACTGGATCTGAAGATGCAAGTGGTCGGCGAAGCGGCCGATTGGGTAACCACATTAGCTCAGGCACCCGTCAGCCGCACGGATATGTTGTTGGTGGATTGGGATTTGCTTCCCAGCGCGCCTAGTGCGGCCCTTGAAGGACTCCGAAAGACCTGCCCGGCCGCGCTGGTCATTGTCCTGATCAGCCATCTGGACGCCCGTCAGCAAGCCGCACTCTCCGCCGGCGCCGATGCGTTTATCAGCAAGGATGAGGGGCCTGAGCGTGTGGCCGAACGACTGCAAACCGCGGCAAAGACCATACGCACTTAGGATTGCCGGGCGGGTCTCAGGGTGGGGAAGCGGCTGGAAACCGGCGCATTGTGCTGCCCCGAGCGCCGGCGCAAACTGGGACAGCTTCTTTGAGGGAAGAGGAGGATCAAAATATGAACAAAGATGAATTCGAAGGCAAGTGGAAACAGATCCGAGGCAAGTCCAAGGCGTGGTGGGGCAAACTTAACGATAACGATCTGGATCGGGCCGCCGGCAAGCTCGACGTCTTCGCTGGCTTGCTTCAGGAAAAGTATGGCTACACACGGCGGCGCGCAGTCGAGGAAATAGACAAGCGCGTGACGAAGCATGAGGCCAGGCCGAAAAGGAAAACGTCACCCACTCCCGGTAAATGACAGGAGGGGTGCCGCAACCGCTTCTCCCCTGAGAAGGGGTATGGATCAAGAAAAGAACGCACAGCATTGTGGGCGACTTCAACATTCATATAGGAGATAAACATGATCCTCAACATCATCATTTACCTCGTCGTTGCGGCAATAATCGGCTGGATCGCAACTGAAATCATGCACGACCGGTCGGGCCTGTTGATCAATATCATTGTGGCCGTCGTGGGCGCTTTCATCGCCGGCTACTTCCTTGCCCCCTTGTTCCATGTCCCGGGAATCAACGTCGGTGCGATCACCATTCCATCCATGCTGGTGACCCTGCTGGGGGCCATCATCCTGCTGGCGATTGTCAATCTGATCCGCCGCAGAACATAACCCAGTCGGTAGTTTTCCTCTTCGATACGATCTGACGGGCAGGGGTGCTGTGAGGCACCCCTGCGCACTACAGAGATGGAATCCCTCAAACTTTCGGCTTTCCGCCAGGGAGCATGCTCAAAGAGGTGAGAATGACTGACAACAGAACATCCGAGGTTCAGACGACACAAAGAGAACCGGAACGCGAACGACGCATTTTTACCTTCAAAGCCACCCAGTTGGTTTGGCTGTTGTTCGGGATACTCGAAGCCCTCATCGCGCTGCGCGTCGTGCTGATGCTGATCGGGGCCAACCCGGCTAGCCCGATTGCCGTCATTGTTTATGGTTTCACGGGCTTTTTCTTGTACCCCTTTACGGGCTTGATGGGGACACTGACAGCGGGCAGCAGTGTGCTGGAAATCTCGACCCTGATTGCCATGGTGGTGTATGCCTTGATCGGCTGGGCGCTCGAAAGATTAATCTGGGTGATCTTCTATCGCCCGGCTGGACCCGTGGTGGGTGTCACGAAAACAACGACCACCGATCAGCACACACGTGAATGAAGAGGAAACAGATGAGAGAGTTCGGCTGATGAATGCAATTCGGATGCAAACCGAGGGCCCCTTTTTGCCGTGTATAGATCGTGAGGGGCACTGTCGGGTGGCCTATCGGGTTTTTCGCGCTCACAGAAGCAGATCGATTTAAGCCTTGGATCTATGTGGGCCGCGAGGCTCGTGACGGGTTGACCGGTCAGCGAGTATTCGGCTTCACACCTCACGCATACCGGAATGAGCATTCACCATGTTAGGCAATCGAGGAGATGACATAATGGGAAACAATACCGAGAAGCACGGGTGGGACATGAATAGTACGAGGAACGTTATGATCGGCCTGCTGATCGGTGGCCTGGCCGGCGCGGGAGCGATGCTGCTGCTTGCACCCCAATCGGGGAAACAGACGCGCGCTCAAGTTCAGCTGAAAAGCACCCAATGGCGTAATCGGACAAGCGACGTTGTGAAAAATGGGCTTGCGCAAGTTCGTTTCGATACCCATGAGATCACATCTGGCGTTCGGGAGAAGGCCGGGCAACTAAAGCAACAGGGCCAGGACAAGCTCGTTAAGCAGCTGGACCGTGTGTCCACAGCTCTCGACGCCGGTAAAGCGACTGTCAAGGCTGCCTGAGATCATATATAATCCCCTGCATCTTGTTGGCGGCCGACAAGCGTCGCTGGACCCGACGGCCGCCACTCATTCACCCTAAGAAAGGAGTTCCACCATGAAATTCACCAGAAACATAGGCATGCTCTTGCTGGCCATCTTCCTCATTGCCTGGGGGATATTTGCATTGGTCCCGTCTCTTCATGGGCTCGACCTGATCCTGGCGATCCTCGCCATCGCAGCTGGCATCTTCATCCTGCTGGGCCGTTAGGTCAGCCGCGCTGAGTCACCATGGGGTGAGGCGGCAACCAAGAAGTGGCACTTAGGGAAGAGGGCGGAAGAAGATTCCGCATATGTCTCACCCCATTGAAGCTGAGTAGCTCAGAAGGCCGAGCGGCGCCGCTTCACAGCCATGAGTTTCGTTTCTCTCAAGAGGCAGACCAGTTCACCCATGGTGAACTGGACTCCCTATTGTGGCGGGAAGGGTTGGCCCTCCTGGCCTGAGCAAGTGACGCCGGGTAGGCGCGAGGCCATTCTGGGATTCCTGGCCTGGGTAAGGCCGCCCCATGTGAGATGAGTTGCCAGGGCCCGCAACCTTGGGCGTTCCCTGGGGCTTCTCAGACCGGATTCGCGCGATTCAAGATCGTCCCGGTTGTCGGAAATACACTCGAACGGCGGAGAGCAGGGGGGCCCTCGAATCCACGGACCTCAATTCCCCTGATTGCGGTCGCCCAATCCCGCGGGTCAATTCACCGGCAGGGGACACTCAAGACGGGACTGTTTCAGTGTCCGTACCCCGCCCAGCTCCGCCGACGGCATGTTCCGTTAAGGCCGCAGGGGCTGTTCCATGACCCTGCGCATTCTCTTTCCCCGAGCTTGCTGACACGATACGCTCAGAGCGGCCCCGGTCCCGGTTGCGAAATGCGCCTGCGCGACTCATACTTCGGCACCTGGAAGCGTCTTCTGGCCTAGAGGACAAGTTGAGCCCGTAGGATTCAAGACGGGGGAAGGAGTCCCTCTTGGCGCATTTGAGGATTTCGCGTGGCTGACAATGCGCCCCTCGCGGAGTGGGTGGAAAGAGAGCTGGCTCGCGGGGTGGGCCGCGAGGATGTGATCTTCGGGGTGTGTTCCCGCGGCACGATGCGCTGGCCAGAGGCGGAGCAGTTTGTCGCCGAAGTGGAGGCGGTGCACGGCGCGGAGATCGCGCGTCGCCAGAACCCGATCCTACTGCTGATGAGCGCAGTGGCGCTTGTGGCCGGGATGGTTTGGGCTCTGGTCATGATCTGGAGCATGGCGGACACGCTCAACCGGATGCTGATCGAACCGAGCCGCCCTGTGCCGCTTGGGGTTGAGGCGCTGGCGCTCGTCATTGTGGCCTCGCCGGTGGCCTATCTCTACCTGCCCCAGTTGGTGGCGGCCATGGCGCTGGCCGTGGGCGGCGGGGTTGGGATCTTGAGTTCGCTTGAGACCTTGAGGGGCCGCTGAGGGATTCCGGCCGAGATTGGGGCGGGAGCGATCGCAGGTGAGCAAAGTTCATTGGATCGCCCGAGGATGGTTCGGTTGGGGGTTCCTGGCTTCAATGGCCTCCCTGCCTGGTGCGGTCCGGGCCGAAGTGGCCCCACCGGAGCGGCCGCCCGAGGACATCCCTTATGATCGAAGTTGTGGCCTTTGACGCGGATGACACGCTGTGGGACAACGAGCGGCTGTACCTGGAGGCTCAGGACCGGCTGCAGGAGCTTCTGGCCCCTTACGACCCGGACCGTCAGGCGCTGCGCCTACTGGAGGCGCTCGAGACGGAGAACGTCAATCACTATGGGTTCGGGATCAAGAGTTTCGCCCTCTCGATGATCGAGGTCGCGACCGAAGTCTGTGCGCGCCGCACGGATGTCGCCATCATTCAAGAGGTGCTGCAGCTCGGCAAGTCGATGCTGTCGGCGCAAGTGAAGCTGATGGAGGGGGTCGAAGCGGTACTGGGCGATCTCTCGACCCGCTACCGGCTGATGCTGATCACCATGGGGGACGCCTCCGAGCAGGAAGTCAAGATTGACCGCTCGGGGGTGGGCAATTACTTCGCCTACATCGAAATCGTCGGGGAGAAATCCGCGCGCCGGTATGCCGAGATCCTGCGCAAGTACTCGATCCAGCCAGAGAACTTTGTGATGGTGGGAAACTCGATCCGGTCGGACATTCTGCCGGTGATTGAAATTGGAGCTCGGGCCGTGCAGATCCCCTTTGCGCGCACCTGGGCGCGCGAGGACGTCCCTGAGCAGGAAAGGCGTGGTCTCCGTTTTGAACGGGTTCCCAGCCTGAAGGAGCTCCCCGCCTGCCTGGAAAGACTCAGCGCGAGCTGAGAAGGGATCCTGCGTTGAACGCAGATAGGATGCGGCCTGACAAGGGCGGGGCGCGGGCCTCCGGCCGGGTGTCAGGTCGGCTGGAGATCGCCCGCATTCCTTTTCAAACGTGCGGCCCCGATCTGCGCCCCGCGAGGGTGGAGGAATAGGCCCGGATGCTGAAGGTCACCCGGTTTGGAGAGGTCATCCGTTTCGATTTGGCCCGCACTCTGCTCGGGCAAGGCCGGTATTGGACCACCGCGTACTACTTCGACGGAGCAATGATCGACACCGGCTGCGCCTACTCCGCCCAGGAGCTCGTGCGGGAGGTCGCCGAGCTCCCGATCGGAAGGATCCTCAACACGCACTCGCACGAAGACCACTTTGGCGCCAATCGCAAGCTGCAGAGGAGCCATCCGGAGGCTCAAATCTTCGCTCATCCCCAGGCGCTGGGGGTGATGAGTGATCCGCGCCGTACCCAGCCGCTCCATCCTTACCGGAGGGTGTTGTGGGGATGGCCGGATGCATGCCAGGGGTCTCCCCTCCAGGAGGGGGACACGATCCGAACCGCCCATTCGCAGCTGCAGGTCCTCTACATCCCCGGCCACAGCCAGGATCATCTCTGTTTCCTCGAGCCCACGCGAGGCTGGCTCTTCAGCGGGGATCTTTTCGTGGGCGGCAAGGACCGCGCCCTCCGCTCCGAGAGCGATATCTGGCAAATCATCGCCTCCCTGCGGCGAATCGCGGGCCTGAAACTCTCACTGCTCTTCCCGGGCAGCGCGCGGGTGCGCGAGAACCCCCTGGCGGAGATCGGCGAGAAGATCGCATATCTCGAGGATCTGGGGTGCCGAGTTCTTGAGCTACAATCCCGAGGCTGGAGGGTAGGGGGAATTGTGCGCGAACTCTGCGGAGGGCCGATGCCCATCGAGTATATTACCCTGGGCCACTTCTCCCGCAAGCAGCTGGTTCTCTCCTACCTCCGCAACCAGCGCGTACGCCCGGTCGCGGAGATGGGCTGACCCGCGCGACTTGAGCCACATGGCACCGGGAATCCGAGGAACCCTCCCGCTCTCGGAGTCTTTTGGCCTGTTGAAGGGTTTGCGTACACCGGCTCGTCCTTTTTCCTCATATTGCCTCGGCAAAGTCCCGCAGCAATGGTTTTCACACCTGCCCTCTCGGCCTTGGTTCTGGGGCTGGGTCGCTCGTCATGCCTGCACATTCCGAGCGCATCGAGAGAGGTCTCTGGGCCTCCCCGAATCCTGCCGCACTCCTGGCAGCCGAGACCCAGGGCACAACCGGAGCGGGATCCGTAGAATCACCAGCCCAAAGGGATATCCGAGAAAGTGACACACTGGATCGAAATGGCAAGGGCTGTAAAGAGCGAAGTGGGAGGCGAAGAGGACGACGATGAAGGGGAGCAACAGTGCCTCCGAGGGTGAGGGCGGGGGCTAACCAACGGATGCACTTGACGCGCCTCGGTCAGCCATGGTCGAGGCAATGCATTTGTCATGGGCCGCAATAGGGTGTATTAGTGCTGGCACTCGTTGACCTGCTCTATCCCACGAGGGGATCGATGAAACTCCGCAAGCTGTTGCCCTTCTTGCTGGCGGTCGCGCTCATTTCTTGCGTCCCGACTCCAGGCGCAACGGCCAATCCATCGACAGTACAGCACGCCACCGACACGGTTGCGACGCCTGCGGCCACGAGCACTGCCACCCTCGCCCCGAGTCTCGCCACGGCGCCAGCCGCCAGTACAGCTCCCAGTCCAACTTCAGGGCCGCCAACTGACACTCCGACGGCTCTGGTCGCTTCTACGATCCCCGGCCCTACTTGGGGCCATCAGACTAGCCGAACTTTCCCCATTCGGGGTCAAGAATCAAGAAAGTGCCGAGAAACCCCTATGTTTTTCGGAAAGGTCTGCACCATGGGACTTGACCTGGGCGCTTGTGATTTCCGGTGGTGGCTGCGCTGGGAG
>JBEKHT010000002.1:0-139840 GCA_050012135.1 Anaerolineales bacterium | reverse complement strand
TTGGATGTCAGAAGTCCATTACATCCGCGGCAGGATCTTGCAGTTGGGAACCAAGTGCCAAACCACCTTTCACCCGAGTATCGTCTCCCGAAGCGTAGGTCGCCGGGAAGGAAAGCTTCGCAGGCGAGTCTGCGCCTCTATTCCCATGATCCTTCCCTGCCCCTTGGGATTGGTTGGAACACGCTCGCTGAGAACGAGGCAGAGCATCGCCTCAGCCAAGCCTCGCCCTGCGTCACCTGGGCCCGTAATGCTCTCGGCCCCGCTTCAGCACAAGGCGAAGGGTCGGCGCCTGATGACCCAGCTGAAGAGAGAGACAAACGACCGCCTTCCTGCGGTGTTGCTTCACGTCCAATGCTCGACCTAGTTCAGAGCGCTCCACACGATCTACCGACCCCCCACCCAGTGCAGCCCGTTTGTCATTAATCCAATGGTTCAGTACCATTCCCGCCCTAGACCGCTCTCGCCCGCGATGTCAGGGCGCAGATCTTGAGCCGTGCTTGTGTGATGGATCGGTTTGTGCCCAATTCCACTCGTGGCAAGAAGAGGCCTAAGAAACTAATCGCCAAAGTGTCATCACTGAAGAATAGCAGAAGCAACCTGCAGGGGAGGAGAGTGCGGCTCCTGCCCAAGCCGCGAAACCGTCTTGGGCGAAATGCCCAGGGAAATGAGATTGTGACAATGGAGAGGCCGTCTGAACCGCGAGCGGCTGCGGGGGAACTCTGCCGATGGTCCGGTTACGAATTGCCCGCCAGAGCAAGGGACCATGCAATCAGCAAGAATCTGGAGGACATGCGAGCGTTGCCAAGGCCCTTGCAATGGGCGAGCCGAAGGGGCCTGGGGAAGTCGCCACACGAGTTCTGTGGAAACACTTGTGAACCACATGTGCACGTATGAGGAGAGTGACCAGTGGTCGAAAACCCCGACAATTCAGCAAGGAAGACGGGCACCTGGGAAACGATCAAATGCCCGAATTGCGGAAATCTGCACCCTGTCAGCAACCAGTTCTGTCCCCAGTGCGGTGTTCGCCTCGGTTCCCTTGGAATGCCACCTCCAGTGCCCGCTGGCTCAAGTCAGCGGCAGATCGACCAGGTGCTCGAGGCTGTCGATCGCGAAAGGCCGTTTGCAGTCTTGCGAGTGGTCGGTAGCATTTTCGGCGCTCTTGGCTGGATCACGCTCGGAGCGATGGCCATCGCCCTCCTGTCGGCGATCGTGACCCTCATCCTGGCCAAACCACTGCCGATCGCGGGAACCCAGCTCGTTGAGGGGTTTCTAATAGGAATAGCCGTTGCTCTTCCCATGCTCGGCACGGGCGACTTTGTTGATTGGCTTGTCGATGCCGATCGGCACGCGCGAGAAACCAACTTGCTACTCGAGGCTCTCCTGCGAGGGAGAGCCGATTAGGGAGATCCATCGGCTCAGAATGGTGGATCCGGCAGGCCTGAGCTTCACCTGGAACCCGCAGGCGGGGTCTCCACCTCAGCTTAACTGCTGAGGTGAAGGCTGCGGATCCATGTGGTAGAACCCCTGGCTGGGTCGAACATACCCTTGTCAGCATTCGAAATGGGGGCAATCCCGCTCCCCTTCGCCTCCTCCAGAGAGCACTCTTCTCATCCAGGGCCATTGGACCGCCGTTTTCCTGCTGGTTCCGTTGGAGATGTCAGTGAGGAGGATGTGGATCAAGCCGGAAGCGCCCCCTGCCCGAGCTGCGGGTGACTTCCGCTCTCCTTTGTCAGAGGTCGGTGAGGTTCAGGAAGCCTCCTTTCAGGGCCCTTCCCGGCCCTCCGGAAGGTGGAACGTCCAGTTCGGATCGATGGGCTCTGGCCCGACCAGGCCCTGCAGGGGGCCGGAGTGGCCCCTCAGTAGAGAAGGGGAACGGTTCCGCTGATAACCGGCGGCTCGAGAGCGACAAATCTCACTCCCCAAGACCCCAAGCGACGTGCTAGATTTGTCTCGTGGCTTGCCGAAGGAGGTAGGGCGACTTTCGCAGGCAAGCCCCGGCCCGGGGCGAACCACGCATGAGGTTCGCGAAGAGGAATGTCGAGATATGCGGGTCCTACGACCCGTGACCCGTTCGATCTGAACCTATTGACTTCAGGAGGACAACGTGTCAGCCAATCTTATTGACGGGAAGGCGATCGCCGAGCAGGTCCGTAGCGAGGCAGCGGCGGAGGTGGCCAAGATGGTTGCAGCTGGGATGCCCCGCCCTGGCCTAGCGACCGTATTGGTCGGGGACAACCCCGCCTCGCACATGTATGTGAAAAACAAGCGCAAGTCCTGTGAAGACCTGGGAATCGTTTCCTTCGGCCACGAGCTCCCGGCCACCACACCCCAGGAGGAACTCGATACCCTGGTGGCGAAACTCAATGCGGACCCCAAGGTCAACGGAATCCTCGTTCAACTTCCGCTTCCGGCCGGCCTGGATGAGGAACGGACCCTTTCGCTCATCAGCATTGAGAAGGATGTTGACGGATTCCATCCTATTAACATCGGCCGACTGGCCATGAAACGGCGCGATCCCCTCTTTGTTCCCTGCACACCAGCCGGTTGCATCGTCCTGCTGGAGCGCTCCGGGTGCAAGATTGAGGGCAAGCGAGCCGTCGTACTCGGTCGGTCAAATATCGTTGGCATGCCCGCCGCGCTGTTGCTCGTCCGCGCCAATGCCACCGTCACAATCTGCCATTCCAAGACTGAGAACATCGCTGATGTTGTTCGTCAAGCCGATATCTTGATTGCGGCGATCGGCAGGGCGAACTATGTCAAAGGGAGCTGGGTCAAGCCTGGGGCCTATGTGATCGACGTCGGGCAAAACAGCATTGACGACCCCACCAAGAAGAGTGGTCACCGAATGGTTGGGGACGTGGATTTCGATGCAGCTAAGGAGGTTGCGGGCGCCATCACCCCTGTCCCCGGTGGAGTGGGCCCGATGACGATTGCCATGCTGATGCGCAATGTCGTTCGAGCCGCGCAGCTGAGCCACGGAATGTAGCTGGAGGATATCGATCCCCGTCGACAATGCCTGGCCCGGGCGGCCCAGAGACGGCTTCCCGTGCTGTGACACACCCGACCCAGAGGAGGCCGGCAGTTCGACTGCCGGCCTTTTGCGTTGCAGGCAGGAGTGACGGAGAACAAGGGCATCCTTCCACAGCCGGCTCCTGATCCTGGAGTCGCGAGTGCCCTGATCAGCTTGGTTGCCTGGTCCCGGTTGTACTGGGCAATTCTGCCCTTGCACCCATGCCCGCCAATGCGGACCCGCCCTCCTTTGCAATCCGGTGCCAACCAGGCATCGGTCACCCTGTGGGCCAAGCCGCAGGGTTCTCCCTTGCCATCGCCAGAATCATCTTCGAGCTGGCCGTTCTGGCGGCCGTCGTGATCCTCGCGCTCTCTTCCGATGAGGCGTTCGCCGCCGTCATCCGCCTGCTGGGCGAGGAGCCTCTGACGGTCTGTCCCGTGAACGTTGCGTTCTGGCGTCAAAGGCCATGATCTCGACCTTTGGGTTCGGCGACTAGCTATTCCAAGAAAGCCGAATCCAAAGAGCGATTATTGGTGGAGCTATGAAATTCACTGGCCGCTTGATGACCTCTTCGCGGTGCAGGGCGACGATCGCACGTGGCTTCAGGCTTTCCGTCAAATTCGGAACCAGGTCCCCGAGCTTGTCCCCTGCTCCGTGAAAGGTCTGACCGCGCCATGCCAGCCTCGCGAAACAGGCCTCAGGCGACTGCAGACCGACTGTTCTTGAAAGGTTGCCATCGCGACTCGCCGCAACCCAGGAGGGAAGATCAGAGCTTTACGAGCTCGGGAGCGGGCAACGGATGGCTCCACCAGCCAATCCCAGTACCCCCTGATTGCGGCTCCGGCCATCTGCAACCGTCGAGATCGCAGAGATCAGCGGGTGGCATATAATCACAGGGTTTTCAAACGGGAGCGCGGAGGCTGAACCGGGTGCGCTGGTGGTGCAAACGACGATGAAAACGCTATGGCCGCTTTGAGGCGTGAGACCGCCGCCCCGATGGCAGTTGGTCCGATATCGCTTGCGGTTTCGGAGAAGCCGGAACAGATTGGCGAGGCAGACCATTCCCATCTCCCTGGCCATCCTCCTTTTGCGCGCTCGAGAATATCCGCGGAATTCGAGGGCACCTATGGCTCAAGCGCCCATCTCGCGAATCTTCATTCGTGATGTGCTCTCGGCACGGAACCTGAAAACGGGAAACACTGGGCGCCCCAGCTTCGCAAGAGAGGTTAGTGTGAGGGGGAGATGAGACGCCTGATAGCGACCATCTTTACCCTCGAGAACCTTCTGGCAATTGTCTTTTGCCTGATCCTAATCGCGCTGGTGATCCTCACCTCAGGCAGCGGTCCGCGCTGGATCTATCAAGGGTTCTAGATGACCCTGTCGCAGATCCTGATTGGAGGTGCGGTTGCGCTCGCGTGCGGCACGCTTCTCCCCCCGCGGTCCAGGGTCTATTCCTTCCTGGCAGCGAGTGTGCTGGCCGTGTTCTGGTTTCAACCGGCCCTGCCTCTGCGCGGCCTCGATTTCTGGCTTCCTGTCGCGACGTTGACGCTCTCGATCTTCGGCTGGCTGTTCACCGTGCCGGTTTCCTCCCGTCGCGAAGCGCAGAACTGGGTGGCAGCCGCGATCGTGCTGGGCCTCATCCTGCTGCTGGGTCTGACTCGCTACCTCAACCTTGAACCCATTCTTACGGCCAGTCGCCCTCCGCAATTCGAACCGATCCTCGGTTTGGTGGCGGCCGTCGGGGTTGCATTTTTCAGCCTCACCCGATCCCGAGGCAAATCCTTCGCGGGCCTATGGCTGCTCACCGCGGCCCTCCTGGCGGTTTTCGTCGTCCTAAAGACCCCCGCCCTGGGCATTGCAGCGAGCGCCGGAGTCCGAGCTGTGACCGGGCAGCCGACCAACCTGGCTGCGGTATCCGATCTACAGTGGCTCGGATTCTCCTACATCGCCTTCCGGATGATCCACACTTTTCGCGACCGGCAGAGCGGGCGTCTTCCCGATGTAAGCCTTGCCGAATATGTTACCTATGTGATTTTCTTCCCCTCGCTGACGGCCGGGCCCATCGATCGAATTGAGCGCTTCATCCAAGACCTGCGCCACCCCGTCGCCCTGGGTCAGGAAGGGTGGTTGGCCGCAGGACGGCGTCTGGTCACAGGAATGTTCAAGAAGTTCGTCCTCGCCGACTCGCTGGCCCTCATCGCACTCAACGGGACGAACGCCACCCAGGTTCGAAGCGCCGGCTGGGCCTGGGTGCTCCTCTATGCCTACGCATTCCAGATCTATCTTGATTTCAGCGGGTACACCGATATTGCCATCGGGGTTGGACGACTGATGGGCATCCAGCTACCCGAGAACTTCAACGCACCGTACCTCAAGTCCAATCTGGCGCTGTTTTGGAACAGCTGGCACATGAGCTTGACGCAGTGGTTCCGTTCCTACTTCTTCAATCCGCTGACCCGCGCGCTACGAAGCCGCAAGAATGCTATTCCGGTCGGTGCCATCGTCTTCGTTTCGCAGATCAGCACGATGCTGCTCATCGGTCTCTGGCACGGGATCTCAACCAACTTTGTGCTCTGGGGACTGTGGCACGGCATCGGACTGTTTCTCCAGAATCGCTGGAGTGAATTGACGCGCAGACCGATCAGCGCCTGGGCGCGATCTTCTCCCCGTCGAACCTTCCTGGAGGTGATCGGCGTGCTGGTGACCTTTCACTACGTGGCCCTTGGCTGGGCATTCTTCGCGTTGCCAACACCCTCGCTCACTCTCGCCTTCCTCCGCCGGCTGGCAGGAGTGCCTTGATGACGGCCCCTGGGAATCCCCACGGTCCTGGACGGCCGATCCGCCCATTTCGTCTCCTGGCCAAGACACTCATCCTATTTGTCCTCGCCAACTTGGGGTTTGCCACGGCCAATCCTTCAGGACTTGGTCGCATTTCGGCCTACAACCTTCTTGTGCCCGGCCGCGAACGCTTTCCGTTTGGCGAGAATTCGGGGCAATTCTACAACCTCAGCCTCTACGACGTCGATGCGATGTTCGCCTCGCATGTCCTTTCCGCCGGGAGCAAGCCTGCCGATCAGTATCGGGTCCTGATCCTGGGGGACTCGTCCGTCTGGGGTCTGCTCCTCAAGCCTGAGGACACCGTTGCAGGTCTTCTCAATACGGACCACCTGGCTGTCTGCGGCAAGCCGGCCCGCTTCTACAACTTGGGGTATCCGACCATCTCCCTGGTCAAGGACTTGATGATCCTTGACCAAGCTGCGGATTATCAACCGGATCTCATCCTCTGGTTCACCACGCTGCAGGCATTCCCTCTCTCGACCCAGCTCGCCTCCCCCGTAGTGGCCAACAATGCTCCCCGGGTGCGCGATCTGATCGCCCGATATCATCTGGGGCTCGATCCCAATAATCCGGCCTTCCCTCCAGAGAGCTTCTGGAGTCAGACCATCATCGGCCGCCGGCGAGATCTGGCCGATCTTGTCCGTCTTCAATTGTACGGGGTGATGTGGGCCGCGACCGGGGTGGATCAGGTCTACCCAGCCTCGTTCACGCCTGCCCAGCGGGACTTTGAGCCGGATGCTTCCTTCAACGGTTCCTCCGGCCCCACGCTTCAGCCATCCCAACTTGCCTTCGGAGTGCTAGCCGCCGGCCAGCTTGCGGCCGGGAAAGTGCCCATCTTACTCGTCAACGAACCCATCCTCATGAGCTCTGGCAAGAACAGCGATATCCGCTACAACCTCTTCTACCCTCGCTGGGCCTACGACCAGTACCGTCTCATGCTGAGTCAGTTTGCGAAACAGATTGGCTGGCCGTACCTGGACGTGTGGGATACCGTTCCGGCCAGCGAATTCACGAACAGCCCCATTCACTTGACCGTCCAAGGCGAATCCATCCTGGCCGAGGAAGTCTCAGAGGCCATCCACTCGCAGCCCTGCAGCTAACGAGCCGCGAGTCGCGCGACCCGGAACAGCCTCGCCCTCTGACTTCATGTGCGGCTCTCTCCGGCGGACAAGGCTCGCTCCTTTTGAAACTCTTCCCAGGGCAAACCAGCCTGTGGGTTCGGCCCCCGGAGGCACGAAAACCAAGCCCTCCTCGGGGGTTGCGACTGACAACCCGCTAGGGTCGAGTTGGGAAACAATCAGTCGCCAACCTGTCGACAAGAGGGATCGGCCGCCCGATGCGGCAAATGTGGCTGAAGAGCGCCAACTCGGCGCGTGGCCTTCCGCCTGGCTTCTTGGGCTCTGATACTCTGGAGCCGCCTTGGATCGTGATGTGGAGGTCGCGGGCCCCCATGATAGACTCTGGCCCGGTATCCAGGAGAGATCCATGGACGATATTGAGGACCGGTTGCGTACCTATTTGGCCGACAACTGCCTTCACCTGCCTCCCGCGCAGATCCCCACGGAACAAGCGCTGCTCACCAGCGGCCTGGTGGATTCTTTCCATCTTGTCGACCTCGCACTTTTCGTCGAATCCGAATTCGGAGTGCGGATCGACGACACGGAGCTCAATCCAGGCACCTTCGATACCTTGAACCAGCTCGCCCAGCTCATTCGCTTGCGCCGATGATGATCCGCACAGAGAGCAACATCGCCCAGATCCTTTTCCGCCGCTACCGGGAGGAGCCGGAAGAGATCGCTGCAATTCTCCATTTTCGCAGGGGCGACACCTTGATTACGGTCAGACACCTCTTTGAGGGTGCGGCTGGGTACGCCCTCAGGTACCACGCAGCCGGGATCCAACCCGGGGAGGTAGTGGTCGATCTCCTGTCCCCCGGAGAAGATCTCCTTTACTCCTTTTTCGGAGCTGCACTGATCGGGGCGATTCCAAGCATCCTACCCTTCCTGACCGAGAAGCTCGACCCCAACCGCTACAGAGAGAGCCTGGACTCCCTGGTCGCGATCACCCGTCCAGCGGCCCTGATCGCGGAATCGGATTTCGCCGCGGTCTTGCGAGCCCGATTCGGCCACGCGGAAGGAGTGAAGGCGGTTCTCGACCCGGGCAACCACCTCGACGGCGCGGGAATCCCCGAACCCAGCTCATGGGAGGGCCTCAAGGTGGAGGGGAGCTCGCTCGCCCTTTTGCAGCATTCGTCGGGGACCACTGGGCTACAAAAGGGGGTGGCCCTCTCGCATCAAGCCGTGCTGCGCCAGCTTGCGGCGTACCTTCCAGCCCTCGACTTCTCCACCCAGGACGTGATCGTGAGCTGGCTCCCCCTCTACCACGATATGGGGCTGATTGCCGGATTCCTGCTTCCCATACTGGCGGGCGCGAAACTTGTTATGCTTTCGCCCTTCGAATGGGTGCGCGCACCCTGGATGCTCCTTCAGGCGGTGAGCACCTACCATGGTACGCTCTCGTGGCTCCCCAACTTTGCATACAACTTCAGCGCCGCGCGGATCCCGGACCGCGAGCTGTCTGGGGTCAATCTCTCATCTTGGAGAGCCGTCATCAATTGCAGCGAGCCGATGGCTGCGGAAAGCCACCGCATGTTCGCAAATCGTTTTCGAGCTTGCGGACTGAGCGAAGACGCCCTGGCCACCTGCTACGCCATGGCCGAGAATGTGTTTGCCGTCAGCCAGGGCGGAATTGGGGCGGCCGTTCGGATCGATCGCGTGGATGGCGATGTCCTCGCACGTCAGGCTCTGGCGCGGCCGGCCGAACCCGGTTCGGCACGCGTGGTTGAAGTCGTCTCGGCCGGCCCCCCGCTTCGCAATTGCGAGGTGAGAGTACTCGACTCGGATGGATCTCCCCGGCCGGACCGCGAGGTGGGCGAACTCGTGCTGCAAAGCGACTGCATGCTGGAAAGGTATTTCAACCGACCGGATGCCACCGCCGAAGCCCTGCGCGATGGCTGGTACCGGACCGGGGACTTAGGCTATCTGGCGGAGGGCGAGGTTTTCATCACCGGGCGGAAGAAGGACCTGATGATCGTGGGAGGGAAGAACATTTACCCGCAGGATATCGAGTCCCTCGTCAACCAGGTCCCTGGCGTTCATCCCGGCAGGGTAGTCGTGTTTGGGATCTTCAACCCGGAACTCGGTACCGAAGAAGTTGCCGCCGTTGTGGAAACCGATCCTCGATCGCGCGCCGATCCGGCCCGTCTCTCTCTGTCCATCCGCGAAGCGGTTGCCACAGGCTCAGAGGTGACCCTGGGACCCCTCAAGCTGGTCGATGAGCGCTGGCTGGTGAAAACCAGCAGCGGCAAGATCGCGCGGGGAGCCAATCGGGACAAACTTCTCGCCGAAGGGGGTTGAGGGAGACAGGCCGAGGCCTTCGAGCCCCTCAAGATCCCTTGAGGCCGGACGATTGGGACCCTCTCCCCCGGCCCAGCGAGGCAATCAAGATCTGGGTCGGGTCCGGGAGGGCTTCAAACCCGAAAAGAGCAGCAGGCCATCCAGGCTTGTGGAACCTGCTCAGCCTGTCTCGGCCTGCACTCCCAGCTCTCGAGACCGGGCCTGTGCCCCTGCAACCTCTCCTCCCTCCGAGCCCTTCTCTTCGCCGACCTCTCAGCCGGCAGAGACAAGAGCCTCCCCCTTGGCCCCTCAAGCGGGAGGAATCCGCCGCTAGGGCGCTCAGGGGGACAGGGAATCACCGACAGCCCGTCGAACTGCATCGAGCGCCTCCAGACTCGTGAAGCGATGCCGCTCCAGGCCGTCATCATTCAGATAGATGTCGCCGAGGTGTTTATCAATTGGCTTGGTGTACAGATCGTGGTTCGGCTGATCCTTGACCGAAGCCCAGAAATTCCAAAGGGGAACGCTGTCCTGGAGGGCCAGGACCGCCATGTCCCGGTTGAGGTGATCGTCAAGCTCGCGATCGTCGGCTTTGGTGGCGACGATGGGCACCACCCCGTGACCCAGGAGGTCATTGAGGATCGTGCGCAGGTAGTCGATGTTTCGCGACTCGTAGTGTGTTCCCACCATGATGAGAACAAAGGAGGGTCGCTGGACTCGCAGCTCGCAGTCCACCGGGGTTTCGTTCGGAGCGCAGCCGTATTTGCCTTCGGTCCACTGATCCCACAGCAACGCGCCCGCCGTCGTCCCACTCCTGGAGGTGGGGCTCTCACGATTGAATGAACCGGCAAAATAGCTAACCGTATCCTGCAGCGCGGGCGGTAGCTGAGAAACCTGGGTCGGGTCCGTGTCATAGACCCCCATGAAGACATCCGGGGTACTCTGGCAATCCCCAAAAACCGAGAAGGCATGCGGATCATTGCCAAGCGCTTGGCCCTGCTGGAACAGCTCCTTCATGGCGTCGGGCACCGCTGGCACAATTGGCCAGGTCTCCCAATCATCCGCATTCAAAGGCACCGCGGTCTGAGCTGGATCTTGCACAGCCTGGGCCGGTGAAAGAGGAGTGGCCGGTCCGGGAGCGGAGGTCGAAACGGACGTGGCGGCGGACGCCACTGTGGGCACAATGGCCACCAGGCCGGGTGGGCTCGCAGGGCTTTCGACCCCTTGGCAAGAACCCAGGGCCAAGGTGACGAGCCCCAGAAGCAGGGAAAGCCTATTTGCTGTACCCACAGACGAGCCAGTCTCCGCCTAGCAAGCTCACATGATAGGTGCGCAGGCTCAAGTCGAAGCTCTGGACCTCATTTCCATAGGTGGCTTCAATGCTGCCTGTGCAATGGACCAGCGCGGTGCTCCCGTCGACGCCTGTCTGCCTGCAGGAAACATCCTTGAGATCCGCGGTGACGAGGCCGAACGAATCATATTCCACCAGGGCGCTCTGCTCGTAGGAAGGACAGGTCAGGGCCGAGTAGCGCGCCTCGTCTCTCCGCACAAGAGCCTGGAGAAGCTCCTCAACAGCACGAGCGGACGGGTCCTTTGACGCAGCGCAGGCGCTGAGAAAGAGGAGGAGAGAAACCACAATAACGAATACGGATCGTCGAATCAAGAGTCCATCCCAGCGGCCAATTCGGCGCAATTCTACCATTGCGACCGGAAGAAGGACCATGGCCTGACCAGGTGCGCTCCTCTCACCCACCCTGCGCGATCCTCCCACAGACATAATTCCGTCCAGGCCGCGTAGCCTCACCCCAGTATCCGCGATGGCAGACTGGTGTGCTCGACCTGCCGGGTCGCGTTCCCGCCATTTCGGCCGTCTACCCAGGGAATCCCAAGGAGTTATGGAAGGCCTCGGCCAATGCTGGGTCCTCGCAACCGGCCGCAGGAGGAAGGATGCGTGGGCGCGCCCCTGGCCGTGAGAGGTCCTCCCTTCTTTGGCTGCACCGCCCCTCGGGCCCGCCCTTGAGCACGAAGATGTTCCAACCCGGACCCGGTTTTCCTACCCCCGCACAATGTTGCCTGTCCTTCGCGGCAAAAAGCGAACCGAATCCAGATTCCCCTGGCCGGGGAAAAGCCTTGGTGTTGGCTAGAGTTCGATCTGATGAGATCTTTGGCCCCCAGGGGACAGGCGCGATTCCCGGAGAAGACTAGAATACGTCTAGTTGCTGCCCCTTGCGCGGAGAGCCCCGCCCAGGATGTCCACTTTCTGAGACAATGTGGTCGTCTCTCTTGAGCCGGACGGGCTTGGGCAACCTCTGATCCCGGCCGCGCCGGAAACCCCAGCCGGCACTCCATCAGAGACGGGCCCACGACCTTAAGGATGAGGTAGCAACACCCTGCAGGTAGAGGAGGAATTGGGCATGCTGCGGATCATCACGGACAGCACGTGCAATCTTCCCCCGGAGTGGCTCAAGCTTCACGGTGTTCGCGTGGCGCCAATCAGCATTCAGTTCGGCAACGAATCCTTCGACGAAGGCTTGACCATCGACCGGGACACCTTCTATCGAAAGATCGAGGAACTCGGGATCATTCCGACTACATCGCAGCCTGCCCCGGGCTGGTTCACTCGGTACTACCAGGAGGCGGCCAGCGAGGGGAACCCTGTTCTGGTGGTGACGATCACCTCCAAGCACAGCGGCACCTACCAGTCGGCCGTCTTGGCCAAGTCCCTTGTTCCCGGCGCCGACGTGGAGGTGTTCGATTCGGCCAGCATCTCCCTGGGAACCGGCATGCAGATCCTCGAGGCCGTTCGGTCGGCCGAGGCCGGCGAGGATCGTTCCTCCATCCTGCGCAGGCTGGAGACAATCCGCGCCGGAACCTTCATCTACCTGACCCCCTCCACCCTCAAATACCTCCAGCTGAGCGGCCGGGTGGGAAAGCTCCAAGGTGCGATCGCGTCACTCTTGAACGTCAAGCCGATCATTGCGGTGAAGAACGGGACACTCGAGGCGGTTGAGAATGTTCGCACGCGGGCCAAAGCCATCGACAGACTCCTCAGCTTGGCAGAGGAGTCCGTGGGACGCGAGAATCCCGTGCAACTGGCCGTGATCCACGCCCTTGTCCCCGATGAGGCCGAGGGCCTGCTTGCTCGGGCAAAAGCTCACTTCAGCGTCAAGGAAGCTCTCACGGCAGACCTTGCCCAGTCCCTAGCGGTGCACGGCGGGCCAGGGACTATCGGATTGGTCGTCCGTCGGGCATAGGACTGGTGCGCCTGCCCTCCGGACCCCTTCGGTCCGTTGGCGGGGATCCGCAACGGCGCGACTTTGGAGTCGTTCGCCTGCGCGGATTTCAAGGCCCCAACTCCCGCCGTCTCCCCGTCGGCCCCTCAGACCAAATTCGCCCGCAACCAGGAGAGCATCCTCTTCCGGGCGTCTGCCGCGGCACTGGGGTTGTATGCCTCCGGACGAGTATCATTGAAGAAGGCGTGGCCGGCTCTGGGATAAACATGCATCTCGTGCACCACCCGAGCCTTCTGGAGGGCTGCCTCAAAATCCCGGAGTGCGCTGAGCGCGATCCCATGATCCTCCTCCCCATAGAGACCCAGGACGGGCGAGGCGATCCGGGCCGTGTCCTCCTCCGAAACCGGTCGACCATAAAAGGACACGGTTGCACCCAACAGTTTCGAGCTCGCCGCCGTGGAGAGAGCAAGCCCCCCGCCCATGCACCAGCCCACCGTTCCGGCCCTCTTCGGCCTGACCCGACCCATTTCGGTCAGGAATCGCGCAGCGGCGTCGATTTCGGCCACTGCCCGATCTCGATCCAGGCCCATCGCGAGCTTGCGCGCCTCATCGGGCTCCGTGGAGGCCTTCCCGTGATACAGGTCGGGGGCGAGGACAATGAACCCCTCGCGAGCGAGACGCTCGGCAACATCCTTGATATGAGGGACTAAGCCCCACCATTCCTGAATGATCACCACACCGGGGTGCTCCCCCACGTCAGTCGGCTCGGTCAGGTAAGCCGGCGTGGTGTGTGAATTGCTCCGGAACTCAATCATCCTCTCACGTACCTCTGCCATGTTATCGCCTCTCCTTCGGGGTGGGACTTCCTTGCTAAGGGCCGGCGCGATGTCGCGGTGGGTTCACTCCGACCTCAGGTGCCGTTCCCGGGCAGAGTAGACCAATGTCATTGTCTGATTCCATGGAGAGTCCCAATCTCACGCAGGCCCGCCCGGCCTTCTTCTCGAAAACCACTCGCATCTCCATGAAGAAGTGGGACGATTGAGCGGTGGAAACAGCCGACTTGTTCAGATTTCGCAAGTTGCCTGGATCCCTGGGAGAATGTAGAATGACAATGGCGATAGGGAATCGCCAGGTCGGGCAACTCGAATACCTCTGCAGAAGTGCTCTGCGCAACTCGATCAGGACTCAATCCTTAGAATTGGTCTCTTGCGGAGGTATTCCCATGCCACCCGCCGAACGCCGAGGATCGACTGCCCTCTCTTTCGGTATGGGCTGCCTGGGGGCCTTGATCGCCCTCGGGCTCCTCCTCGCTTTGGCTTGGCTTCTGCCCCTGAGCCAAAGTGGCGTCTACAAGCTCGTCACTCTGGTCGCCGTGACGCTGCTGTCCTTCGTCGCCGGCGGATACGTGAGCGGCCGGCTCGCAGGGCGAGATCGCGTCCGCTATGGGCTGGCGCTTGGGCTAGTCCTGGGGATCGTGGATTTCGTCTACGTTCTGGGGCCCAGTTGGATTCTGATTGCGGCCATTCCCTGCTCAGGATTCGCGGGTGCCCTGGGCGGCTGGCTCGCGGAACGCTGGCCCAAGGGCGCCAGAGTCTAGTGCGTGCGACCCCAACAACGGGCTCAGCGGCTGGACGAGTTGACCCACCCGTGGGGAATCCCGATCAAATCGCCGAAACGCTCAAGACCAGGCGGAACTCGGGATCACAGCGAGGGAGGGGCTATCCAACCCAACGGTCCCAATTCAGCTCCCTGGAATCGCCAACGGCTCAACGGATCGGACCACTGGAACCCTTGCTCCGCGATACTCTTCCTCCATTCCCAAGTGCGGTTTTCTCCCTCAGAGGCACAGCCCAGGGAAGACGCGCTCGGCTTGACGGGGCTTCCCGCGACTTGCTTCGGGGGTCTGCCGCCCGGCCGATGCCGAAGCCGTCCCTTTCCTCTCCGTGGCAGTCTCCTCGCTGAAATTAGGGCCTCCGCCCGTGCCCCCGGCATGTTGCCTCCCCTGGGCGGGCTTGAGTTGCGGGGGTCAAGGATAACACTGAGCGTTTCCGCATCTGCGATCGAAGGTCGATTCTTCGCAAGGTCCGTGGATCCAAACCCCTTCAGGAGGGCCGCCCAATGAAGCACACAGAAGGTTCGTTCAAGGGCATGGGTGGACTAGAGCTCTACTACCAGAACTGGCTCCCCGACGGGCCCTTTCGGGCCGTCCTGTGCATTGTTCACGGCGTTGGGGAGCACAGCGCCCGCTACGGGAATGTGGTCAGTTACTTCGTGCCGCGTGGCTATGCGGTCTATGGCTTCGATTTGCGCGGACACGGCCGATCCCCAGGCCAGCGCGGGCACATCAATTCCTGGGCCGAGTACCGAGAGGATACGCATGCATTCATGGAATTGGTGAGAGGGCGAGAGCCCAAGGCAAGCCTGTTCCAGTGGGGACACAGCATGGGCTCACTGATTTCCATGGACTACGCCCTGCACTATCCGGAGGGCTTGCGCGGGGCCGTGATCAGTGGCTCGGCGCTCGAACCGGTGGCTAGCCCCGCCCTCATCGCGGTTGCCAAGGTGCTCTCGCGCCTCTGGCCAACGTTCAGCCTGACTACGGGCTTGGAGGTCGAAGCCATCTCACGCGATCCGGCGGTGGTCAAGGCCTATCAGGAAGACCCCTTGGTCCACGGGAAGTCGTCCCCCCGCTGGGGCACGGAATTCCTGAACACCATCGAATGGATCAAAGCTCACCTGCAGGATTGGCGGGTTCCGGTCATCATCCTGCACGGGGGCGGGGATCGGATCGTTTCCCCCCGCGGCAGCCAGCTCTTCTTCGATGCCCTGCCCATTGCCGACAAAGAGCTGCACATCTATGAACAGGGCTACCACGAGCCGCACAATGACATTGAGCGTGAGAGGGTTTTCGCGGACGTTGAAACCTGGCTGAAGAAACACGTCTGAAGGAGAATCCCCATCGGGCTCTGCCGCAAGGTGAGTCGCGTGTAGACCCCGCCGGCTGCGCTGATCCGCAATCGGCGGGGTCGTTTCATTCCGCTCGCCCTGCCGAGGGGGGCGGCGCGACAATCTCGCACGTTACTCGGCCGCTCAGGCGACGAGCATCGGCCCGCCGCTGACCTGTGAGAGAATCGGATCAGGTCCCTAAGTCGAGAGGGCGATGCCGGATCTGCGCATTCTCATTCTGAGCAAGGACACGCTTTCGAGAGCCGCCCTGGCTGCGCTCCTGGGAGGGGCTCCTGGAATCGAGGTCGTGGCCCAACTGCCGCCCGGAGACAATCCGGCCGAGCAAGCCGCCCTGTTTCATCCCGATGCTATTCTGCTCGAGATGGGTCCCGAGACTTCCGAGCCGCACGAACTCATCAGCGCGTTGCAGGAGGTAGCCCCGGTCGTGGCCCTCCTTTCCGGGCCGGACAGCTTCGCTGCCAGCTGGGAGGCCGGCGCTCGGGGACATCTGCTTCGGGACGTGAGCCCTCAGGCTGTGACTTCGGCACTCCTTGCCGCAGCCAGCGGCAACCTCGTCCTGGACCCCGGGTTGGCCGACCAGATAACTTCCCGCGTTCTACCGGACGGATCCTCTCCTCTCGATCCCCTCTCCCCGCGTGAACGAGAGGTTCTCCTGCTCCTGGCCGGAGGGCTTTCCAACAAGGCCATCGCCAGCCAGCTCTCGATCAGCGAGCACACGGTGAAGTTCCACGTAAATGCCATCCTGCGCAAACTCGGAGCGCAGAGCCGCACAGAAGCAGTCGTCGTTGCGGCTCGATCCGGGCTGATCCCCGTCTGACCTAACTGAAAGTCTAGGTCTCAACTGATCGGGTGGAGGATGTCCTCGACCCGATCCGAGGGGTATGCTCGACGTCAGACGGAATTGGAGACCGATGGATGGGAGGCGGAACATGGGGACGAACCTGAGAGGCTTCGCCGATGAACTGGCCGGATTGGTCGAACGAGCTGCGCCCAGCATTGTCCGGGTGGACGGGCGACCGCGGCTGTCAGCCAGTGGAATTATCTTCTCCAATGATGGGGTGGTTGTCACTGCCCACCACGTCCTTGAGCGAGAGGAGGATATTCAGGTCGGTCTGGCCGACGGAAGGGTGGTCGCTGCGAAATTGATCGGACGAGATCCAGCCATTGACCTGGCGGCACTGCGCCTGGAGGGTGGGGCTGTTGCTGCAGGAACATGGGCGGCCCTGTCCAGCCTGCGTGTCGGCCACCTCGTCCTTGCCCTTGGGCGGCCAGGTAGGTCCGTGTTTGCCACGCTCGGAGTTGTGAGCTCACTGGAAGAGAGCTGGAGGACACCGGCCGGAGGCCGCATGAGCGCCTACCTGCAAACCGATGTGGTCATGTACCCGGGGTTCTCCGGTGGGGCCTTGGTGGACGCCGAGGGCAACTTTGTGGGCATGAACACTTCAGGAATCCTGCGCGGTGCAAGCCTCACCCTCCCTGCCGACACGATCAGGCAGGTCATGGAGATACTACTTCAGCACGGTCGGGTTCGCAGAGGCTTCCTAGGGCTGACAGCCCAGCCGGCTCACCTGCCCCGCCCCCTGGCCGAGAAGCTTGGCCAAGACATTGGCCTGCTCCTGATCTCGGTCGAGCCAGGCGGGCCCGCCGAACAGGCGGGGCTCATGCTGGGAGACACGCTCGTGGGGGTAGGCAGCCTGCGCGTGCGCCACTTGGACGACCTGATGACCGCCCTTGGCCCGGAGACCGTCGGCCAGAGAGTCCGAGCCCGCTTGATCCGAGGCGGACAGGAGCGGGAGCTCGAGGTCACTATCGGGGAGAGAAAATAGGTCTTTCCCCGCCTTGATGGGAGAGAGTAGCTGTGCTTCGCGAAATAAACGTTGAATCTGCAGAGGTAGTCCGGGCTGCCCGGAAGAGTCTGCGCTGGGTCCAGAACGGGAAGCGCGGGCTGGGCACTGCAGTGGCGATCTCGGCTCAGGGTTGGCTTTTGACTAGCGCTCACGTTGTGTCGGGCTCGACCAAGGTCCGAATCGGAAGCGAGGGCGAGGAGGCGATCGAGGCCAGCGTTGTGGCCCAGGACGAGAAAGAGGATCTTGCACTGCTCAGGACCGATGCCCACGCAGCCCTTGTCCCCCTCCCGCTCGGTGATTCGTGGTCGCTTCGTGCGGGGGATTGGGTCATCGCCTTAGGCCATCCCTGGGGAGGCCAGGCAGCCGTAACTTGCGGCTCGTTGATCGGCTTGGAGAACAGTTTGCCAGACGGAGGGCGGAAGGAGCATGAGTACCTGGTGGCTGCCATTCGCATGCGACCCGGGTATTCGGGAGGCCCGCTAATTGACGCAGGGGGGAATCTTGTTGGCTTGAACACAATGATCACCGGTCCGGACGTAGGCGTGGCCATCCCCAGCCACGTGGTGCGCGATTTCTTGGGCCGCGTGATGGGCAACAGCAAAGACCTCGCTTGACCTGGCTGTGCCCATGGTGGGCCTTGACCGGCTCCGGGCCGGAAGGGGGCCCCAGCCACGCGAGGGCCATGCCCGATACCTTCAGTCTTTGCCTCAGATGCAGACGAAATCAACCGCCCCTCTCGGCTGGTAGCGCTTCAGGCTTCTTGACCCTGCCAGCCCCCCAAGATAGAATGAGCCCCTCTCCTGAGGCGAGGTAGCTCAACGGCAGAGCAGGGGACTCATAAGCCCTTGGTTGTGGGTTCGATTCCCACTCTCGCCACTCGAATCCGCCCGATAGGGCGGTTCTTGTTTCTCTTGATTGCGCGGAAGACGAAAACGGCGAGGAGGCCACCAGGGAGTGGCGCCCATTCACGGGGTGACGTGGCTTGTTCTTGATCAGATCAAAGGGCTCGGGCCAACCTTGGGATGGGAAAATGGGTATGCGCCTGGAACTCGGCAATCTGCAATTGATGAGGACTGGCTTCGGTGAGGCGCCAAGCCTCTGCCGTCTTGCCTTCGCTTATGGCGCCCGCTCCCGAGAAAAACCAGGCTTCTTGGTTCCTGGAGGTCGCTGCCTGGCCAGAGCTTCTGCTTTACGCCGGTGAGTACCATCGCAAAGGGGCTTGTTGGAGGAATGGCCGCAATTGCACAGGGTTACTCGGTTGCGCGTCTCGAACGGTTGGGCATCGGACCGTTCAACCGGAATCCCCCCCGCCACCCAAAGCGGACCCGCAATGGCTCCGGCGGAGGTGATCTCGGTCGTGTCGGCAACCTCTTGAGGCAGGTCGGGCTCGATGTCCGCTTCGCCCACCCCAACATGGTAAGTCAGCGCGCCGGACGGACAGCGTTCGACCATGGACATGGCCAATGAACGGGCTTGCGTGTCGTCGCAATCTGTCAGGCATTTCTCCAGAGTTGTCTTGCGCATTTCACAGAAGCCCGAGTCCATACACAGGGTCGGATCCTTCTTCACCACCAACCTCGGGTCGTTCTGGAGAACCACCTGGCGCACGGTCGTCATTCGCGTGTCAGATGACTCGGTCCCGTCAAAGTCGATCTGGAGGTGGGTTCCATCACAGAATGGCCTGTGACCGGACTGCCCACAACGGCAAAGGGCGTATTCGCCGAGGGGCGTCTCGATCGTATCTTCCTTCTTCCATGTCAAGGGCTCGCCATATTCGGAAACGACCTGGGTTTTGCGGACCAGCGGCACCTCGCCCTTGACCAGATAGGGTCCATTTCGGACGATCACAATCCGAGTGAAGCCAGCAGCTATTGCCATTCGCCGTACCTCGAGCTCCTCTCCGGTTCCTGTCTGGGGTCGCGTTGAGGCGATCGGAAAGGGGTCATGGCGCGTCTCATCGAGCACCCCCGAGAAAGCCCCGTCACCTGCTCCCCCAGCCCGCTGCCACCCGTCAGTCCAGAGCCTGAGGTGGCAAAAAGAAACACCCATCCCAGGATGAACCTGCTGGAGCGGCGCCCCCTGCTCCGCCCCACGTCCAAGGCATTCCCTGGCCTCTTGCAAAGCAGGAATCCCTCATTCGCAAGCCGATGGTCCTCTGGAAGGGCCCGTTGCCGAGCCGATCTGAAGTCCGCCGAAATCACCCTGCTTTCCCCCTTCCTGCCGTGCAGGAAGCCAAGTCAGATCTGGCCCGCCGTTAGAAATCAGACCCTTGAGACCGTGGCTCCCCTTTCGCGGTCCCTTGATGACTAGAATGCCGTCTTTTTCATGGGTGCTTAGCCAGGAATGCTGCCAAAGCCGCGTTAAACTTCTTCGGCTGGTCGAGGGGGGTTGCATGATGAGCATCCGTGATCACGACCAGCTCGGCATCTGGCATCAGCTTGACATAGGCTTCCTTCGCAGCCACCGGCGAATAGTCCTGGTCCGCTGAAATAATAAGCGCCGGGCATCGAATCGAGCCCAGCTGGTTCGTCACATTCCAATCCGCCATGGCCAGCAGGGTCTCGATGTACGCCTGCGGATCGTTCTCAGCCCAGCGTTCGATGAAAGTCCTGCGCAGGGACTCTTGCTCCGCTTTGGGAAACAGCTGCCTGCCGAGCGCCTCGCCCATAGCACGCATGCCCTTCTGCCGCACGATCCCGATCCGGGTCTCGATTTCCTTCTTGGCATCGGCGGAAGGACCCACCATCGCGGGGCCGCTGTTGACTACCACCACGGTCTTGACCATCTCGGGTGCGTCCAGGGCGAGTTGAAGTGCGATTCCCCCGCCCAGCGATATCCCCACTACGGAGGCAGATTTCAGGCCCAGTGCTTTCATGAGGCTGGACGTGTCGGCGGAAAACATGCGCATGCTGTAGGGCCCCGCGGGCTTGTCGGATCGCCCGTGGCCGCGAAGATCAAAGGCGACTACTCGATGGGCACCTGAAAACTCTGGAACCTGAAACTCCCAGTCTCGCGTGCTGGATCCCAGCCCGTGGATGAACATCAGGGGCTGACCAGCGCCGTTCTCCTCATAGTACAGTTGGATGGCATTGGCAAGAATCCGGGGCATGGCTTTACCCTCCTTGGGCAACAGGTTGAATGCAAGAGAGCGAGTGCAACGGACCGCGACCCAACCCTCCTAGGTGTGCGATTGAACAAACTGTCCGATTTCCTCAACAGCCTTCTCCGCCTCCGGTAAGAAGGGGGCGAAGAGCTGCCAGACATGCCACATGCCTGGGTACACATGCAGAGTTGCGTCCACCCCGGCTTGAACAGCCTGGGCAGCAAGCTTCTCGGCGTCGTCCAGCAGGATTTCGTCCCCGCCGACCTGGATCAGAAGCGGGGGAAGACCGATCAGGTCTGCGTAGACTGGGGAAATGAGCGGATCGTGAGGGTCCTGCCCGTCCAAGTAGGACTCGTGGAAGAATTTCATGGAGGCAGGATTCAGGACCACGTCCTTACGGACATTCCGGACGGACGCATCCCGCTTTGCGGCGAGATCCGTCACGGGGGACAGGCAAATGCCGGCGGCGGGAAGCGGAAGGCCGGCGCCTTTGAGGGCGAGCAGTGTGACCAGGGTGAGGTTGCCACCCGCCGAATCTCCGATCAGCACGATTCTCCCGGGCGGCACACCGCGATCGATCAATGAACGGTAGGCCCGTACGCAGTCCTCCAGGGCCGCGGGGTAGGGATGCTCTGGGGCCAACCGATAATCAACTGCCATAGCCCGGGCTTTGCTGGCCCGTGTGAGCTGACCGACAAAAAGAGCGTGGAATTGCGTCCAGCCGTAGACCCAGCCGCCCCCGTGAAAATACAGAAGCACTCGCTCAGATCCCGCCTGCGAAGAGGTGATCCAACGGGCGGGAACTTGGGCGGCCGATTCGGGCACGATGACCGTTCCCCGCGGAGGGCGAATCAGCCCCGCTCCGAAAGACGCAGACTGCCGTCGCTTCGCCAGGGTCCGCTTCGAGACCTCACCCCTCGCCCCGATGCGAATGATGAAACGTAATAAAGGTGCCTGGATGCTCATAGGGCGAGTATAGCATCCTCCTCCCCGGGGACAGGCGCTTCGGATGGATTGTGGGCGTGATCCATGGGAACCTGTCGTTTGGCCAGACCGGAGGGAGCCAAAGACCACCGGTGCGCTTCCGCTTAAGGGGAAAGGGTCCCAAGGTCCAGCACGCATACGGACCGCTGGGAGGAATAGCCAACTTCAGGTCCTTTTCCCGGAAGTGGAATTGGGGTAGTCCCAGGGCCAAGTCGTGGCCGCCGTACGGCACGATGGCTGGGCGCCGCGGGTCCTCAGGCAGGATGAGTTCCTGAAACCAGAACCTGCGCGCGCGATAGATCCTTTCCAAGGTGCCCGCCCTGGAATGCGTTTCAAGGAGTTCGACCCGCCCGGCGGACTCCCTTTGTTTGAGGTGGTGCCAAACCCAGGCGGGATGCTTTCCCAGCGCCTGCCCTCTCTGGGTCGGCGAGGCGGGCGCCGACGTCAGCACCGGGAGAACAGTCAAGCGGCGGGGCTCCGAGAGCAGCTTCAACCGCCGAAATGACTGCGGACGCTCGAGGCGGGTCTTGACCGTTGAATTCTTCGCTCGGGGGTTCAAATCCACGCAGTTTGCAGCCACCTGTCAATCGGCCGGGGCGGACGATCGGTCTGCCCGTTCGCCCAAGACCCTGCCGAATGTTCCCGGCACGCCACCCCCAATGCGAGGGCCCGCATCCCTGCGGGCCCTTATCTCCTGCCACCCCCAACGACACGGCAAAGCTCCTGGCTAGCAAATACGAGGGAGCATTTCCCCGCTCAAGACATCGAGGATCCGATGGCTGCCAATCTCCGTTTCCATCAGGACGCGGGCAATTGGCTCGCGAACAACCTCGCCGATCACCACGGCCTCTTCGCCGTAGCGCGCCTTGCGCATGGCGGCCAGTACGGCCTGGGCATCTTTTGCCGCCACCAGCCCGATCAGCTTGCCCTCGTTGGCGACGTACAGCGGGTCAAATCCCAGCAGCTCGCACGCGGCCGCCACCGCGGGCCGAACAGGCACGGCGCTTTCGCGGATCAGGATGCCGATCTGAGATTGAACGGCAATTTCGTTCAGCGAGGTCGCCAGCCCACCTCGAGTCGGATCGCGCAGGACATGGATCTCGGCGCCCGTGTCCAGCATGGCTCTTGTTAAATGGTTAAGGGGCGCGATATCGCTCTTCACCTCAGATTGCAGGCCCAGCTCGCCGCGAGCGCAAAGAACGGCGATGCCGTGATCGCCCACGGGCCCCGAAAGGATGATCACGTCCCCGACCCTGCCATTCCGACCACTCAGCTCCCGACCCGCCGCAAGGATCCCCACACCGCTGGTGTTGATGTACAGGCCGTCCGCCTTGCCCTTCTGCACGACCTTGGTATCTCCGGCCACGATTTGAATCCCCGCCTCAACCGACGCGAGCCGCATCGAGTCGATAACCTTCCCCAACAACTCGAGGCTCAGTCCTTCCTCGAGCACAAATCCGGCTGTGAGATAGCGCGGTTCGGCCCCCATCATGGAAACATCATTCACGGTGCCGCACACGGCCAGGCGCCCTATGTCTCCTCCCGGGAAGAAGAGCGGCCACACCACGTGTGAATCGGTGCTAATCGCGAGACGCACCCCCCCACCACAATCGACGACCGCGCCGTCATCTCCAGCCATCAGGGCCGGGTTATTGAACGCCGGCAGGAAAGCCTGGGCGATCAGATCATGGGTCATCTTGCCGCCGCTTCCATGTCCCATGACGATCTGGCTTCTCTGGGTTATGGGCAGGGGGCAATAGGCGCCTTCCATGCTTGGAGGTTCGCTCATTTGTCCACCGCGATTCGTACCGAGAAACCATCATCCCGGTCAACCAAGGGCCGGAGTCCCTGCCGAGAGATCCAGGTCGTGATCTCATCTGCCGAAAGAAACCGGCTATGCATTAGAAACAGCCTCTCCGCCAGCGCAAGCACCTTGCCCGACAATTTCGTGATGTCGGGTTCCTCGATCACCAGTCGACCGCCTGGGTGCAGGACGCGTACGGCCTCGCCCAGGGCCTCCATTTGATTCTGAAAATGATGCAGGGCGTCCGCCAGCAGAATTCTTTCGAAACACCCTGTGACAAAAGGAAGCCTCTCGGTGCGGCACTGGACCAGGCCCAGCCCTCTGCGCCGCTGCGCTGCCCGGAGCATCGGGAACGAAAGATCGCCGACCACCACCTTCCCGGCTTGGCCCTGGAAAAGCGAGGCCTTGCGTCCGGTCCCTCCGCCAGCCTCCAAAACCCTCCCCGCGATCGGCAGACACAGGAGCTGCGTCAGGCGGTCAATGGCTGGGGCGCCTATCACCCGATCGTAGAAAGGCGCCAAGAGGTCAAAGTGACTCGGCATGGACCTCCGACCTCACGCTGGGCCGGTAGCGGAAGTATGCCGCGCAGGCACCCTCGGAGGAAACCATGGGCGCCCCCAGTGGATTCTCGGGTGTGCACTGGACACCGAACGCGGGACATTGCTCCGGTTTCTTCAAACCGCGCAGAATCTGGCCTGCAATGCATAGGGGGGATTCGTGAGGCTGGATCGATTCAACCGGGAAGCGATGTTCCGCATCGAATTCGGAAAACTCGGGGCGCAGGCGCCAACCGCTGAGTGGGATCATGCCCACGCCACGCCATTTGCGATCGCAAGGCATGAATACCTGGCGGATCACCTCCTGGGCCGGGCGATTCCCCTGCCGGGTCACCACGCGGCCATAGGCATTTTCAGCCTCGGCCCTCCCCTGCTCCAACTGCTTTACCGCGGCCAGGATCCCTTGAAGAAGATCGACGGGCTCAAACCCGGTTACCACGATGGGAACTCCGTAGCGTGACGCCAGCGGCGGGTACTCCCAATAGCCCATCACTGCGCAAACATGTCCCGCGGCAAGGAAGGCCTGAACGCGATTGCCAGGCGAACTGAGGATGGCCTCGATCGCGGGCGGCACGCAGAAGTGGGAAACCAGCACCGAATAGTTCCGGATACCCAGGGCCCGCGCCTGAACCACGCTGGCCACATTGGCGGGAGCCGTCGTTTCGAAGCCGACCGCAAAGAATACAACTTGCTTGTGGACATTCTGCTGGGCCAGCTTCAGGGCGTCCAGAGGAGAATAGACCACGCGCACATCGCCGCCCGCTGCCCGCACGGAGAACAGATCGCGGTCGGACCCAGGAACGCGCAGCATGTCACCGTAGGAGCAGAGGATCACATCCGGGAAAGAGGCGATGGCAATCGCCTTGTCAATCAGTTCGACCGGGGTGACACACACGGGACAGCCCGGACCGTGCACCAATTCGACTTCCGGCGGGAGAACCTGATCGAGCCCGTGGCGCACGATCGCGTGGGTTTGCCCCCCGCAAATCTCCATCAGGACCCAGGGCCGCGTGACCACCTGGCGGATCTCACCCAGCAGGCGCTGAGCCAACTGCCCGTCACGGAACTCGGTCAGGTATTTCATGAGAGGGCATCTCCGGCGACTGTGTCGTCTTCCGCTCCCGCGCTGGCAACCTGCCGGAGAAGATCCAGGGAGGCCAGAGCTTCCTCCTGACTCACGAGGCTCATCGCAAAGCCGACATGGACCAGGACGTAGTCTCCCACCTTCGCTTCCGGAAGATACATCAGGCAGGCTTCCCGCCGCACTCCTTCGAAGTCGACCTGGGCCATGTCAACCCCATCGGTCTGATGGATCTCAAGAATCTTCCCGGGAACCGCTAGGCACACAGCTCACCTCCCTATTCCACTCCGCAACCGACCTGCTTGCACGCCTTCGGACAACCGGAGGATCAGCGTCGGGGCCGACCGCCGCCTCCCCTAGACACTCCCGATCCCTGCGGATCGGACCAGCTGATGGGCAGCAACAGCCGCCTGGCCCAAGGCGATCCCCCCATCATTGCTCGGAACCTTGTTGTGCAGGAGCACCCCGAGACCTTGCGCTTCCAGGAGCGGCACGGTCCGGCTGAGCAAGAACTGGTTTTGCCAGACCCCTCCACTGAGTGCTACTTTCTTCAGTCCTCGCTCGCGCGATAGCTGGGCGCAAGTCTCCGCGACCATCCGTGCCACCGCGTTGTGGAAGCGGCTTGCCATGCGGGCCAAGGGGGTGCCAGAACGAAGCTCCGCAGCGGCTTGAATGAAAAGGGGAATCGGGCTGATGACTTGACCATGGCACTCAAAGGGATAGGACCCGCGCTCCTCGGGGTCGCAGACCGCTTCCAGTTCCATCGCCGCCTGCGCCTCGTAGTTCACCTCCTCCCGCAATCCGACCAGCGCCGCGAACGCATCGAAAAGACGGCCCATGCTGGAGGTAAGAGGCGCATTCAGGCCTCCCGACTGGGAGGTTCCGGTTCCTCCTTCGAGGATTCTCTTCAGGGCCTGCCTGGATGCCACGACGGCGTGCCGCACCGGGGGAAGGTCAGCGTCCCACTCCAGCCCGGAGCGCCACAACCAAGCCAGTGACAGGCGGTAGGGTTCGCGCACAGCCGCCTCGCCACCAAGCAGAGGGATTGTCTCCAAATGGATGGCTCGCTCGAATCCTTCGTAGTCAGCGATCAGGACCTCCCCGCCCCAGATCGTCCCATCGGAGCCATAACCCGTGCCGTCAAAGGCGACCCCAATGACTGGGGAGCTCCCATCTTCCCCGTGCTCAGCCATGCACGCTGCAATGTGGGCGTGGTGATGCTGTACGCGAGTCAGGGGGAGATTCGCTTGCGCCGCCCGCTCCTCCGCATACCGGGTGGCGAGGTAGTCTGGGTGGAGGTCGCAAGCTAGGGCCTCGGGCCGGACATGAAAAAGACGCTCATAATGTTCGATCCCCTGAGCGAAGGAACGAAGCGTTTCGTAGTTCTCAAGGTCCCCGATGTGCTGGCTCATGAAAGCATAGTCTGCACGGGTGAGGCAAAAAGTGTTCTTGAGCTCACCCCCTACGGCCAGAACGCTTGGGGAGTCCCAGGGCAACTTGACAGGGAAAGGAGCGTAGCCTCTGGAGCGACGAAGCGGAAGCAGGACGGACTGGGAATCCATCACCCCATTTGACATCCGCCAGCCTGAGAACACGCGGACGACCGAGTCGTCGCACCGGGTGCGGATCTCCCGGTCATGCATAAGGAAAGCATCCGCCACCGCGGCCAGCCGCTGCCGGGCCTCCCCGAGGTTCGTGGCGATGGGTTCCTCGCTCAGGTTTCCGCTGGTCATGACCAGGGCGCGCGGGTATCCGTCGCTCGGCTCAAGAAGGAGGAAGTGCAGCGGGGTGTACGGCAGCATGACCCCAAGAGTTCTCTGCCCAGGAGCCACCTCGCTCGCAACGGAGGTATTCCCTTTTCGCCGCAGCAGGAGAATCGGCCGCTGCTGCGATTGAATCCAGTTGTCCTCCTCGGGGTCCAGATCACAGATCAATCGGGCCGCCGCCAGATTCCAGACCATTAGGGCGAAGGGCTTGTCGACCCGCAACTTCCTGCGCCGGAGTTCGGCCACAGCCTGTGAATTGGTTGCGTCGCAGGCTAGATGGAATCCCCCCAGTCCCCGCACCGCCAGGATTCTGCCATCGGCCAAATACGAGCGGGCCATGCGCAGAGCCTCCTCGCGTTTCGCCAGAGTTTGGCCCCCCTCCTCCAACCAGATCTGAGGCCCACAGCTCAGGCAGGCAACCGGTTGGGCGTGGAAGCGTCGATCGCCTGGGTCCTCGTACTCGGAGGCGCAGGAAGCGCACATGGCAAAGGCGGCCATGGTCGTGTTGGCCCGGTCATAGGGCACGTCCTCAATGATGGTGAACCGAGGGCCGCAGTTGGTGCAGTTGATGAAAGGATATCGATACCGGCGGTTCTGAGGATCAAATAGCTCGCGAAGGCAATCGGTGCACAGGCCCATGTCCGGGGACACCGGCTGGAAGGCCTGTGGGATCGGCTCCGAAGCCAGGATGGCAAACTCCCTGTAGCCGTTGGCCGGTCGCTGCTCCACCTGGACTTGGTCGATCCGCGCGAGAGGAGGGGCAAGCAAACGAAGGTCGCGAACGAACTCCTCAAGATGGCGGGACGAGCCATCGATTTCAATCTCCACTCCCGCGGAGGTGTTGCGCACCCAGCCGTTGAGATCCAGGCGCCTGGCCAGGGCGTAGACAAAGGGTCGAAAACCGACCCCCTGCACGACCCCCCGCACGCGTATGCTTGCGCCCCGGATCTTATTTACCTCAGTCATTCCCCAGGCCTTCGCTCGCGAATCTCCCTGACCAACCAATCGGTCCAGGCACTCACGCCTTCCCCGCTTCGACACGAGAGCGGGAAGGTCACGACCCCCGGATTGAGCAGTTCCACCCCCTTCTGGAACCGGTCCATTCGGAAGGGGACGTACGGCAACAGGTCCACCTTGTTGATCACCAGCACATCGACCCCCCGGTAGGTGGTCGGGTACTTGTAAGGCTTGTCATCCCCCTCTGGAACCGAGGCGATCAGAATGCTCTTGTGCGAGCCCAGAGCAAAAGCGGCCGGACATATCAGGTTGCCGACGTTCTCGATGATCAGCAGGTCGTACCGCTGCAGGTCAAACTGATGGAGAGCCCGGCCCACCATGTTTGCATCCAGGTGGCACTCTCCGCCTGTGTTGATCTGAAGCGCATCGGCGCCCGCCGCACGGGCACGTTCAGCGTCCAGGTCTGTGGCCAGGTCGCCATCGATGACCAGTATGCGCAAGCGTGGGGAGAGGGTCTCAAGCGTCTTCTCGATCAGCGAGGTTTTCCCCGCGCCTGGCGAAGCCATCAGGTTGACTGCAAGAAGGTGCGCATCATCCAGGAGCCGCCGATTCTCCCCCGCAATCCGTTCATTCGCACCTAGGATGTTTTCTACCACTTCCACACGACGCGCCATGTCAGTCCCTTTCGAACCCCTCTCCATCGCTGCCCACCGCCGAGATGGTATTGGCCCCAACCGTTCGGCACCAGGGAACCTTGGGGAGCTAATCCCTCCTGCGCCCCAAGCGAGCGTTCCGGTGGCACCACCCTGCCCATCCAACCCGGCCCAGCCCCTGCGAGGAAAGGCGAGCTCCGCAGCTCGCGGGAACCAATTCACCAAATCTCATATTAGCATGTTGCCTCGAGCCAAATTAGGACTTTTGTCACCACTTACCTCGGAGTAAGTTCTGATAGCATCAAGTCAGGCGTTTTCTCGAAATCCGCTGGCCTGTTTCACTCGTTTTCCCTCGGAAAGAACCGACAGATGACACACCGCAATTCGGAGGGCGTGGTCGCTTTTGGTCATTGGAATTGTTACTACGCACGACCAAGTGCCTAGCCCATGCCTCCTTGCTCTTCCTCCCCTTCGTTTCAAGGCAATTGACCATGTTGGCGAGAAACGATGGTTCCATCACGAGATCATGGCACCGGGACACCCTCTCCTTTCTTCGGACGGGCTTGTTCAAACAGGGTGCGCCAGACGTCCTGGTTGGCTTCGGCCGAGCCACAGGGAAGAGCCATGAACGGGTCGAGGAGGGCGTGGAGCGGCCCTGGGATTAGTCTCGGTTTGATCCCATCGCGGAATGCCAGCCCGCCCCTGGCCCGTGCGTCCAAAGGGGATGAGACGGTGGCCGCCGCCCGTGAGCGCATGCTCCCCACGGGATGAGTCGTCTGCCCATTGTGAGTCGCCAAACCCTGAACAAGTGATTGGCTATTGGGGTAGTTCCGGGATCAGGGAGGCCAGAGTGCGCCATTTGCAGGAGGAGCGGGTCCAAGAGCCCGGCTGGATCGGTCGAGGAACATAATGGAACGGGCCAATTCCGGTGCGCCCAGAAGTCGAAGGCCCCCGCCCTGGCCTCTCCCGAAACCCCGGCCCTGTACGGGAAAGCCTGGGAAACCGCGCTTGCCGAAGAAGGCGCAAGTGGCTGGGAGAGAATCATTCTGGCGACGCCGGGCCGTCCGATCGAATTGAAGTTGGTCCTCCAGAGAAAGATCGAGGGACTTGGACGAGGTCGCCCGGCGGACCCAGGCAGGGCCGAGAAGGTTCGCGTCGCCTCAACTGTCGACCGCGATGCTGTCGAGCTTCAGCTCATCTCCGCGCAGGACCTTCACGCGAAGGCTTCCGCATTGGGGACAAGGCTGGATCTCGCCCTCCAGATTGTATGTCGTCGCACAATCAAGGCACTGAAGTTGGGCCGGGATTCGCTCGAAGTGCAGGATGGCTCCCTCACAGATCGTTCCCTTGCTGATGATGTCCCAGTAGAACTGAACGGAATCGTCCACAAAGGAGGATAGTTGCCCGATGCGCAAGTAAAGGTCGGTCACCCGGCTGGCCTGCGCGGCCTCACCGTGCCGCACCGCGATCTCAAGGAGATTCTCGCTCACTGCCAACTCATGCATTGCATCCGCTCCAATGGATGTGCCTCCCCAACCGCCTCACCCGCCGATCATATCAATACTCAGCCCTGGCATCCGGCAGGAGTTCCGCCGCCGGGCCTGGGAGCAAGTCTCGCAACTGCCGGGTGGATCGAAGCCTGTGCTTGCTCCGGGAGGAACAGCAAATCCGGGGGAGTGGAACCTTTTGTGGGGGAGTTGGCATCGCCCGCGGGCGGACAAGGGGTGTCGGAGGCGGACCCCAAAGAGAACCCAGGCCACTACGGGAGAGCAACCACCGGCCCCCTGGGATTGAAACTCCGCCCACAAGGTGAGGGCTTGGACCCTGACCCGGATCGTGCAAGGATGGCCTCTTTTCTCCTCACCGAGCGATCGAGAGGCGAGCCGCCGCGGCCTCGTCCAGAAGCCAATGCACCTCCCCGTCTTGCGGCCGAATGAGCTGAGCCGGGAATCGCTCGGGGTCCGGTTCGCCTTCGAGGACCGCCCGCGCCGCCTCCGCTTTGGATTGGCCCGAAACGAGGAAGACAACCTCGCGCGCCTGATTGATCGACGCCGGGGTCAGCGTGAGGCGATACAACTTCTGGTCCGGCACGTAAACCTCCGCAACCCATCTCTGCGTTTCGCCCAGCACCGGCGTGTAGGGGAAGAGTGAAGCTGTGTGGCCGTTCTCGCCCAGGCCCAGGAGCACCAGGTCGAAGCGGGGACCGGATGGGCCAAAGTGGCCTCGAAGCTCCGCCTCGTAGGCGGCGGCCCCCGCCGCCGGATCCTGGTCGCACCGCATGGGAAAAACCCCGGCCGGAGAAACCGGAACCCGATCGAGGAATGCCTCGCGGGCCATGCGCACATTGCTGCGAGCGTCGAAAACGGGAACGCAGCGCTCGTCCCCCCAGAAGAAGTAGATTCTCCGCCAGTCGATGCGATCGCGGTAACTCGGCGAGGCCAGGAGCCGGTACATGCCTTCTGGGGTGCTGCCCCCCGACAAAGCAACCGAGAACGTGCCGGATTCCCGGATGGAACGCCCGCTCAACGTCAAGAACAGGTCGGCTGCAGCCTTCTGCACTTCGGGCAGATCATGGAAGATCTGAATCATCTAACCCACTGCGTGGAAGACGGGTGTCCTCCACTTCTTGGCCTCTCGGGCCAACAGGTCATCAGCCTCCGCGGGTCCACAACTCGCGGCTGCTTCGCGGGCTAGCGGAGGCTGCGATGTTGACTGCCAGCCCCTAAGAACAGCCGTCATGACCGCCCGGGCGAACTTCACCGGGTCGGCACGCATGAATAGGGTCGCATCACCCGAGGGGGGCATCAACCAAGAGATGGCCGTGGGCTTCCAGAGGCGCCCAAAGGAATGGGAGGCAACACAGGCTGCTACGAGCCGACGGAGGCCCTTGCTGCCGCTGCCTGGCGTAACTGGTGGATTGCTGTCCGGATGCCGCCCGGATCGTGAAAAATGGCCGAGCCCGCGACCAGCACAGAAGCGCCGGCCCCCACAACGATTCCGGCCGTCTCCGCCGCAATTCCCCCGTCCACCTCCAGCTCCACCTCCAGGCGGCGATCAAGAATCTGACTTCGAATTGCCGCGATCTTTTCGGGCATGGTGGGTATGAATGACTGACCTCCGTATCCTGGGTTGACCGTCATCACCAGGACGAGGTCCACAAAGGGGAGAATTTCCTCGAGGCTTCCGGCCGGAGTAGCAGGATTGAGAGCCACTCCCGCGCGCTTGCCCAGTTCCTTGATCTGTTCGATCACCCGGTGCAGGTGGATGCAGGCTTCCTGGTGCACGGTGATGATATCCGCTCCGGCGCGGGCGAAGTCGTCGACATACCTTTCGGGGGATTCAATCATAAGGTGGACATCGTAGGGCAAGCGCGAGACAGAGCGAATGGTGGACAGGACCGGTGCCCCCAGCGTCAGGTTGGGAACGAAGTGACCGTCCATCACGTCCACGTGAATGTAGTCTGCGCCCCCGGCCTCGGCCTCTTGGATTTGAGCGGCCAGCCGAGAGAAATCCGCGGAAAGAATGGAGGCAGCGATCTTGACCATCGCGGGCGCCCTCCCTTGGTTAGGAATTGTTGCTTCAATCTTACAACGAATTCAACCTCCCCGGTCGCCTGCCAGGGTGCTTCCTTTCTGCGACTGCGACGGCCCGTTGCGACTAGATGGCGCCCTCCCACGCCATTCAAGCTGGAGCCCACCTTGCGGCTTCAGAACCGTGGAAGGACAAATCCCACGCTTCGCGCACTGTGCAGCCTCGTCCCAGGTCGACTCTGCGCAGCTTGGAGCTTGTCCTGCCGACAATCTAGGCGCGGTCCCAACCGCTGAGCGCCGTTTGTCGCAACATGCCGTTTCGCACCGTGATGAGGCCAGAACTTGGTTGGCCTTGCACCCTGCAGCCCGCCCACAGGGACGCGGCCTCCCTTGGTAGGCTTTCCGCATTCCCCTTGGCCTGTTCTCTTCCTCCAGGAGATAACCCTTTGCCCTCCATCACCGCAGCCATGCCCTTCTACCTGCGCCGGTGGATTCCTTCTGGAGCTGTTGGCTTGGACGCCCAGTATCGCGGATTCCCGATCTCAGCAGGTTGGCGTGCCTCCGCTCGGCTGCGCCGGATAGGTCACGGTTGACCCATCGACCTTTGCAAAGGGTGTCATCCTGTGCGAAACCACTTTCCCTGGCCCAAAGATGTTTTCGACCGAGATCCCCTGCACCATCAGCGCATCTGCGATCAGCGAGCGATGGCAGCGCCAGGGCAACGTCTCCGCGCACATCAAGCAGATCACCCGCCGCTCGGCCCCTTGCCGGAGCGACTCGAGGGCCGCCCTGAACTCTTCGGATTGCATGTAGTCGGCAAATCCCCGAAAGGAAGAGTTGCGCCACCCCAGGTTGGCCGAGTCGGGTCTTGGTTTCCTCAGTCCTCCCAGCTCCGCAAGATGACGGTACTCGATCCCCGCGCTTTGCAGCGCCTGCGCGAGAGTATCGGAGTTGAACTGCGGGTTGTGCCTGGAGCGGGGCACGGTCCTCACGTCGACCAGAAGCTCGATGCCTTGGGCTCGGAGCAGCCCAAGGTACTCCTCGAGGGACCGCGTCGAGTGCCCAATTGTGTATGCGACCCTTTGGGGTCCTTGAGGGTGGGACGGGGCCATCTCTTTGATTCTTCGCGGTTGGTTCTCCACTCAGGTCCTCTTACCCCGATCTCACTTATGGGCCTCTGGCAACCGGCCGATCAGATTCTCCCTCCCGAAGGGGCCCGGGTCGGCAATCAGCTGGCGAGCTGCCGCAACTTGATTCCATACGTTCCAAAGGAGGACTCCTCGCACCCTCCCACCCTTGAGGTAATACAGGACCCCCTCTTGCCCCGGCTTCTTCCAATCCGCGACGACCGTCAGCCGCGGGTCCAGTTCTCCGACCGCCTCATAGCCGAGATCAAAAAGATCCGAATAGAAGAAGGGCAAGTGGGTGTATTCCTCCAGCTGTCCGGCCATGGCCTTACCGGCTGCCATACCCATCGTGTTGGCGTTGTCCTCGTGTTCCACCCGCATGCGTTTGGAGAGCGCAGGGTTCCAAAAGGCGGCCACATCCCCCGCGGCGAAAATGGAAGGATCGGCGGTCCTCAAATGAGGATCAACCACGATCCCATCCTCGGCTTCGAGCCCGGCTTGCTTTGCCAGCTCAACGTTGGGTTGGATCCCGATCCCCGCTACGACGCCATCTACTTCATGTACTTCTTCCTTGCCTCCCCCGGCCTGCGGCTGGGCCCACACTCGAAAACGGTCCCCCTTCTTCTCGATCCTCGTCAGAGAGGTCTCCCGTCTCAGCTCCACACCCTTTCCCTGGTAATACTCGTCGATGTGGGCACCCAGATCGCCCGGAAATACCCTGGCGCCGATGTGCGCCTCCGGGAAGATCATCAGGGCCTTCCCTCCGGCCAGGGTTATGGCCGCGGCCAACTCGGAGCCGATGAACCCTCCTCCGATCACGGCCAAGTGGCGACCCGGGCTCACAATCTGGCGCAGGGCATAGTAGTCCTGCAGGCTGCGAAAATAGATGACGCCCTCTGCGGCCGAAGAAATTCGGCGGGGTGTTCCCCCCGTGGCCAGCAGCAACTTCTCGTAGCGATAGGTTTCCCCTTTACCGTCAATCACCTCATGGTTCCTGCGCTCAATCGAAACCGCCCGGCGGTCGAGGCAAAGAGAAACCCCCTGGTCCGAAGTGCGGCGCCAGATCTTCTCAACTGGCTTTCCCTTCCAAAGGCCCTTCGAAAGCGGGGGACGGTCGTAGGGGGGATCGGGCTCGGCGCCCAGCAACCCGATTGTCCCGGACCGATCCAGCTCCCGGATTCCCCGCACGGCGGCATCGGCCGTCATTCCTCCGCCAACGATCAGGTATTTGAAATCAGCCATGTCGTCCTCCAAAGACTTCTTGGCAATGGAACAGCAAAGGTTGTGTGGAAACGTTCCCAAACTGGCCTGCGCAGCATTGTAATCATTTTGGATTATTTATGTCAATTTTACCTTCCCGCTTATCTCCTGCCTTCTGAATCGAGCCATCCTCCGCCCTGATGAAATGGGAAAAGCACAGGCGAGAGTGGGGCCGCGTCATTGTGGGAATGGTCCTTCAAGAGCAGCAAGGTCCAACGCTGGTACTCCTGGGCTCCGGGTCGCAGGTTCGTGGAATCCATGTGTCCGTTCAGCTACCGGGAATTGGCTACAACGACGTGGTCCTGGCCGGCTGCGCCGGAGTCACGACGACTTGGATCCCCGAGGAGGTCTTTGGCCGTTGTGCTGCCACGCTTCTCCTGGATCGCATGGGGTCTGGATTCGGCCGAGATCCGACACGCCCAAGGTTCATGAGAGAATTGATCGACCAGAGGAAAACATTGAGGCGAGGCCAGTCTGCGGGCCCCTCGGACGAACAAAGCGAGAGCCGACTCCCTCTCGCCCCTGCCCGCGAGGTCAAGGCCGAGTTTGGATCGAAGACGATTCCTCTCGCTTCGGAAACTCTCCTTTCCCGTTCCTGCCGCCGCTGTACTGGACCGCTGCTGAAATAAAGGCCCGGAACAGGGGATGAGGGCGGTTGGGCCGCGAGAGGAACTCGGGGTGAAACTGGCTGCCCAGCATGAAGGGGTGGTTCGCGATCTCGGCGATCTCAACCAGACGCCCGTCCGGGGAGATCCCGGAGTAGATCATTCCTTGCTTGCCCAGGATTTCACGGTAAGCATTGTTGAACTCAAAGCGATGGCGGTGCCGTTCCTCGGTGCGCTCCAGCCCATAGGCTTCGGCCGCTCTGGTCCCCGGCTGCAGCACGCAGGGATACAGTCCCAGCCGCATGGTCCCGCCCATGTCTGCGATCGCACGTTGTTCCGGCATCAGGTCAATCACCGGATGAGGAGTCCCTCGATCAAACTCCGTCGAGTTGGCTTCCTCACTTCCCAGCGCGTGTCGAGCAAACTCGATAACCATCACCTGCATCCCCAGGCAGAGTCCCAGGTAAGGAACCTTGTTCTCTCGCGCATACTTGGCGGCTAGGATTTTTCCCTCAATGCCCCGCGAGCCGAATCCCCCCGGGACTACAATCCCATCCGCCTCGCGCAGCGCCTCCCAGCCCTTTCCCTTTTCCAGTTCGGCGGAGTGGACCCAAAGCATCTCGATCTCGCGGCCGAGAGCCAGTCCCGCATGATTCAGGGCTTCCCGGACACTCATGTAGGCATCGCGCAGCTCAACGTATTTCCCGACCAGCGCGATGCGCACTTTGGGTTTGGACACCAGAGCGCGGGCGACAAGATCCTGCCAATCCTCCCAGTTTGGTTGCTTCCGGGGTGTTAGCCCGAGTCTCTCCAGGACAAAGTCGGCCACACCGGCGTGCTCCAACTCCAGCACCACCTGATAGACAGTCGGCGACGTCACCAAAGGCACCACGGCCCGCATCTCCACGTCGCAGAAGAGTGCGATCTTGGAGCGCAGGTCTCCGTCGACCGGATAGTCCGAGCGAGCCACAATCATGTCGGGCGAGATTCCAATCGAGCGCAGCTCCCGAACCGAGTGCTGTGTCGGCTTGGTCTTGAGCTCGCGGGTCGCCCCGATGTACGGAAGCCAGGTTACATGAACGTAGAACGTGTTGTTGCGGCCGACATCGGAGCGCATCTGGCGCAAGGCCTCCAGAAAGGGAAGTGACTCGATGTCGCCGACCGTTCCCCCCACCTCAACCAATACGATTTCGGCATCCAAGCTCTTTCCCACCAGGCCGATCCGTTGCTTGATTTCGTTGGTCACGTGGGGGATGACCTGGATCGTGCCTCCCAGGAAGTCCCCGCGTCTCTCCTTGGAGATCACCTCCGCGTAGACCTGCCCGCTGGTGACATTGCATACCCGACTGAGGCTGATGTCGATGAAGCGCTCGTAATGTCCCAGATCGAGATCAGTCTCCGCCCCGTCGTCCAACACGTAGACCTCGCCATGTTGGTAGGGGCTCATCGTGCCCGGATCGACATTGATGTAGGGATCAAGCTTCTGGACAGCGACCCGAAACCCGCGCTCTTTCAGGAGCCGGCCGAGGGCCGCGGCTGTTACCCCCTTGCCGACCGAGCTGACCACCCCGCCCGTGAAGAAAACGTACTGGGTCATCCGCCCTCCCTCCCGACAATAATGGAGATGGGGAGGCTGGTATTCACCACCTCCCCATCTGGCGTCTGCTCCGCCCGGGTGGAGCCCGGACCGGAAATCGTAAGCACATTTCTAGGCCACAAGCTTCGTGAGATCCTCGGCCGCACGTCTCATCTCCAGAAAGACCAGGCCCAGCTTTGCCCCTTCCCTTGCTAGAACCGTCAACACAGCGTCCACACCGACCGACATGAGCAGGACGTAGCCGTGATTGCCATGGATATAGACCTGATCCAGCGTGCCTCTCCCCAACTCACTGGAGATTCGTTCCCCCAGGCTGAGCATTGCGGCCGACATGGCGGAAACCCGGTCCTCCTCAATCCCCGCGGGCAGAGAGGAGGCAATGATCAGACCATCCACGCTTACGACCGCGGAGGCCTCCACGTCCGTTGTGCTGCCTTGCAAGTCCCGAAGGCGGGAGACCATCAGGTCGACGCGGGATTTGGGTGCCATCGGCTACCTCGAGCTGCGTGAGAGGACGGCCCTCAAGAGAACGCGCGGATGATACCATAGGAATATGAGGGGGGCAAGCGGGTGTGCTAGAATTCTTGAAGTGTCGCAAGAGGCCGAATCGGGGGCGGGGCCTCCTGTCCGCGGAGAATCCTGGTTGAGCCAAGATGGACCTGCGCGTCGCTGTTGCCAAGGCCGCCAAGTACGCGACCCCTGAAAGTGGTGACACGCTCGAAATGATCGAGCGCCCAGGGGGCGGACTGTCCTTCGTGCTTGTCGATGGCCAGCGGTCGGGCCGATCTGCGAAAACCATTTCGAACCTGGTGGCACGCAAAGCCATCAGCCTGCTTGCTGAGGGGGTGCGTGACGGGGCTGCCGCGAGAGCCGCTTCAGACTACCTGTTCACGCAGCGCTCCGGGCAGGTCGTTGCCACGCTCAATATCCTCTCCGTCGACTTGGCCTCCCGAAGCGTCGTGGTCACCCGCAACAATCCCGATCCGGTGTACGTGGTCCAGCAGGGCCAGATCGCGGCGATCGACCAACCCTCAATTCCAGTCGGAACCAGGCGAGACATTCGCCCTGTGATCAACGAGATCCTCCTGGAGCCGGGGTTGGTCCTGTTGGCCTACACCGACGGGCTAACTCACGCCGGGGAACGCAAGGGATCTCCCCTGGCCATCCGCGCTGCGCTGACCTCCATGATCGAAGGCGAATTGCCGGTCGACCGCTGGGCGGACGAACTGCTTCGGTGTGCGGTCGATCTGGATGAGGGTCGTCCCGGCGACGATATCAGCGTCCTGGTGCTCACGGTCCAACCTGAGACCGGCGATGAGGTGCGGCGGCTTTGGGTCCGGATGCCTCTCTGAGTTCGAGTCATACCCCCGATTCCCTATGGATCGCCCTGGTCGGCCCTTGCGGGGCTGGCAAGACCACGATCGCCCTGCTGCTGGAGGCGCACAACCTGCTGATCGCCGAGATCGCCCAGGAGCATTCCTGCGTCCCGGATCTCTGGAGATACCGGCGGACTCCAAGGGCACTCGTCTTCCTGGATGCCAGCTACGAGACTTGCACCGAACGCAAGCGATTCCGGTGGAGCCTGGAAGACTACCAGGAGCAATGTCGCCGCCTCGAGCATGCTCGCCAGCATTGCGACCTCCTGATCGCGACGGATCAGATGACACCCCGCCAGGTCGTTCAGCAGGTTCTGGAATACCTTCGCCAATGGAACCGGCACCCGGCGAAAGCAGGCTAGACGGCCGGGATGGTGCATTCCACCGCAAAAGGACGCTATAATTCCGGGGTGCACGCGAGGTGAAGGGACATAGACTCCCCGCCGGGTGAGCTGATGGCTCAATTCTGAAGCCTGACCCTGCGGAAAGCCCTCAAGCGTTTGCGGAGGCATGATGCAAGACGAAAAGCGAAAAAAGGAGCCCCCTGGATCAGGTACCATCCCCGCAAGTCGGGCGGAGCCGCGCAGCCTCGTTCCGCCCCTCCATGTCGCGGTGCTCGCTAACCTAAAGAAAGACGTTCCGCACCCCGACGAGGCGCCGCCGGATGAGACTGTCGAATACGATCGCGAAGAGACCGTGGAGGCCATGCTTGCGGCCTTGCGCACGGCTGGTCACCGCGCCACCTTCCTAAACGGCGACGTGACCCTGATTGACACCATTCGCCAGACGCGCCCGGACATCTGCTTCAACATTTGCGAGGGCCTGCATGGCGATTCCCGCGAGGCTCAGGTGCCTGCACTGCTCGAGATGCTGGGCATCCCCTACACGGGCTCGCGCGTCCTGGCCAACGCCATCTCACTGGACAAGACCATCACCAAGAGGCTATGGCGCGATCGGGGGCTCCCCACGGTGCCCTTCCAGGTGTTCAGCGACATCGAGTCGACATTGCGCTCGACGCTGAGGTTTCCTCTTTTCGTGAAACCGTTGCGGGAGGGATCGGGAAAAGGCGTGGGGCCCAGCTCCATTGTGCAGACCCCCCAAGATCTGCGCGACCAGGTTCAACGCATCCTTCAGGACTACCGCCAGCCCGCGCTGGTTGAGAGTTTTCTGCCCGGGCGCGAGTTCACGGTGGGCGTCATTGGGAATCACAGCAACGCCAAGCGCAGGGCGAACCCGGATCTTTATGGAAACGACGGCTTCCACTACTTCCCGGTTCTGGAGATCGACCCGAATGTGGGCGCGGGCCGGGGAGTTTACGGGGCGCAGGCCAAGCTGATCATCCCAGGGGAGGACGGCGCCCCGCTCTATCTCTGCCCCGCTGACATTCCTCCCGCGCTCCAGAAGGAAATGTATCGGCTCACCCGCTCCGCGTTTCTCTCGATTGGGGCGGCCGATTGCAGCCGCGTGGATTTCCGCCTGAATGCCGAGGGGGAACCCAACCTGGTCGAGATCAATACTCTGCCCGGCCTGAACCCGCAGGTCAGCGACATGTGCATAATCGCCAGGGCCGAAGGATTGGCCTACGACGTGCTGATCAACGAGATCCTCAACCTGGCCCTTGAGCGCTATGGCCTGATGCTGTAGGCGGAGGCACGTGCAACTCCCGCTCACCTTCGGGCTGGCAGGCTCAGTTGGACCGCCCCCGGCCGGAGCCGATGAGCCCAGGCTAGAGATTGTCCTTGCCCGATTGGGTCGGGCGGAAACTCGCGCAACGATGCGAGGCCTCCAGTCCCGCAAGCTCGACCTTCTCCTGAAATCCGTCACACCCTGCAGAATCGCTCCACGGCGGAGTGAAGCACGTGCAGCCCCCAAAGGAAGCCTTCCACTGGGATCCGCTCGTCGTTGGCATGGATCAGACCTGTGTACGGCTGACCCGGCAGGAGTCGAATGGGAGAGAAGCCGTATGTGCGGATTCCCAAAGGCAGGGTGAACTTGGCGTCGGTTGCGCCACTGGCCATGTACGGAGCGACGATTGCTTCGGGATCCCCCTGAACGAGCGCCGATTCGAGTACGCGAAAGAGCTCCGTGTTGGGCGACATCTCCAGTGGCGGAGAGTCTGTTTCGATTTCTACGGACACGGGCGTCCCCAGAGCCCTTTGGACCCTTTTGAGCAGTTCGGAGGACGAACTCCCGGGAAGAGTTCTGCAATCCAGGGAAACCAGCCCTGTGGAGGGGATCACATTGGTCTTTTCCCCGGCCCGAAGTATCGTCGGGGTGACCGTGTCTTGCAGGACCGCGCCCAAGTAATCGCGGAGTTCAGAATCCTCCAGCCCTTTGAGAACTTGATGCACCAGCCGGCGGGTCGGAATATGCTCCAGTACGAGGCCTTGCCACCCACCTAAGGTCCGACCAATTGCCCGCAGATACGCCCTGGCGTGAGGCGTGACGCGATAGCCTAGGTTCGTGCGGCCCAGGCGGCGAACGGCTTCAGCCATTTTCCCAACCACGTTGTCCTCGTGGGGGATGGAACCGTGGCCCGGGCTCCCCTCGAAAGATAGACGCAGCCAGAGTGCGCCTTTCTCCGCCGTCTTGATTGGGTAGATGCGCTTGCCGTGCAGGTGCTGGGTGAAGCCACCCATTTCTGTTAGGCCCCAACCCGCCTGGATCAGAGCCGGGTGGCGGTCGACGAGGAAGCGAATCCCGCTCCCGTCAACCTCTTCATCTCCAGTGGCCGCAAAGATCAAATCGCGCCGCAATTGAACTCCTGAGCGCTTCAGCAGGATGATCGTCATCAGGCTCTGAACCACCATGGCCTTCATGTCCAGGGCCCCTCTTCCCCAGATGCACCCATCCACGAGCTCCCCCCCAAAGGGGTCGTGCGTCCAGTGATCTCGCTCGACGGGGACAACGTCCGTGTGCCCGTAGAGCAGGAGCGGATCCTCGGATCCGGTGCCTTGCAGGCGGGCGACGACATTCCCTCGGCCGGGTTCAAATTCGATCACAACCGGCGGCAGGTGCTCTCGATCCAAAACGGAAGCGAGGTAGCGGGCTGCCTCGAGTTCGTTGCCTGGAGGATTGACCGTATTGATACGGATTAGAGCCTGAAGGTGGCGGAGAGCTTCGTCCTCGGCGCTGCGCCAATCAATCACCTTGAACCTCCTGAGACGGGGCAGTGTATCCTGCGCCCTTGAGGAGCGCAAACCGGAGCCTGTTCCCTTGGCCTCCCCGGCTTGAGATTGCGTCCGCCATTCCAGAAAGTTACAATGCAGGAGCAGATTGCAGGAGGAGGCGTGGAGCGGTGGACCGCACACAGGCCGGGGATCTAGTGCAGCTCGTCGGGCGCGATCACAAGTACCGATTGGTCAAGCTGCAAGCAGGCGCTCAAGTGCAAACCCATCGTGGGGTAATTCAACACGATGACATGATTGGGAAGCCGTGGGGGACTCTCGTCACAAGCCATCTGGGCCGCCCTTTTTACCTGCTGCCTCCCTCGCTCAGCGACATCCTGCGCGACATCCGGCGCAGAAGCCAGATCGTTTTCCCCAAAGACATCGGCTATATCCTTCTCAAACTCTCGGTCACGCCCGGTCAGACGGTGATCGAGGCGGGAACGGGTTCCGGTGCGATGACGGTCGCCCTGGCGACCGCGGTTGGTCCTGCAGGACGTGTGATCTCTTACGACGTCCGATCCGATATGCAGGACGTGGCGTTGCGCAACCTCCAACCGCTGGGGCTGGCGGACCGCGTTGTCTTGAGACTGCGGGACGTCGGCTCCGGCTTCGAAGAGAAAGGTGTCCCCTCGCTGTTCCTGGATTTGCCCAACCCTTACGACTACCTGCCTCAAGTTCGGGCGGCTTTGGCCCCAGGCGGATTTTTCGGGGCCATCCTGCCGACGACGAACCAGGTCAGCCTCTTGCTCTCCGCCCTCGAGCGGAATCAGTTTGCCTTTGTGGAGGTGTGCGAGATCTCGCTGCGTTACTATAAGCCCATAGCCGAGCGATTACGCCCAACGGACCGCATGGTCGCCCACACCGGATTTCTCATCTTTGCTCGCCCCGTGATTGAACCTGAAAACGGAGGACAGATGGAGGCGGCCGCAGCGGAAGAGGCTTCAACGCCGGATGATGGAGAGTCCGCGGCGGAGCTGGAAGGCTGAGGAGGCCCCCCGATGTGGCTCGGAGAGGCATGGGGGTCCCGATCCCTGGGTTGTGGGAGTTCCCCTCGGGGAAGGGCCAAGACGGAGGCTGGCAACAGCGCATCGCCTGATGGATCAGGGAAAGTATAAAGACGCCGCCAAGATTCTTGGGAACCTCGCCCAAGGCGCACTCCAGGCCGGTTTGCCCGGGGCCCCGCTGCTCCTCCCTCTGGCAGCCAGAGCCAGATCGCTTGCCACTGAGGCTCCCGAGGGGTGGTATCCCTTGCGCAGGAAGGGCTTTCGATCCTGTCTCAGATGCAGCGCTGGAGAATCCTGGATCGCGCAGGAAACGGTTTCGTGGCCGAATTGCGCGGGCTAGGCCAGGCAGACGGAGGCAGATGAACTGGCTGCGTGGCTCAGCACAATGCTTAAGGGCCACGAGACCACTTCTTGGGGGGGCCGAGCCGAGTGCGATTCGCAGGTTGTCCACTAAATGCCTGCATTGCGGAGGCAGCGTCCCGCCAGACGAAGTCGAGTGGATTGACGAAGGAACTGCAGAGCGCAGCTGCTGCGTGAGTCCGATCGGCATTGAAAGGTAAAACCTCAAGGTGACCTTGGACTACCCGCCCTCCCTGACTGAGGCCGAAATTGCACGCCAGCTGAGCCAGGCCAAAGGCGCCGCGGGGCTATCAAGTGAAACTGAAGATCATCCCTCGGGACGCAAGGCGGCTGTGCTGGTCCCGATGTTTCGGGCCGACGAGGGCTGGCGGCTCCTGTTCACGGAGCGCAGCCAGTCTGTGGAGGAACACCCGGGTCAGGTCTCCTTCCCGGGCGGGCAGTCGCACGGTCCGACGGAAGCAGCCATTGAGACCGCGCTGCGTGAGACCGAGGAAGAAATAGGCCTCGCCTCGGACCAAGTGAGAGTTCTGGGACAGCTTGATCCTCTTGGGACCGTGACGGGTTTCTTGGTCACTCCAATTGTAGGCGCCTTTTCCTGGCCGGCGCTGCTACGGCCGTCTCCAATTGAGGTCCGCGAGATCTTCCACGTCCCCCTCCGGTGGCTAGCACATGCTTCGAATCTCCACTGGCAGCCCCGGCCCAAGCCGGCACAGGAAAGGCCGGAATGGGTTCCGATTTACCAGCCCTTCGAGGAGCATGTCATCTGGGGAGTTACGGCACGAATCGTTGTCCTTTTTCTCGGAGTCCTTGGAATCGACCTGATGTCCCAAGCCCAAGGGCCGAGAGGATAGCCCCACAGCTCATTCCACCTCCCAAGCAAGGTACCTTCCAAGGGAAAATGGAGATGAGTTCGTTCCTCTCCTCGTGGCTGAGTCGCGAACAGGGCTGGTTTCCACGATTACGCGCAGAATCCAAGTGGCGACATCCTTTCATAACGAGATCAATCCAGCCCGGCGCAGGCTGCCGACACCGTCCAAGTCTCATCCCGGAGGATTGTGCAATCAAGTCGGTCCCATCTTGAGGTCGCTCGAGGAGCTCCCTTACAGTCCGTTGAGTTCTCCCGCCTCGCGCGACCAGATCACCGCCGATCTGACGGGAGCCCCCTCCTGCTGCGGCGCTTGTCCACCCCTCCCCTTCCCTGGTGACACCAGAAGACGACACTTGCCAGACAGGACACGGTTTGCAGGAGAGTCACCAAGAACCTTCGCCACGTCGGTCCCCCTCCTCGGGCGCACGGACTGTCCCTTGCGGGATCAAAGGGGCCGACCTTCGAGAGGCGTTCTGCCATGCCAAGCCACCGATGAGGCCTTTCGAACAACAAACGGGCTGGTTCGCACAGTCAGACCCGTAGGTTTCCGCCTGGCCGCCCTACCCAATGAGGTCTGTATACCGGGATCGGACTTGGTCCGGAGGGTCGAGCCCCAGCTCGGTGGCCAGGAGCTTGCAATACCGATGATAGTGGGTGACCAACTGCCCGCGCCGCCCCATTTGGCCGAGCGCTTCGAGGTAGAGCAGATTCAGATCGTCGTCATAGGGATCAACCGCCAAGGCCGAACGCAATCTCTCGGCCGCTTCGCGGGGACGGCCAGCTTGAAGGGCGGCCTCAGCGAAGGCTCGCGTGAGGGCCAGATACTTCTCGGTCAGAATCTCGCGCCTGCGGGCCGCCCACTCCTGGCCACATCCAGGAAGGAATTCCCCCCTGTACATTTCGAGAGCACCGTTGAGTTCCGCCAGCCGATCCTCGGACGGCGTGCTGCTGGATTGAGCCTGCACTGCGGCCTGTTCAAACATGTCAACATCGAATTGGATGCTCGCCTTTGGATTGAACAGGTACGTGCCCGCCTCCTGAAGGACGGCGCTCTTTCCGAGAGCGCGACGAAGGCTGTAAAGGGTGCTATGGAAGTTGGCTGTTTGGCGACCCTTCGAAGATGCCGGCCAGAAGTCCTCCAAGAGCCGATCCCGTTGAACTTGACCAGTATCAGCCAGATAGGCCGCCAGTTGGCGGGCAAGTGGAGGCAGCGCGCGGAGCGCCCGTTCATTCAAGGCGACTTCATTCCCGCCCATGGCTGAGACTCGGATCCTAGCCGCGCGGCCAGGTGCCATGCCATTTGCCCTGAGTTTCTTGGCGAATGCCTTCATGTCCGCCATTCGAGTGATAACGACGGCGAAGAAGTCCGACTCGGCGAACTGCTCTTCCGCGAAGCTGCGGAAGGCTTCGTCTCCCTGAAGTTCTCGGGCAATGACCTGCTCCGCACCGATTTGCTTGGCTCTGGAGAGCGCCTCGCTCATGTATTTCTTCGCGGAGGCTCCTTCGGAAAGACCCCAGGCCGCTCGCGAGAGGAGATAGTGTGCGAAGACTTCCTCCTCCGCATAAAGAGAAGGTTGGCCTGCCGTGAAGAGTCTTCTAACGATCCTGCGCGCGCCGGAGGGATGCTCGGAGACTTCCAATGCGGCCTTGGCCAGTTGCAATTGCGGCTTCCACTGGCGACCGGAGCCCGGGCGAACAGACGCCATGACTCGCCTGGCTCGCTCCGGGTCCCCGTTCCTTCTGTAGCAATTTGCCTCCTGGATGCAGGAAACCACCCTTTGACGAATGCCCCACGCCCGTTCTCCCACTGAAGCAGCAGAACGGTAGTAGGAACTCGCTTGGTTCACGAGCCCAAGGTCGGCAAGCAGGTCCGCCAGACTGAGGGAGAGCTGCGATTCCCACATGCGTGCGTCTGCCCTGCGCGCCTGAACCAGCCCCTCGTTAAGGTGCTGAAATCCAGCTTCGTACCTGCCCATCGAGTGCTCAAGAGAGCCCAGATTATTCAAGAGCGCGGCTTTCCTGGTGGGTGACGAGCCAACCGAAGCTAGCTTGTTTCCGCGTCTCGCGAGAGGCATTGCTTCGAGAGGCCCGCAAGCGGCCCAGACGGCAGCCGACGCATTGGACAGGGCACCAGCAAGTCGCACCGCATCTGAGAGCCTTTCCCCAATCCGGACCCCGTCAAGGGCCAGATCAGCCGCCCGTGTCAGATCGGCTCGCCTCTCCACGTCGCAGAAAGCCTCCAGCAGCAGGCAGTCTGCGCGACCTTCCCGGTCCCCTCGAGCCCTTGCCCGCCAAGTGAAACGTCTGATGGTCTTGATGGCCTTCTCAAATCTGCTTGCGAATACCAGTTGGTGCACCAGGGCCAGGTGGTACTTCCGACGCAATTCTGCATTGCTGCTGCCGGCGGCCCTTCTCCATTTCTTGATCAGGGCCCGCGCTTCCGGCCCTCTTCCTTGCATCACTAACGCAAAGGCGAGCGACAGATCAACATGGGGATCAAACACGCCGCGCCTGCGGAGGTTTTCACTCCACGCCTCCAGCAATCCGTATCTGCCCTCTCGCTCAAGTCGCGTCGCATTCCTCCCCGCCAGGCGCCCGGCCCTCCTCGGGTCGCCCGCTTCGATATACAGCTCGACTGCCTCTTCCGGTTCCCCATGTTTGGCAAGATAAGACGCGGACCGGGCTTGAAGCCTCCGAAGTCTGTTTCCGTCTGTCGAGCGGAGAGCCTCAATGAGGAATCGGCGGAATTGGGAGTGAAACTCATAGGTTCTCGGGTGTTCCTCGGCTGCCACGACAAACAATCCGCGTCGGACGAGCTGCTCGAGATAATGGTGACTGTGCGCCATATCGAGCACGGCATTGCACGCCTCTGCGGTCATGACCGGAAGGGCGCAGGCTTCCAGCATAAAACGACGCAACTTTTCTGGCTGCTTTCCCAGCACGACTGAGGCCAGGTAATCATAGACCGCAGGTTGCGTCGATTCGGCTAGAATCTGCATCCCCCGAACAGAGGCATTCCCCGATAGAATCACCCCCATTACCCACCCACCGGTCTCATCCAGAATCCTATCGGCCGTTTTGGCATCCAGATCCACTCCCATGCGCGAGTGCTCCACGGCGATCAATTCCTCCCTGGTCAGTGCAAGATCGGCAGGACCGATCGCGGCCACCTCTCCTTCTGCAACCAGTCGCGTCATTGGGATCTCGGGCACAGCTCGTCCTGCGACAAGGAGCGTTACTTGATCCGGTTGATTGCGAATGAATTCGTCGAGAAGAGATAGTGCCGACTTCGAGCTGTTGAGGCATTGGACATCATCAAGCCCAAGGATGAATGGACGCGTCACCTTTATGTTAATTGTGTGGGTGAGGGCATGAGCCATTCCTTCCGCAGAAAGCCCGACGAGCCCTTCTGCGCCAAGATGGCGGCCGAGGGTGCGAAAGCGCCGAGAAAGGGAGGCGATCAGCAAGGTGGCCAGTCGCATCGGGTCAGCGTCCAGATCAGAGAGCCGCACCCAGCAAACCGGGAATTCCGAGTGCGCTGAGAAATCGGCCAGTAGGGTTGTCTTTCCGTAGCCAGCCGGCGCGGCAATTACGATCAGTTTGCGAGGCAGATATGCGCGGATCAGATCCACAAGCCGTTCACGGTGGACCTTATCCCGTCCGAAAACAGGGGGGCTGATTGCGTGACGAACACCGGATTCGGATTCCGGGTCTTCTTCCCCCTTCATGGGTTGCCTCCCCCCACCTCAAAGATGGCGCCCTTTTGCCAGCCGGGCTACGCCCGCCACTCTGGGTCGATCTGACGGGATCGTGAAATCAGTGGATTCTTTTATTCATGCGTGCTGCCAACCCTTGGCGGGAGAACCTTGATCAGAGATCCAATTCTTCCCTTTCTGCAGTCATGTCAATTATAGACACTGCTACTGCAAGCATTGTGACGAGCGTTCCGGCCGTCCATTCGTCCAAGCACAAAGTGTGCGCTGCGTTGCTTCCTTGGGCATGACAGAAGAAAGGCCCTCAGATCTATCCCCCTGTGATCCAAGGACCTTCCTACCACAACCAAGCTTGAGGTCTTGATTGAGATGGTTCAGTTCATCGGGACGACCACTCTCACTTGCCCTTGCGCCTCAAACTGGGATAGCTTCTCAGATGGATCCCACTCTGCTGCGGCCTCCAGCGCCAGAATCCGCCTTATCCAGCCAATCCAACAAGCTCTTGTCCCAGCTTCGTTCCGGAAATCCGGAGCTGCCCGCCCCGGGTCGCCGATCCCAGCAGGGAAGGAACTGGCTTCATGAGGGCCCTCCTTTCATGCGCATCCTACCAGGAACCCTCTTAGTTCTCTCTGAGTGTCCACATGTCGTTTTCAGCGGGATTCTTCGGCGGTTGCTGCACGACTTCTGGTTCAGGGCTTGCGTTTCTCCCGTCGATCCCGTCTGCCTGGGTAACCGTCGGGCCTCAACCGTATCTTGGGGCTACTGGCGGTCGGGACCTCGTTTGGGCGGCATCGTGGTCGCTGGCTCCATCCTTCGCACTGGATTTGACCATTGAGTCCAGTGACCTTTATAATCTCAGACATGGTGACCAAACAGGATCTGGAACAATCGCTCAAGGACGCGCTGCGGGCGGGCGACGAGGTTCGCAAACGAACTTTGCGGATGCTTCTTTCCGCCATCAAACTGGCCGAGGTCGAAAAGCGTATGCCGCTGGATGAGGCGGGTTTCCGGTCCGTTCTTCAGCGCGAGCTAAAGGTTCGTCAGGAGACGATTGCGGACGCGGAACGGGCTGGGCGCCCTGACATCGCTAGCGAATCTCGTGCGGAACTTGATTTCCTCAAGCAACTTCTCCCCCCTTCTATCTCGCGCGCGGAGCTGGAAGCGCTTGCTAAGCAGGCTATGCAGCAAACGGATGCCAAGGGACCGGCCGACATGGGCAAGGTGATGAAAGTGTTGCTTCCCTTGCTACAGGGCCGTGCAGATGGTCGGGAGGCAAGCGATGCTGTCCGCAAGCTCCTCAGTGAATGACTTTCCGCGCGCTCGGGAACCTTCCCCCCGCCCATGACCACCCAATCCGGAACCCCTTCTTTCTCCTGGCTTCGCCCCCTGCTTCAGGGCCTGCCCATGGGGTCGCTGGTGGTAGCTACAGCCCTTGCTTCGACCCTCCTCCTCGCCCTGCCCATCATGCCTGGAGAGCGCTCTGTGTCGCTAAGCCTCGGCCAAGTGGCGCCCCAAGATGTGCTTGCCCCTCGGTCCGTGGCCTTCGTAAGCCAAGTTCTCACTGATCAGGCGCGGCAAGAAGCGGTCAGCCAAGTTCTCCCCGTTTACGACCCGGCCGATCCAAATATCGCCCGCCAACAGGCCCAATCCTTGGTGAGCTCACTGGCCTACATCACCGCCGTCCGCGCGGATGCTTACTCAACCCCGAGTCAGAAGGTACAGGATCTCCTGTCCATGGCGGTTGTTCATCTGGACGAGAGCACGGCCTCTCAGGTCCTTCAGTTAAGCGACGTGGACTGGCAACTCGTACAGGCCCAGTGCGCCTCCGTCCTCGAGCAGGTAATGCGCCAGGAGATCCGCCCCGATCGCCTTGCGGACGCGCGCGACTCCCTGCCAGCGTACGTTAGCCTCAGCCTTCCGGAAAGCGAGGCAGTCCTGGTTGCAGATCTCGTCCACAACTTGGTTGTACCTAACAGTCTCTTCAACAAGGCCAGCACGGAGGCCCTGCAGCAAGAGGTAGCCAGCAAGGTCGCGCCGGTCACCCGATCCTTTGTCTCGGGCCAGGTGGTGATCTCCCGGGGAAAAGTCATCACCGCGGCCGACCTGGAAGCGATCACGGCTCTCGGGCTCAACTCGGGTGGATTGGACGCCCGCACAACCCTGAGCGATGTGCTTGCTGTGGTCCTGGTGACAACTCTGCTGATGCTCTACATGCGAACCCTACGCATGCGCCCTCCCCTGCGGTTTCGGCATGCCCTGCTGCTCTCGCTCTTCTTTCTCTTGTTCATCGCTGGCGCGCAAGTAATGATTCCAAGCCACACTGTCTTGCCTTTTCTCTATCCGGCGGCTTCTCTGTCGCTATGCCTGGCAGCGCTATTTGGCCCTGGTCTAGGTTTGTTCAGCGGTATCCTGATTGGCGTCCTGTCCGGGATGATTGCGGGAGGTCGGTTGGATCTGGCCCTGTATGCGGCCCTTGGCTCATCGATGGCCGTGCTCACACTGGGCCGCGCGGAAAGGCCACTCAATTTCTTTCTGGCAGGGCTGGCCGGCTCGCTCGCGGGCGTCGCTGTCGTGCTCATGACCTGGCTCACCGAACCTTCAGCTGATCTGGCGGGAATACTCACGTTGACTGCAGCGAGTCTCGGAAATGGGCTCCTGTCGGGCAGCCTGGCTATCGGCCTTCTGCTCCTTGCTGGCAGCCTCTTTGACACCACGACGAACATGCAGCTTCTTGAACTCTCCCGCCCGGATCAACCACTTCTTCGAATGATTCTGCGGAACGCACCAGGCACTTACCAGCACAGCCTGCAGGTGGCCAATCTGGCCGAGCATGCGGGGGAGGCCATCAACGCGAACACCCTTCTCTTGCGGGTCGGAGCTCTTTACCATGACGCCGGGAAAGCAGCTAAGCCGAAGTACTTCGTGGAGAATCAGGGGCCGGAGGGGAACCCCCACGATCAACTCGATCCTTCGACTAGCGCCAGGCTTATCATGCAACACGTAATTGATGGTCTCGACCTAGCTCGGAGAAACCACCTGCCGAGCCGGGTGCGAGATCTGATTCCTGAACATCATGGAACGCTGCGCGCCAGCTTCCAATACAACCTGGCGCTGAAAGCTGCCGGCGGAGAGGCTTCGCAAGTGGACGAATCCCTCTACCATTACCCAGGGCCACGTCCGCGATCCAAGGAGGCTGCACTTCTAATGCTGGCGGACGGGGTCGAGGCGAAATTCAGGGCACTTGCCCCCAAAACCGCCGGGGAAATCGAGACCCTCGTAAGAACCCTTATCGAAGACCGCCTGGCCCAACATCAGTTTGACGACACCGACCTGACCTTGAAAGACCTGGAGCAGGTTCGGCTAGCCCTCACCGAGACGTTGCGAAGCAGCCTCCACGCGCGCCTGAAGTATCCTGAGGACGAGGGAGCTCACTTGGCGCCGCTGCCCTCCGATGACGATCTGGACTAACGTCTGCCGTTCTCGCGCGAGGATTGGAATCTACTGCGCGCCGCGCTACTCCAGGGTTGTTCCCCGGACTCACCTGCGATTCCTGGCACGGGAAACCCTGAGTCTTGCGGGCGCGCTGATCCCTTGTTCACTCACCCTTGCATTTGTCGGAGATGAGGAACTGCGAGATCTCAACCGAGAGTTTCGTTCCGTCCATCGGACCACCGACGTCCTTTCCTTCTCCTCGAAGACGTTCGATCCCGAAAGCGGAATTCGGTACCTGGGAGACGTGGTCATATCGGTCCCTACAGCGAAAAGCCAAGCCGACCATGCTGGCCACGAGCTATCTCAAGAACTTGAGCTGCTCGTCGTTCACGGGGTGCTTCATCTCCTTGGATTTGACCACGACACCCGATCCCGCAAGACAAGAATGTGGCAGATTCAGAACGAGATCCTTCGCAAAGGGCGCATCCAGCCAGGACAAGGTAAGGCGAGACAATGAGACACCAATCGGGAATCCCAGATCCGTACACAGAGCGTTCGAGAAGCCTTTGGGGAGCTTTTGGGCATGCATTTGATGGATGGCGATCTACCCTGAGGTCGCAGCGAAATGCCCGAATCCAGGTAGGAATAGCAGCCCTGGTTGTCCTGTCGGCCATATGGGTCGGGGTTCCTGCGGTAGGCTGGGGGCTCCTCTTCCTGGCCATGGGACTGGTTTTTGGCGCAGAACTGGTGAACACAGCCATCGAGGCACTTGTGGACCTAGTGTCGCCAGAGAAGAGCCCTTTGGCCGCACAAGCCAAGGACGCCGGGGCTGGGGCGGTGCTCATCGCATCGGTCGCTTCAGTGTTGTTGGGCTTGGCAGTCCTCGGCCCCCCGATGCTGCGCCGCTTGGGTCTCTAATCCGGCTTCCTGGTTGGACGAGGTCGCTGCTGGAGGGGATAGCAAATGGGGAACGCCTTTCGATTTGGGACCGTAGGAAGTCCTCACTCGACGCCCAAGAAACCAGGGGGAACTGTGGGAGGCATCCAGCGGACCGCCCAGCTCGGCTTGGATGCGCTCGAACTGGCCTGGGTTCAATCAGTTCGGGTGAGCGAGGATACGTGCGAGACCATCCGGCTAGCTGCGGACCAACAAGGGATCACACTGAGCGTTCACGCCCCCTATTTCATCAATCTGAACGCCTCAAAGGAGGAATGGCCAAAAAGCCGCAAGCGTCTAATGGATGCGGCCCACTATGGTCGTTTGGCGGGTGCGACCGACATCGTGTTCCACCCCGGGTCCTACTTCGGGAACGAACCGACAAAGGTCATTCGAGTTGCTCTGCCTCGATTACGCCGTTGCGTGGAGGAGCTGCGGAGGGACGGCAACGAGGTGATCCTCCGGCCCGAAACCATGGGGAAAAGCGCGATGCTCGGCTCCCTAAATGACGTTCTCACTATGAGCAAAGAGATCGAGGGAGTGAAGCCCTGCCTGGATTTCGCCCACTTGCATGCGCGCCCTGGGGATGGGTCAATGAACTCCTACCGAGAATGGAGGAGTGTACTGGACCACGTCGACCACGCTCTGGGGTCCAGGGCGTTGAAGGGTTTGCATATTCACCTCTCCGGAATCGAGTATGGCCCCAGGGGGGAAAGAAACCACCTGGCATTCAAGGACGCCGACCTACGCATGCACGATCTGCTCATGGCATTGCTGGACCTCGATTGCGAAGGAAGAATCTTATGCGAAAGCCCGATTCTCGAGGTCGACGCCTTGGTCCTTCAAAGTGAGTGGAAGAAGCTCAAGAAGGGAATCGGGAAGCAGCAATAACCCCTTCACGCAGGCCAAGTCCGAGTGGTCCCAAGCGGAGGTCTGCAATGAAAAAAAGACCTCGATAAGCCAGCCTGGGTCTTTTCTCCGTCAATGCTTGCCCGCTTCTCTCGGCAGCCGGGCTGCAACAGGACTAGGTTTTCCGCTCAGCGCGCGTCCTGATTGAATTGTCGGTGGGTTGAGACACAATCTGGACTGAAATTGCGCAAGCTGGGAGCCATATGGTGAAATTGGATCCTTCCCCGACCGCACTTTGAACCTCGATCTTGCCGCCATGGGTCTCGATAATCTTCCGGCTGATCGTCAATCCCAGGCCCATTCCCGCGACCTCCGAAACCCTCGCCGCCTTTCCCCGGTAGAAAGCCTCGAAGATGTGGCCGAGCTCATCATGCGAGATGCCATAGCCCGTATCTGAAATCGTCACCGTTGCCCACGTTCGACCCCCTCGGAAGCGGGGCTCGACGGTCAAGCTAACTCTCCCGCCTCTGGGTGTGTATTGAACGGCGTTTGCAAGCAAGTTCGCGATAGCCTGCTTTAGCATCTGCAGGTCGGCGCTGACCAATGGGCATGAGGGATCCAGTCTCAGGCGAAGCATCTGGCCTTGAGATTTCGCGAGGACCTCCGTTGAACTCACGATCTCGCGAGCCAGCACTGAGAGATCAACGGTTGTTCGATCCGGCTCAACCTTGGCTACCTGCGCCTGGCCAAGTGTAAACATCTCCTCTACCATCGACTGCATTCGCTTGATTTCCCGGCCTAGCACCTCCGCGTAATCGCGCGCCCGGTCCGGGTGGTCGCAGATAAGGTCCAGGTAGAGTTCAAGTGTGGTCAGAGGAGTGCGGAGCCTTTGCCCGAAGAGCAGGGTTTGCTCCGACGATTCCCGAGCCTCATGTTGGGTCCGCTGAATCGTTCCAATAAGCTCTTGAACTTGACTCATCAACTCAGTGCGTGTCCTCTCGAGAGCCTCGCGCAGCTTTGCATTCTCTATGGAAAGGGCTACTTGCGGAGCCAGGAGCGCACCCATGTCCAAGGAGCCCTCACCTCTCTCCAGCCCCTCATCCGACCAGAGGAAGGCCATCCCCCCCAACGGCGTCCCATCCCAAACGAGGGGAAGAAAGAGAGCGGCTCGCACTTTTGTGTGGCTCCAATCGGGTCCCAATTCAGATCGGTTCAACCGCGCCGGAGAGTTGGTGTCGATTGCGTTCTTCAGAATAGTGACGATCGAAAGCGGCACGCCGAATCCCTGAGCCCCATCGGGGATCGACGCAGATAGGCTGAGATTCCCTTGCTCCCCATCCAGTAAATAGATTTGAGATAGGTCTGCACCTATCGCACGCCCAGCCATGCGTAGGACGTTCCAAAGAGCGCCCCCCACATCTAGGGTTCGATCTGCCATTGAACTGGGCACGGAGTTGAAACCGGGAGGCAAATTCTCGCCTCCCTCAGCAATGCTAGGGATCTTTTCCACAGAATCCGTTCTCTCAGTCGTCATGATCGCAGTGGTTTTCGGCCTCCTGGTTGCTGGGCGCGCCACCCCCTGGGGCGCGCCCCGAGCAATCAGCCAACCAGCTGTTCTTCCATCACCCTATCGCTAACCGAAATCAACCGGAATCCCTCACACAGGATCCTCGAAGCCGTGGCCCGATCGCTCATCGGGCCTCCTCTGACTCACGTCTCTCGGTCTCGGATGCAACAAGTCGCCTCTGGCAACAAAACAGCGAGAATCGAGAGGCGCCTAGCGTGACCGAGGAACTCCGTTCGGCTCGCGGATTCTCCAGACGAGCGAGTTTGCGCTCGGAGCCCACTGGGGCACATTCGCCTTGCTCTGGCTGGTGACTATCAGGTGATCGACCGCAGCCGCGAACTCGTGCAAGGCGTCTGCATGCATTCCCATCACCGCGCTGTGTTCCTCCGGGCTCAGGTCGTATCCCGTAAGGAGCTCATCACGGCGCCCGTCGAGCAGCTCCGCGCAAAACCGTTCGCTCACCACTGCCCTTCCCACAAGTCGATTCAATCCTGTTGCTGACATTGAGCCTCCGAAGCTATGCGCAACGACCAGGACTAGATGCCCCCGCAACAAGGCGGCATGAAGCTGCCGCCACCACTCGGCGGCATGAAGCTGCCGCCACCACTCGGCGGCATGAAGCTGCCGCCACCACTCGGCGGCATGAAGCTGCCGCCACCACTCGGCGGCATGAAGCTGCCGCCGCCACTCGGCGGCATGAAGCTGCCGCCACCAGATGGCGGAGTCCTGAAGTTACCGTGGGTCGTGCTGCTGCTTTTCATTGTGGGCCTCCTTTTGGCCGTGCAAGACTGTTGCCAATACTTTATGAAGATTGCCTCGACGCTCAGATGACGGCGCAACGAACACGCAACGAACAGGCGTTCTGGACTCCGCACCCTTGATCAGATCCGGACCAAACGTACGGTTATTGTCCCGTTCCCGGTGTTGCGGCTTGCTTTACCTTGATTGTCCGACGACGAGGGGTGTGGCTTTCTGGACGCTTTCTGCTGTTCCTCGTGACTTGCCGCCTCGCGAAGAAAGTATTCTCCACAAGGCCCCAGTGAAGGAGTCACTGAGGAAGCGTGGCTATTCCTGGAGCGGTCCTCCCCTACACTAGATTGGGGGTTAGGCGATTAGGCTACCGTAAAGGGATCGAGTCTCAGGCGGTGGATCAAGTCCCATCTCGCGCCGCAACGATTCGCAATAGCGTTGATAGTGCTCCACCACCTCATGAATACGTCCCTGCGACGCCAAGACTCGCATCATGCGCTGGTGCAGGTCGTCTCGCAGTGGCTCCACCGCGAGAGCTCGGCTGAGGACAGCTCTCGCATCGCCATACCTGGTCAGCACAACCAATTCGTCCGAGTATTCACGAAGCACGTGCACATAGGTCTCCGACAATTCCTCCCTGCGCTGCCTAGCCCATTCGACGGGAAGGTAGGCCAGGTAATCCCCAAGATACAGATCCACTGCGTGCTCCAGGGCGCCTATTCGGCGCAGGTCCTGATGCGGCAAAGCGAGCGCCCGGGATGCGCCCTCCTCAAACGCCGCCACGTCATATCGAACATCAAGATTCTCAGCCAGCTGACAAACCTGATCCCTCAAGATAACAGCCTCTCCCCCCAGCGCTCGGCGCATCCGATACAAGGTCTGATAAAGGTTCGTCAGCGCCCTTCCTTGAGGAGTCTCGGGCCAGAACAATGCAAGCAGCTCGTCTCGGGGAACTGATGTCTTGTCAACCAAGAAGAAGAACATTTCCCTGGCGCGCTGGCTCACCCACTCTGTGCGTGGTATCTCCCGCCCATCAACAACGACTCTTGCGGGCCCCAATGCGTTGACCTCAACGACAGACGAACTGACTCCCTCGTGCAACTCTCGTGCGCCCTGCTCGGGTGGCGGCAGATTCTCTGCACGCAACAGCAGTGACCTGACCTGTGCCCCAAGATCCTCAGAGTTTGCGACCGTGCTTAGGAATTCCCTGCTCGCAAGTGCCTCTCTGACCAGCATCTGGTCGTACCCAAGCATTCTGGCCAGATCCAATGAGCGCTTGAGTCGCCTTGTCGCTTCCTCCGCAGATCCATTCATCCAGAGCGAACGGGCGAGGAGGAGAGAGACCCAGGAAAGATTGGCAAAATCTCCTCCGCGCGCCTCCAAGTCTTCTGCTGCCTTTCGAAGGCACTTCAAGCCCTGCTCGCGGTCTCCCATTTCTGTAAGCACAGCCCCGCGAAGCGCCCCGTTCGTTGGCGCTGAGTTTTCTTCAGAAGCACTTACGGCTAAGTCAGCTCGGCGCAGCCATTCGAGGGAGGCCGGGAAATTGCCGGCGGAGCGATTGATGAATGCCATACCCCAGAAGATGTAAGAAAGCAACACATTATCACTCGCCTCCTGCGCCAGCTTGTTTGCCACGCTATAGAGATCGGCTGCAAGCTGGCTGTCACCCAGATCTCGGAGCAGGTCAGCCTGGCTGATCAGCACGACAGCCTGCGCATGCCTTTCGCCTGACTTCCTGGCCCACTCCAAAGCCTCTTCATATACGGCTCGCGCCGATTGGTACTGCCCGAGCATATGCATGTCATAACCGACGTTGTTCAGCACAATGGCCAGATGTCCCGGGACGCCAAGTTTCCTCCAGACGGCGAGAACCTGCTGCTGGGTTTGCGAAACCTCTGCAGTCTTGCCCAAGACCCTTAGCACCAGAGCTAAGTCCGTCAATGTCACCGCGTGGCTATACTCGTTTCCGACTTGCGCGAACCAGGTGGCAGCCCTCTTGAGGTGGTCAAGCGCCGATTGAGCTCTTCCAAGCTCAAGCTCGCACCTGCCTGCATACCGCTCAGCAATTGCCCTCGTCTCCAGAGGCAACTCCTCCCCTTCCGCACGACTTAGTACTGCAAGCGCTCGAGCGAGCCCCGAACGGTAGTCACTTTTCAGGAAGTTCAACCAGGCGTTTATCAGTTCAACGTTCGTCAGACCATTCTTGTCGGAACGCCTCTCGAATCCCGATTGGGCAAGATCAGCAGCCTCCTGAGCAACCTCGATCTCCCCGCGATCGCACAGCGTTCTGCTCACCCAGAACTGCAATCTTGGGACCTCCAGTGAAATCTGTTCGAGTTGCTTCCCCCACTGAAGCAGGATTTCTCGCCTTCCGGATTCGAACAGGCTCTGTGCGTTGGCCTCAGCCATAGACCCCGCGCGAGCAAGATCTCCGCAGGCGACATACAGGTTGAAAGCAGCCTCCGGCATCCCACTTAGTTCGTATTGTTCGGCAGCCCGGCGCTGGAGTTGCTGAAGGCGCAGGGGATTCTTCTGCCTAAGCCTGGCCAGCAGGAACTCGCGGAAAAGATGGTGGAAGCGGTATGTGGGCTGCGGATCCCCCACGGCGCTGATGAAGAGCCGCTTTGCTTCAAGCTGCTCAAGCATCCGAGCGCTGTCTCCGGGACGGCCAAGGACCACGTCGCAGGCCGCCCCATCCATCTCGGGAAGAACGGATGCTTCCAACAGGAACGTGCGAAGGTCTTGAGGCTGCTGCTCTAAGACCTCCTCGGCCAGGTAATCGTAGAGCATGCTCTCCTGCTCACGCCGCAGGCCGACGTTGCTGAGCAAGCCTCGCCAGATTAGCTGGCTGCTGAGCAGAATCCCGGTGATCCAACCCTCGGTGTGCGAGACCAGCGCTTCTGCGTCTGAGGTCGGCAAGGTAAGGTTGTTGCGCTTCTCCAGCAGCGCTTGAACTTCAGAGGGGGTGAATCGCAGGTGCTCTTCACTCAGGCCGGCTATCTCCTGTCTTGCGGCGAGCGACGCAATGCGAAGGGGAGGGATTTGCCGGCTGAGCAGGATCACGTGCAGTTGCGGGGGAAGCGTCTCAAAGAAGGAATCGAAGAACTCGATGATCGCAGGCGAATCATCGACCAAGTGGAAATCGTCGATGACCAGTGCGGTGAAATCCGTCGCGGCTTGGTCCAGAGCCTGTGTGAGCGCAAGCCCAAGGCTTACCGGCTGACTCGCCGCCGAAGGAAGCCCCAGCGACTCAGGAGGCGGCGGCAACCAGTCAAGCAATGCTCGGTGGAGCGACTGGAAGAGGTCGTTCACCATGGTGACGATGTCTCGGTCAGTTTCGTCGAGGGACAGCCAGGCCAAAGGGAAATCGGCTTGATGGGCAAAGGTTACAGCCAAGGAGGTCTTGCCGTACCCAGGCGCAGCCGAGATCAGGATCAGTTTTCGATTGAGGTGTCTTTGGATGAATTCGGTAAGGCGCGGACGCTCAAGAAGGTCCGACGGTGTGCGCGGGACGGTGAACCTGGCAGGACGTGCGGCGCGGTACCCCGGTCCTACAGGAAGCGGGAAAATGGCCACAAAATGATTCTACCCATCTTGTCGCTTTCCGCAACCGGCGTATCTAGGGCGAGGCGCGCAGGCCACACCATATTCGGTACTTGACAATTCGCATCCACATATGGATATACCCCCCAAATGGGGTTGTGGCGTGGCATGATGTTGCAACGGAAGTCGACAATCAGAATCATCCTGGCGGAGGGGAACCGCGGCCCCCCTTTCCCTCTTCGCCTTCATCGCACAAAGGGTACGCGACACCGGCAACCAGTTCTCCGCCGCTCAGGTCACAGGCTGTTGCCTCGACGCCATTCCTGCTCGCACGGGTCCCGCAACCGATCTAATCGAGCACGTTGCGGAGTCGACCTGTGGCGTGCCCCGAGCCCCTTCCAGCTGCGTTCCACGCTCGGTTCACTCCCCTCGCGATCGTTCTCCTCATCCTGTCCATTGCCCTGCGTGAGACCCTGACCAGGGTGGGATTCCTACGCTTGGCGTCCTCGTTCGGTCTTCTTTTCTCCAAAAACCGGGGACCCGTCTTCCCCCTGCCCGGTCATCCTTCTCTCTGGGGAATCTGACCCAGACGCGGGACTGGCTAAGATCCTGGCCCTCGAATCCCTGCTCTGAATGCGTTGTTCTCCAGCAGGTCGTGCGATCCCATTCGTCAAGTGGGCCTATCTGATCCGAGGTAACCTCCAGGGACCTTCGGTTCCCGAGCCGAAGCAACTCTCTTTTCGAGAGGGTCGCCAAAGCCTCACTATCCGGCGCCTGCCCACTCCGTCGGAGAATATAATCGTGCGGTCAGGGATCATGTCAAATCACTCGACGATCGTCTGCAAGGTTGATCCAATGCACCCGGAGGAGCTAATCCTCGCCCGGGCGGCGGAGAGCATTGTTCGCGGGGATCTGGTCGCGTTCCCGACCGAGACTGTCTATGGCCTGGGGGCCAACGCGCTGGATCCCGAGGCGGTGCTCAGGATCTTCGAGGCCAAGGGGAGGCCGTCCAGCGACCCCTTGATCGTCCATTTGGCAAACCGTGACGACCTTTGGCTTGTAAGTTCTGCGCAGCCGAGGACCGCACTCAAGCTCGCCGAGAGGTTCTGGCCAGGCCCCCTCACCCTTCTCCTACCCAAGAGCGACAAGATTCCTCCCGAGGTAACCGCCAGACTCCAGACGGTCGCGGTGCGTGTGCCAGCACACCCTGTGGCCCTCGGACTTCTGCGGGCATGCGGCGTGCCGATCGCCGCTCCCTCCGCCAATCGGTTCGCCCACGCCAGCCCCACCAATGCTCAGCATGTGCTTGACGACCTATCAGGTCGCATCGAACTAATTCTTGATGGAGGTCCAACACCTCTTGGGATTGAGTCCACCGTGCTGGACCTGCTCTCTCAGCCGCCGGTGATCCTCCGCCCTGGCGGGCTTCCCCGTGAAGAGATCGAGGCCGTCATCGGGCCGGTGCGTATTGCGCAACCAGACGAGCGCCTCAGCTCTTCTCCCGGGAGACAAGCGCGGCATTATGCCCCAAGAGCACAAACTGTTCTCTGCTCAGGGTTCGAGCTGCAAGAACAAATGCAGGAACTCGCGGAAATCGCGGATGAGGCGATGCGCGCGGGACGCAGGGTGGGTGTCATCGCCGTTTCTGAAGGTTTGAGGCTGATGAGGCCGACCACCGCAGAAACGTGTGACCTTGGGCCAATTTCCGACCTGCCCCAGGTCGCGCGGCGTCTTTTTGCTGGACTTCGAACCCTGGAAAGCGCGCATGTCGATCTTATCCTGGCCCATACCCTTCCTCCTGAAGGGCTCGGGCTTGCGATCAACGACCGCCTGAGTCGTGCGGCGGACCGGGTTGTCCCTGTTGGGCCCATGAAGGGTCCGCCCTCGCCTCCTCTTTAGCAACATCATTTCCTCAGCGGCCATTAACATGGACAAAGCCTTGGAGATTTCCCTACTGACCGAGAACGTTTGCAAGCAATTTGGACGGCCCTTCGCCTAGATCCAAGAAGCGGTACGGCTGATGCTATTCACTCAAGGGAACAATCAAGTCCTTGCATGCGACATGTTCGCAAAAACGCGCGGATTGGAGAAAGGCCGGCTGAGGCCTGTGGCGAGATTCGCCCCGAGATCCTTGATCTCGTTCTCGCTCGCGGGAGGGCCGAGCGGTGCCAGATCGAGAAAACGCCGGTGATGGCTCACCTAGCCGATGGAGATCCCTCTCTGGACCACGGGATTCTTCCTTCGGCGTCGCCGACGGGTGCGACTTGGGTTTCCTCATCTGAGGCATCCTCCTGGTGAGCCGCAGAGTGCATGGGCCGGTTCCGCAAGTCCGCGAGCACATTGGGAAGCTGGTCAGGGCTGTTCCAACCATGCATTCGCCGCTCCCACCTGATCTCACGGCCCGCGAGTCGTTATGCTCGCCCGCAAGCTCGCGATAGCCAACAGGAATATTCGCACGGACCTGTTTGAGGTCACGAACCTTCCACATCTGGGCAAGAAGCACGACGGGTATGGGGTTCCGGGCACCGTGAGCAATGAGGTCGCCTATTATTGAATGCGCAGTCCCGGAACCCTTCCTGGTGGATGAGCTCATGACGCTTATGGACCACCGGCGGGTGGCAGAGTATGAGAGGCAGTGGTTGCGAAACGCAGCAGCAGCCTGGGCGAGGTGGAGCCGGATTCGACAGGACCAAAGCGTCGGACCCTGAGGCACTGCAGGCGCTCAAGAACGAATGCGCGAGGGCGGATGAATGATCCTCCCGCCCTCGTCTTGTATCGCACACCTAGCGAAGCTCTATTTGGTCAAACCGATGTATGCATGACGGTGAAACGGCGTTGCCAGGATCCCCGGGTATAATCTCGACCTATGCGCAGATTGGTGCTCGCCCTGGTCCTCTTCCTCGGCGTCTACTTTGTTATCTCCCACTTCTCTCAACTAGCTGCAATCCAACAGGTCTTCCAGCGCGCCGATTTAAGGTTGCTCCTGGTTGCCCTCTGCCTGGAGTTCTGCAATTTTGTGGCCATCGCCCTCAACTTTCGTTCGATCTATCAAGCGCTCGGGCTGGAAGAGAATGTGGGCAGGCTCTGGCTCTTGGCCACCGCCTCTGTTTTTGTCAATGTGGTCGCCCCATCCGCAGGCGTCGGGGGCATGGCCGTGTTCCTCGCGGATGCCAAACGGCGTGGTCACTCTGGGGCCAAGGTCATCGTGGCCGGCATGTTGTTCCTGCTCTTCGACTATCTCGCGATTCTGACCTACGTGCTAGCGGGTGTCGTGGTTCTCCTGCGGCGCTCACGGCTGAACGGCGCGGACATCTCGGCCGGGTTTCTCCTCCTGGCCATGGCGATCGTTCTCGGAACACTGGTCTGGCTCGGATTGAACGCGACCAGAAGGCTCGAGAGATTCCTCGTGTGGATGACGCAACGGCTGAATCGCCTGCTGTTTCCACTCCTGCACCGGCCTGTCCTGTTAGAAGAAAGGGCTCACAGGTTTGCCGCGGAAATCGAGGAAGGAGGCCGGGCCATTCGGGAATCTCCGCGCAAGCTTGCTGTGCCCGCGTTCTTCTCGTTTCTGGCGATGACGTTCTTGGTGGGAGTCTTCCTGTTCGTATTTCTCGCGTTCGGCCAAGCCGTGTCATTTGGAACCCTGATTGCCGTATTCAGCATTGCTTACCTGTTCCTTATTGTTGCGCCCACCCCGGCGGGACTCGGCTTCGTGGAGGGCATTGCGACACTTCTTCTCAAGTCCTTCGGATTCTCTCTCGAGAGCGCGGCCATCATGGTTCTCGCCTATCGGGCGATTACTTTCTGGGTCCCCCTCGGGGTCGGAGGGATTTCTCTGAGGGCATTGAACGCGGGCTCGAGTTAACTTCCGGTCTCGTCGCGTCTGGCGTAGAATTGGGTACTGGTACCAGGGGGACCCGAGCAAGGAATTTGCCGGGAGGAGGATGCACCTGATCAGAAGGATGCAGCGCGGTAGGGAAGTGAACGACGGCTGTCTCGGGGAGACGGCCGAGGGCCTCCATCGCCGCGACGGAACCCTGATCGTGGCAACCCGAGCCTGATCCTTTTCGAATTGGGGAATCGATGGAAACGAATGCTACAGGGGCCCCCGAGGCCCCCCGCCTCGAACTCCGCCGGGAGGTGACCGTATGGGGGTCGTACATGTGGGGCTACGCCGATGTCGGCGCGGACATTTATGCCGCGCTCGGCATTGTCATTGCGGCGGCCCAGGGGATGGCCCCGCTGGCCTTTGCGGTTTCCGGCGTGATCTACGTAATGATTGGCTTGGCCTTCACCGAACTCGCCTCCTCTTATCCGGTCGCGGGTGGGGGTCACTACTACTCCCTGCGGGGGCTGGGCGACTTCTGGGGATTCCTGGCGGGAGTCGGATTGCTGCTGGACTACACAATTGACATCGCCCTGTTTGCGGTTGCCTCCACAGGCTACATCAATTTCTTCCTGCCCTTCATCCGTAACTTCACCGTGAGCTGGGGCCCCTTTGTCAACATCAATCCGCTGTGGGCCCTTGAGGCCGTGATCGTGATCACCGCCCTACGCCTGCTCAATGTCCGCGGGATTCGGGAGTCGTCTCGCTTTAATGAGGTCTTGGGCGCCTTTGACCTGATCACGGAATCCACAATCGTCATGACAGGGTTCCTCTTCGCATGGAAGCCAGAGTTTCTCGCCTACCAATGGAGATTCCAGGCCCCTTCCCTCGAGCAATTCCTGTATGGCGCCTCGCTCGCTATCATCTCGTTCGTTGGGTTGGAATCGATCAGCCAAGCCGCTCAGGAGACGCGCCGCCCGGCCACCATCATCCCACGCACCTCCTTGACCTTGATTCTCACGGTTTTGATCTATGCCATGTGCTTCTCCACTCTCAGCCTGGGCGTGCTCCCATGGCAGACGATCGCCCAACGAGAAGGCGACCCCATCGCCACCCTGGCAAGCAGCATCCCCTACATTGGCATGATCGCGGGTCCCCTGACGGCCATCCTGGGTGCTACCATCCTTCTCACCTCTTCGAATTCCGGCGTCATGGGAGATTCTCGGCTCATTTTCTCGATGAGCCATTTTCGGCTGGTCAGCAAGTGGTTTAACAAAGTGCATCCCAAGTACCGGACTCCGGTCAATGCCATTGTGGGCTTTGGATGGGTAGGCATAGTATTGACCATCTTGTCCTTTCTCACGCCGCGAGCCCTGGACACGCTGGGCAACCTTTATGCCTTCGGCGCAACGATGGGTTACACGCTGGTGTTCGCTTCTCTCATCCGCCTGCGCTTTCTCGATCCGTATAGCCCTCGCCCCTACAAGGTGCCGGGCAATGTCCACTGGAAACGCAAGGACGGTACGGTTGTGGAAGTGCCCCTGCTGGGGTTCCTCGGCCTGCTGGGAGTCTTCTCCATCTGGGTGACCGTTATGATCACCCACACCATCGGCCGCATTCTAGGGCCTCTGTGGGTCATCGTCTGCGTGACGTACTACATTTTTTACCGCCGGCGAAGTGGACTGCCCGTCTTCGGCAGCGTAAAGCACGATTGGGAAAAGGAACAAATCGAGGTCTTGACGAGCGCGGAGGAATTTGAAATGGTGGAGCAGTACAAGGAGGCCTTGATTCAGCGCGATCACAAGCAGGGTATTCGCTCGCGCTGGGAGGAGGAATCGTAGATGCGGCCGAGGCGCCTCGTTCCACCGCCCGAACGCGCCACTTGGTCGGACGGCTATCGGTTTCTGCTTGGCGCGCTCATGATTCCATTGGGGATCGCCATCCTGGTTCGCTGCGTTTCCGCTGGAATCTACACACCTGCCGCGTTCCTTTTGTCCTTGCTCCTCGTTGCATTTGGAACCTACCGGGTGTATGTTGGGATCGTGCGCTACCGATTGTTGCGCTCTCAGTCTGCGAAAGACACCAAGACAAGATAATCTCAGGGCACATGCCTTCGAATTCCTTGCCTCGGAAGAGGATATCGCTCGCCATGAATTCGGCCTTCCTGTGGACGGCGGGCGCTCCCTGGCTTGGAGGCCACTCTCGGGCTCCAGCGGTCCTTTCGTCCGCCTCGAAATTCGTGAAGACGCTCCCTTCGAGTCGGCGGATGTTTCCGGTCCTGCCCAATCACTTCTCAGCAGCCGGGGCGGGAGGCGGAGGGGCCGTTTTCAGTCCGCTTGGAATCGGGATTGCGATTCTTTTCGCCGTCCTTATGATCACGCTCTTTTCCTGGATGTTTTCTGTCCCTCCGGCGTCGCCTCTTCCCGTGATCAAGGCGCGCCACTCGGTCTCTGCCTTGCACCGCATTCTCGTCCCGGTGTCTGCCGACCTCTCTTCCGAGGGAGCGGCGGAACTCGCGTGCCGGCTGGGAGCTTCCCAAAAAGCGGAGATCATGCTCGTTTTCGTGGTCGAGGTCCCCTTCACCCTGTCTCTCAACACCCCGCTGCGAGAGGAATACGCCAAGGGCGAGGAGGCTTTGCGCACCGCCGAGTTCATCATCAAGCAGCATGGCCTCCCCGTCCACTTGAGGAGCGTTCCGGCGCGATATGCGTGGGGCGGTATTCTCAACCTCGCCCGACAGGAGGGAGTGGATGCGATCGTGATGAGCGCCGGGCATGGAGACCCCAGGAACCCGGATGGCCTGGGCAGAACTGCCCGCGAGTTGCTCAAGCGAGCCCAATGTGAAGTCATTCTAGCCAAGATGCCTGTACGCTCCGGCCATCAGAACAGCGAAGCCATCTCTGAGCCGACGGCAACCCAGGAGAGGGCATGATTGCAGAGAGCCGGGTCCGCCTGAATTATCCGAAACAACTCCTGCACGAGCCTCTACTCTATCGGCTCATCCATGACTTCAACCTGATTACAAACATTCTGCAGGCGAATGTCGGGCCGGAGAGCGGCTGGCTGATCGTTGCGATCCGGGGAGAAAGCGGGGCGATTGCGCAGGGATTGGAGTGGCTGGCCTCCCAGGGCGTCAAAGTCGATACCCTTTCACGGACTACGGAGGAGACATGAAAGTTGTGATCCTGGGCTGCGGCCGAGTTGGAGCTTACCTGGCACTGATGCTGGTCAAAGAGGGGAACCAGGTGACGGTCATTGATCGCAACCGCGCGGCCTTCGCTCGCCTGGGGGAGGATTTCCCTGGAGAGCTGGTGGTAGGAACCGGCATTGATGAAGACGTTCTTCGCCGGGCGGGAATCGAGGACGCCGAGGCCTTCGTTTCCGTGACGAATGGGGACAACACCAACGTCATGGCCGCCCAGTTGGTCAAGCGGTTGTTCAAAGTGCCGCGGGTGATGTGCCGCATCTACGATCCGCTTCGCGAGGAGATCTATCAAGGCCTTGGCTTGGAGACGTTTTGCCCCACTGTCGGGGGGGCGATGCGCATCAAAGAGCTCCTTTCGAAGTAGCCGTGGAGGAAGCGCATGTACATCATCATTGTCGGCGGCGGGAAAGTCGGATACTACCTGGCCAAGTCCCTGTCAGAGGATGGACATGAGGTCCTGATCATCGAAAAGGAGGCCACCCGCGCCTCCGCTCTCAGCGACGAGCTGGAAACCGGCGTCCTGCACGGCGATGGCTGCGAGGTGACGAAGATGATCGAAGCCGGCATGGAGCGAGCCGGCGTCGTGATTGCGGTCACGGGCGACGACGAGGACAACCTCGTGGTCTGTCAGATTGCCCGCCATAAGTTCCACGTCCCTCGCACCATTGCCCGCATCAATAACCCCAAGAACGAGAAGATCTTCCGGGAACTCGGCATTGATGTGACCGTATCCAGCACCGAACTGATCCTGTCGCAGATCGAACAGGTGATCCCATCTCATTCCCTCGTTCACTTGCTCAGCCTTAAGGGCGTAGGGGTCAGCTTCGTCGAAATGGAGCTGCCGGACGATTCCCCCGCGCTCGGACGCCCACTGCGCGCCCTGGGAATCCCCGATGACAGCGTCCTGCCGCTGGTCATACGGCAAGGGAAAAAGGCGATCATCCCCTTCGGCGACACCGTGCTGGAGGCTGGAGACCAAATCATCGCCGTGACCTCAGAGGCCAGCCAACAGACTCTCATGCGCATCTTGTGCGGATGAAGCCGCCTTGGAAATCACGCGAGTGGTGCGCCTCGACTATCCTGCCACAGTCGTGAATCGCCCGATTGTGAACCAGCTCATTCGCCATTTCGGTCTGGACGTGAACATACTCCGCGCAGAGGTGTCCCCCGAGGTGGGCTGGCTCCTGGTGGAGGTGCGTGGCCTGGAGGAAGACTACGCTCGCGCGTTGGATTACATCCGCCAGGAAGGACTGAAGGTCACCGAGTACCCCCCCGGACAGCCTTGAGATCCGCCGTGAGCCGCACCCGCCGAAGCGTGCGACCCGAGAAAGACCCAATGTCCGCTCATGTCATTCTCAACCCATACTCTGCACGCTGGAAGGCAAAGGCGAGGCAACCGCAGGCTGAGGCAGCGCTGCACGAGGCCGGCGTCGAATTCACTCTGTCGGAGAGCCACGGACCAGGCGATTGCACACGCCTGGCCGAGGAGGCGGTCAAGCGGGGAGATAGCCCCATAATCGTCGCCGGAGGAGATGGGACGATTGGCGAGGTGGTGAATGGCCTTGCGCGAGGGAAGGCGGCGACGAGCCGAAAGCGGGACGAGCCCGAGCGGCTGGGACCGCTGGGAGTGCTGCCTTTGGGAACGGCCAACGATCTATGCGACAACTTGGGGATACCGCGCGATCTTCGCCAGGCGGCGCAGGTCATTGCCGCTGGACACCTTCGCGAGATCGATCTCGGTTCCGCCAACGGACAGTTGTTCGCAAACAATTCCGCGGTCGGCCTGGAGCCGGTCGTCTCCATCCATAACATCGAGCTGGTATGGCTTCGGGGTGTGATCCGCTATCTTGTGGCAGCCCTGTGGGCCATCTCCCAGAAACCATCCTGGGAAATGGACCTGGGCTGGGACGATGGAAGCTATTCAGGCCCCGTCACCTTGGTCTCCGTGGGCAATTGCCAGCGAACCGGGGGTCTCTTCTTCATGACCCCGAAGGCAAAGGCCGATGACGGCCTCCTCGATTTTGTTTTCGCCCCTGCGCTTTCACGGATCGCACTTCTGCGTTTGCTCCCCATGACCTTCAATGGCAGTCACGTGCGCGACCCGCGGGTGCACGAGCTCCGCACAAGAATGCGGACCATACGCACCAAGACTCCAACTCCCCTTCAAACGGATGGCGAGCTCAGCTCGCGAGGGCTACAAGAGGTGATCTACCGTGTGCATCCCCACCGGTTGCGCCTTCTCTGCCCGGCCACCCAGACATGCGGCACCTGATCGTCAATGCGGATGACTACGGTGTCTCACCTGGGGTCTGTTCCGGAATACGCAGGGCGCACCGCGAGGGCATCGTCACCACGACCACCGTCAGGATGAATATGCCGGATGTTAAGCGTGAGATCGACCGCCTTCGGTCGGAAACGCCGGGTCTCGGAATCGGAGTGTACTTGAAAACCACCGCAGAGAGCCGCCTGTTTCCTCGGCGCCAGGTAGCCTCCCTCTTGGGAGCGGATGGGCGGTTCCTTCGCCCGGAATCCATCATGCGCCGAGTCGATCAAGTTCTCCCCGAGGAAGTGAGAAGGAATGGCGGGCCCAGGTGGAAACCTTTTTCTCCTCCGGGGTCCGACCCGACCATTTCGACAACCATCATCACGTGGCCTACCGGCACCCTACCCTGCTCCGGCTCTTCCTGGGGTTGGCACGACAGCACAGCGGCCCGGCCCGCCCTCCCTTGGTGGCGAACCTCGACCCTACCGACATCCTGCGCGGAACATCCAAGGACCGTGCGGACTGGTTCGGGGAGAACGCGCCCCGGATGCTTGGCGAATCGAATGCTTGGCACCCCGATCGACTGTATGCCTCTTTCCACGGGGAACGTGCGACGCTGCCAACCCTCCTCGCCATCCTGGAGGCCCTGCCACCAGGCAGCAGTGAGATCATATGCCATCCCGGTCGGGTCCATGACCTTCTGCGGCGACGAAGCGGCCACATTGTCCAGCGCGAGTCGGAGCTTGCCATACCCACCTCTCCACAGCTCCGGGAAGCCATGAAGCGGGGCGGAATCGACCTGGTGCGCTATGCAGGGCTCTCGGCCTAGCGAGGGGCCCAATCTCCAGGCCTCTGCCAGCTCTCGCCTTCCTTCCGGCCCAGCTCGGCTGCTTGCTTCCGCGCTTCGCTTGGCCTTCAGCTTGCTCTACAACCAGATGGCCTGGACCTATGAAGCCGTGGCCTGGGCCGTTTCGCTCGGGCAATGGTCCAGCTGGAGACGGTGCGCCGTCCGTTTTCTCCGCCCGGGGACCGTCTTGGAGATTGGTCACGGCACGGGGGCCCTCGCCCACGACCTCGCGGAGCAAGGCTGGCATCTGATTGCCCTCGACCCCTCGCCCAGCATGAGTCGCATCGCCCGCCGCAGGCTAGGTCAGGATCGGCGCCCTGACCATCGCGCCTCGAAGGTCCTCCTGCTGAGAGCCAGCGCCACCGGGCTTCCCTTTGCAGGAGGCGTCTTTGACAATCTCGTTTCCACCTTTCCCACGGAGTACGTCTTTCAAGAGAAGGCCATCCGCGAAGCACAGCGGGTGATGAGGGCTGGCGGGCGGTGGGTGATTATCCCCCTCGCTCGACTGGCCCCCCACGGCATTCTCCGGCGGCTGCTCGCAAGGCTGTTCCAGGTAACGGGGCAATCTCCAGCCTGGGACGAACCATTGCGAGGGATCCTTCGATCGTATCATTTCGAGGTGCAACAGGAGGTCTTGGCCCTTCCACGAAGTTACGTCCACGTGACGATTGCCACCAAGAGCGGGCGGATGGAGGACCGCCGCTGAATTCTGGAAGACCTGGGCACCCCCAATTCCGAGCGCCCTATCCGCATCCGGTCTTCGCCCAGATTGAGAAGTTGTCCGCGGATGCCCTTCATCCTGGCCGTGAGGGACACTTGGCACTTGGATGCCCCCAAAGTCGGCCGTAGGCTACGTGCATTCTCCGGCATTTCGGCTGGAGCCTGTGGGAGACGGTGGATGGCGACTGTCCTTTGGCGACCCGTCCGGACCAAGCTCTGTGACCGCGTGGGTAAAATAGCAAGCCTTGAGGTCCAGGTCGTATACCCGGCCGAGAACCTCCCTGACCAGCCCCCACGGGTCCGGTCCCGTCGGTGCTCACTCGCCCTGCAGTGCAACCTGCTTGACCAACCCACCTGCTGCTGGGCCGGGACACAGCCGGAGTACGACCCCCTGCGCAATAGCTAGCCAAGAGTTGCAGAGCCCGATCTCCACCCGTTCCTTTTCCCCAACTCGGTCGGATCTGCGGTGCCGGACGAATCCTGCCAACCGAGCACCCGGACCCCGCGCCTCGGTGGAAGGCCGAGGCCCGTCTTGATCGGCCCCCTCCCCGTGCATTTGGCCCTTGTGACCCAAGTGGTTCTCTAAATTGCGACCCGCCTGACCGATGGCTTGTACCAAGACAATCCTGGCGGCGTCACCTTCTCACTCCACCGGGGAGGTCGAGTGAGCTGGCGGGACCGTCGCCCGAGTTGCCGCTTCCAAGCTACCCTGCTCGTTCAACGCATCTTGCGTATCCTCCTAATCACTCCAGGTTTGTGGCATCACCTTGGATAACCAGACTGCACCCTAACAGCAATGCCATGGAGCCGGAATCGAGTGCAGAATAGGAAGCAAGTCAGCCGGTCCATTTGACACCGACAGGGAAGCGGCCTAACATGTTTCAAACCTGAAGGCCAGATCGAAGAGCGGCACGGTCGCGAGCGCTGCGGAGATGGCACAATCAGTGGGGCCCAGACCCGACTGGACCAGTCTGCGTGCGATCGAACGCTTTTTCGAAGCCGGGCCGGGTTGATCTTCCCCGGTAACCCTGTGGGCGAGGAGATAGCTGGACGGAGACCCCAGCTTGCGTGGTTAAGGGGTGGCCGGGAGGTACGGCTGCCGGTTTGTGCGGTCCATGGACCAATACCCGATGCCAGATTCCCGAAAGCAAGTCCTGGTGGTGGCTGACGAGGCCAACCTTACCCGCTGGCTGGAGCAGGTTGACGCTCAGGGTCTGCCCTATGATGTGCACGCCCTGTCCGCGACGCGCGATTCCCTGGATCGACTGGAGGACGTCCATTTCGATGTGATCCTGCTCGGGCCCGGAACGGCCTCCTGGTCTACACCGGATGCTCTCCGCTCTCTTCGAGCCGGAACCGCCGAAACTCGCGTCCTCTCGGTCGGAAACGGCGACCCGTGGGCCTTTGCTGAACACGAGGGCCTCGTCGATCAAGTTCTCAACAGCTTCCCCAGCCCTCAAGAGTTGACCTCACTCATAAGCCCGGCCTCCGAGGTCGAACCAGTCCCCACCCTGACGCTCAAGGTCCTCCTCGGTGGCGAAGCGAGCGTTGGGAAGACCACCCTTCTGCGGTACTACCTCACGGGTCTGTTCGAGCCGATCCGCGAGATGACCATCGGGGTGGACTTTCACATCTACTCGGTTCTGGCTCGCGGGGTCAACCTCCGGCTGGTGGTCTGGGATATTGCGGGACAAAACCGGTTCCGATCAGTTCGCTTGTCCATGTACAAGGGCAGCTCGGCCGCTGGGCTGGTCTTTGACCTCCACAACCGCACGTCGTTCTACCAGCTGGCCGTGTGGTGGCGCGAAGTGCGTGAGACGCTGGGAGACATCCCGGTCCTTCTGCTCGGGAACAAGTCCGATCTTCCCCGGGCGGTGAACCGCGCAGAAGCGGAGGCGCTGGCCTCGGCCTGGAGAATCCCCTATTTTGAGAGTTCCTGCCTCGATGGGTTGGGCGTTGGTGAGTTCTTCCAAGCCCTTGCGTTGGCCGCGGCCGAGCGGGCCCAGACTTCTTCAAAGTGGCCAGACAAGAAGCCACCGCCTGACGGCAGAAATGTGAGGCAAGAACCAGCCTCAACAGACTGAGCAGGGGCTCCTAAACCGCGAGGGGCCGCAGGGATCCCACATCTCGAGCCCGGGACGAATCGGAAGGAGCACACAGGCCTATCGGAGCAGGAACGCGGCCCGGTCGGGATTGAGGGTCCGTCAGATCGGCAGAACGCTCTCGGCCGTGAGGATGAGATTCGCTCGGCCATCTGAAGCCGCCGAGCGTGCCTGGATCGACTCCAGAGGAGAATGTGGATGCCCGTCGTCGGCAACCTGGTTGAGATGCCGCTGGTGACTCTCGTGGAAACCAACTGCCGGGCCTTGCGTTCGGCGCGCCTTTCCGTCTCGTCCGGCGGCCAGCAGGGGTACGTTTACTTTTCTGATGGCGAAGTGGTCCACGTCGCTCTGGGAGACGAGAGCGGCGAGGTCGCCCTCTACCGGATGCTGCGATGGACGGAAGGGACCTTCGTGCTGGAAAATGAAGTGGCCAGTCCTGAGCACACGATCGACCGTCCTTGGTCGGAACTGCTCCTGGAGGCCATGCAGCTTCAGGCAGACTGGCAGCGGGCCGAGCAGGGCAAAGCGGCCGTCGGGGCCCCCTCCCTTCAGAAGCTGAAGCGGATTGAAGGCGTGCTGGGGGTGGTCGCTGCAGGGGCGGACGGCGCAGTCGTCGCCGCGGATGTGCCGGGCGGAAACGGAGAGGTCGAGGCGGCCATGACTGTCTTCCTGGCCGCCCTGGCATCGCGGATTGCCGAGAACATCGAGGTGGGTGCCTTCGAGCACGGTGTGATTACCCAAACCAAACAGCGCGTTCTCGTGCTCCGGCAGGGTGATGGATACGTCGGATTGCTGTTGAAGCCAGAAGCGTCTCCCGCGATGGTCCTAAACGCTGCGCGCACCGCGCTCGCCTCCTGACGTCTTCTGGACAAAGGGGAGATCATCCATGCCCATTAAGGAAATCCTGGAGGAGATCCGCCAAGCCTCTGGAGTGCGTGGCTGTTTCCTCATTTCGAAGGATGGAGACCTCCAGGGGAGCTCGATGCCAGCTGGGTCCAGCGAGGACGGACTGGAAATCATTGCTAAGTCCACCTGGCGGTCCATGCAGGCTTTGGAAGACTTCCGGCAGCGCGTCCAGGAGCTCGACTTGACCTTCCGAGACGGTAGATTGATTGTCCGGAACCTGTCATCGGGAAAACTGGCCTTGGTTTGTCAGACGAACATCAACCTCCCGCTTCTCAATCTCACCCTGGCTCCTCTGATCAAGAGGCTTGTTGCTGAGACGAAGCCCACAGGCGCCGCCTTGAAGCAGGAGGTCCCACCGCCCCTTGGCAATGCCCCCGTTCCGAGCCGGGTGGACTCCCCGCTCCTCGGGCTCCTGGTCCAGGAAGGTCAATCGATCGCCAAGGCAACCAGAGGGAGTGGTCTTGCCGTTCGCATCGTGGGCACGGCAGGCGTTGCCCTTCACTGCCCCACCGGCAAGCAGTGGATGCTTCCCCCCTCCCTGCCAGTCCTGGAATTGGTAGGCCGATCTGCGGATGCGGACGCCTTGCCGGGCACCTTTCGCCTCCTCGGTTATGAGCCGCATAGGCGCTTCAATCAGGAGCATCGCAGCCAACGCCTGATCTTCCACAAGAAAGAGCCCGAGATCTGGGTTGACCTGCATTTGGACAGTTACGAGCAGTACCACCGTCTTGAGATCCTCGAATCCCTCCGAGCGGAGGAAGAGCTTCTACCCCCAACTGATCTGCTCCTGGTCTGCCTCCAGAAGGCGGAGGCCGCGGAATCGGACCTGCGTGAGTTGATCGCGCTACTATGGGATCACGATTTATCGGCCGGTCCAGCGGGCGAGGCGATTGACGTGTCTCGCGTCACAACGATCTGCGCCGAAGACTGGGGCTGGTACAGGACTGCGACGAAGAACCTGGAACGCCTGCGGTTCATGGGTTCGTGGGGGGGCCTTCCCGAATCCCCGGCACTCGCCAACCGGATCAAGGGGCTGCGGGAGGAGATAGAAAAGAGCCCAAAGAGCGCACGGTGGCAAATGCGGTCAGCAATCGGCGACACGAGGCGCTGGTATAGAGAGCCGACCGCGGTGGAGGGCATGCCCAGCCCGGATGCCCGCGCCAAGTAGCAGCCGCTCCCCATGAGGGGCGGGCCCGGGGCTCGCCTCTCCCGCAACCCGATGCTCGCAAGGCTTGTCCCTCAAAGGGCACTCGGGCTCTGGTATAATCGCTAGAATCCGCCCAAAACGCTGACAGAGCGAAATGACCGCCCCCCCTGGCCGAAACCCCAGTGCTAGCCGAGTCTGTCCGAATTGCGGAACCCGCCTTGCCGAGACCGCAACGCGCTGCGCGGTGTGCGGAACGCAGCTTCAACCTGGTCCGGCACGACAGGTCCTGCCCTCGCGTCTCGCCGGGATTAGCCCAGGCGTCACCCTCGGCTGGTCAACACTGATCGGGGGGGCTGCGTTATTCATGATCGCTGGCGCATTGATCATCGCCTTCCTGGCCAGATCAGGGCGCGGGTTTTCTCCCGCCTCGCCCAGCCAGACGCCTACAGTGACCTCCCCGCCCACCGATACCCTGTCCCCCTCGGACACCCCGGCACCCACACCGACCGTAACGCCCTTGCCGCCCGTCTCGTACGTTGTGGCGCTGAACGACACGTGCCTTGGGCTGGCGATACGCTACAACGTCTCTGTACAGTCGATTCTGCAACTCAACAATCTGCCGGCCTCATGCAACAACCTGGCGGTCGGGCAAAAGCTGCTGATCCCACAACCAACCCAAACTCCGCTGCCCCCCTCGACCGCGACCTACACAGCCGCCCATGCCACCGTCACCGCCTGCCAGCTGTTCCCATACACCGTCAAGGAGGGCGACACGCTCGCCGGAATCGCGGCCAACTTCAATGTCTCCATCGACGGATTGAAAAAGTACAACCAGAACATCTACGGGGATACCGTCTTCAGCGGGCTGACGGTTCAGGTCCCGTTGTGCGAGCGACTGCCCACCCCTGGCCCGACTCCGACAGCGACGACACCCCCGCCTTACCCCGCCCCGAACCTGCTCACCCCCAGGGATGGCTCGGTCTTCGGACTCAATGACCAGACCATCGCCCTCCAATGGGCGGCGGTTGCCCAACTGCGGGGCAACGAGTACTACCAGGTGACCGTCGGGGATATCACCGAGGGAAGCGGCCACCAGTCCGTGGGATACGTCACCGACACCAAATTCGTTGTCCCAACCACCCTGCGGCCAACGGACTCGACAACGCACTTATTCCGATGGTCTGTCTCCGTGGCGAGGCAAACGGGAACGACCCCGGATGGCAAGCCGATCTACACCTCCGCGGGCGTCGAGAGTGATGTCTGGATCTTCGGCTGGAGCGGAGGCCAAGTCCCTCCAACTTCCTCTCCCTGACCGAGCCAAGGGCGCCTCAACTTAGAGCTACTGGGACTTCTCCCTTTCCGCTTGGCGGCTTGACCCAACCCCTCCGGGCGGCTCCCTGTCTGGGCCGACCCGCCTTGTCTGCTCTCCTCCTTTCTTGTCGCCATCCCAGGGACCCAGGCGGTCACAGGACGAGGATTCTCCGCCCTTGTGTGCTCAGTTGGGCTTGGCGCCCTCGGGTGGCCCAAACCTGACCAGGCCTTATGACTTGCAAGCGTCCGCCCGGAGGGGAGGGACACACAGGGATGCGGCGACCCTCGGCCTGACAGACTCGGGGCCGGGATGAGGTGGGCGCGCCGATCGAGTGGATTTGGGCGGCGATCGCCCCGGGCTACCACTCGAAACCGCGCCGGTCCCGTTCTTCGAGCGGTTCGAGGGGTATGGCTTGAAGTCGGCCGAGCCGGTGGTGCTCCTGTTTGTTCTCCTGACCCCGGCAGCTCCCCTTCTTCTGCACTGGGCACTTGTCCCCCTTGGGCAGAGAATCAATTGAAATGGCGCTCTTTCGAGCGCCAGGCCCCCGGGGCCATCGCCTCGGGCGTGGGCACCGAGAGTGTGCACCCGGGGGAGTGCTTCGGACGGGTATTCCAGGGAAGCCAGGACGTGCGCCTGAATAGTCCCCGCCGTGAGATCCAAGTCTTGGCTTTGTCATCCCTCCGGCCTTGCCTCCGTGGAGCCTCGAGGATGCCCACTTGCCGCGCTCTTTTCCGATGGACAACCAGAAGATCTTCGGATCATGCCGGAAAGCTCCTTCTGATGTCCCCGCATGAAAACAGCATGGCGAAAGGGAACCTCGGCTCAAGAAGGCCCCGCCCGCGATGGCCAGGCACTGGCCCAGCGTGCAGGATTCTAGACCTCGCTGGACCTATCCCGCGCTCCGTTTGACGCTGACTCCTTTGGGTTGATATACTGAAGCCGATCGGGCTGTGTGAAACGACCCAACCCTTCGAGGATCGAGTGGCTTTCGAAAAACGAGGGACGACCGGCCGGGAGATTAGGCTGACGACGCTTTCCTCCTGCGCAGGCTGAGCTTCCAAGCTGAATGCGGAGACGCTGACGCAGGTCCTGCGTCCTATCCGTGAAGCCTTCCCGATCGCCGACTACCCGGATCTTCTGGTGGGGCTGCGCGAGCCGGACGATGCTGCCGTCTACCGGCTCGGCCCCGATCAAGCCTTGATCGTGACCGCCGATTTCTTCACTCCCGTGGTGGACACCCCCTACGAATTCGGCGCGATCGCCGCGGCCAATTCACTTTCCGATGTGTACGCCATGGGGGGCCGACCATTCCTCGCCCTCAACATCGCCGCCTTTCCACCCCAGTTGCCCCCCGACTTCTTGGCCGAGATTCTTCGCGGGGGAGCGGAAAAGGCTCGTGAGGCTGGCGCGGTCGTCGCTGGCGGCCACACGGTCCAGGATCAAGAGCCCAAGTATGGGCTGGTGGCACTGGGCCTCGCCCATCCCGAGCGGTTGATCACCAAGGGTGGTGCACACGTCGGAGACTCACTGGTCTTATCCAAACCGCTCGGCACGGGCGTCATCACGACGGCCGGCCGGAACCAGACCGCTCGAGCATCGGATTTGAAGAAGGCAATTGACTCGATGACGCGTCTCAACATGGACGTCTCGCGCCTTGCGGTCGAGCTGGAGATCCGAGGGGGAACCGACATCAGCGGATTCGGCCTGTTGGGGCACTCCAGCGAACTGGCCGAGGCCTCCGGGGTCGGTTTTCAGATCGAGGCACGCTCCGTGCCGTTCTTGGAGGGAGCTGACCGATACGCCTCGGCAGGGGAATTCCCCGGCGGCAGCTTCGACAATCGCAAGTTTTTTGGGCCCAAGGTCTTCTTTGGGCCGAAAATTCCGGAAGAAAAGCAGATGCTGTTGTTCGACGCGCAAACGAGCGGCGGCCTGCTCCTGAGCGTGCCCCGCGCAACCCTCGACGAATTCAGGAAAAGGGCTCGCAAGGGCGCCGTGTCTATTTGGATCATCGGGGAAGTCGTCCGGGGCTCGGGCATTGAGGTCGTCTAGGATCGCGGTGGAGGCCATCTCGCCGGCGGCCTTGGGCTGCTGGCTTTCCCCTGCCCCGGGTCCAGTCGCATAAGAATGCCCCCCCGAGCGTATTCAACCCGGGACCCGCTGCGTTCTGGCTTGGCGAAAGCTCATGATTTGACTTTGGGTGAACACTCAACCGATACCAGAGCCGTCGGCGGGGTCGGTTCGGCGGTCTCGCTCCGTGATGCCGTGCGCGGTCCTTTCTTCTCAATGGTTCCGCTTGCCTGCCCGCAGGACATGGTTTCATCCTATCCGTAGGTTCCACGGATCTCTACCCTTGTTCCCGTTGTGGAGGGATATCCAGTGTTGCGAAGATTGACGCTGGTAGGGTTGATTGCAGGTGTGGGTATGGGGATCCCGCTCCTGGCGGTGATGGCCTTGGGCCAGGAGGCACTGGGCTTGCCTTTTGCTCCCTATGATCTGTTTGGTCTCCTGACCCGCATCCTTCCGGGTTCCCTCGTCGTAGGCGGCGTGGAACTCATGGTTACAACACTTCAAGCCCTCCGCTTCGGTTCGACCTCGGCACTTGGGAAGTTCATCGAGAGCGGCAGCGCGGTGGTGATGGGACTGGTGGGTCTGGCTCTGGTGGGTGCACTTCTGGGGTATCTGTGGCCCAACTTGCAGAATCGGCTGGCTGCCCGCCGCTTCCTGCCGGGGGTTGTCGTCTGGGTCATTCTGATCCCGGTCGGGATTGGGGTGGGCTGGTCAGCACTCGGCTTTGCCTGGGTGCTGATCTTGACCCTCGCTTGGAGCGTTGTGACCTTCTGGATTCTGACTCGCTGGCAGACTGCGGAGATGGTCCCCGTCGACTCAGATCGGCGCGCCTTCCTCGGCAGAGCGGCCGCATTCGCCTTGGTAACGACGATCGCCGGACTCGGGCTGGGTCGCCTGCTGCGCCGACCCATCCCGCAAGAAACCCTGGTGCCCATCCCCACGGGATCGACGCCGGTTCCTGCCCAGCCGGGGTCTTTTGCACCCGTTCTTGGAACGCGGCCCGAGGTCACCCCGATTTCCGACTTCTACCGCGTCGATATCGACTTGGCTCCCTCCTCCGTGGACGCTTCCCGATGGACCTTGGAAATCGGGGGGCAGGTCGACAAGCCGTTGACGCTCTCCTACGCCGACCTCACGGCGATGCCGCCCGAGGACTTCTATGCAACTCTGGAATGCATCTCCAATACCGTGGGAGGAGACCTGATCAGCACAACCCGCTTCACCGGCGTGAAACTGGCGGACCTGCTGGCTCGCGCCAGCCTGCGTCCGCAGGCCACGGAAATCCGCTTCGACTGCGTCGACGGCTACTCCGAGTCCCTGCCGCTGGACTCAGCCCTGGACCCGGAAACCAGACTGTGCTACGCGATGGGCGGGGCCACTCTGCCCCCGGAGCACGGCTTCCCTGCGCGCTTGTACACCCCCAACCGGCACGGGATGAAGAACCCCAAGTGGATTCAGAAGATCGAGGCGGTGAGCCAGCCCTTCGCAGGGTATTGGGAACAACGCGGTTGGGACAAGGATGCTTTCGTACACACCACCTCCGTGATGGATGCGACCTTGAGCGAGACCGGTGCCATCGAGGTCGGAGGGATCGCCTACGCCGGAGGGCGAGGGATTCAAAAGGTCGAAGTCCAAGTCGATGAGGGGGATTGGGTCCCGGCCGAGCTCAAACCGCCCCTTTCTCAACTGGCCTGGGTGATCTGGCGGGCTCACCTCCCAGCCAACCCGGGGTCCCACCGGCTGACGGTGCGTGCTGTAGACGGATCCGGCGCGCTCCAGTTTGCGGATTACACCGATCCCTTCCCGAGCGGGGCCACTGGGTACGATGTGAGGTACGGCCAGGCGGATTAGAAACGCATTCCCCTTGTCCGCCCCCCTGGCCTGGCCCAGGGGGTCACAGGAAGATGTGGGACGGGAGAAAGAACTGGCGGAAAGGAAGAGAAGCGCCTATGTCTCAAGAGGGCCTTAGCCCATTCTTTTCCGCAAGCGATCGGAAAGGGCCAATGTGAGATTCCTGGACACCCTCCTGACCGTCCACTCGCTGATTCGGTATGTCATTCTCGCCTTCGCCGTGGCGGGGCTGATCATCACCGCGATCGTCCTGGACCGCAAAGGGCGTTACACACGCGGCCTGCTTGTCCTGGCTTCCGCCTACAGTGGCCTGCTTGACTTGCAGGTCCTGCTGGGCCTAATTCTCTTGGTCGGCTTGGGGCTGACCGAGGGCCAGTGGCCGCTGTATCGGTTCCTGCATGGGATTCTCGGGCTGCTGGCCGCCGGAACGGGCCACCTCCCTGCGAGATGGCGCTCGATGGGGGACAGGGCGCGCCTGGCGAGAGGTCTCGTCGTTTATGCCGTCACTCTGGTCCTCCTGATTTTGGCAATCCCCATCGCCCTGCGAGCCGTGCATGCCACTTCCTGACTTTGTCCTGCCAGCACTCGCTGGGTTGAACCCGGGTCGACTCTGCCCGGATTGGCCCCCAGGGCGAAAAAGTCTCCGCGCGCCGAGGATTCCCCACAGACGACATGCCTAAGGTCCCGGCTCCTACCTCCCCTCCTAAGGAGAGGGCCTTTCTCTTTGGCGTCGAGCACAAAGGCACCTCCCCTCTCCTAACCCTGCGAGACAGTCTGGCCGAACTGGCTCAGCTGAGCGAGACGGCGGGCCTGATGGTTGTTGGCCAGGACTACCAGCGCGTCGAAAAGCCAGATGCCAACACCCTGATCGGCTCTGGGAAAGTGGAGCAGTTGCGCCAGAAGGTGCTGGAGACGGGGGCCGAAGTCGTTATCTTCGATGAAGAGCTCGCGCCGCGCCATCTGCGCGAGATCGAAAGGGCCCTGGGGGAGGAGGTGCGGGTCCTGGATCGGACCGCGTTGATTCTTGACATCTTCGCCCAGCACGCCCACAGCCGGGAAGGTGCCCTACAGGTCCAGCTGGCCCAGTACCAGTACCGCTTGCCTCGCCTCACGCGGGCGTGGCCCCACCTGCCTCGACAGGCAGGAGGGGCCGCCGGACGCGGAGGGACCGGGGGGGTCGGGCTACGCGGTCCGGGTGAGACCCAGCTCGAGATCGATCGCCGCGAAGTCGCACGCCATATCGCTCATCTGCGGCGTGAGCTCGAGAAAGTCCGCGCTCACCGGAGCCGGCACCGACTCCAGAGGAAGAGGTCCGGGATCCCGGTGGTCGCCTTGGTCGGGTACACCAATGCGGGCAAGAGCACGCTCCTGAACGCCATCGCTCACACCCAGGTCTATACGGCCGACCAACTGTTCGCTACGCTCGATCCAACCACGCGCCGGATCCGGCTCCCCCAGGGGCACCCGGCTCTGCTCACGGATACGGTCGGCTTTATCCAGAAGCTTCCTGCCACCCTAGTGGCGGCCTTCCGCGCGACCCTGGAAGAGATCGGTGAGGCGGACCTTCTCCTGCACGTGGTCGATATCACCCACCCCAATGCGGCCGAACAGGCACAGGCGGTTCATCAGACCTTGCAGGACCTGGAAATCGTCGATGTGCCGATCGTGACGGCCTTGAACAAGATTGACCGGCTCCCCCTCCCGGAAGAAACCCGTGCCCAGCTCTCGCCCAACCCTTCGGCGGTTCTGACCTCCGCGCTGCGGGGCGATGGCGTGCCGGTTCTACTGGCGCGAATTGAGAGCGCCCTGTATGAGACGCTCACTCCCGTGAGGGTTCGCCTGCCCCACACGGCAGGCAAGCTCATCCACCTCTTCCATCAGCTGGGGTTGGTCGACTCCGTCACGCACAGCGCTTCGGGCGTGACCATTTCCGGGCGACTGCCGGGGTACCTAATGGCGACCTTTCGGGAGTACGCAACCCGGCCGCGAGGCGGGGGCGGCAAGTAGACCCCCGGACGCCGGGGCAGGTCGCCCCTTCAAATTTGCGGCAAAGGATTCGACGACGGGGAGACCGTTCCCTGAGCGGAAGCGGGTTTCCACAAGGCTCAAGCCCACGCCTGCCAAGGAACCCGATTCCCAATTCGCAGGCTCGCCGGCCGCCTCAGGCCCTCAGACCACCCCCGCGTCCCGAGAGCAAGACAGGCGCAATGAGACCACCGCCCGGCCTCCGGGGAGGGGGCCTTGGCTTCGGATCCGGGCCAGCGCAATCGCCGGCGGACACAACCGCTGCGAAGATGCCGAAGAGATTCCGGCTGGCCCATGGGCCTGGGCCAGCCATGGCAGGAAAACCCCTTGCCGGCCAGTTCCCCCATGACCCCGGGCGCTGGTCCTTCAGCTACCGTCGACCTGGGATCCCTTTTGACCCCACGCCCCGCTCCAGGGGCGCGGCGTTGGCATCCTTTTGGGGATGGCGACCCCTCCCATCTTGGTCGCCAAGAGGGTCAACCCTCTCACCAGCTCGTCCCAAGACTGGGAATTGAGCGCGTCTTTCAACTGCTCCGCCAAACGGTCCACCCATCGCCACTGCTCGCGAAACTGATCGGCCTTGACCCAGTAGTCCCTCTTCTCCCAGGCCAAAGCGGATTGGTTTACGCTGCGCCAGATTTCATCGAGAGCAAGAATCAGAAACGCGGCGATGTCGCGACCTTCTTCGTCGATTTCGCGCTTCTCGGCCATGACCCGCAAAGCCATGGCTATTGACTTCATCAGATGGGAACGCTGACGTCCTCCGTTGTTGGGGTTAACGACCCGACTCAAAGTTGACCTCCGCTGCTAAAGAAACCACGCACGGACCTCTATCAACAGGCAAAAAAACCGCCCGGATCCTCTTCCGATCCAGGAGCCCTTCAACTCCGTTTGGCATGCTATTATACTGGCGAGCGAGCGTTTGCTCCTCCCCTGCAATTCGTGGAACCATCATGGTTGATGGAGTCATGCCACTCAAACATCAGGTTCTGACCACTCACGCCTTCCCCGAAGAATGGCTTCGCCCGCTGGCGGATACCTGCGAAGTGAACGTCCTCGCAGGTCAGCCTCAGGAGCAGGCCGGAAAGCTGTTGGAGCAAGCCGAAGGGATCCTCACCCTGCTGTCGGACAAGGTGGACGTTCCTTTCCTTGCCCGGGCACCCCGCCTTCGAGTGGTAAGCAATGTGGCGGTCGGGCTGGACAATGTCGATCTGGCCGAGTGCACACGGCGCGGCATTCCGGTTGGGAGCCTGCGGACTGTCCTGACCGAGGCTACTGCCGATCTGGCCCTGGCGCTGCTGCTCGCGGTGGCGCGCCGCTTACCGGAGGCGTCCCAAGATGCCCGCTCCGGCCGTTGGCCGGGGTGGTCTGCGACCGGCTGGCTGGGAAAGGACCTGCAAGGCGCGACGCTCGGAATCGTTGGATTTGGGCAGATCGGACAGGCCGTGGCGCGCAGGGCCCACGGATTCGGCATGAGATTGTTGTACACGGACCCTGGGCGCCATCCCGAAATCGAGGCAGAACTCCAAGCGAAGCGGTTCCTGCTGGACGACCTGTTGAGCGAGAGTGACTTTGTCAGCCTTCATGTTCCGCTGACCGAAGAGACGAGAGGGTTGATGGATGCCTCGCGCTTCGCGCGCATGAAGACGGGCGCCATCCTCATCAACACGGCTCGCGGGGCAATTGTCAATACGGAGGCTTTGTTCAGCGCCCTCAAACAGGGCCACCTGGGCGGGGCCGGCCTGGACGTCACGGACCCTGAGCCCCTGCCGGCAGACCATCCTCTTTTCGGCCTCACCAATTGCCTGATCCTGCCTCATATCGGCTCGGCGGCTGCGGGAGCTCGGCGCCGGATGATGGAATTGGCATGTGAGAATGTCCTGGCCGGCCTCGAGAACCGGCCGCTCGGGCACTGCGCAAACCCGGAGGTTTACCGGAATCCGCGCGCCAAGACCCATCATCGGGTCGCCTGAGACGAAGAGACCCGAGATGGAGAAGTCGATCAAGGTCGTCGCCACAAACCGCAAGGCCCTGCACGACTATGACATCCTCAAACGTCTGGAGGCGGGACTGGCCCTCCAAGGAACGGAGATCAAGTCGGTCCGCGCCGGCCAAGTCAACCTTCGGGAGGGTTACGTGCGCGTGGAAGAGGGGCAGGCTTGGCTTCACAATGCTCACATTGCGATCTACGACCCGGCCAGCCGCATGAACCATGATCCCCTGCGCAATCGGCGCCTGCTCCTTCACCGACGAGAGATCACGGAGCTGACGGTTGCCCAGCAGCAGAAGGGGCTCACCGTGATCCCACTGCGAATGTACCTACGCAGCGGCCGCGCGAAACTGGAGATCGCCCTGGCGCGCGGGCGCAAGAGCTACGACAAGCGCCAGGCCATCGCTCGCCGCGAGGCGGAACGCGAAATGTCACGTGCCGTTCGGCGCAGACGCTAGCTTCGTCGATCAAGAAGGACGCGTAAGGAACGGCTCGGATGAGCACTTCCACTTCCATCGCCCGCATCAACCGCCTGTCGCCTCCCGAGCGAGACCGGTTCTACGCGACCTTCATCCCTTCCGTCCTTCTGGACCAGTTCCACATCGATCCCGTGACCTACGCCGACGCGGGCGGTTCTCGCCTGCTCACCGTGACCGCCAAGACGGATGGCAGCGTGGTCGAGGTGGATCTCCGCCACGCGGCGGGCGCGATCGATCCGATTCTCTACGCCCAGCTGACGGACACCATAAATGGGCAGATCCTGGTTATGGCCTACGTGGTCAATGACCCGGCCTCGCCGCGGTTCGAAACCGACCGAACGAGCGACGGATCGCGCACCCACTTCGGCGTCCTTGGGCGCAACCTGCCCGCCGAGGAAGCGGCTCGGGCCGCGGGACTTGCGCCCGGGCAGGTGCGCCGTGGTTTGAGGATCCTGCCCCATTCCATCCTTGCCTTTGAGGCCTTCGTGTCCCGCCTGGGAAGAGACTTGTTCTTCGCCGAGCCCCTCTTCTACCACAACGCGGTGATCTTCGAGCGCTATGGTTTTGCCTACCAGCAGGGCCGGCGTTGGATGGAAAGCATCGACACCCGCTTCCGGAAGGATGGCGACCTGCTGCGCCGCCTGGATGGCTCCAATGTTTTCCGTCAGCCGGAAGCCAGCCAGACGATCCTGGGACGGAGCTGGGCAATCCACGACGGGGTGCTGGGCGAGCCCTTCAGCGGCGTGCACATGTACAAGATGGTGGGAAAGCAGGCCGGGGTCAGTACCTTCCCGGACGGGGCCTGGACGGAGGAGGTATAATCTACTTCACGGGGATGACAGGCTTCGACGGAAGCGGCTGGCCCCGGATGGCAGGCCGAGAGGCGCCGACCTCGCAAAATCAGCGCAAACCTTCAAGTGCCAATCACACTTACGCGACCCTGCCCCTCGCAGCCTAACCGCGCGGGATAGGGTCTGGCCTCCAGCGGAGGCCACGTCCGCCTCCTCCCGTCTCTGCCCGGGGGAGGGTCGGGCGCCACAATGGCGGGGTGCCGCGCGCGAGGCTGCTAAGCGCGCGAAAGAGGGGCTTTCGGGCTCCAGCGGCTGGCGGATCGTGCTTCCCCCGTCGACTGGGGACCGATCCGCGAGAACCAAAAGCCGACTAAGCCTGTAGAGGTCCTCGGTCGAAACTTCTCGGACGCGGGTTCGATTCCCGCCATCTCCACTGCAGCGCGGGCTCCCTGCGGAGCCCGCGCTTGGTTGAATACGCTCTTGAAGAGACCCGCTCACCCACATTCCAGGGCTTCTGTTGTTTAGGCAACAAAGACCCGCTCTTGACCGTTGATTCCTCCTCGGGTCATCCTATGATCCCACAAAGACAACGGACGTCGAATAACCAACGGTCGCCGTGAATGGGTCGCCATGAAGAAAGGGCAAGATGATCATCGTTTTGCAGATCTGGCAGGCTGTACAAAAGACGCCAGTGATATAGGCGACCGTTCCCACCGCGGCCGAGGCTAGCGTGGCTGAGGCGGCGCAGATGTCCGTTGAGCCCGAGGTGCCAATCCAAAATCTTAGCAAGCTGGCCGCGGCATCGAAAACGGTCGTGACCACACCGATTAGGCCGGTGAGCATCACCGGACCGCACGCCAGAAACAACTGCTGGGTCGAAGTCGTGGCGAGCACAATGGGCGAAGGGCGACCCACCCTCTCGCCAAAGACCTCCGCGGCGATACCCCACGGAGTTGAGTTCGGATTTTCCATTACGTGCAGGTTCATCATCCAGGCCATTTTTGCCTCCTAGTTCCTACCTTCGCGAATCCTCTCAGCCCTTACGTTCCTCCGGACGAAGCACAACAGTGATCCTTGGCATTGCACCTCCGCGTTCTTCGTTCTTTGCAGTCATCCTACAGAAACAAAGCGGCAGCGACAATAGTTATGCCGCTGCCGTTCCGCTGTTTGCCGCTCTGTTGCTCTGGCCAGGTCAATTCAGGTCAAACTCGCTCCTCCACATCCTGAGCGTGCGCGTTGAGTAGCCTAGTTTCCGGCCAACCTTCTTCCAGGATGGCTCCGGATCCTCATGATAGAGGCGCACAGCTTGTTTAGCCAGGCGCTTCCTTCTCTGCGTGGCTGCCTCGAGCCTTGCCTCCTTCCGTTCCCTTGCTTGGGCGACCTCCCGCCTGTTGGGCTGCGATTTGCGAGGAGCTGAGGGGGCTTGAGATTTGCGAGGGTGCGCAACCGACCGGGGCCAGCGGGCCGCAATGTCATGCAGCAGCTCATGGTAGTAGGCGCGAACGGGCTCGTATCGCAGACGCGGCTGCAACCCCACTCGGCTGGGGCCGAGGGCGTCTAGCCTGAACACGATGCACCCGCGCAGTAGGCCCTCGGCACCGTAACTGGTTGAGCGCCTTCTCCTCGCTGGTTGGCTCCATGTGGCATCAATTGAACTCTCAATGTGTCCAGGCCCAAGCGGCCGGGCGGTGGCCCTTTGGAGGGTGACAAGTCTCGTGCCCACTCGCAGCACGCTAGGCCAGGCTGTCTTCTGCTCGAGCCAGTTTTGGAAATACTCAAGCGTCGTGTTGAGCACGATCGGCTTTTGTGGCATGTGCACCTTCCATAAAGCTAACGGGCCGCCAGTGATCGACGCCGACGGCCCGGTTGTGCTGGAGTGTGGCTGCCGTGCGCCCGTATCGCACTGGCCTCCGCCCGGACGTTCAACCGTCGCGGGGGGTTTCGATCCCCTACATTCTACGCCATCTGCTTCACCTTCGGCGGTCGCCCGACGTGCTGATGATAGGTCGCTTGGTTCGCCAAAAGGCTCTGGATCGGGCTGGAGGCCAGGATGACATCTCGCAGCCGGCGCTCATCCGGCACGCTCCGGGACCGGCCACAGCGACCAGCCACAATGAGGGCAGACAGGATCCAGAGGATTCAACGTGGCGCGATCAACCCGCTCGTCGCAACCGTCGCAGATAATCCAGTCATGCTCCGCCTCGACCGCTGAGTCGCTCCCCATTGGCGCTTCATTGTCCGTCATCGCCGACGCTCTCTCTTGTTCGCCTCATCAACGGCGGCATTAAGCGCAACCAGGCAGCGGATCACCGCCTCACCTCTCGGGCGCTCGGCCACGGGCGCAGGGCGCGGAGCGCGCGCTCGTTTCCTCATGGCTCGCCGGCCGCACGGCCGCCCGCTCCTGGAGGGCGTAGTTGGTCAGTGGAGGGGATGACAGAAACATCGAGCTGCCGCACGGCTTCGCGGACGATGAGGCGAACTGCATCGGATTCACTCCGCTGCAGTCGTTCGGCGAGCGTCCTTATTCTGGCGCGCTCATCCCCGTTGACAAGAAACGCGAATCGCCGATAACGACCCATGCGACCAGCCTCCTTCGGTTTCCAATGCCGACAATGAGGTTAGTCTAAGGGGTTGTACTGGTCTTGTCGCTTACAGATGAGGGCTAATCTGTATCTAGTTCTTTCAGCCTGCGATTGAGGTAGGGGCGCGTATAGCCCAGGTGCTCGGCGAGTTTGCGTTGGGAGAAGTTGGGGTGACGCTTATACCACTCCCAGACGGGCCGAAAGTCCATCTTGACCCCAACCCGGATCGGTTGAGGGCAAGGATCCACGTGCCACTGCAGCGCCATGAGGAAGGCTTGAGCGTGGGGGTTGGAGGCATCGAAGTCTTCCGGAATCACGATTGTGGGCAGGAAAATTCCGTCAGAGCGGCGCGAATAGGCGATGCCGGGAAATCCCGATCTGCCAACCACCCGGGGAGGCGTCCCATATAGTGCCCACGCCTCCACCTCCCCGCGCCATTTCTCTACGTGGTGAGCGGACACGATTGAATCTATCTGGCGCTTGAATTCAGCCAGGGTGTCAAAGTCCTGATGGGCCAGACGGTCATTGACATACGCGAGGTATTCTTTCCAGTCCGCAAGAGGCAATTCGAACGATCGTCGGATCTTTCGAAGATCTGCCTCGAGGCTGGTGTTCTCAACAACTGTGCGCACGTATTCTGACACGTTGGCTTTAGCATGCCACGCGAGTCGGCGCTCCGCCTGCCCGACGGTCATCCTCTTGCCCACTCGGCACCTCCAACGAAACGGGCCGCCCGCGGTTGACGCGGACGGCCCGAGAGTGTTATCCTTCGGTTGTCAGCGAGCGACCGCTGGCCACACGCCGGGGCCTCACACGCCGCCGGCGTCTTCGTTCAGGCTAACTTGTACCATGAATTCTGCCCGGGGGCAGGGGCTTAAGTGTTTAGAGAAATACTGTTGGTCATCTGGATCCTGCAGGCGGTTCTGGCGGTAGTATTCGTGATGGCCGGGTCAATGAAACTTTCCCAGCCTAGGGAGAAACTGGCCGTCCGCATGGGCTGGGTGGCGCATTTCTCAGCGCCAGCGGTCAAGGTCATCGGGCTGCTGGAAGTCTTGGCGGCGGCCGGATTGATCCTGCCCTCTCTGAGTGGCGTCTTGCGTTGGCTTACGCCTCCGCGGCCGGGCTGGTCCTGGTAATGTTGGGTGCCTCCTTCACTCACCTGCGTCGGCGAGAGTACAGCAGCATGGCCATGACGGCTATACTTCTCCTGATGGCCGCCTCGACGCCCTATGGGAAATTCTCCGCCCTCCATCTGTGACGGAGGGCCGGAACTGCAAAACCGGAGGTTACACCATGACGTTTCTGTATCCAGAGAAAGTACCCTGGTCCGCCATTCCGATGGTGACAGAAATGACAGAACGCGGAGAAAGAGCCTTTGATATCTACTCTCTTCTGCTGCGCCATCGAATTGTCTTCGTCGGGGATGAGATCAATGATCAGACGGCCAATTCCATCGTGGCCCAGCTGGTCTACCTGAGTCAACAGGATCCAGAGGCGCCCATCCAGATGTACATCAATTCACCGGGAGGGGTCATCTATTCGGGCATGGCGATCTACGACACGATGCAGATGATCCCGAATCCGATCGCCACCTTGGCCGTTGGCGTGACGGCTTCTTTCGGCACAGTGCTCCTGACGGGGGGGACCAAAGGCCAACGCTATGCCCTGCCGCACGCCACCATCCACATGCACCAGCCGCTGGGGGGAGCTCAGGGGAAAGCGACGGAGATTGAGATCCAGGCGCGCGAGATCCTGCGGCTCAAGAGCCGCCTGAACGAAATCATGTCGCTTCACACGGGGCAGCCGCTGGATGTGATCGTCCGGGACACCGAGCGCAACTTTTTCCTGAGTGCCGAGCAGGCAGTTCAATATGGCTTGATTGATCGGGTGATGGAAACCCCGCGATCGAAGAGGCTCGTTGGCGCTTCCGAAAAACCTGCCCCGGGAGGATAGCCGATGTCTGCTCAGATGATGATGGCCATACGCGTGCATGACTACGGCGGACCGGAGCGTCTCGTCCTTGAACCGGCCCCTCGTCCGGAACCCAAAGCGGGTGAAGTGGTGGTTCGCATGTTCGCCGCGGGGGTCAACCCTGTGGATTGGAAAATGCGGGCCGGGTTGACCAAAGCGTGGCAACCTCTAGTTTTCCCCTGGACGCCCGGACTGGATGGGGCCGGGGTGGTGGCAACGGCCGGCCCGGGGACCAACGCTTTGCGGCCGGGCCAAGCCGTCTACGGTTTCGTCTCGGGCGCGTACGCCGAGTACGGGGTCGCGCTGGAAAGTGGTCTGGCCCCCAGACCCGACATCCTCAGCTTTGACCAGGCGGCAACCTTGCCGGTCGGTGCCTTGACGGCATGGGGCGCCGTGATCGTCGCGGCGGAAGTGCAATCCGGGCAGCGGGTCCTCGTGCAGGGAGCAGCCGGCGGCGTCGGGGCCCTGGCCGTGCAGCTGGCCCACTGGAAAGGCGCGCGCGTCATAGGGACCTCGTCGGCAGCCAATATTGATTTCCTGCACTCCCTCGGAGTCGAGCAGGCAATCGATTATGGGGCGGTTCCATTTGAAAACGCCGTGCGAGACGTCGATGTGGTCATCGACACGGTCGGTGGGGACGTTATCGATCGCTCCCTGCAGGTACTTCGTCCCGGCGGAGTCCTGGTGTCCATTGCCGGTCAGGTCCGCCAGGACAAGGCCAAGGCCATGGGGATCCGCGTCGCCACTACCGGGAGGGCCGCTCCGGAACACTTGCACCAAATCACCGAGTTGATCGAGTCCAAACAAATCCGCCCGGTCCTCGGCCCGCTGTTTCCGCTCTCCGAAGCCGGAAAGGCCCAAGCTCAGAGCGAGACGCGCCACGGCCGCGGGCGAATCATCCTGCACATCGCGGACAAGTAGGTCCCCGGGCGAAAGTCAACCGGTGTTCAACCAGACCGCTTGGGGAAGCTCGGCCTTCTCGAGATAACCAGCCAAGCGGCGCCAGGGGCAGAAAAAGACCCCCGACGCCGCTCCTTTTTGCGGCCCGAGCAGAGCCCGAGCTGGGGGGATCAGCGGCCTTCGGGCAGGAGCACTTCCAAGAGCTCCGCGGCCATCTCATCCGCGGTGAGGTTACCGCCTTCGCGACTCCACTTGATCCCCGCCCCGAAGATGGCCCAACTCCAAACCAGGGCCGCCGTCTCGGGCAAGTGCCAGGCGGGCAGGATTTCGGGAGGGACCGGCCTCAGCCAACTCAAGAGAAGAGTATTGAGCTCTTGCTGGACGGCGCTCGCAAACATCGGTTCAATCAGCTGGGTGGCTTGGGCACAGTGCGCATCCACCTCGGCCAGGAATTCAAACACGGTCGCCACCAGGAGACGCAGCCGAGCGCGGCTAAATCCATCCGCCGAGCTGACCCTTTTCGAGACCCACTCCTCAAAGCCCTCGCACACGAATGCGTTCAGCAGGTCGTACTTGTCCTCAAAATGCGAATAGAAAGTGGCTCGATTGACCCCTGCCCGCGCGGCGATGCCCTGGATGGTGATGGAACGGAAGCTCTGCTCCTTCATCAACCCCAGGAACGCCTCCATAAGCAGCTTGCGGGTCCGCCTCACGCGGGGATCCACTCTTGTTTCGGTCCTTTTCTCCTTTACCAAAATTGACATCTCTTACCTCAGCTTGAAGGGGCTGGAAACGGACAAGTCCAAACAGAAGAACAGCGCCACCCTGGCCAATTGTATCATACAAACGTTGCGAACACGACAGGTGTCGTCAAACGGCGCTCCTGCCACTCCAATAGATCCATTCCCAAGGGGCGGGGACCCCCAGCTGCTTGGCCTGCCCCTCTCACCCGGCCTTGCAGGCTATTGCTCGACGCGGCAAATCAAGCCCTTCAGGTAGGCTCCTTCCGGAAAGCTGAGGCGGACAGGATGGTCGCTGGACTGACGCAGCTTTCCCAGGATCTGCACCTCTCTGCCCGCGTCAATTGAAGCCCCAAACACGATCTTCTGAAACAGGTCTTCACTCACGGCCCCTGAACAGGAAAAGGTGACCACGCAACCTCCCGGGCGTGTCAGCCGGAAGGCGAGCCAGTTGAGATCTTTGTAGGCGCGCGCGGCACGCGGGACCTGCGAACTGGACGGCGCCAGCTTGGGGGGGTCGAGGATGATCCCATCGAAGCTCGTGCCCGAGTCGCGATACTCGCGCAGGACTCGAAAGACATCCCCCTCAATGAAATCCTCTCTTCCGGCCGATCGTTGGTTGAGCGCGAGATTCTGCTTTGCCAGGCCCAGCGCGGCGGCAGACGAGTCCACGTTGATCACCCTCGCCGCCCCGCCCGCCAGGGCGGCAACGGCGAAGGCTCCCGTGTAGGCGAAGGCATTCAGCACTTGGGACCCTGGCAGGAGACTGCGAACAAGGTCACGGACCGCCGCTCGGCTCTCCCTCTGATCCAAATAGAACCCGGTCTTTTGTCCACCTTGGATATCCACCAGAAAGCGCCATTGGCCCTCGACGATTTCGACTGGGCCAGAAGGCGTCTCTCCCCACAGGATACCCGCCGTTTGAGGCAGGTCCTCTTTCTCCCTGACCTCTACGTCCGACCGCTCGTAGAGGCCCGAAATGCCTTCCATCGACCGCAGGACGCTCACGATCTCCCCCTTCCAGTGTTCCGGGCCTGCGCTCAGGAACTGCACGACCAGGAACCGTCCGTACCGGTCGACAACCAGCCCGGGCAGGCCATCACTTTCCGCATTGACCAGGCGGATCCCATCGGTGGAAGATTGGAGCCAGGTGCGCCGGTTCGCAGAGGCTTCGATCCGGCGTTGGAAGAATCCGGCGTCGATGGTTTCAGCCTCGTCCCAGGTCCAAACCCGTGCCACGATCTGCGAGTGAGGGCTGAAGGCCGCCCGTGCCAGCCACTGATCTTCAGAGGAATAGACCTCCACGGTCTGGCCGGGGGCGGGGGACCCGAGCGTCTGATCGACCGCGCCCGAGAAAACCCAGGGATGATGACGCAGCACCGACTTCTCTCGTTGCGGTTTCAATTTCAGGCACGGAGGCCTCATGGCTTCCCTCCCGCAAGGACCGGTGACCCAACCCGCTCCAGTTTCGAGCGGCATCAGACCCCAGGCCGTCCGTTCGTGACCTTCCGGCCGAGAAACCTCGTCTTGCCAAATGCTCCCACGAGTTCGCGCGGGTCAGTCTCGTTCCGCGCGAGGAGGCAAGATCATCCCATCCGATCGGTCAGCGCGGATTCCGCGGCGCCTCACCCGGCCGCCCCAAACGCACCCAACGGCGGGAGGCAGAATCGCACCCTGTGCGGCGCAAGTTTGAGGTCAAATTGAAAACAAGAGCTCTTGGCGCGCCAGGGTCCCGAACGGGCTAAGACAACACCCCAACACTGCGGCCAGCGCGAGCCAGCAGTTCGACGGCTTCATCGATCTCTGCCGGCTCATGGGCCGCGGTGACCGTCGCCCGCAGGCGGGCCAGCCCCTCCGGCACGGCAGGCGAAACCACGGGAAGAACGAACATCCCCTGTTCATGGCAGGCCCGGGTCATCTGGAAGGCCTGCTCGTCCTCTCCGCATAGGATCGGGACAATTGCGGTCTGGCTGAGCAGGGTGTCGAATCCGGCGGACTTGAGCCCGGAGAGGAACCGCTGTGAGTTGTGCTGCAGTCTTTCCACTCTCTCCGGCTCGTCGCAGATTATGGCTATGGCCTCCTTGGCCGCGGCGGCCTGGGCCGGCGGGAGAGCGGCTGAGAAAATGTAAGCCCGGGCGGTGTGGCGAAGATAGGAAATCAGATCCCTGCGCCCCGCCACATAACCACCGACCGACGGGATTGCCTTGCTGAGCGTCCCCATCTTGAAATCAATTGCGTCCCGCAGGCCAAAGTGCTCCTCAATCCCGTGGCCGCCCTTTCCCAGGACCCCCAGCGAGTGGGCTTCGTCCACCATCAACCAGGCTCCGTAGCGCTGGCACAAGGAGGCAACTGCCGGCAGATCGATGATGTCTCCGTCCATGCTGAAGACAGCGTCCACGGCAACCAGCTTGGCTGCAGAGGCGGGTGCCTTCCGCAGCAGACGCTCGAGATCACCGGTGTCATTGTGCCGAAAACGCCAGAATTTCGCACCCGACAGGAGGCACCCATCCACGATGCTCGCGTGATTCAGCTTGTCGCATAGGACCACGTCGCGCCGTCCGAGCAGGGTGGACACCAGCGTGAGGTTAGTGACATATCCCGAGGAGAAGGTGACCGCATCCTCCGTGTCCTTGAAGTCCGCAATCGCCTTCTCAAGCTCACGATGAAGCGTCAGTGTTCCGGCGAGGAGGCGCACGCCGTGCGTGCCTGTGCCAAACTTGTCGACGGCTTCTTTCGCTGCGGCGGCAATCCGAGGATGTCCCAAGAGGCCCAGGTAGCTGTAGGAGGCGTACATCCCCAGCTCGCGCCCACCGACCACTACTCGCGAGCCCCCCCTCAGTTCGGCCACCGGCAGGTTGTAGTAATAGAGACCGGCCTGCGTGAGCCGTTGGAAGCGTTCTTGGACGGCGGCAATACGCTGGGATATCGGGTCTAGCGGACGTCTAGCCATACGGACCTGCTTTCATCCAACCTGTTGCGCATTTCGTCGACTGTGACTTTCCTCCCGAGAGGCGAAACGGACCCGCCGGGCTCCAGTTCCGGAACCGAGCCCCCGCGGCGGTCGAAGTGGGTCACCGGCCGCGAATGAGCCGCTGCAGGTCGTTCTCAGCGAGAATCGGTACACCCAGCTCCTTCGCCTTTTCAAGCTTGGACCCGGGCGATTCCCCGCACAGCAGGTAGCTTGTCTTGCGGCTCACGCTGTCGGTGACCTTTCCTCCGTTGGCCTCAATCAGCGCCTTGGCTTTTTCTCGAGACAGATCCGCCAGGGTGCCCGTAATCACGAAGGTCAGTCCCTTGAGCTTTCCGCTGGTCGTGGACACCCTCTCCGAACGCGGCCAAACGCCATCCCGCCTCAGTTTCTTCAGGACTTTCTTGTTTCCCTCGCGGCTGAGCCAATCCACGATGGCTTGGGCCGTGTTGGGTCCAATTCCCTCGATACCCTCCAGATCCTCCGCCGTCGCGGACTGAAAGCGGTCCAGATCCCCGAAGGAGCGCGCCAAATCGCCGGCTACAACCTCCCCCACCCCGCGAATGCCCAGCGCCGCAATCATCCGGGAAAGGGGGCGCTCCCGCGAGGCGCTGATCGCCTCCAGCAGATTGGAGGCCTTCTTCTCAGCGAAACCCTCCAGCGTCAGCAAGTCCTTCGCCTGCAGCCGGTACAAGTCCGCCAGATCCTTCACCCGCGAGGCCTGGACGAGCTGTTCGACGATCTTGATACCCAGGCCCTCAATATCCATGGCCCCTCGGGAGGCAAAATGCGCCAGATTGCGAATGAGCTGTTCGGGGCAGGAGGCATTGACGCAATACCAGGCGACCTCGCCGGGGAGATGCTCGACCGGCTCTCCGCAGGAGGGGCAGACCCTGGGCGGCGAGAAGACACGCTCCGACCCGGTGCGCGCATCGGCGATGGGGCCAATCACATAGGGGATGACCTCCCCGGCTCGCTTCACCAGCACTCGGTCGCCCTTGCGAATGTCCCGCTCGCGGATGAAGTCAAAATTGTGAAGGGTGGCCTTGCTCACCGTCACCCCTCCTACGGCGACCGGCTCGAGGATCGCGTAGGGCGTCAGCACCCCCGTGCGTCCCACATTGACCCCGATGTCCAGGAGCCGGGTCGAGACCTCGCTGGCCGGGAACTTGAAGGCAATGGATCCTCGCGGATCCTTGCCCACAAAACCCAGAGAGACTGCGAGCGGCAGATCGTCTAGCTTGATGACCATCCCGTCTGCTTCAAACGGGAGCAGCTCTCGACGATCCACCCAGGATTCACAGGCCGCGATCGCCTCCTCCAGGTCATGGCAGCGCTGGGCGTCGGAGGTCACAGGAAACCCGAAAGATCTCAACATTTCGAGCGTTTGCCATTGCCCCGACGGCGGCGGCATCCCTTCCAAGGCGACGATCGCATAGCAGAGCAGGTCGATCGGCCGGGAGGCGGTGAGACGGGCGTCCAGCTGGCGGAGCGCACCCGAAGCCGCATTCCGTGGGTTGACGTACGTTCGCTCGCCCTCCCGAGCCAGTTGCTCATTGAAGTTCTGGAAGTCCCTGACAGGGAAAAAGGCCTCCCCGCGCACAACCATTCGCACCGCAGGGGGAAGCCGGCTGTGGGGATCGACCGGGATGCTCAGCGGGACGGAGCGGACGGTGCGCAGGTTGGGAGTGATATCTTCTCCCACCTCCCCATCACCGCGTGTGGCTCCCAAGACGAAAGCTCCGCCCTCGTAGTGCAGCACCACCGTCAACCCGTCAATCTTCGGCTCCACCACGAAAGCGGAGCCCTCCACCCGCCGATCCAGACGCCGGATTCGGTCATACCAGGCGCGCACGTCTTCTGGAGAAAAGGCGTTCGCCAGGCTGAGAATCGGGGCGGGATGCCGCACCCGCACGAACTTGTCCAGGACCTGGCCTCCGACCCGTTGAGTGGGAGAGTCCGGGGTGAGGAGTTGGGGATACTTCTGCTCCAGGTCCCGGAGCTCGGCAAGTAGCCGATCGTATTCGGCATCCGAAACCACAGGAGAATCGAGGACGTGGTACCGGTAGTTGTGGTAGTTGATTTCGCGGCGAAGCTGGACTGCGCGCGCGGAGGCCCGTTCGAGGTTCATGGCGGCATTATACATAGTTGGATTTGCATCTGCCAAGAATCAAGTTCGCTCCCCCCAATTCAACCCTCCTCCGGCACCTCTCGGGATCGAGAGGGCACGTCCCGGTCTCTCTGCGGCGTTGTCCCAAAGGAGGCTGGCGCCCAGCGTCGGGATGGTCCGCTTCGCAGGGTGAAGAAGAGGGGTGCCAGAGAAGGGATTGCCATCCTGCGGCACGGGAGGCAGAACGAACCACAGGGCTCGAACGGCAGGGGGGCAATCACGGGAGATCGCCCTCAGTTCCTTCCTCTTCCGCGTGCGCCCCTCCTCCTCCTCCGGTATAATCGAGCTGAGAATCGACGCGGACGGGCCTTTTTTCCTTTGCTGCGGCCCCTGGTCCTTAGGCGGGAGAGAGCAGGAATGTTGCGTCGAGCGTCCCCATTCATGCTCCGCCGTGCCGCTTGCCTGCTTGGGGTGGTCGCGCTGGCCGGGTGCGCCCTGCTATCCTCCGGTCAACCGACGGCTGTCCCCACCGTTCCCCTGCGGGTGGGCTACTTTCCAAACTTAACCCACAGCCAAGCGATCATCGGCATCAGCCACGGCGACTTCGCCAAGGCAATGCCCGCCGGGGTCGTCCTCCAGCCTAAGGTGTTCAACGCCGGGCCGGACGAGATCGAGGCCATGTTCGCCAATCAAATCGACCTTGCATACATCGGCCCCAGCCCGGCAATCAACGGGTTCTTGAAGAGCAGTGGCCAAGCCCTTCACATCATAGCGGGGGCAACCAGCGGCGGGGCCGCGCTGGTTGTCCGCCCGGCCGCCAATATCCACACCCCCCAGGACCTTTCGGGAAAGCGCATCGCCACCCCCCAGCTCGGAAACACCCAAGACGTCGCCCTTCGATCCTACCTCGACCAGCATGGGCTGAAGCCGGCCGAAAAGGGAGGCACGGTTACAATTGTGCCGGTCAGCAACGCGGAAATCCTGCAGCTCTTCCGCCTGGGGCAGATTGACGGGGCCTGGGTCCCGGAGCCCTGGGCCAGCCGCCTAGTCGTGGAGGGTGGCGGAAATGTGTTCTTGGATGAACGCGACCTCTGGCCGAACGGCCAGTTCTCCACCGCCGTGGTGATCGTCACCTCCTCCTTCCTGAATGAGCATCCTCAGGTGGTCCAGGCGTGGCTTGAGGCCCACGTCTCACTCACGCTCTGGGAGCGGGCCCACCCCGACCAAGCTAAGGCCCTGGCCAATCAGGAGATCGGGCGTCTGACCAACCAGACCCTCAGCCCGGAGGTTCTCGACCAGGCCTGGAACCGGATGGATGTCACTTATGACCCTCTCAGCGGCACCCTTCTGACCCAAGCCCAAGCCGCGGAACGAGCCGGCTTTCTCCAGGCCCCTTTTGACCTCTCCGGCTTGACGGACCTTTCCTTGCTCAACCAGGTCTTGAAAGCCGATCGTCTTTCCCCGGTTCCGTGAGGTTTCCCTCCAACCCATGATTCCCGATTCCCCTAAGCTCGAGGTGCGGCGAGTGGTCAAGTCCTTTCGCTCGCGGCGAGGGAGCCTGTTGGCCCTGGACGGAATGAGCTTCTGCGTGGCACCTGGCGAGATCGTGTGCCTGGTCGGACCCTCCGGGTGCGGAAAGTCCACGCTCCTCAGTATCCTCGCCGGACTGGAGTTGGCAGATTCGGGAGAAATCCTCGTGGACCGGGCCCCTATCCAAGGCCCGGGCCGGGATCGTGCCCTGGTCTTCCAAGAAGCGGCCCTGTTCCCCTGGCTGAGCGTCCAGGACAATGTGGCCTTCGGGCTGAAAGCGGCTGGGGCGGATAAGACGGAAAGGGAGGCGAGGGTCACCCAGTATTTGCGCTTGGTCGGCCTGGCCGGGTTTGAGAAGGCGTATGTCCACGAGCTCTCGGGAGGTATGAAGCAACGTGTCGCCCTGGCCAGGGCCTTGGCCATTGACCCCGATGTGCTCCTCATGGATGAACCTTTCGCCTCGCTCGATGCGCAGTCGAGGGACCGGATGCACGACGAACTCCAATCGATCTGGGCTCAGACCGGAAAAACCATCGTGTTCGTCACCCATAACGTGCGCGAGGCCCTGGTCCTGGGGGATCGGGTCCTGGCATTGTGCGCTCGACCCGGAAAGGTCAAGCGGGAGTTTCAGTTCTCGCTTGCCCGGCCGCGCCACATGGAGGATCACACCTTGGTGGATGCGGCGCGAGAAGTTCTGGGGGAATTGCAGGAGGAGGTAACCAAGGCAATGCAGGAGGAGGTAGAGCATGAGAGACCGGGTCACTAGGGCAGGCTTTCTCGTCCTTTTGCTAGTGGTCTGGGAGGCCTTGTTCCTGCTGCATCTCTGGCCTCCCTACATTTTCCCGTCCCCGCTCAGTGTGGCCCAATCCCTCTGGGCTGGGTTCTCCGACGGGACCTTCCCGATCGGGATCGGGGTCAGCCTGAGACGGATCGCCATCGGCTACGGCCTTTCGGTTGTCTTGGGCCTGCTGCTGGGCCTGCTACTCGGTCGGGTCAAGCTGGTCGAGCAGGCCATGGGTTCGGTGATTCTCGGTCTGCAAGCCCTGCCCAGCATCTGTTGGCTTCCCCTTGCGATCTTGTGGTTCGGCCTTTCGGAGACGGCCATCCTTTTTGTGGTGGTCATGGGCGCAGTTCTTTCAATCACCCTGGCCACAGCGGACGGGGTGCGCAACACTCCCCCGCTCTACATCCGCGCCGCTCGAACTCTAGGCTCCAGCGGAGCCCGCTTGTACCGGGATGTGGTCTTTCCGGCGGCGCTGCCCGCTATTCTCTCAGGAATGAAGCTGGGGTGGTCTTTTGCGTGGCGTTCCCTGATGGCCGGGGAACTGCTCTACGTGAGCCTCGGGCTGGGCCAGCTCCTGTCTCTCGGCCGGGAGCTTAACGACATGAGCCGGGTTCTGGCGGTCATGCTGGTCATTGTGGCCATTGGCCTGTCGGTTGACCGGCTGATCTTCAGGCCTGCGGAAGATCGGACGCGCGAACGCTGGGGATTGCACTCGGTCCCCTGACAGCCCGCCGCCTCCCTCCCCGCAGGGGGAATCCACTCAGGAATGCAAAAGGGGCAGGTTCTCGTGCCCCTTCGACGTTGGCTCCGGCTCGGTTCAGCGGAGCACTGGCTCGATGATTCCGTATGTTCCGTCCCGGCGACGGTACAAGATGTTGATGTGCTCGGTTCGCACGTTCAGGAACACGAAAAAGCTCTCGTGCCCAATCAGCAGCATTTGTTCAATGGCCTCGGCCTCGTCCATCGGGATCAGGTCAAATCGCTTGCGCCGGACAATCACGCCCTCGGCCGGGAGCCCCTCTTCAGAAGCGGTCCCGCCCGCCGCTTCGGCCATGCTGGTCCCATCGCCTCGTCCGCGGTAATGCTTCCCCTTGTAGCGTTCCAGACGGCGGGCCAGTTTGTCGAGGGCCGTGTCCACGGAGGCAAACATGTCATCCGAGCGCTCCTCCGCTCGCAGCAGAATGCTCGGTCCCCTGGCGGTTAGTTGGGCGACCTGGCGATCGGAAGAACTTCGCGCACTCCTCATGTAGGTCAGCTCGACGTGCACCTCCTTCAGGTTGTCGAGGTGACGATCCAGCTTGGCCACTTTCTTGCGAACATACTCCTCCAGCTGGGGTGTGACGTCCATGTCCTTGCCCTTCACCGTGACGTCCAGGGTCATGAATCCTCCCTTCCCAGGTGCGATGCGGTCGGCCAGAATCCGACAATGGCGGCAGGCCTCCCCGGGAGAACCCCACAGCAGGGTCCTTCACGCTTCGGAGGACGCCCATCGGCGGGCACCCCCCGCTGCCCAATTCGATCAGGGCTGGCAGGACGCTCCAGCTCCAATCCCGCGCAAGCCGTCGGCTTCTTCGGACCGACCCGAGCTCCAGTAGACCGCGAAAGCATCTCACCGAATAGGCCTTCCTGATTATACTCACGCCGATCATGGTTTCGCGACCCCCCCCCAGAGGAGTTGAGCCCCACTCATGGAAGTCTTGGGGGGCAACGCGGCGGGTCGGGTTCCAACCGGAATAGGCCCCCCGCCCCAGCCGATCCGGCCCCTGAGACGAAAGAGCCGGTCCGGGAAGACTGCTGAACTCTCCCGGACCGGCTGCTCGAACCGGAATAGCTTGTGGGGGGACCGCCAGCGACCTTGGGTCGCTCACCTTCCCGTCAGGATCGAACCCATCTGCGACTGCATCAAGATCAAGCCCGCAGGGCCGAGCAGGATGATCAGGATCGATGGAAAGATCAAGAACACGAGCGGCAGCATCATTTTCACAGGGGCTTTGCGTGCCTGCTCCTCGGCGATCTGCCGCCGGCGGACACGCATCTGATCCGACTGGATTCGCAGGACGCGGCCCATGCTCACCCCCAGCTGCTCCGACTGGATGACCGCGGCCACAAAGCTCGTCATTTCGGGCAGCCCGATGCGGTCGGCCATATCGCGCAGGGCCTCGCGCCTCAGCTTGCCCAACCGGATTTCCTGAATGACCCGTCCAAAGGCAAGGCCCAGCTCATTCTCCCATTCCTCGTTCACTTTCCCCATGGCCGCATCAAAGCCGAGCCCGGCCTCCACGCAAATCGTCAGCAAGTCCAGCGCATCCGGCATGGCTTTCCGAATGTTGTTCTGGCGCCGGCTCACCCGGCTTTCCAGCCAGAGGCGAGGGAAGAAATAACCGATCACGACGAAAACGACGGTCAGCAGGAGAGTGGTGAACCAGTGCGGCGCTCCGCGACCGATGAGGAACATGAGCAGCACCACCCCGCCAAAGCCGGCCGCCCCGACAATCTGGAGGGCCCAGAAGATCGTCGGGTCCAGGCCGGCGGGGTTGCCTGCCATTTCCAGCTTCTGATGAATCATGGTCAAGTTGGCCTTGGGCGTGAACCGCATGACAAACTGGCCAAGATTCTTCAGGAACGGCAAGATGACACGCTCCTGGAAAGACTGCTGCATTTCGATCTCTTCCAGGGAGACCGCCCGGTCGCGCGACACATATTCCTTGATCCGGTCCTGGAGGGGGTCGCCGCGGTCGGGCAGTCGCAGGCCGGCATACACCAGGCCCGCGGCGATCAGCAAGAGGATCCCCAAGATGATGGCGGTAAGCATGGCGTCACACCTCGATCGAAGCGACCTTGCGCACGGCAAAGAAACCGGCCAGGATCATAATCAGCCCAAGAAGGAGCATGGGAATTCCGCACATCCGGCTCGACGGAGCAAAGAAGGCCATGATGTAATTGCGGTTGATGAAATACAGGAACAGCATCAAGGCGAAGGGGATGGCGGCCACCAGATAGCCGGTGAAGCGCTGCTGGGAGGTGAGCACGCGGATCTCCCCCTTGATGCGGATGCGCTCGCGAATCGTAAAGGAGATGGTGTCCAGAATCTCCGCCAGGTTGCCACCCACCTCCCGCTGGACGTTCATGGCCGTCACCATCAGCTTGAGATCCGTGCTCGCCACGCGGCGCAACAAGCTCTCCAGAGCCGTTTCCAGAAGCACGCCCAACTGCATTTCCTGGACCACTCGGCGGATCTCAACCGATATCGGGGCGGGCATTTCCTTGGATACCGCCTCCAGAGCCTGCATCACCGAGTACCCGGCCCTCAGACTGTTGACGGTCAAATTGATCATGTCCGGGAGCTGGGATTCGAACTGATGGAGCCGAGCTCCCTGCCTGTTGCCGACGTAGAACCCGGGGATGAACAGGCCGGCGATGACACCCAGCAACGCGAAGGGAATCGACCGGGTAATGGCGCCGACCACGATCCCAGCCAGGACCCCAGAGATGGCAATCAGGGCAACGTATTCGGCCGGCCGAAACTTGAGGTCGGCCCGCGCCAAGTCGCGGGCGATCCGCGAAAAGAGCCCCGATTGAGAGAAGCGCTGCTCCAGCAGGTCGGCCAGCGGGCTGGCTCGAACCGCGGAGCCTTCTCCCCCCGCGGCGACCACCGTTGTCTCCGCATACTGGGTCAGCCGTTCCTCGACCACATCCTTCTGGCCTCCCAGCAGGAAAGCGGCCACGACCAGGAGCACCGCCGCTCCCGCCAGGACGGCCATTAACAGGGTCGCGCTCATGGCGTCCGCTCCCTTCCCCCCCACCTAGTAGCGGGGGCGATCTCCAATCCCGAAAATGGAGGCGGGCAGGCGGATGTTGGATGCCTCGATGCGGTCCATGAACTTCGGCCGCAGACCCGTGGGCCGCAGCCGGCCAATGATCCGCCCCTCCTCGATGCCCGTCTGCTCGAAGACGAACAAGTCGGTCATCGTGATGACCTCCCCCTCCATCCCGTGGATTTCCGAAATGTTGACCACACGCCGGGTTCCGTCCTGCAGGCGTTCCTGGTGCACAATCAGGTTGATGGCCGAGGCGACCTGCTCCCGGATGGCGCGGGAGGGCAGTTCCATCCCCGCCATGAGCACCATGGTCTCCAAACGGGACAGGGAGTCGCGCGGGCTGTTGGAGTGCAGGGTAGTCATGGAACCATCATGGCCTGTGTTCATCGCCTGAAGCATGTCCAGGGCCGCATCGTCGCGGACCTCCCCGACGATAATCCGGTCGGGGCGCATGCGCAACGAGTTGACCACCAGGTCGCGGATCGTGACCTCCCCTCGACCCTCAATGTTGGGAGGGCGGGACTCCAGGGAGATGACGTGATCCTGGCGCAGCTGGAGCTCGGCCGCATTCTCGATGGTGATGATCCGCTCGGTGGCCGGGATGAACTGGGAGAGAATATTCAGCAGGGTGGTCTTGCCGGAACCCGTGCCGCCGGAAATGACCATGTTGAGGCGGGCCACCACGCACGCCTTCAGGAATTCGACCGATTCCGCGGTGAGCGTCCCAAAGCGCAGCAGATCCTCAATGGTGATCGGGATGCGAGCGAACTTGCGGACGGTGAGGACTGGGCCGACCAGGGAGATGGGCGGGATGACCGCGTTGACGCGCGACCCGTCCGGAAGACGGGCATCCACGTACGGGCTGGACTCGTCAATGCGCCGGCCCAAAGGTGAAACAATGCGGTCCATGATCCGCAAGACATGGTCGTCACTCTCGAAGGTCATGGTCGTGCGCTCGATCTTGCCCTTGCGCTCCACGTAGACGTTCTTGGAGCCGTTGACCATGATCTCGGTAATCGTATCGTCCGCCAGAAGAGGTTCCAGGGGGCCGAAACCGAGAATCTCTGCGACGATGGCCTCGAACAGCCGCCGCTTCTCAGCCCGGGAGAGGACGATATTCTCCTCCACCAGGATGCTCTCGAACAGCTCCTCGATGGTCTGGCGCACCTCCGCGGTCTGGCTCACATCCATGGAGGGATCCAACTGGCTGAGAAGCTTGTTCTGGACGCGGGTCTTCAGGTCGAAGTAGTTCTCTTTCCCGTCTCCTCGGCCCGAAGCGGGGGCGACCGTCGGCGGCCGGGTGCGCAGTTCCGTCAGCCGCGAGGGGCTGAGGTCCTCGGCCTGAGGGGTAGCGGTTTGACCCTGTTCAATTCGCTTGAGGAGAGACACTTCTCACTCTCACCTTTGGGGTCCCAAAACCCCGGGGCTAGGCCCTCGCTCCGATAAGCCGAGGGCGCGCTGGCTTCTTGACTTCTTCTTCCTCTTCTTCCTTCTTCTCGGCCAGCCGGGTTCGGACAGCCTGGGCGAGCTCCAGGACGGCTCGCGCAATCGGACGAGAGCGGTCCCCCAGCATGAAGGGCTGACCTTGGTTGGTGGCCGGAATGAGCGTCCGCTCGTCCAGCGGGATCTGGCAGACCACCGGTTGCTTGAGATTGTCGGAGACTGCCTCGGCCGTGATGCCGTAGCGCTTGTCCACGCGATTCATGACCAGCAGCACCTTCGCTGCGGAGTAGCCGATGGCCTCCAGCACATCATAGAAGAGGCGCACATTCTTGATGGAGGGGATGTCCGGGGTGGCCACCAGGATCACCAGATCACTGGCATCCAGCGTGCTGATGGTCAGATCATTGAGCCCGCTTTGCGTGTCGACGACCACATACTGGTACAGCCCGGCCAGGAAGTGCAGCACCTTCTCCAGCTGCGGGGCATGGACCTTGTCACCCTTCTCCGGGGTCGCTGGGGCGACAAACACGCGCAGGCCGGAGGCGTGGGCCACCGCGACATTTTCCACCAGATCACCATCGATCTCGGTCGCCTGAGCTGCCAGGTCGGCCAAGTCGTTCTTGGCCTGCAGGTTGAGGAAGACCGCCACATCACCGTACTGGAGCGAGGCATCCACCAGGGCGGCCGGGGTGTCCTCCGTCTGCAGGATCATGGCCAAGTTGCAGGCCAGGGTCGTTTTTCCTGTGCCACCTTTGGGGGAGTAAATGGTGACGATCTTGCCCTCCCGCCGGATCTTCCTTTCCTTGCCCACCTCGACCACATTGGCATCGAGCAGCCCCGTCGGTTTGAGGCTGTTGAGCTTGCGTATGGTGGCAACCAGCTCATCCGCGGAGGGCGGCTTGGTGAGAAAAGCCCGCGCGCCCGCCAACATGGCCCGCCGGATGTAATCGGACTCGCTCTGCACCGAGAGGATCGCGACCTGTGCGCGCGGGGCGACTTGCAGCACCGCCTCCGTCGCGGCGATCCCGTCCATGTCGGGCATGTTAATGTCCATGATCACGACATTCGGCTGGGTGTCCTTGGTAAGACTGATGGCCTCCTTGCCGCCGCGAGCGGTGCCCACCACCTCCATGTCCCCTTCAAACTGCAGCAGCTTGCGGAGGCTCTCGCGCGTCTCTGCAAAATCGTCGACGATCAAAACGCGAATCTTGTCCGGCACGGACCCCTCGTTACTTGGTTGGTACCTGGTCGTTGCTGAGAACCGGAATGAAGGCCTGATCCTCGGCCTTGGCCTGGCCGTACGGCAGCTTGGGAGGCAGGGTAATATTCCGCGCGGAAATGAGCCGCTGCAGATCCCAGCTCGGAAGGTCCAACGCGGTGGTGTCCCCCGTGGAGCGAAGCGCCATGCTCAGGTCACCGCCCGTCTTCATCACCAGGTTCACAGACAGGGCATCCTGAGGAGAAACCTCGAGGATGATGATATCCGGCGCTTGGGCTGCGCTTGGGGTAGCCTGGGCGGCCGGCGCCCCAACCCCCTGCGCCGTGGTCTGCGCAGCGGTCGATCCGCCGGTCGGCATGGTCCCGACGTGCAGCACGCGAGCATTCGGAACCAGGATGGCGCTCACCGGCCGGGCCCTCTGCGCCTCCGAAGGAAGCGCGAAGGTTCCCACCACACCCGTAAGCCCAGCTTCCGTGACGGGCCGGCCATTGTCCACTTCGGTTGCTTTGAGTGCTCCGGTCTGATCTACGTTGAAAATCTCCAGCTTGTCCGGAAGAAGCGTCTGGAAATCGGGATCCAAATCCACAAAGAACAGGGTGGCCAGGAGAGCTACGTGGTCTCCCCGCTGAGGGGCAAAGGCTACCCCGGACAGGCGGGTCATTGGGATGGCGATGGCCAGGTTCCCTGGGGCAATGTCCAGGGCGATGTCCGATCCCGCCAGCGCCGCCCCGGCCATCGTCTGCGCTATCTGGCTCATGAAGATCGGCTCACCGCGCTTGATGTCAACCCGCGCGCGCATGCCAATAATGCTTGTGGAATCCGTGATCAACCCGTCCAGCCGGTAAAGAGTTGGCCAGGGACCCATGGTCACATTGTTCTGGGCGATGAAGGCCCCCGCGGGAATGTCCTGCGAAGCAAAGACCACCTGGAACACGCTGATGGGTGCGGGCGTGGGGACAGAAGCTTGCCTGCCGCCTCCTCCGCCTAGGCGCGTCCAGACGAAAACCAGGCCGGCGACGATCAGGAGCAGGATGGCGATAATGAGCAGCAGGCGGCGACGCATACATCCCTCCTCGGGCTAGCGGGTTCGATCGCGGAGCTTTTGCAGAAATGCCGAAGGCCTGCAGGCTGCCCCAAAAGGCTGCCGCAAGGGCAAACTAGGCTGACCTTCCCTGGAGCGGTGGTTATGATACATCGAAAGGTCCGATTGTCAAGCCGACCCAGACCGGCACAGAAAAGGGCCTCGCCACCGGTGAGGCCCCTCCAGGCGACCAAACATCGCCGCAACCGAACTAGATGGAATTCACGATATTGCTAAAGACGTTGCCGATGGCCGGGCCAAGCAGGGACAGGATCACGATCACGACAACCGCAACCAGGACAAGAATTAGCGCATACTCTACGAGTCCCTGACCCTTTTGGCGAATGCTCTTGAACATGTTCTCACCTCCTTCCTTTCGGGATTGGACCTTTTAATCTGCGCCCATTGTAGATGCCATTTGCCCTTTTGCCCTTGCTGATTCCGTACCGAACACGTGCAGGCGCAGGGGATCCTGAACAACCGCTCCCTGCCCCTGCCTGGCCGCGAACGGCCCCCTGAAGGGGGCCCCTCCGGCGGCAATGCGGGGGTGCAGAAACCAGACCAGCCTTGCTCCGGAGGGGGCCAACCCGGTTCCCTCGACCTCTCTCCCGGGGGTCATCCCTCTCTCCAGGTTCACCCGCGAAGGAGACAAGCCGCCTCCACCCGGCAGCGCCTGGCTCAGGTGGTTTGAGCTTGTGACTTGACGCAGGTTCCCCTCATACGGTCGCGACCAACCTCGAGGCGCGAGCGCAGCGATCCGCGGGCATCACCCACCCACTGCAAGGGAGACCCGCCTGGATTCGAATCTCTGAGCCAGAAGCCTTCAGCCTGGCCAAGCGGTCCCCCTTAAGGAAGTGGGCCTCGCCAGAGGCGAGGCCCACCGCGGCAAGCGGACGTCTATGCAACCGGCTAGATGCTGTTGACGATATTGCTGAAGACGTTGCCGATGGCCGGGCCAAGCAGGGACAGGATCACGATCACAACGACTGCAACTAGAACTAGGATCAACGCGTATTCAACGAGTCCCTGGCCCTTTTGGCGTATGCTCTTGAACATATTCTCACCTCCTTCCTTTCGGGATCGGACCTTTCAATCTGCGCCCATTGTAGCCTGGGTGCGCCCCCTTCAGGCTTGCCGAATCCTTGCCGAACACGTGCATCCGCACGACTCGGCCGTTCGGCCTCCGGCCGCGGGCAAGCGTCCAACACCCGGCCCGCTCGCATCAGAGGGCGTTGATCAGGTTGTTCCTGACGTTGCTCCAAATGTTTCCGACCGCGGGGCTCAGGACATACAAAATCAATGTAACCACAACAGCAACAAGCGCAAGAATCAATGCGTATTCCGTGAGCCCTTGGGCCTTCTTCGCAGTTCGTCTCAGCACTGAGAAGACCCTCCAGAATCAGCCTAGTTAGGTCATGCCTTGCGCATCTCCTTCCGCTCGCAGGCCGGATCCGTTCCCGGCTGCACCCTCCAATATATCTTCGAAAACCGCCCGCGTCCCGTGCAATACACGTGCACTTGAGTGGCAGCCCGAGGCGCCCTTTCACTCCTCCAGCGGCACCTCCATCACGGCGCGGGAGCCGTTCTCCGCATCGGTCTGAAACTCGAAGGTCCCCCGCAGCATGCCGATCCGCTCCCGCAAGCTGTTCAGCCCGTAGGGATCCCCTTCGACCTCAGGCCCCACCCGAAGGGCCTTTCCGTTCCACTCCGTCGCACTGCGAACGTGCTTCTCGTCCAGGTCCATGCTGACCTTGATCCGGCTGGCCCCCGAAACGTCGCGCGCCAACCCGACCAGCTGCTGGACCGCTCGAAACAGGATCACCTCGACGTGATTGGCAATGCGCCGCTCCGTGCCGGTGAAGATGAAGGAGATGTCCGTGGCGTTCTTCTCGCGCAGCGTGTCCAGATAGCGCCGACTGGTGGGCACCAGCCCCAGGTCGTCGAGCATCATGGGACGCAGGTCAAAGATGAAATCGCGGATGTGCTGGAAGGCCGTGGTGGCGCTTGTCTTCAGGCTGACCAGCTCCTCCCGGGCTTTCTGCGGATCCGCATCGAACAGGCGCGCGGCAATCTCGGCCTGGAGGATGAAGTTCGAAAGCACCTGGGCCGGACCGTCGTGCATTTGGCGTGACAGGCGCTGCCTCTCCTCCTCCTGAGCCTCCACCAGGCGAATCAAGACCGGCTTGGGAGCCGGCCCAGTTGCTACGGAATCCGGCTCATTGCTGCGCAACACCTCCAAGACCCGGCTGATCGTCCTGCCGTACTCCTCATACAGGGTCAGCTTGCTCTGGAGTCGCTCGAGCTCACCCCCCATGTTGAACAAGCGTTGCTGCGTGTCGAGGGCAGTCTCGTAAGTGGCGCGAATGTCCTCGCGAGGGACCGTTTCGAACGCCGGCTGGAGTTGTTTGAGACGCGCAGAAACTGCAGACTGCCGCTGGCGCAGCTTTTCCACCTCGCCGCGGTTTTGCTCGACGAGCATCTTGATCTCCTTGGCCTCATTCCGTATCCGCTCGGCTTCGGCAGAAAGATCGGAGATCAACGCCTCCAGGGTAGTGGTGCCCTCCGGCGGTTTGTTTGAGGTCATTTCCCTCTCCGCCCGGTCCTCCGTTCACGTCATCAGGCCACACGGCCTCAAGCGGCTCCCACATGGACCAGCGTTCAACCCGGACAGTCCCTGCCCTTGGAGTTGGTCACCGGCCCCGGGTCGAATGAGTATAGCATCGGCCGCCTCGCGTCGCAAACGAAACGTGTGCCCGGACCTCGTTCGGTCCCTCCTTGGCGCGTTCTCGTTTTCCCGGACCCACTTCTCCCCGTCAGCCCCCCATGCGCATCCGTGGCAGCGGGGCACAGCTCTTCTGGAAAAACCCCAGGGCTCAAGGCGGCCCTAGGAACATCCATTGTGCCAGCGGTAGACGGCCATGTTCTCCCCGCCCTGGCGGGCACTGTAGGATCCCTGAGTCGTCCAGACCGGCACGCACGACTGCGTCAGCGACGGATAGAGGTGGGGGAACGTGACCAGGTACTCTGCCCCTTCGAGGTTCAGGTAATTGCGCAAAGCCCCGCTGTCTCCGAACACGGGAGGCAGATAGGATTGGGTTAGTCCCCCCAGATCAATCAACCTTCTCCCCCCCCAGTAGCCGAGGGCGCCGATATCATGCGCTGCGACCACCGCGTCGGCGGGGGTGTTGGCCGCAACCCACCTCGAGGTCCGAACCATTTCTGTCTCAATCACCCCTACATCCTGAACATAGGCCTGAGCACCAAGAACGAAAAAGCCAAGCGTGATCAGCCCGAGGCTGCCCAACCACGCCCTCGACACAACCCACCCGCCCCGCCCGAGGGCAGGGTTCCTCCAAATCCGCAGCAACCCGAAGGCAGAATAAGAGACGAGCAGTGGAAGGACGGGCATCAGGTAGCGGCCGTGCTGATAGGTCGCTGGCAAACGCAGGGTGTAGAGTCCAAGATGAGCGCAGGTCCAGGCGAGGGGAAACAACAGCTCCCAACGCCGGTCGCGCCAGAGGATGGCAACGGCCAGAATCAAGCCCGGCCAAAGGACCGCCAGGGGACCCGCCAGCAGCGTGACCGCCTCGGGCACAACTCGCGAAACCAACCCGCCCGCCAGGAGCGAGTTGTACTCCTCTTGCTTGGCATAAAAGGTATTGGTCCAGATGTGACCGGAAAGAGTCAAATTGAATAGGAAGTAACCGAGGATCGGAAGCGCGGCGAACAGCAACAGGAAGGCCAGTTCGACCAAGCCTCGCGCCTTGCGCAGCTCATGGATTTCTGCCGTGAGGATCATGAAAGGCACGGCCACCACGGCTTCCGGTCGAATCCAGATTCCCAGCCCGAGGAACAGACCCAGCAGACCATGAGAGGCGAGCTGACGCAGCCGCAAGGCAGGCGAAGAACCCCTCTGGATCGGAGCCAGCCGGCTGCTCAGGAGGAATCCCGACATCAACCAGAAGGTCAGCAGCGGGATCTCCATGCCCGAGACCGCGGCCCAAATCAGGTGCCATTCGGTCAAAGCGAGCCCCGCCGCCAGGACTCCGACCCATGGATCAAATGACTTGGCCCACCGGTAGGTCATCACCGCAGTCAGGCCGAAGAAAAATACCCCCAGCCCAAAAGTCCAGGGAATGAAACTCGCTCCGATCCGACGGCCCAGGGCAATCAGCAGAGTCCACAAGGGAGAGGTGGAGCCTGCCGAGGGCACACCGGGATCGAAGGACCACGTCCCCGTGGCAACCAGGTTGCGAGCGTAGGTCTGGTGAATCCAGGCATCGTCCAGGGGAAACCCGATCATCCCGGCCCGCATGCAAACGGCGAGGTAGACCGCCGGCCCTGCGAGGGCAAGCAGCAGACCGGCCCCTAGCAGCAGCTTGAAGCGTGTCATGGGGGGGGGAGGATCCGAAAGATCTTCAGCGGCTTGCCTTGGGGTCCCCCCTCCACCTCGGTCTCTTCCACCAGGCGGGCATCCCGGCGAGTGCCCTCGAAGATGGGGACCAAATCGGAGGGGGCATTGGCATCCAGGAGAAGATAGCGGGCTTGGTACCGATCGGCTGCCGCCAGGGCCGTGGTCTCATCGCCATCCGGCACCACGACTGACGACAGTCCCGTGCGATAGTAGAAACACGGCGGGTTGTTCACCATGACCCGGGACCCGGCGGGGGCATGCAGCCTGAGCCAAGCTCCTGCCGCAGAGTAGTCATCATCCAGATGAGACCAGGCCGGAGACCCTGGGTTGGTCCCGACGACGCTCCTTTGAAAGGAGACGCCCGTAACCGCGGCGGCAACCAATATCGCGCCGACGGAGAAGCTGAGGCGAGCGCGGGCCAGGTTCCACCCACGGATCCCTCCCACCCACTCCACGGTCCGATCCACCCCCACCGAGGCCCCCAGGGCGAAGGTTGGCAGGAGAGCCACGCCCGAATGAAGGTAACCCCCGCGAGCGCCGGACCATGGGAACAAGACCGTCATGGCGGCGAACAGCACCGCACCGTAGAACGCAGCGCAGCGCACAACGGCCTGGCCCCTGAGCCGGACCAGCCCGATGACCACGAAGGGGAACAGGACCATCCAGCCTTGAGCGAAGAAGAGGGTCTGCAGATTCCAGCCTAGAGCCTGCCACCTCGCCTCCAGAATCGACACGGCGCCGCTCGAGAGGAATCTTCCCGGGGTGAGTTCCCATCCCGGAAAGTGAAAGAGGTCGTCATAGCGGATCAGCCAGAGGGTCCGGAAGCCCGAGGGAGGAAGCAGGGTCCCGAAGGACGCCAGGTTTCTGGAATACCAAAAGGCCGTCACCACCAGATAGGCGATCAAAACGAGGCCGACTCGTCCGGCGGCGGATGCGAGCCTGCTGCAGAACGCTCCGGTTCGCACGTTTCGCGGGGTCAGCGACTGGGACCCGGTCCCGAATCGTTCGTCCCTCGGCCACAGCAGGGCGGCGGCCACCAAAGCGTACCCGACCAGGATGAGCGCGTCGGCCCGCGCCAAGTGGGCCAATCCCCCCAGGGCTCCAAGCAAGAGAAAGAGCAGGGGCCTGCGCGTGGACACGGCCTCGACCAGGACGGGGAAAAAGACGGCCCCCAGCAGCGCGTAGGGGGCGACCGAGTCGGTGTCGGCCATGTAGATCGCGTAGAAACAAGGGAAGGCCATCAGGAAGCCCGCGACCACGGAAACTCGACGATTGCGCGTGATGCGCAGCGCCATCAGCGCCGTGCTTAGAGGCAGCAAGGCTCCGATCAGCCAGAACGGGAGCTGGGCGCCTCGGAACCCTTTGGAAATTACTAGGCTTCCCAGAGCCGCGAGCAAGGAAGGCAAAGGCATCCAGTAGGTGTGACTGAGATGCGGAAGGCCTTGCGGGTCATCCAGGTAGTTCCACAGATAGGGGTCTTGCAGCCCGGACCCCTGTGCGAGGGAGCGGCCCGCGTTGAACGAATAGCAAGCATCCATATAGCCGGGCTGCTGGAGGAAGGAAGCCTCCACCCCGACGACCAGGAGACCGGCCAGAAGGAGTATCCCCCCCCACTTGAGTCCAAGGTGTGAGTCGCTGGTGGGGATCACGCCGAACGCTTCTTCTCCCGGGGTGTCCCCCGCGGGCTGCCCCCCAGGAGAGGAGGCCGGGTTCGCGGACCGCGAGCAGGATTGGCAATCGGGTCTATGACGGCCTCCGGAGAAGCACAGAGGTCGAATCCTGATAGAGGGTCGTCCACCCCATCTCTTGTGCGACCGGAACGATGGGTGAGCCCGGCTCGATGAGGATCAGGCTGACTCCCCATCGGTCAAGGATCTTCTGCCAGCCCGGGGCGGCCTCGGCGACATTCAGGTAGTCGGCCAGAAGGCCGTCCGGGTACAGGTCGGTGCGCCCATCCACGAAGACCGGGTAGCTCGGGAGCGCCCAAATCAGGTAGCCGCCCCAATTGTAGGAGTTGAACATGCGGCCCAGCCCAGGCCGGGCGGACAGGAAATCCACGGCGCCCACAGGCGCCTTCACAGCCACCTCGGACTGATTCACCTCCGGCTGCGCCGAGAGATAAAACTTGGCCCCAGCCGCGACCACAGCCAATGCAAGAATAGCCCAGTTGACTGGCCATCGGCTCCGGTGCGGCTCACCACCCTTGCCCCACTGCGGAAAGCGGTTTTCCAACAGGGCTTGCCCGTGACGAACAATGACGGCAGGTGCCACGAGGGCGAACAGGGCCACATTTCTCCCGGCCAAAAAGCCCATGTAGCCGAAGGTCACCACCAGGAGGAACTCACTCACCTGCATCCGTATTCCCGAGAAGCCAACGGCCGCCAGGGTGAGGAAGAGGAGCCACAGAAAGGGCTGGGCCTCCTTGAGATGGAAATTGGGCGACTGCCACTCCTGGATGAAGTCCTGAAGAACCTTGATTGAGACCGTCTTGAAGGGGTAGAGCAGCATCTCGTACCCGAACGGATTCAGGCCAACGGCGATCACGCAGGCCGCTGTGATGCCCGCCAGCCAGACAAGCTTTCTACTTTTCTCGGCCCGCCCCTCCTTTGGGGCGATGATCACTTCGGCGCCCTCCGCCAGGACGACCAGGCCGAGGAGAATGAACCCAATCGCGAAACCGCCGTGCAGGTTGACCCAGAGAGCCATGAGCGGCGGAAGAATCCAGAGCCGGTTAACGGAGTGGTCCTGATATTCTCGCAGAACCCACAGGAAGGCACCGGTCAAAGCAAAGGACAAAAGCTGGGGTCGCGCAGACCAATAGACCCCCGAGGAAACCGCCGCCAGGATGAGGACGAAGGCGAGCAGGAAGTTGTCCCCGCGCAGAAACAGAAAGACAAAGAAGAAAGCCAGGGTTACGAGTGCGGCCGTATAGAGATTGAGGGCGGCGAAACCGCCGAGCTTGAACAACCCGAAAAGCAGAACTTGCGCGAGCCATCCTGGATAATGCCAGGCGGCGCCTGCCCGAGTGTAGGAAAAGACATCCTGCCGGAGAATCGCGCCATGCTCCACAATCCACTGTCCCGCCCGCAAGTGCCACCATGTATCCGGATCCACCGAGACCCGGCTGGCCATGGCGAAGATCGCCACGAAGGCCAGGACCAGGACCAGTCTGCGCGGGGTCAACTGAAATCTCCTAGGAGGGCGAGCTGAGGTCGGGTGGGAGTGAAAAAACGGCCCAGACGAACCGGGCCTTTCGGTGGATCTCAAACCCAAGGCGAATCAACAGGGCTTGGATCAGATGGTCTCCAGCGCCTTGGCGTAGGCCTCGTAGGCTCTCTGCAGCCGACCCAGCTTGCCGCTCGCATCTCCCAGCAATTGCCAGAGAGCCGAGGCATCCGGAAAATCGCCCACGGCTTGCTCAAGATCGTCAGCAATCTCCTCCACGTTGCGACCGGATTCGAACAGCTTCTGATAGGCAACCGCGGCATCCACTTCGCGCGATTCCTCCAGGTACTTCCGGGCCTGAGCAAGCAAGAGCGCAGCCTCCTCTTTGGTCAGCTTTCGAGACTTCTTTTTCGCGACCGGCGGAACCTTGGGAGCGGGCGCCGGGAGCGGCCCTTGGCGACGGGGCAGGACCGGTTCGAGAGCGGGAGTGGCTGCTGGTTCCACCACCGGGATCCATTCGGGGCGCTCCGGTGGAGCAGCCACGGGTTCTTCGTTCATCGGTGGGACGAACGGGCTCGGCGCTGGCCCTGGTTCGAGCTTGCCCTCCGCAGCGGGCGGAAGGCGGGTTTCTTTGACCGGCATCGCTATGGAGGGGGGCAGGACCGGAGCCAGCTTGGGCTTGGTCGGGGGAACTTTTTGCTCCTCGGCTGGAGCCTGGGTCAATTGGACCTCAGGCGCCGGAGTTTGGGCAGGTCGGGACTCCTGCGCGGGCAGAACCGAAGACAACTCGCTCTCGGCGAGACCCAAAGCCGTCCGCAGCCAATCGGGAGGCGCCTGCTCCCCGGCCTTCTCGATTTTCGGAGTCGCCTCAGGCAACACCGGTCCCACCTCAGGTGTCGGTCCCACCTCCTCAATTGCCGCCTGATCCCCCTTGGCTTCAGCCCCCGCCGGCGACCTCAACCACTCTGGCAGATCCTCCGCCTCGGGCGCGGGCTCGGCTTCCTCCTCGGTTCCCGGACGCGGACCCAGCCTCTCCCCCAGCCACTTGGAGATAGTGTCACTTGCGCCGGGTTGTCTCGAATCGAGCCAGGAGGGCAGCTCACCTGTGCCGGTCTCCGGCTCCGGCGGCGTCGCTTCCTCCGCGACGGAAGAGGCCTCTGTGGCAATTCTCTTGAGCCAATCGGGGATCTCCCCTTGCGGAGTGGAGGTCTCCTGCTCGCTCGAGGCGGGCTTGGCCATCTGGGCGGGCGCTGTACCAAGCCATTCGGGAAGCTCGGTCTCTTTCTCCTTGGACGGCTCGACAACAGGACCCGCCATGCCCTTCGGCTTGGCCAAGTCTGTGGACTCGGGGGTCTTCTCCTCCTCTTTGCTAACCTCCGTGCGCAACCAATCAGGCACCGGGGCTTGGCCGGGAACACTTGCCGGACCGGCCATTTCGGCCTGGAGCCAATCGGGGAGCTCCGTCGCGGGCACGGCTGGCGCCACCTCGCCCGTTGGGCCGGTTGACACTGGCTCGGGTCCCTCGGCGGCCTCCGAGAACAGAGAGCCGTCCACGCCAGCCGCCTTCAACCAGGATGGGGGCTCGCCGCCAGAAAGAGGGGGCGCTTCGGCAGGGTGGACCATGCCTTTCCCCTGCTCGGCGGGGGCAATCTCCTGTGACGTTATGCCCGGGGCCTCCCGCAGTTCGGCCTCCAGCCACTCAGGTAGCTTCTCACTGGCGCCCGTTTTGCCGGCCGCGGCCAGATCGAAGGGAGAAACCACCGGCTCTGCTCCCGTCTGGGGGAACCAATCCAAACCGCCCTCTCGCCTGAGCGGCGCCTCTTCGCCGGAGGGATGCTCCAACGGAATCTCCGGGTATTCTTCCGTCGTTTGGCCCGACTCCGGCGCCTGTCCTTTGAGCCAGTCGGGTAGTGCCTCGGCTGGCTCCGCCGGCTGGGCTGCCCCGCCCTCGGGCTTGAGCCATTCCGGCAAGCCCTCCCCTGCCCGGGTTAAGCTCTCTTCTCCTCCCACGGCCTTCAACCAGTCGGCAAAGTCCCCGCTGGGCTCTTCCTTCTTGGGGCTCTCAGGCGTCAACCAGTCGGAGGGCTTGGGCGGGGCTGGGGGCGCCGCCTCCGAAGCGGATCCCGGTTTCAGCCAGTCGGGGAGTTCTTGGCCCATACGCGCAAGCGCTGCTTCTGGCTCCTCAGGACCCAGCAGTTGATCCGCCTGCATATCGGATGCGCCTGGAATCTCTGCCGCCGCCTCCCCCAGCCAGTCCGGCGGGTGGAATGGGCTCTCCTCGGCTTCCGCACTGAAAGGAGTTGACGCCTCCACCGGAAAAGGCTTACTCGGTTCCAGCCATTCTGGGATTTCGACCTTCCCAGGCTCTTGCTTCTTTAGCCCGAGACCCTCCGCCCAACCGGGAGGCGGCCCCTTTTGCTCCTGCAGCGGAGGGGTCCACGACAGCCGCTCCACCAGAACGGCACCGGAGGGGACATCCGGCATCCTGCCATCATCGGTGGGCGGGCGCACACCTACATACGGATCCAGGGCAGCGAGGCGACGGAAGACACCCTGCGCTTCCTCCTTGCGCCCCGTCTTCCATAAGATTCGAGCCAGGATTTGATTCGCCTCCAGGCAGAAAGGAAGCTTGTCCAGGATCCGGTTGCAGACCTCGGCACCCTCGGCGAGCTTCCCCATCTGCCAGTAGGCGTTGGCAAGGACCACCAGGAGGTCGGGGCGATCAGGATCATCCTTGAGGGCGGAGTTCACCTCCGCGGCAGCCTGGGCGTCCAGCCGCCCTTTCAGGTACATGCGGGCCAGAGAGGCCTGGGTCATGCGCAGTCGTGACGGCTCGACGCCGTCCCGCAGACCTCGCAAGCGCCGCACTTCCTGTTGGACCGTCGGGTTGGAGGGATTGACCTCAAACGCCCGCTCCATGTGCCATATGGCCGTATCGAGATTCCCGGCATCTTCACCCATAATGGCCATGGCGACATGGGAAAGGAAGTCATCCGGGATGGCGGATAGGACTCGTTGAAAGATGTCCGCGGCGTCGGCGTGGCGGCCCTGCTCCAGGTAGGCTTTGCCGAGGAGTCGGTAGGTTTCTACGTGCTTGGGAAAGCGAGCGAGGATGTTCTGACAATGGGCGACAGCCTCGTCGAAGTGCCCATGATCGATCATCTCCTGGATATCTTGCTCGTAGGCGCGCAACGATATCTCGGCCATCGCCAATCCTCATTAAAGTATGCACCATCTCATTCGAAACTGCAACTGCCGGGGAAAGATTGAGCCCCAGATCACAATCGGTGAAGCCTGCGAACTCGGTCGATCTGGGCACCCGCATCCACAGGCGGAGTCTGAGCGGGGCCAAAGGGATCCTGGGGACAGGCCTCGTCCGCCAGCGCGCAGAGAACCGCAAGGCAGTTGATCGCCAGAGCGCGCGGATCATACCCCCCCTCGAGGACGAACAGAACTCGCCCATGGCACAGTTCTTCTGCCAGGGCCACCAGACCCAGGGTGAGTTCGTAGAACCCCCGGGTGGTCACGGCCAGCGAGGTCAACGGATCCACCCAGTGGCCGTCAAACCCGGCGGAAACAAACAGCATCTGCGGCCGGAAGGCCCGCGCCTGTGGCACGATGAGCTGCTCATAGGCGAGTCCAAACGCCCCGTCGCCGGCGTAGGCAGGAAAGGGCACATTGACAATCCGTCCGCGGGCATGTGGAGCCTCGTCCTCGAAGCCGCTTCCAGGATAAATCCCTCCCTGGTGGGTTGAGAAGTAGGCCACCCTCGGCTCCGCCCAGAAGGCATGCTCTGTGCCATTGCCGTGATGGGCATCAAAATCTACGACGAGAGCCGAAGAGATTCCTTTTGCCAGGGCGTCGCGAACGGCAATGGCCACGTTGTTGAAGAGGCAGAAACCCATGGGATGATCGGGTTCAGCATGGTGGCCCGGCGGGCGAACCAGCGCGAATCCCCGGCTGGCATCTCCATGCAGGATCGCACTCGAGCAGGCCAGCGTTCCCCCTGCGGCCATGAGCGCGGAGTGAAATGACTCTCGGGAGACATAGGTGGGCGCTCCGTCGATGATCGCCGGGGCTTGCCGGCATGCAGCCCGCAAGTCCTCGAGCATCTCGTCGCGATGAACAGCCCGAACCGAATCGAGCGAGGCCTCCTGGGGATCGATCCAGTTGATCTTCGAAGCAATCGATGAGGCCTGGATCTGTGTGAAAGAGCGGAATCGATCAGGGGATTCGGGATGATCCGGATCGCGGTGTTCGGGCGAAAGCACGAGGCTGCAGGCGATGGGCATCGAATCATTCGCAGGCGAGCAGGTGGCCACCCAATTGAATTATACAGGCAGTCACCCAGCCAGCCTCGCGACTGGGCAGGAGGGTGCCGCGTGGACTGGACGCGGGCACGGTCATCCCCCAGGACCCATGCGGTGGGCCTTCTCGAGATTCTGGTGGTCTCCGCAGTCCCGCCCCCGCGCCGGTCTCGGATAGAATTAGCCGACGGCGCGGACGGGCCTCCAAGGCGATCCGGAGGGGGGTCCGCCCCCCTTGTTCCCCCCAAGGCCCTCCCCCGGGGATTCCAGCCCCTCAGGTCCAAGAATTGGAGCCTGCTTCGCACAACCCCGCCTTGGTCCCTCTGAGACCGCGCGAGCCCTCTTTCCACATTCGCCGGATTCTGCGGATTCCCGTTCTCCTGCACCGCCTGGGGATGGGTCCAGTCTTCGGTCAAAGGTTCCTGCTCCTCGTTCACCGAGGCCGGCAGACGGGACGGAGGCGTTACGCCCTGCTGATTGTCCTGCACTACGACGGAGCTTCGGGTGAGGCCATGGCCGTGGCGGCGCGAGAGCCTCAAATGAACTGGCTGAGGAATGTGGTTGCCGCTGGAGCGGTGGAGGCTCGGATCGGCCGCAGACGATTTGAGCCCGCCGTCCGCCTCCTGGGCGAAGAGGAGACCTACTTGAGGCTCGAAGAGATCCAGTTCAAGAATCGGAGGATCGTGCGCCTGCTTTCCCGATTTGCCGGACTCTCCTACGACGGAAGCCAAGCGTCTCCTCGCCAACTGGCGGCCGTGTTCCGCATGGCCGCTTTCCCCCCAAGAAATGGTTCAGGCATCGGACCCGGATCGGGACCCGGTGGCGCAATCCCGGATTCGATCGACGCCGTCAGGAGAATCGGCCCGGGTATCTTCCCGGGCCGATTCTCACCTCGCGTCCAGCCTCGACAGGGCTTTCAGGAGGCTTCGACCTTGACTTCGGGTGAAGGCTTCTTGCTTTGCCAGACCGCCCAGCCGAGCGCCGCGATCAGGACCGCCACCGCGACCCAGCCGCCCACCCCCAGGTGACGGTATTGCACGATGATCGGAGCAACGATCACCGAAACCATGTTCACGACCTTGATCATTGGATTGAGCGCCGGGCCGGCGGTGTCCTTCAGAGGGTCACCCACCGTGTCGCAAACCACCCCGGCTTTGTGGCGCTCCGAACCCTTGCCCAGATTGTGGGCCGGGTCTGAGGGCTCGTCTTCAATGAGTTTCTTCGCGTTGTCCCAGGCGCCACCGGCATTGGCCATGAAAACGGCCAGTAGCTGCCCGGAGAGAATGGCCCCCGCCAGGAACCCGCCCAAGGCCTCCACCTGAAGAAGCAGACCCACCACGATAGGACTGACGACGCCAAGCAACCCCAGGCTGATCAACTCTTTCTGAGCTGCCCGGGTTGAAATGGCCACCGGCTGTCGATAGTCCGGCTTGACCCGACCCTCCAGGACCCCGCCTCGGAATTGCCTCCGCACCTCCTCCACGATCAGGGAGGCCGCTCGGCTCACAGCCTGGATCGCGAAGCTTGAGAAGAGCCACGGCAACGCCCCACCGATAAGAAGTCCCACAAACACCTGCGGAATCGAAACGCGAATCCCAATGGACGCGAGCTGCTGCTCAACGGGAACGTGCAGCATCGCCTGAACCTTGCTCACATCCACCATGAACGACCCAAACAAGGCCACGGCCGCGATCACCGCCGACCCAATGGCCACCCCTTTGGTGATGGCCTTCGTCGTGTTGCCGACCGAATCCAGGTCGGCCATGATCTGGCGCGCCCTGAGGGTGTCCGGATCATCCCGCCCGTGCCAGGCCATCTCCCCGATCCCATTGGCGTTGTCCGAAATCGGCCCATAGGAGTCCATCGCCACCGTGTTGCCCGTCAGGGTGAGCATCCCAATCCCCGTCATCGCCACACCATACAATATATAGGTGACGCGCACGCTCTCGCTGGCGGCCGGCACCCCGGCGAAGATAAGGATCGAGGCAAAGAGCGTGACCGCAATCACCAGAATCGCCCAAACCGAGGACTCGTAGCCGCTCGCGAGGCCCGAAAGGATCATCGTCGCAGGGCCTGTCGCGGCAGCCTTCTTGATTTCTTGCACCGGCGCATTGTGAGTTCCGGTGAAATAGTCGACGAGGCGATCTATACAAATGGCCAGGACCACCCCCGCCGCGGTGGCCAGGTAAGGCCGCCACCAACTCCCAGGAATCCCGCGCATGTACGCCAGGGCCACGGCGCCAAACAGCACGACCGAGATCCCGGCCGAGGTCAGGTACCCGCGGAAGATCGAGGCCATGGCATCCCCGCTCTTTCCCGGCCCACCCCGCACCGCGTACGTCCCCACAATCGAAGACAGCACTCCAATCCCGCGCACCAGGAGCGGGTAGACGATCCACTGCATCTGCCCCGTGATCTGGTACAAGGCCACCCCAAGAATCAGCCCCGCAACGATGGTCACCTCGTAGGACTCAAAGATGTCCGCCGCCATGCCCGCACAGTCGCCGACATTGTCCCCTACCAGGTCGGCTACCACGGCCGGATTGCGCAGATCGTCTTCGGGGATGCCCGCTTCGATCTTGCCTACCAGGTCCGCGCCCACATCCGCGGCCTTGGTGAAGATCCCTCCCCCCACCCTCATGAACAAGGCCAGGAGAGTCCCGCCAAAGCCGAAGCCCAGGAGAACATCGGGCGCGGCCACACCGAAAATGATGAAGATCAGGGTTCCGCCCAAGAGCCCGAGCCCATCCGTCAGCATGCCCGTGATTGTGCCCGCCCGATAGGCAATCCGCAGGGAGGCATCAAATGAGGTCCGGGCTGCATTCGCGACGCGCACGTTCCCCTGCAGCGCCATGCGCATGCCCAGCTGGCCCACCAGCAGGGAGAAACCGGCACCCATCACAAAGGCAATCGCCCGACTGAGTCCGACAATGATCCGGATTGCGTCCGCCGACTGGCCCGAGAACCGTTGCACGGCTCCCGCGGAGGGGGGCACCAGATAAACGGAGAAAAAGAGTGCAAAGGTTAGGATCGCGATGACGGGCAGAATCGTGACGAGCTGACGCCGCAAGTAGGCATCGGCTCCCTCGCGGATGGCGTTCCATACCGCGACCATCTCGGCGTCGCCCTTGGGCTGGCGCAAAACCTGAGCGCGAAGGAAAAGGGCATACAAGAGCCCCAGGACGGCAATGCCCAGTACCGTTAGGATCGCGACCTGCTCAAAGAGAGAAAGACCATACATCATGGCAGGAGAATCTCCTCGTTTTGGCTGCGACGGATCGCTTGGCGGTTCCTCATATTGCTGGCGCGGGCATTCTACCGGAGCGGTGAGGGCATGTCAAGCAATTTGGGAGCGGAGGTCAAAGATAACTTCCGGCATCACCGTATTCAATACCGGCCTCTGGGACTCGGAGCCTGGGGGTGAAATGGACGCAAAGTCGCCCGGGGCTGAGAAATGTCGGCCGGGTGCCCCTCTGCGGCGGATGCCTCAGCCATCGGGTTATCCTTCCGCAAGCCGCGCTCGCGGAAGGCCGGCTCCTTAGGGCGCGCTGGAGTGGCACACCCACGCACCGATCCGAGCTTGAGCTCGGAATTCGCATGGCGGAACGGCTGGTGCGTCAGCTCCGAAGCGGCCATGCCCGGGGAGGCGGCCGACATCCCATCCGCGCAATCCTGGAGCCAAGATCCGCGCATCACTCCGGTGTGGGGGCTCGCGGAGGAGCCAGCCTCTTCTGACGGGGCCCAAGGATCCGCCACCTCCTCGGGCCCGGCATATGCTCTCGCTGGGTCCAGCGAGCACATCACGAGGCGTTTGTGCCTGAGAGACATGGGGTCGCCTGAAAGCTCCTTGCGCTCGCCGCGAGCCAGGGTCTGGGACGCCGATCTCTGTCGTCCTTCTCCAAGCTGTGGAACTGGGGTCCTCTCGCTTTCGGGCGGGTCCGCGTCCGACCTTGGCCTGGCCAAGCCTCAGGCAAGGCGAGTGTCCGGGACGCGAGACCCGGGCGGCGACGGATGGCCTGCGTCAAAGCGGATAGAGTGGCCGGTTCAATTCGGACGACGAAGGGGGAAATAAAGGTTACATTAAGAGACTCCCCCTTCCCTTGACAGGGCGCCAATCGGCTGTACAAACTAGGGGTCGGGCCGAGGCTTCCGCTCCAGCCGTGGAGTCTCGCAATTTGCGTTCCCCTAGCTGAGGTTGGGATGATCCAAGCAGAGAATCTGGGCAAGTGGTATGGGCCTCGCAAGGCTATCGACGGGCTCACCTTTAGCGCCGCTAAGGGGGAGATCGTGGGATTCCTCGGCCCCAACGGAGCGGGGAAGACGACGACCATGCGGATCCTGACCGGTTATATGCCCCCCAATGAGGGCAGCGCGCGCGTCGCGGGATTCGACGTGGTGGATCAGTCGCTCGAGGTCCGCAAGCGCGTCGGCTATCTCCCCGAGACGGTCCCGCTTTACCCTGAGATGAGCGTCCAGGAATACCTGGACTTCATGGCCTCCCTGCGTCACGTGCCGGATGCGGATGCCCACGTGGATGAGGCGATTGAAAGGATGCATTTGGAGGATCGGGCCGATTCGTTCATCGGTAATCTCTCCAAAGGATTGCGGCAACGCGTCGGTTTGGCCCAGGCGCTTCTCCACCAGCCCGAGGTGCTCATCCTGGATGAACCGACCCTCGGGCTCGACCCCGCCCAAGTGGTTGAGGTGCGTGAGATGATCCGCGAAATCGGGCACGACCATACGGTCATGCTCTCTACCCACATCCTCAGTGAGGCCCAGCAAGTCTGCAACCGGGTCCTGATCATCAACAAGGGGAAAATCGTTGCGGAAGATACCCCGGAACATCTGCAGGCGCGGTTGGCGGGGGCCGAGCGGCTCACGGTGCGGGTGGCCGGCCAGCCCGAGGGGGTAGAGAATCTGCTCAAGAAGATACGAGGGGTCAACCTCGTGAGCCCGCGGGGCAAAGGGGAATTCGAGGTGGAAACCGCTCCGGGGGTCGAGGCCCGACCGGAGATCGCCCGCGCCCTCGTGGACGACGGACAGGATCTGCTGGAGATGCATGTGCAGGGGATGAGCTTGGAGGCGATCTTCCTGGAGCTCACCCATTCCGACGTGGCCTCTAAAGCCAAGCCAGCCTGACCAAGGAGTTCCTCTTCATGCGCAACATGTGGACGATCGCGGCACGAGAGTTTCGCCATTATTTTGTGTCCCCTATCGCCTACGCGGTCGCGGCCGCCATCTTCCTGATCCTGGGCCTGCTGTTCTACGCGAACCTGGGATCTTCCCTGTTGAATCAGACCCCGCCCGACCCGAACTCGTCTCTATCACCTCTGGCCACCCTGCTCCTCTTCGGGATGCCCGCCATCACCATGCGGCTGATTTCGGATGAGCAGCGCAGCGGGACGATTGAGCTCTTGCTCACGGCGCCGGTCCGGGATTGGGAGATGGTGGTGGGCAAGTGGCTGGGCGCCATGGGTTTCGGCGTCATTATCCTTGCCGTCACCTGGTTCTACCCCATCCTCCTCAACATGATCACCTCGCCGGGCATTGACCAAGGCCCCCTGGTCAGCGCCTACCTGGGCATGCTTCTCATGCTCTCGGCCATGGTCGCGATCGGGGTGATGGCCTCGGCCCTCTTCGCGAACGCTATTGCCGCCTATTTCACCTCGCTGGGGATTCTCCTGGTGCTCTGGATCATGGGACTTGCGGCCCAGGTCAGCTCGGGCGGGTTAACCACGCTGTTCAACTACCTCGACTTCTCAGCGCACTTCTTCAACACGGGGTACGCGGGAGTAATTGACACTCGCGACCTGGCCTACTACCTCAGCCTCACGGCCCTGGCCCTGTTCTTGGGCACGCGCTTCGTCGAGGCGAGGAGGTGGAAGTAATGCCCCCCGCATCCTCTCCCAAGCAGCCAAAGACCAGACCTTCGCCCTGGCAGTTCTTCCAGGAGGCCAACTGGCGCAGCCTGGGCCCCTACTTCCTGGCGGTCGGAATCCTGGCGCTCGTCGTCTGTGGCGTGCTGTATTTCCTGCAGCGCACCATGAACACCTATGTGCTCGTGTCGCTGGCCGTGGGGATCCTCGGCATCCTGGCATTCATTCTGTGGGACCCCGAGCGGGTCTTGCAGTGGCTGGGAGGGCGGCAAGCCCGCTATGGCAGCAACGTCGTCCTGATGAGCCTGGCCTTCCTGGCGATCCTGGTGGTGGTCAACTGGCTCTCGTTCGATCACAACAAGCAATGGGATCTCACCCAGAATCAGGTGAACACCCTCGCGCCTGAGACCCTGCGTACCCTGGCGGCTCTGCCCGAACCCGTGCAGCTGCGGGCCTACTACTCGACGAGCTTATCCAGCGAGGCGGCAACGGCCCGTCATCTGTTTGATGAGGACCAGAACGCGGCGCGCAGCAAGTTCTCCTACCATTTCATTGACCCGAACGCAAACCCGGCCCAAGCCACGCAGGACAATATCACCCAGGACGGGACGGTGGTCGTCGTCATGGACGGCCGCAGCCAGTCTCTCAACCTCCCGTCCGAAACCGATCTCACCACGGCCCTGGTCCAGCTCTCGAACCCCGGGGTCCGCAAAGTCTACTTTCTGGTGGGTCACGGGGAGGCCGACTCAACCAGCAGCGACGACCCGGGGATGGGCCAGGCGGCTGGCCTGCTCAAGGCCCAAGGCTACAGCAACGCCACCCTCAACCTGCTGGTGGACAAGACCGTCCCTGCGGACGCCAAGGCTCTCGTAATCGCCGGACCGCAGGAACCCCTGCAACCGTCGGAAGTGGACGCGATTTCGGCCTACCTGCAGAAAGGCGGGGGAGTCGTAATTATGGAGGACCCCACGGTGGTTACGAATTCTGGGGCCTCAGCGGATCCCCTCGCAGACTACCTTTCCAACACTTGGGGGATCACCCTGGACAACGACATCATCGTCGACACGAGTTCCCAATCCGGCTTTGATGCGATCGCGGCAAGCTACGGATCGAGCACCATCACGGACAAACTGCTGCAGACCGTGAGCATCTTTCCCAACGCTCGCAGCCTCGAGCTCAAGGCTCCGAACTCGGACATCACCCAGATAGCCCTGGTGCAAACCGGGCCGCAGGCCTGGGGTGAAATGGACTTGGCTGCCCTCAAGAACAATCCGCCCTCCTATGACCCCAAGGTGGATCTGGCCGGCCCTCTGACCGTGGCCGCGACCGCACAGTCCGCCCAGATGAACTCTCGCCTGGTCGTCTTGGGGGATTCGTTCTTCGGGCGCAACGTCAACTTTGGGGCCTACGCGAATGGGAAGCTGTTGGTGAACAGCATCGACTGGGCGTCCCAACAGGGGAATCTGATCAACCTGACCCCGCGGACACCCAGCACCAGCTTTCTGGTTCCGCCTTCCGCCCCGGTCATGAACGCGATTGCCCTGTCGAGTATTCTGCTGCTGCCGGGCGTGTTCGTCGTGGCGGGGGGCCTAGTCTGGTTCTCCCGGCGTCGCCATCAATAGGCGCGCCTCTCCGCGAAGGGGTCGTCTCGTTAAGATCGCTCTGTGAAGGCGGGTAACCATCATGGATCGACGCACAACGTTCGCCCTGCTGATCCTCCTGGCCGTTCTCCTGATCACTGCGGGGATCGTGCAAGGCTGGTTCGTCCAAGGCATCTCGCGGATCGTCGGGCACTCCATCGTGGCACCCGCTCCCACGGCCACCTCGAGCGTTCAAGAGCTCTGGTCTTTTGACTCGTCCAAGGTCCAGTCGCTGCAAATCAGCGACCTGCAGCAAGCCAAGAATGTGATCCTGCAGCGGCAAGAGGACGGCACGTGGCAGATCACTGCGCCCCAAGACGAGGCGGCGGATACGGGCGCCGTGGAAGCGGCGGTTTCCCAGGTCAGCTCGTTGTCCATCTTGACCAATCTGGGAACCGGGCTTGAGGCGAGCGTGTTTGGCATCGATAAACCGCACTATGAGCTCACGCTCAAGACTAGCAGCCAAACGTACATCCTTGAGATCGGAGCTCCCACCCCGACCAGCTCAGGGTACTACGTTCGCGAGAAGGGGGACTCCAGGATTCTGATCGTGGATCCGACTTCCCTAAACAGCGTCATCGCGTTCCTGAATCAGCTACCCCTTCCGGCAACTGCCACCCCGGCCGAATCGCCAACGCCCACGCTGACCGCGACGGCCACCCCCACGGAAACGGGAACACCGACCGCGACTTCGCCCGCCGTAACGGACACGCCTCTGGTCAGCCCAACCGCCCCTTGACAAGGGGAAGCCATCTGGCCCGCTTGCAGGGTGGCGACCAAGGGTCCGTTCCCGCACAACCCATACCTGAGACTTGCGTGAGTCTCAGGGTCCAGAAAACGGGCAAATCCTCTCCCGGGGAGGAAGGTATTGCACGTCGGTATTTTCGGATGTATTCTGATAAGACCCGGTCTATTCGGGTGAGGATCGGGGAGATTCAAGGGAGAAGTTGTCGCTGGCCGGTATGACGGAGAAAGAAGTTGGCGGGAATGACTGAGAAAGAGCGGAATCAGGCGCGCAAGAATGCGCGACCCATGGCAGGAAAGGATACGGGTTCAGCCTCGAACGGCGCCAGGAGCGCTCGCTCCCGTTCCGCCTTAGGCCGCTTGGAAATGAGACCCAACCGAAGAGCGATCCAACTCTCCTTTCAGGGCGGAAAGTGGGCAGAAAGCTCCAACCCGAAGGGCGGAGGAAGACGCGCAATTCTCCGCGGCCGGGCGGGTACTCTCATCGTCCGCAAGAACGGCAAGAAACGAAGCGAAGCCAAGCTCAACGCGGCGGCAACCCTTCAGGCCGCCCCGCTGGAAGATCTGCTCCCCATCGACGAGGAGCACCCTTCGATGGCCGCGCTGATCGAGGTCGGCAAGCAGAAGGGGTTCGTCACCATCGACGATGTCCTGCGCTTCTTCCCAGAAGCGGAGCGGGACATCGACCAACTGGAAGAGGCCTACGCCGCCTTGATGAGCGCAGGGATCGAGATCTTCGACACCAGCGAAGTGACCGAAGCCGAGCCGGGAGACGAAGAACTCGCCGAAGTGGAAGAGGAAATCCCCATCACTGGCGAGCTCATCCAAGATGACGCCTACCTGTCGGCCATCGATGCCGATGACACGATCGGCCTGTACCTGAAGGAAGTCGGCCGGGTGCCTCTGCTGACCGCGCCGGAAGAGGTATCCTTAGCAAAACGCATCGAACGCGGCAAGCTGGCCCGGGAATCCCTGGCTCGTGGGGTCAGTGACCCCGAGCGCTCCATCGATTTGCAACGTCTCATCGAGGACGGCTGGGGGGCCCGCGAGCATCTCATCACGGCGAATTCGCGCCTGGTGATCAGCGTGGCCAAGAAGTACATGGGGCGCGGCGTCCCCTTCCTCGACTTGATCCAAGAGGGGAACATCGGCCTGATCCGCGCCGCGAAAAAGTTCGACTACCGCCGAGGCCACAAGTTCTCGACCTATGCCACCTGGTGGATCCGCCAGGCGGTGACTCGCGCGATCGCTGACCAGGGCCGCACCATTCGAGTGCCGGTCCACATGGGCGACCAAATCAACAAGCTGCTGCGCGTCTCGCATCAGCTGACCCAGGAGTTGGGCCGCGACCCCTCCCCCGAGGAGTTGGGTGTGGTCTTGGGGGTCAGCTCCAAGAAAGTGGAGAATATGATCCAGGTGGCCCGCCGGCCGATCTCCCTCGAGACTCCGACGGACGAGGAAGAGGACTCGGTGCTGGGGGATTTCATCGAGGACGAGGAATCTCCCGCCCCCTCGGAGGCTGCCACCCGCAATCTCTTGCGCGAGCAGCTCGAAGAGGTGTTGAGTTCGCTGCCCCCTCGCGAGGTGAGGATCCTGCAGCTTCGCTACGGGCTCCTGGATGGGCAGTCATACACACTCGAGGAGGTGGGCCGCAAGATGGGGGTCACCCGCGAACGCGTGCGCCAAATCGAGGCCCAGGCCTTGAGCCGACTCCGGCACCCGACTCACCGGCGTAAGCTGCGGGATTACATCACCGAATAGAAGCGCGGCCGGGATTTCCGCGGGCAAGCGCGCGGGCGGACTGAGTCGTCCGCCCGTCTTTTTTTTGCCTTCCTCCTTGGACGCAACTCCTCCAGCAGGCAATACTTCGTTTTGGATCGCTCGAACAATTCAAACCGGGGATTCCAGTCCGCGGCGCCTCGATCGATTACCCTCTTCCGCTTCCGGCACAGGGACCGCCCTCCTGGACTCGCCTGTTGCACAAGGCCGCCGCGAATTTGCCCAGCGCGACGAGGCCCAGCGCTTCCAACAGTGAAATCTCCGGCAGAAGCGGGACGTAGTAGCGCTGCCACTGGATCGGCAAGGCCACGAGGATTGCGAGAGCTGTCGACCCCGTCCACACGATCAAGAGGACCATCGCGCGGCGAGTGCCTTCCCCCTCCCTGGCCGCAGGCCCACGCCGCCGCCAAGGGATCCCAACCGTCCGCAAGCTGTAGGCAAGCCCCAGAAGCACCAGGAAAAGCGCGGCGGTGCCCAGGCCGACCGTCCTGGGCAGTCCCCCCCAGATCGCCGCAAGATAGGCCTGCTCTTGCCCGGCGGTCTGGGCCGCGTAGTTCGGAATGTCCCAGAAAGCAGGCGGAGCAAAGAAGGTTTGATTGACAAGGGCAACCAGGCGGGCTCGAGGGGTGAGCACGACTTCGTCCGGAATAGCCTGAGAAAGCATCTGAGTCTGCGCCGTAAGCAAGCGCCCCCTCTCAGCAAAGGCGGCGGACACGGCCGAAACCGGATGGCACCAGCCGACCGGATTGAAGAGGCCAAAGACCGCGATCGAGGTGACGAGAATCACTCCTGCCCCCACAGCGGATCGCGGCCACCGCGCCCCTGGCTGGCGCGGCGCGGGCGCGCTCGGGCCCCGTGGACCCGAGCGCGCCTGCGACTCGGCCCCCCACAGCAGGGAAGCCAAGGAAACTGGTAGGATCGCGAAACCGGTGTGCTTGGCGGCAGCGGCCAGACCGAGCGCTCCTCCCTGGGCCGCCGGCCTCGAGGACCATTTCATTGCAGCCCAGGCAGCCAGGCTGGTGGTGAGCAAGAGCAGCCCTTCGCTCATTGCTCTTCTTCCGTGAAGGAGAACCAGGGCGTTCGAACCGAAAGCGACTGCGGCCAGAAGCCCCGCCGAGCGACCTCCCAGTTGGGTCCCCATCCCAAACACCAGAACCAACGCCAGGACGACGGCCAAGGCCATCGCCAGTCGCCCCGCAAAGAGCGCCGTGGACCCGGGAACCGCGCCGGCCTCTGCGTTCCCCTCCCAACTCAGGCTCCAGTTCCAATCGGCCCGCACCGCAGAGCCAGGAACACCCAGCAAGAAATCTGCAACACCGATCACATATCGGGGTAGCCCGGCCGTCCGCAAGCGCTCGAGGACTTTCCCATCGGGAGTTTTCCCAGGCTGATAGCAAAGATTCGCAACCCTTCCCTGAAGGAGCACACCCAAGTCCGAACTCATGTAGAGCCAGGTCGTCTCATCGGGATGGAAGGGGACTGTGGCGACTCCCGCGAGGACATAAGCCCCGAGGGCTGCCAGGACCAGGGCCACAGCCACCCAGGAGAGGATTCTGCCCTTTGCTGGGATTACTCCGGTCCCCATCCCAGGTTCCTCGGCGATCTTCTTTTGACGATCTTCTTCTCGCTGAGCCATGTCAGGGAATGCTCTTGCGTTCGAAGACCAAGAGCCCGTGACTCCCGTACATATCCGTTGGGAAGGTGTGCAGGAGGGAGTAGCTTTCCAGGAAGCGGGGATCTCGCAGCAGGCCGTTGCGCCCGTAGATCTCAAGAATCACAACGAACCGAGGCCGGGCGGACATGATGAAATCGGGAGCCACCGCGTAGTTGATGGCGTACAAGGACTTCGGAAGAGGGTAATACGTTGCTGCTTGGGGGGTGTTCAGCCCGACCGTGTCCAGAATGATCGCATCCGTTCGGAAGCCCAGCACGCCTACATCTCCGGCCGCGATCCGATCTCCCGGCTCGAGCTGAGGCAAGAGGTAGTCGGCTGCGTCCTCATAGACCAACTCCAGCCGGATCCATGCCATGTCCGGCGCGGGATGGTCCGGGCCGTGGTCTGGGTGCAGGTCCCAGGCGCGCAGGGAGAGAGCGAGGGGCAGGATCGTCAGAGCGGCTAGGCCGGCCCGCCCCAGCCACCGCGGCCGTTGGAGGATCTTGAGTCTCTCCAGAAGTTGCCCTAGGTCGGCGGTGAGGTAACGAAAGCCCAACACGATGGAAAGTATGTAGAATGGTAAGGGTGGGGTCAGATACCAGCGGAAGATCAACGGGTTCGCTGCGGCGAACACGGCCGAATACAACCAGGGAAAGACCAGGCCCGGCCACGATCGGGGAGCCTGCTTGACGGTCCGCACAAGCGCCAAGAGAGAAACGAAGGTGTACAGGACCAATCCCACCCCGATCCATGAGGTTCCCAGGGTCAGGTCCTCAAAGAAAGGGGTCCCCAGTTGCTGCAGGAGCCGGACCAGGGCCGCTTCGGGAGGCAGGTAGTAGGCTACCCTCTTGGCCAAGAGAGAGTTCGGTATCGGCGACCCGTAGTAGAGAAGGGCAAAGATGATCCAGGGCAGGACCACGACCGCGCCCACGAGGATCGCGTGGAGGAGCCTGCGGCGGAGAGCTTGGTCTGCGAACCTGGAAAGCGCCCGGCGGCACACGTCAATCCCGACCGGCAGAGCCAGCAAGAGCGCATCCGGCCTGGTCAAGAACGCCAGACCCAAGACGGCGGCCACTGCAGTCAACTGATCTTCAAGGTAGAACAGATACGACAGGACCAGCAGGAACACGTACAGGCTGGTCTCCATGCCCCCTATGGCGAAGGTCACACTCATGGGGGCAACCGCCCAGATGGCCGCGGTGACGGCACCTGAACCGGGTGACCCTAGTTTTCTGCCAAGCCTGAGGAGAAGAACGCAGGTGGCCGCATCAAGCAAGGCATTGAGCCAAGCGGAGATGGACTCGAAGGGAGCCGTCGGGCCCCCGAAGGGCAAGCCCAGGAGGGAAAGAAGCAGAGCGTACAAGGGGGTCGTGGTTCCGAGAACGCGCTCGCCTGGGTTGAAGACCAGGCCCCTGCCCAGAAGCAGATTGCGTGTGTAGCGGAAAGTAATGAAGGCGTCATCGATGGTCCGGGGACCAGGCACGACGCGCGCAAGGATGGCAATGAGAATGAGTGAGGCGGAGACGAGCAGCCAGCCTCGTCGGGACATAGGCGCCATTATACGGGTGGGCCAATGGCTAGACAAACCGGTCGCACTTGTCCTGCCCCTGGCTCTCGCACTCCTTTGGAAGCTGCTGCTGCTTTCTGAAGGAGCGTTTCCCTTTAATGCGGACGAAGCCGTGGTGGCGCTGATGGCGCGTCACATCTTGAAGGGCGAGCGGCCCCTCTTCTTCTACGGCCAAGCCTACATGGGGAGCCTCGACGCCTATCTGGTCGCCGCTGGGTTCTGGGCCTTTGGTGAGCACGTCCTCGTTCTGCGCCTCGTTCAAGCCTTGCTCTACTGTGGAACGATTGGCGCGCTTTACCTCGCCCTGCGCGAGGTGTTCCGCATTCCTCGCCTCGGTTGGGCCGCCGCGCTGCTCCTGGCCCTCCCCACCGTGAACCTGACCCTCTACACGACGGTCAGCCTGGGAGGTTATGGAGAGGCCCTGCTGATCGGGTCGCTGGCCCTCTGGCTGGGTCTGCGCATGGACCGCCGCGGCCCTTCCTGCTCGAGATGGGTCCTATTGGGATTCCTGAGCGGCCTGGGGGTCTGGGTCTTTCCCCTTTCCCTGGTCTTTGCGCTCCCCTCGTTGTTCTTGGCCCTGGCAAGCACCCTCCGGCGCACTTCTCTCCTGAAGACGGCATTCAACGCTTGCATATTTCTCGCCAGCGCCCTGATCGGTGCCATCCCCTGGCTGGTCGGGTGGCACCAACTCGGCGCGTCCGCCTTCCGCGAGCTCCTGGGGAGCGCCCTGGCCGGGGTTTCCGCAGGGCCCCTTCTTGGTCAGGTCGCGGGACGGATCCTGAATCTCGTGCTCTTCACCCCCACGGTGGTCTTCGGCCTCCGTCCTCCCTGGAGCACCCAGTTACTCGCCCCACCCTTGCTGCCTTTGGTGACCGCTGTGGATCTTGGGGTTCTCGTGTTCGGGCTGACCCAGCTTCGCCGCCGGGACGAATACCGCGCCGCCCGCTGGACATTGTTCGCGGTCGGGGTCGTGCTGATCGCCGCTTTCCTTGCCACCCCCTTCGGATCTGACCCCAGCGGACGCTATTTTCTTCCCCTCGGACTCCTCCTGGCCCTGACCAGCGCCCAGTTCGCGCTCTGGCTCAATGCTCAACGGGCACATTGGGGCGAAATCGCCGTTCTTCTGATCGTCGTGTTCAATGTCACCAGCACTCTTCAGGCAGCCCTCACTAATCCTCCTGGAATCACCACCCAGTTTGACCGCGAGGCGCAGGTCGACATGCGCGAGCTCCCCGCCCTCCAGCAATTCCTCGAACAACAAGGGGAAACGCGCGGATACACCAACTACTGGGTCGCCTACCCGCTGGCTTTCCTATCCCAGGAACGGCTGGTATTCACCGCCAGGTTGCCCTACCACCTGGACCTGCGCTATTCTGTGAGAGACGATCGATATGCTCCCTATGACACCTCGGTTCGATCCAGCCCAACGGTCGCCTATATCACGATTGGGAATGGCCCTCTGGATGTCCTGCTGCGCACCCGCTTCGATCAGATGGGCCTATCCTTCAGGGAGAAGCAGATCGGTGACTTCGACGTCTTCTACCAGTTGTCCTCTCCGGTGGCGCCCGAGGAACTCGGGCTGGGTCATTAGGCTCCCGGGCCGGGTCCCCAACCGCTGGCGGCTCGTTCTGATAGAATCGGCCGGCTGCCGATCTGCCCAGCTTCCCTTACCCAATTCCCGCGGAGGAATCTCGTGGAACGAACTCTCATCCTCGTCAAACCCGACGGCGTTCAGCGAGGCCTGATAGGGGAGGTCATCGCCCGCTTTGAAAGGCGCGGCTTGAAGGTGGTTGGGCTCAAATTCCTGCACGTGGACCGTGCGCTTGCGGAGCGGCACTACGCCGTGCACAAAGGCAAGCCGTTCTACGAGGGGCTTCTCGCCTACATCTCCTCCGCCCCTGTCGCTGCGATGGTGCTGGAGGGGCCGAACGCCATAGCACTGGCCCGTCAGACGATGGGCTCGACCCGACCGGGTGAAGCCGCCCCCGGCAGCCTGCGGGCCGACTTCGGGGTCGAGATAGGGCGGAATCTGGTTCACGGGTCGGACAGCGCCGAAACGGCAACTTACGAGATCCCCCTGTTCTTCAAGCCGGAAGAGCTTGTGTCCTGGAAACGCGCGAGCGATCCTTGGATCTTTGAATAGCGCTGGATCGTGTCCCGCGGTTTACCATGGCCCTGCCGGCGCCCGGGAGCAAAACCGAGCCTCTCCTAGAGAGGCTCGGTTTCTTGTTCGACAGGATGTGTCACCGACTTTGGGCGGTCACCGGTTGGCAGACATCCGGGCGCCTTACTGAATCCGAACGACGACCTTAGCCTGGCTCCACAGCCGTTCCAATTCATAGTACTCGCGCTTCTCCGGGGAGAAGGCATGCAGGATGACCTCGCCGAAGTCCGCCAGGATCCAACCTCCTTCGGGCCGGCCTTCTCTACGCGCGCGAACTCCCGGGGACCTCTCCCCGGCCTCCACGGCTGCCTCTACCAAGGCCTTGATCATGCGGTCGCTCGAACCCGTGCAGATCACAAAATAATCGGCAAACACGCAGTTCCCCCTTAGATCCAGGAGGACGACATCTTCGGCCTTCTTTGACTCGAGCGCATCAACGAGGGATCGCGCGAGTATCAGTGCGTCCAGTTCTCACCTCCCAATCCGAGACAATGGCCGGGGCCCGCCCGGTTCCGGTCCCTGCGCCGGGCGAAGAGGGACTTCCCCGGCGAGAGTCCCATTGAACTAGCGTGCGGGCGGACGCCACCCCGCCCTGGGAGCCTTCTCCTCCACGGCCTTGTCTCTTTCGGGGACAGGGGCATCCAGGGCTAGCCTCACGGCCTCTTCGGCCGTTGAAGCCAGGAGAACACTCGCAGGCCGACCGCCATCCCACATCGCGGGTTCCCAGCTGCGGAGAGAAATCACGGTCTTGCCCACGCGAAGCGCGTACCCGATTTCCGAAAGCGTTCCCCCCTCCCCGCCAATGGCGATCGCCGCGCTGGCCGAGAGAATCAGGATCACGTTTCGGGCTCCGCCGAGTCCGGTAGCCAGCGGGAATTCAACAAACTCGTTGGCGTTGCCCGGGTCCTCCCCTGGCAGGATCCCAATCGTATGGCCTCCCGCTTCCCGCGCTCCCCGGCAAGCCGACTCCATAACCCCGCCGCCGCCCCCGCAAATCAGCGTGGCCCGCGCCAGCGCGATCAGCCGGCCAACTTCCATTGCCAGTTGGGCCTCCTCCGGCGAGCAAACGTGCCCTCCGATCACAGCGATGAGCTTCAAGGCGACTCCCTCAACCGCCACTCCCCCAGGCGCATGTAGACGGCACCGTCGGGACGCAGGTCGCTTTGAAAGAGCGCGACCCTGTTGACTTCAAGTGTTCTCCACTCCGTCTCCTCCATCCGCGCAATTGCCTCCCCGATTTGTTTGAGTTCCCCTCTTGTGGCTTCCCGGCGGACGCGCCCGAGAGTTAGATGGCCCGAATACTCCCTCATCTCGGGAGAAAAGCCGATTTCGGAAAGGGACGTCTCAACCGACGCCTGCAGCCCTTTCAACTCTCCCGCCGGACTGCGAGCTCCAACCCAGACCACTCGCGGGCGTTGCATCTCGGGATAGCATCCCAATCCTCCGATCTGGACCTGAAAGGGCACCAGTTGGCGCAGGCGCGGTTCCAAGAGCAAGTTGATCTCGGCTAGGCGTTCCTCGGGGACCTGCCCCAGGAACTTGAGGGTCAAATGAATCCCATCCTGGCGCACCCAACGTACGCTGCCCGGCGGCACTTCACGGAGAAGACGACGAGCCAGCTCGGCGAGGTAATCGTGCAGAGGGGGAGGCAATTCGACCGCGATGAAAGCCCGAATCACTTCAAGACCGACCTGATCCTGTGCTCTGGCCTGTGGGCGGGAAGAGCCGGAGCGGCGCCACTCGCCAAATCGTTCATGGTCCGAGCTCACTCTCGGGCAGGCGGACAATGATCCGGCCCTGCGACAGGCGGATCTCCCTTACAACCGACGAGATGGCCGGGAGCAAGATCTCGCCCTGGTTTGCCCGGACTACGTAGACATCGTTGGCCCCGGTCGCCAGGACCGAGTGAAGCCGCCCTAAGACTTGACCGTCCTCGGTGGCCACCTCCAGCCCCACCAGCTCGTCGTGGTAGTACGTTCCTGCCGGCAGAGGGGGCAAGTCATCCGCGCGTATGTAGAGCACGGCGGCTCGCAATTCCTGCGCCTGGGTGCGAGTTGTACAGTCGGCCAGGCACAGGAGCAAATCCTTGCCGTGACTTCGAACGGAACGCACCTCCCGCGGCTGGTGCTGCTTGCCGACATACAGAGTCTTGACCTGGCGCAGGAATTCAGGAGAACCCGCCAGGATTTCCAGGAGCAGTTCGCCTCGGATGCCGAACGGCCGCCTCACCTGCGCTACGGCCAGGAGATTGTCCGCAGTTGGCTGGGGCATTCGGCTCCTTCAGGCAAACGGGCTCGCCGCACGCACGGACGAGCCCGCAAACTTCCCGCTCAGACGACTTGGGCCGCTCCAGGACCCTGCCGCTTGCCCGAAAAAGGGTCGCAGCCCCAAAGCCAGTGCCAACTGTTCTAACGGTCTCCGAATCGGAACGACTCCTTTCAGACGATGTCGAAGGTCACGCGCCGGCCCTCGCGCGCCGCAGCCGCACGCAGGAGTGCCCGGATCGCGTTAGCGATTCTCCCGCGTTGACCAATGACCCGGCCTCGATCCTCCGCACTGACCATGAGTTCCAAGTGCACGTTGGGTCCGCTGATCACCTCGGACACGCGCACCTGGGTCGGGTCCCGGACCAGAGAGCGGGCAACGTATTCCACCAGTTCCTTGAGGCCCCTGCCGGAGGAGTTGCGCCCAGGAAACGTACTCATGCCACCTCAGCCGCGGCCACAGCCTTTTTCGACTTCTTCGACTTGGCCTGACCCTTGGGCTTTGCCACCCGGCGGGTCTTCGGGCTCACGACTCGGGCGGCCTGTGCGGTCTTGGCCTCCGCGACCAGAGCGTCAAGGGATTCTCCTTGCTTGAGGCGTGCGAAGCGATCCAACGTCCCGCTCTGTTTCAGCAGCTTGGAGACCGATTCGCTCGGCTGAGCGCCCTGGCCAAGCCAGTAGAGCACACGGGCCTCCTCCAATTCGAACGTGCCCGGTTCGGTCCTTGGGTTGTATTGCCCGAGCAGCTCCAGAAAGCGACCGTCCCGGGGACTCTCGCGGTCGGTGGCAACCAGGCGAAAGCTGGCTTGATGTTTGGATCCCACCATCCTGAGCCGGATGCGAACCATGAAGAAAACTCCTTCTTGGAAGTAGCGTGAACTTACGCTCGCAGGGACCGCCTGCCCGGCCGAAGGGTGCGCGGGAAGAGCGCGCAGGTCGCCGGGCGCGGTACTGCCTCCATTTTACCCGAAAATCCCCGGCAATCTCCCGCGGGTCAAACGCGGCAGATTGCGCATCGCTTTTTGGGCCTCACGAAACTGGCGGAGTAGCTGGTTGATCTCTTGAACCTGGGTACCCGAGCCGCTCGCGATTCGTCGCTTGCGACTCGCGTTAAGGATCTCCGGGCTCCTCCTCTCCTCGGCGGTCATCGAGAGCAAGATCGCTTCCATGGCCCGCATCCGGCGGTCCACTTCGTCAGGATTGATCCTGGGGAGGCCCCCCAGGGAGGGCGCCGGAAGGCTCTCCAGAACCGCACTGATGGGCCCTAGTTTCCGAACCTGTCGGAGCTGGCTGACCATGTCTTCCAAGGTCAGCTGCCCGGCCATCAACGACTGCGCGGTCCTTTCCTTGTCTTGGAGGTCAAAAGCCCGCTCTGCCTTTTCCATCAGGCCGCGAATATCTCCCATCCCGAGGATGCGGCTGGCAAATCGCTCGGGGTCGAATTCCTCGAGGGCTTCGACCCCCTCTCCGACCCCAACCCATCGGATCGGCACCTCCGTCACCGCTCTCATGGAAACCGCGGCCCCTCCCCGGGCGTCCCCATCCACCTTGGTCAGAATAATGCCTGTGAGGCCCAGGACGGAATGAAACCCCTGGGCGATGTTCACGGCCTCTTGCCCCATCATCGCATCCGCTACCAGGAGCGACTCCGTCGGTTGAAGGGAGGCTTTGATCTCGCGGAGCTCGTCCATCAGCTCCTGATTGATTTGCATTCTGCCCGCCGTGTCGAGAATCACCACACTATCCCCCTCCCGGCGGGCGCGCTCCACGGCGGCGCGGCAGATCTCGAGAGCCGAAGCTCCCTGGCTGACCGCCGGGACACCAATCCGCTCCGCCAGGAGACGAAGCTGTGCGGCGGCGGCCGGCCTCTGTATGTCAGCGGCCACCAGGAGAACTCGCTCGCCCTCCAGCAAAAGACGCCGCGCCAGCTTGGCGGCGGTCGTGGTCTTGCCGGAACCCTGGAGGCCGACCAGGACGATGACCCGGGGCTTGGGGCCCGTCAGGGACCAGCGGGAACGCGGATCCAGCGTACGAACCAGTTCCTCGTACACTACGGTCAGGACCTGTTGGGACGGATTGAATGCCCTGGAAACCTCGGCGCCGACGCACCTGACCCGAATTCGCTCAAGAAGGTCATTCACGACCCGGAAGTTGACGTCCGCCTCCAGCAGTGCCAGGCGCACCTGCCGCAAGGCCTGTTCCACGTCCGCTTCGCTCAGCCGGCCGCGCCTGCGAAGCTGTTGAAAGACGGATTGGAGCCTCGAGGATAGAACCTCAAACATCGCCACGCCCCGCTGCTCCGCTGCCTTCGGGACAACAGATGAAGCACTGCAGCGTTGACTACAGCTGGGATCGAGCGGGCATTCTATCCCGCACAGAAGGCCGGGTCAAGCAAAGTGGAATCCCTGGGGACACAGGATTGCCCGCATCCCCCGAGCCAATTCGACGATCCGGGGGCCTTTGGCCTGATCCGGCCTGGCCGACAGTTAGTCACAGGTTGTGGGTGGACACAAGCGGCTCTCCAGGCCCGGTTACCCATCCTGTTCTCGTCAGCCTCGATCGCAAGAGATGCTCTCGGGGTTTCCCGCATGCCAGGACCCCTCCAGACCAACCCGTGACTCCGGTGGCCCGGGCCCTTGTGACAGGGGAGGCATAGCCCTTCTTCCCTCCGCCGTCGAGATCCCAAACGCAGGACGATGCCTGCCTCCCCCGCCTTGAGCTGGCCCGCCTCGAGAGCCTAGCTCCGGAGGCTTGACCCTGTGGCGCGTTTGGGACCCCTCTGGGAGGAAGCGCGCGGACCTCCCTTGCCTCCAAGACCATGACCCCCTTCACGACCAGTTCGAGTGGGCCAGTCCAACTTGCTTTGCGCCTCTAGCCCAGATCATCGCAGCCATGTGCTGCTCGCGGCGCATTGCCTTCGAGTGGCGGAGCGGAGAAAACGGATCACACCAACGGCCCATTCCCCTCGCAGGCCGACAGGCACGTGATCGTATTGTGAGCGTAGGTGTCCGAAACGTGCCCAGCGACAACAGGCAAGGCATCCGACGGCTGGAGCAGCCCAGGTGGGACAAACAAACTGCTGACCCGGAACAACCGCCTCCACCAGAACTGCTCCGACTTGTTCCGTTCTGGCCGAACGACATAGGAGAGAGTCGGGCAGGCAAAGGGAGGGACCGCCTTCCGATTCGTGACCTAGCTCGAGGCCGACGGGCATGGAGCCCAAGCCTTGTCGAAAGTGCAGCGACCTGCCCTTCTTTGACAGAGCCTCCCGCGAGTGCGAATATTAACTGAGTCGCAAGGTTTCGTTTTACCTGTTGAACGGTCCGATCCGACCGACACATCAACCCCGGCTGTGAACCCTTTTCTTCTCAAGGACCGAGATTTACGTCTCGAACCATTTCATCTCCCATGGCGCCGTGATCCTCCGGATTTCAGGCTCTAGCCCCGTTCATTCCGGCAGGCAAGTTCACGGCCGGCGGCGGGGGCCGCGCCTTCACGGGTGTCAGGCAGCTGGATGGCTGGGTGTCCAAGGGAGTTGATGCTTCGGCGACCGGCCGGGGGTGGTCGGGTATAAAATAAATGGGAGAAACGACTCCACTTCTGAGGGGAAACCAAGCCGCAGCCTGCGTGAACACCACACAGTCACGAAACGGTGAATCGGCGTACCCTGCGCCGGAGGGAAGGGGGAAACAATGGACACAAAGACGCGCCTTTGTCCCGGGCTGGTGATCACCCTGGTAGGCATCCTTATTCTAAGCACGAGTTGCAACTTCCCCGGACTCGCCAAGAACCAGAATCTGGCAAGCCAGTCCCAAGCACTTTCCGGAGGGGGTAATCAAGGAGCCGGTCTACCCCCAGGGTACGGCAGCAACCGACTCCAGTACAACCACAACTTCTCATGGGACTACAAAGGCACCGCTAGTTTGCACTTGGACTTGACGGTCAAAGGGGTGGTGCCGCTCGCCGACACCCAAATCGGCGAGGGGCCGGCGCAGTGTGTTGTCGGGACCTTTGAACCGTGGTACCTCCAAGTGTCCGGCAATGGGACCATCCCTATTCAGGGCTCCGCTAGCACGAGCGACTCATCAAACAGTTGCTCGTGTTCATTCACCAATTCCCTCCAGGTCAGCATCCTGGGCAAGACTACCTACGAATGGCTGACTCCCGGTGACAAGTGCCAAGTCAATGTGATCTACCTGAAATTGACGGAGAAATGGTACACGGCGCCGGATTGGCAGTGTACCTGCACCAAGCCTGAAGAAGCCATAAGTACCGAACGGATCATGGATAGTTTCGGGAATTTCGCCAATCCCGAACTGGAGAAGAAGACCCTAGCTTTCCAAGCCGGGTGTGCAGGGGACTCAATCCTGGAGGCAGACCTTGCCGATCCAACTCACATTGGGGTTGGCAAATACCGATGGACCTATACATCGAGCGTCAATGAACCCAGCAATCAAGGATACCGTGTGCAACAGCCCGGCATGGCATCGACTGAATGGGCGGGAGGAACCCCAGTCGTCAGGATCAACTCTTGCGTTGCGGGCTGGTGGGGGCCGTCTCTGGAGAGCATCGTTCAGCCGGTGACCCAATGGAATCCGGCTTCCCCCTGAGGCACACTAGGCAGGCCGGGGACGGCCAAACAGCGGCCGAACACATGCCGCCGTCGGGCAGGCGAGGGCGGGCAGGCTAGCGCCTGGTTCCTTTCCCTGGGCCGGCAAGCGCTGCGATGGCCCGCTTGGAGGTTGCAAAGGCCAGGATTGTCTATCGGCAACCTGCCGATTGCCGTCACTTCCCTGATCGAACCCGCTTTCTGCGCAAAGATCAGATATCCCTGGAATGGGGAATACCCTGCGTGTAGCGCCCATCGCCCCTAGTCTGGCCCCCAAGGCTATTCCATGAACCGAGATGACAGCTGGAGGCCCGTTCCTCCAAGGAGAATGGGCCCAGCCCGGACCGAGAGGCAAAACAGCAGGCGGACCTCGCATGGGCTCTAGTTCGGCAAACCGAATCTGGAGGGGGCCGAGAGGGGGGATGGCCGGCTCGCCGCCGAGGGTCGGGTCCTTGCTATAATTCGGTTCTGCGGGCGGATAGCTCAGTTGGTTAGAGCGCATCTCTTACAAAGATGAGGTCGCAGGTTCAAGTCCTGTTCCGCCCACCAGAAAGGGCGCCCCCACGCCAGGGCGACCCGGAACCTGTGCCCCTTTCGCACCCCTCCGCCCGACGGTCCTGCCGGCGATGCCAGTCCCGGCCAAGGAGACGTAATGAAGGACTTCCTCTTCCGCGGCTCACTCCACGACCTTGACCCTTCCGTGGAGGAGCTGATCCAGATTGAAAACGAGCGCCAGATTCGGCGCATCATCCTGATCCCGTCGGAGAGCTCGGCCCCGGCCGCGGTGCTTCAGGCCCTGGGCAGCCGCTTCCAGAACATCTATGCCGAGGGGTATCCGGACGAGGCCTCGCGCGCACTGAGCGAGGAGGAGATCCTGGATTACCCCGCCCGCCTGGCCAGCTTCCGCCGCTACTCGGATCCCCGCTACTACAAGGGGGTGGAATACGCCGACACGGTCGAGGCCCTGGCCCGGCGGCGCGTCGCCGAAGCTTTCGCGACCCCCTCCGTCCCAGCCGATCGCATCTTCGTCAATGTGCAGGCCCTTTCCGGCGCGCCCGCGAACAACGCCGTCTACCACGCCCTGGTCAACCCCGGAGA
>JBEKHT010000001.1:0-162023 GCA_050012135.1 Anaerolineales bacterium | reverse complement strand
TTCGTCATCTACGACGAAGAGGATCAAGAGAAACTCGTTCGAGAGGCAATCCTGGATGAGAACCTGGATCCGAAACAGTACCGACCAGGTCCCTTGCTGGCTTCGATCTCTCGCGCCAAGAACGACATGCAGGGGCCGGATGCGTTCGGGCAAGCGTCTGGCTGGGAGAAAGCGGCGGCCAGCGTCTTCCGACGGTATGAGGATCTTTTGCGGGCCAATCACGCCGTGGATTTTGATGACCTTCTGCTCCTAGCCGTGCGTCTCCTGACGGATCACGGCGAGGTCCGACTGCGGTTGCAGGACCATTACCAGCACATTCTCGTCGACGAATTCCAGGACACCAATGCGGCCCAATACCAACTGGCCCGCCTGCTGGCTGCCCGTCACCGCAACCTTTTTGCCGTGGGCGATGCCGATCAGTCGATCTACCGTTGGAGGGGTGCCGACTATCGAAACGTCCAACGCTTTCAGGAGGATTTTCCCGACGCACGCCTGATCCTGTTGGAGGAGAACTACCGCTCAACCCAGACCGTCCTGGACGCGGCCATGGGGGTCATCCGACGCAATTCCAACCGGGTGGACAAAAATCTTTTCACCCGGCGAGGGCCTGGGGTGCCGATCGTGCTGCATGAGGCCTACGACGAGGAGGAAGAGGCTCAGTTCGTCGTGGACACGATTGCCACACTGGTGGCCCAGGGAGCCAGTGGACCAGAGGAGGGGGGGCTGCGACCTCGAGACTGCGCGGTCATGTATCGAACCAATGCCCAGTCTCGCGCCCTGGAGGAGGCCTTCCTGCGAGCCAATCTCCCCTACCGCCTGGTAGGAGCGCAGCGCTTCTACGGGCGTCGCGAGATCAAAGACGCTCTGGCCTACTTGCGCCTGATCTGTGACCCGGCGGACCGCGTCAGCCTGGGACGCATCCTCAACGTCCCTCCGCGGGGCCTGGGGGAGAAGACCCTCGCCCTGCTTCTGGAGGTCTCCTCCCGCGCTGCCCTTCCGGCAGCGGAGGTCCTGATCGATCTGGAACAGAAGCGCGGCGCCTCTGCCTTTGCCGGCACCTTTCGCGGCCGGACCGCGAGTGCGCTGATTGAAGTGGGAAGCCTTCTGCGCCGGTGGAGGGAGAAACGGGAGCAGGCGAGCGCCCATGAGATCCTCGAGCAGGTCGTCCAGGACACGGGCTACCGCCAGTACCTTGAGGATGGGACCCCGGAAGGGCAGGACCGCTGGGAGAACGTCCGTGAGCTGATCGCCGTCGCCCAAGAGTTCCAGGATCTGCCCCTGGAACGCTTTGTGGAGGAAATCGCGCTGGTCTCCGATCAAGACACCCTGAGCGAGACCCAGGATGCCCCCAGCCTGCTCACCCTGCACGCGGCCAAGGGACTCGAATTCCGGGTGGTCATGATTACGGGGCTGGACGAGGGCCTCCTGCCCCACAGCCGCTCGCTTGAGGACCCGGAGGCCATGGAAGAGGAACGCCGCCTTTTCTACGTCGGCATCACGCGGGCCAGGGATCGCCTTTTCCTGGTCCGGGCCTTTCGCCGGACCACCTATGGAGAGGGTGGGGTGACGGACCCCTCCCGCTTTCTGCGAGATATTCCCGCCCCCCTGTTGGAAAGCACGGCCGGAGGCTCCGGCGGACGGGGCCTGCAGGCTTCCCGGGAACGGCAGCGGATGTGGGAATGGACCCCGGATCGGGGCAGGCCGGACAGCAGTTCCCAGATCAGGCCTGAGGCGCACTTCCGATCCGGCCAGCGGGTTCAGCACGCGCAGTTCGGGTCTGGCTTGGTCATTGAATCCAGGATCCGGGGCCAAGACGAAGAGGTTCTGGTAATGTTTGATGAGGTCGGCTTGAAGCGCCTGGACGGCCTGACCGCGCCTTTGACGATCCTGCCGGATCGGGATAATCTCAAGCCCTAGGACCGGGCGGCACCGGTCCCTTCCGTACGGTTCGGACATCGGCAAGGGAGACGGCATGCGTATCTTCCTCACGGGCGGCGCAGGCTACATCGGATCGGCTTGCGCGCAGTTGCTGGTCGAAGCCGGACACCAAGTGACTGTTTACGACGCCCTGATCACCGGTCATGAGGCCGCCGTTCCCCCAGGCGCCCGGCTGGTTCGAGGCAACCTGGAGGAAGTGGGAAAACTTCAGCTTCTGCTGCAGGAGGGCCAGTTCGAGGGGGTCATGCACTTTGCCGGTTCCATCGAAGCCGGCGAGAGCATGCGCCAGCCGGGCAAGTACTTCGCCAACAATCTGGGCAATTCCATCCGCCTGATTGAGGCGGCCTGCCAAGCCGGAATTGGCCGCTTGGTCTTCTCCTCGACGGCCGCCGTGTATGCCTCCAGTACCGATTCACTGCGCGAGGACTCCCCGCTCGGGCCGAGCAACGTGTACGGGCAGAGCAAATTGATGACAGAGCAGGTCCTCGAGTGGTACTCGAGAACCCGGGGCCTGCACTACGCGGCCCTCCGGTACTTCAATGCGGCCGGAGCGCTCCCCGGCCGCGGCGAAGATCACCCCGGAGAGAGTCACCTGATCCCCCTGGTGCTGCGGGTCGCCCTGGGCCAGAGCGAATGCGCCCAGGTGTTCGGCAGCGACTACCCGACGCCCGACGGCACCGCCATTCGCGACTACATCCATATTGAGGATCTGATTTCCGCGCACCTGCTTGCGCTCAATGCCTTGGCCAAGGAGAATCAACTGGTCTATAACCTCGGCAATGGCCAGGGCTACTCCGTGCGAGAGGTCGTTCAGGCTGCACGCCGGGTCACTGGACATGCGATCCCCACCGTGGATTGTCCCCGCCGGCCGGGAGATGCCCCCCGCCTAGTTGCTTCCTCCGAGAAAGCGCGCCGTGAGCTGGGCTGGCGCCCCCAGCACCCCTCCATCGAAGAGATCATCGCCAGCGCCTGGGAATGGCATCACAGCCATCCCCACGGATACGCAGGGGAATGAGACCTTCGGCGGGGTACTTCGGATCCCAGCCACCCCGGAGCTCGAAGCTATAATGAAGTGGCGCGGGACGCGTGAGCGTTCTCCGCTTTTCAGCCCGCACCTCTCGGAAGTGCGGAGGTGGGCTCATGCCCGATGCGGTGATCGTCGAAGCTGTGCGCACTCCCCTCGGCCGCCATGGCGGCATCCTTCGAGATATCCGCCCGGACGACTTGGCCGCGCTGGTCCTGAGCGAGGTCGTCCGCCGAGCCGCGGTGGATGCCGGCATGATCGAAGAGGTCTACCTCGGCTGCGCCAATCAGGCGGGCGAGGACAACCGCAATGTGGCCCGCATGGCCTTGCTTCTGGCGGGCTACCCGGTTCAGGTGGCGGCCGTCACCTTCAATCGGCTGTGTGCTTCCGGCCTGGCCGCCGTCAATGCTGCAGCCAGGGCGATCAAAGTGGGGGAGGGCAAGGTCTACGTCGCCGGCGGGGTCGAAAGCATGTCGCGGGCACCCTGGTCGGTTCCGAAAGCCGAGCGACCCTATCCCTGGGGCAATGTCACCATGTGGGACACGACCTTGGGATGGCGCTATCCTCATCCGAAGATGAAAGAAATGTATGGCACGGAGTCGATGGGCGAAACCGCCGAGAATATCGCCGCGGAGCGGCCTCACCTCACGCGTGAGAAGCAAGACGCTTTTGCCCTGGAGAGCCACCGCCGTGCGGTGGCGGCCATCGACAACGGCCTCTTTGCGGAAGAGATTGTCCCGGTCCCCTTGCCTCTTTCCAAGGAGGGGCCGACGGCGGCCACGACCGACGAGCCGCCTCGTCGGGATAGCTCCCTGGAGGCGCTGGCCAAACTCAAGCCGGCCTTCCGGCCAGGGGGAACCGTAACCGCAGGTAACTCCTCGGGGATCAACGATGGGGCGGCTGCGCTTCTTCTCATGAGTGACGACCGTGCCCAATCCCTCGGGCTCAAGCCGCTTCTGCGCATCGCGGCCTCGGCCGCCGCAGGCGTTGAGCCCCGTCGGATGGGCCTGGGCCCGGTCCCTGCCACGCGGAAGGCCCTCGCCCGCGCCGGGATCGGGCTGGATCAGATCGGGCTGGTTGAGCTGAATGAGGCCTTCGCGGTGCAATCCCTCGCCGTGATGGAGGATCTTGAGTTCCGCCACGAAATCACCAATGTGAACGGGGGCGCGATCGCCCTGGGTCATCCTCTGGGTTGCTCGGGGGCCCGCATCCTGACGACCCTGGCTCACGAAATGCGCCGGCGCGCGCCGCGCGAAAAGCGCCCCTACTTCGGCCTGGCGACCCTGTGCGTCGGAGTGGGACAGGGCGAAGCCACGATCGTGGAGTGGATTGGGGACTGAACGGATCGCCTCGGCCGTCGCCGGCAGGCCGCCGGGAGCCCTGGGAGGGTTCTTCCAAACCGTCAAGAGCCCGCCATTAACTCACCCAGGCGGGCCCTTTTGGCAAGAGAAGGATCTCATCCGGCGGAAGCCGGCTTGCTGCGCCCGAGCCGCCTGCGTACCAACCAGGCGATTAGGGAAGCCGGGATCCCCAGCAGGATCAGCGCGGGCAGGCCGCAAATTCCGGCCCAGATAATTCCATCGCCTAATCTCTGCAGACCGAGCACGAGGGCCTGAAGGGCCTCGCGCGCCGTGCCGTTGGGATGCCATCCACCAATCTGGAGGGGTTGAGTGGGAACGAAGGGTTCAAGCTGGACACTGACCTGCGCAAAAGAGGAGGTCTCGTCGAGGTAGCGGATCTGACCTTGCAGGGACTCGATTTCGCCCTGCACCTGGACCAGTTGATTGTAGACAGCCAGGACATCCTCGGTCTTGGTCGCGGAGGCCATGATCTCGCGGAGCTGGGCCTCAGCGGCTTGAAGGTTCTTCAACCGCGCCTGCAGATCCGTGTATTGGGAGGTCACGTCCTGTCCGGTCTCATTCCGCTGGCGAACCTCGACCGCGAGCGCCTCAATTCTCTGCAAGGCCTCGTCGAGGCGGCTGGCAGGGACTCGAACCGTGACGTTTCCTTGGTTGAGGGGCTTGTCGGAGCCAGCGTAGGTGACTTGACTTAGATCCATGGAAACCACGAATCCCCCCATGTCCTGCGCCAGCTGGGCGATCTTCTGAGCGGCCTCCGCTGGATCGTTGACCACGATCGTGCGGGAACCGGTCTTGACCACCACACGATCCGCGATGGAGGACGTGCCCGTTCCGGTATCCCCGCCCTGGGCGGCCCCAAAGGTCGGAGCCTGGGCCGGGACAGGCAATTCCTGCGGGGCATTCTGGTCGACCGCGGCTCCCACGGCGGGGGCGGAGCGCTCCACCAGGGCGGGTTGGGCCGCCAGATGGGCGGGGGCGCAAGCTGCGAGGATGAGAATGAGGATGGCAAACCCGAGAGTGGACCGCTTCATTTCGCCTCCTTCGTCAAGCGGCCGGTTAGGCCGCTATGAGGTAGACGAAAGAAACGGTCTGGGGGTTCCGTGCCCGGCCCGAGCGAAAAAACCTTGGGGGGGCTTGCGGGGGGACTACCAACCCTCGGTCAGGCGGAGGGCCAGGCGAGCGGGCAGCCCACAGGATCGCATCTGATCCTGGACCCTTTTCACGTCATAGCCCACTCGCCGCCATTCCCAAAGCCTCTGATCTGTGTCCAGGAGAGCATAGGAGGCCCGGGGATCCTGATCTCTGGGTTGGCCCACCGAACCAGGATTGAAGATCATGCGTTCTTCGCCCAGGCCCAAGGAGGTTCCTTGCGGAGGCAGGTGCAGGACGCAATGCCCTTCGGCGGAAAGCCGGAAGGCGAGCGCGACGTGACTATGGCCGACCAGACAATAGGGCGTTCCGAAAAAGCCAAAAGAGGCGCGGGCCCGCTCGGTGTCGAGCAGGTACTCCCACACCGGGCGGCGAGGGCTGCCATGGGCCAGGGTGAATTGTCCGCGCGTGAGCTTTTCTGGAAGGGAGCCGAGGAAGGCCCGCGAAGAATCGCTGAGGGACTCCTGGGTCCACTCCAGCGCCTCACGCGCTTCGTGGTTGAAGGCCTCCAGATCGATTTGGCCCAGCCCAGCCTTGTCGTGATTCCCGACCAGACACAATAGGCCTGGCAGGAGACGAATTCGGTCCACCACCTCGTTCGGGTAGGGGCCGTAGCCGATCAGGTCCCCCAGACACCACACTTGATCGACTTGGCCCGCCTCCGCCAAAACGGATTCCAAGGCCGGCAAGTTGCCGTGAATGTCCGAGATGACAAGAATCCGCATTGGTTCCAATGCTACACCTGCTTCCAGACTTGGGCAATCAGGGCACCGTGGCCGGAGGTTTGCGCTCCGGGCAAGCCGGCCGCCGGTAAGCAGACAGGTCTTCGGGTGAGGGGGGCACCCAAAGACCTGTCTGCGGCCTAGTATACACAATTGGCCGGCATTTGCAAGCCGCTACTTCCGCCCGCGGGCGATTCTCCGCCGGGCCGCTTCTCACCGCCCCCTGGGTGCGCCCGGGAGACCCCGGACCGGGAACCGCGCAATATCGCCGGCTAGATCTTCCTCCCGTACACCCGATGGTTCTTGTATGGCTTTCCGCCGATGTTTTCCAGGTCGTGACGCATCTGCCGCGCCGATTCGGCGACCTGGGTGAGCTCGGCCTCGCGGAAATGGAAACCCTGAACGGTTTTCTCAATCTCGGAATACATGAGCGCATTGCCGCCCATCCCTTGGAACTCGGGCAGGATCCCGACCCCGTTGAGGGAGATCCACTTGGTCCGACGCATGTCCAACAGCAGGTCCGGCAGGCCGAAGGGCAGCAGGTGACCGTGCGCTCTCTGCAAGGCGGCGGACACATCCGCGAAGCCAAACAGGAATCCCACCAGCTCGTCCTGGTGAGTGATGACCTTGATCAGGCGATAGTCGGCGATCATTAACAGGTTGTCGACCACGAACTTGACCTCGCGTTCCGAGAGGGGGTAGTACTCCCAGTTCTTGACGAAGGTCTTGTTGTAGGCCTGCCCGATTCTGCCTGCCCACGCGACCAGATGGCGCTTGTTCTGGAAGCGTTCCACCCTCAGGGTCCCGCGCTTTTCCACCCGCTCCGCGACGCGGTGAATTCGTTCCGGAAGATGAAAGGTCGCGGCATTCAGATAACACGAAACAAAATCCACGACCTTGCCAAATCCCAGGCTTTCGACCAGGCGGGAATAGTACGGGTAGTTGTAGTTCATCATGGTCATCATCTGGCGGTGCTCGGTACCCTCCACCTGGATCCCGTAGCCGTCAAAGGGACTCAAGCCTTTGGGGCCTACCACCTCGTTGAGGCCTCGCTCATGAGCCCACCCAAATACGCGGTTAAACAGAGCGCTGGCCACCTCCAGGTCGTCCAGGGAATCGAAGAAATAAAACTGGGCCTGACGCGTGTTGTGATATCGGTTGTAGGGACGGTTTTCAAATGCGGCAATGCGCCCCACATCCTGGCCATCGCGGACCGCGATGAAAAAATCTCCCTCCGAGTGCTCGAAGAAGGGATGCTTTTGCCGGTTGAGCTGCATCTCCGAGTCCATCAGGAGAGGGGGAACCCACTGCGGATGCTTCGCATACATCCAGAATGGGAAGCGGATGAAGCGCCTTACCTGGGCTCGAGATTGGGTATCGATTTTCTCGACAGTGATCATCTGAGACTCCTGGACAAGGGTTGGGGAGGCTGAGTGAGTTTCTTTGGATCAACGGGAACCGGTGCCGAGGCCCCCAGGGCTTCGGCGGCCCTCCAGATCATCTGATACCCGAATACCTGGCCAAAGCTTTCCACCACGCTCTCCGCCACCGTCTTCACCTCAGGGGCTTCTTCCCCGAGCAGCTCCGCCATGGAGATGGCTTGATAGCCATGCAGTCCGCAGGCCACGATCCCCTTCCAGTACTCCATGGTGGGGCGAACATTCAGGGCAAAACCATGCTGGCTCACGCCCGAGGCATTCACCTTGACGCCCAGGGAGGCAATCTTGCTCGGAGCCTTGCGCTTCTCCGCCGGACAGGATGGGCAGCGCGAGGCCATGTCCGCTTGCACCCATACCCCCGTTTTGCCCGGCAACTGTCCAGCTACCAAGCCGAACCGGGAAACGGCTGCAATGATCACGCGCTCCAGGCGCCGCAAGTAGCCCACATAATCGGCCTGGGGCAACCGACCGCTCGCGTGATCGGGGGTCCCGAGCGCCAGGATGGGGTAGCCGACCAGCTGTCCGGGGCCATGATAGGTGATGTCGCCGCCCCGATCCACCCACTCCACTTGGATCCCTTTTCGCGCGCGTTCCTCCTCAGAGATCAGGAGGTTCTCCCGGTGGCCCGAACCGCCCAAAGTGTAGACATGCGGGTGCTCGAGCAAGAGCAGCGTCTCCGGGATTTCTCCCTGGGCTACCCGGCCAGCGACCACCCGCTGGAGATCCCAGGCCGTCTTGTAGGGAACCGTGCCCAGCCAAAAGACATCACACGGCGACATGGGCACGGGTCCCAGCCCGGCCGAGGAAACTAGGCTCCCCTACGGCCTCAAATGTTGAGATATCCTCCCGCCAGGCCATGCGCGGCCTCCATGAGGGTCTCGCTCAGGGTGGGGTGAAGATGCACGTTGCGGGCGATCTGCTCCGGAGTCAACTCCATTTCCTGGGCAAGCGTCAACTCGGGCAAGAGCTCGGTGACCTCCGCACCGACCAGATGCGCTCCAAGGATCTCCCCGTAGCGCGCCTCGCAAACAATCTTGACGAATCCGGTTGAATCCCCCAGGCCCAAGGCCTTGCCATTGGCCTGGAAGGGAAAGCGGCCGATCTTGACCTCATAACCCCGCTCCCGCGCCTGGGCTTCGGTCAAACCAAACGAGGCAACCTGGGGCTGGGAGAAGATGCCGCGCGGCATCATTTCATAGTTGAGGCGAATGGAGGCGGCCCCGGCCATGTTTTCCGCGCAGACGATCCCCATGGCCGAGCCGACATGGGCCAGCATCAGGCGGCCGGTCACATCCCCGATGGCCCAAATGCCCGGCACGTTGGTCGACATGCGTTCGTCAACTTCGACCCGGCCCTTTTCGACCTTTACCCCCAGTGCCTCCAGCCCGAGATCCTCGCTGTTGGGCCGGAACCCCGTGGCCACCAGGACCTGCTCCGCCTCCAGCTCCTCGGCTTTCCCCTGCGCGCTCACCCGCAGATGGACCTTCTCCCCTCCTGTTTCGATGCCCTCCACGCGGGTATTCGTCCGCACCTCGATGCCGGAGCGCTTGAACGCCTTGGCAAGTTCCGCACTGATTTCCTCGTCTTCCAATGGGGCGATGCGCGGCAGCATCTCCACGAGAGTGACCTTGCTCCCGTACGAATTCCAAAGGGTCGCGAACTCCAATCCGATCGGACCGGCCCCGACGATCGTCACCGAGGAGGGCAGCTTCTCCTGCAGGATCGCCTCTCGATAGGTGAGGATCTTCTTCCCATCCACTTCCATCCCGGGCAGGAGGGAAGCCCGGGCCCCGGTTGCGAGGACTAGGTTACGAGCCGTGAGGCGGGTCACCTTGCCACCGGCCCCCTTCAGCTCGAGCGTATCCCGGGCGGCCAAACGGCCTGCCCCCAGGTGCACATCGATCTTATTCTTGCGCAGGAGGAATTCAACCCCCTTGACCAGTCTGGCGGAAACCTGCCGGGAGCGCTTGACCGCGGCCGCATAGTCCACCTTGGGTTTCCCGATCTCAAAGCCAAACTCCGGACCGCGATGAAGCACAGTTTGAATCACCTCGGCATTCCTCAGCAAGGCCTTCGAGGGGATGCATCCAATGTTCAGGCATACCCCCCCGAGCCATTCCCGGTCGACGATGGCAGTCTTGAGTCCCAACTGGGAGGTCCGAATGGCACAGACGTACCCCGCCGGCCCGGCCCCCAGGACGATCACGTCGTAAGCGGAAGAAGTGGAGGAAGTGGAATCGCTCACATGCATCCCCTTTCTTTGGCGGTCGATCGGCTCATTATACCGAAAGGGGCAAAAGGCCCGGGTTATAATGCCCTGGAGGTGCGGCCAATGCGCGGCATTCGAATCGCCATCCTAAGCCTGGGCCTGTTGCTGGTTGCCGCCAGCCCTCGGGAAACCCCCAGTCAGAAGATCCTTTGGCTGGATGCCGAGGGCGCAGTCACGCCGGCCATGTCAACCTATGTCCAGCGCGGAATCCGTCTGGCCGAAGGCCAGGACGCGATGCTGATCGTCCTGCAATTGAATACCCCTGGGGGGGACATTGGCACCATGCAAGATATCGTCGAGGCCATGCGCGCCAGTACTGTCCCCATCGTGGTCTATGTGGCCCCCCAGGGAGCCATGGCCGGCAGCGCGGGCACGGTGATCACCTTGGCGGGCGACTTGGCGGCGATGGCGCCGGACACGGCCATAGGCGCGGCCAGCCCCGTCGGTCCCCAAGGAGAGGATCTGGGAACGACGGAGGAGGCCAAGACCAAGAGTATCCTCAAGGCCCTGGCCCGCTCGCTGGCATCCGGGCGCTCCGCGACGGCCCTGAATCTGATCGACAGCACGATCGATGAAGCCAAGGCCGCCTCGGCGAGCGAAGCCCTTCAGGCCGGCATGATTGATATCGTCGCCGGCAGTCGACAAGACCTGCTTGAGCAGCTCAATGGCCGCACCATCCGCAGCGCGACGAAGACTGTAATCCTGCAAACCTCCAGCGCCCAGGTGGAGGAAGTCCCGGCCAATTTGCTCGAGGAGATGCTCCAGGTTCTGACCGACCCCAACATCGTCTTCATCCTTCTGGCCGTTGGGGCGGGAGCCTTGCTGATTGAGATCTCTCACCCGGCCGGGTGGGTAGCTGGGTTTGCCGGGGTGGTCTTCCTGGCCCTGGCCTTTTATGGCCTGGGGGTGCTTTCCGTCAACTGGTTCGGCTTGATTTTCGTTCTCTTGGCCTTCGTGCTCTTCATTGTCGACATCAAAGCCGCCACCCATGGCGCGCTCACCGCAGCCGGGCTGGCCTCTTTCATCGCAGGCTCGCTCATCCTGTTCAACTCGCCAGGGACACCGACTTTCCAGAGGGTGTCCGTGCCCCTGGTGGTGGTTACCGGCGTGGCCATCGCCGCGACCTTCCTCGGGATTGTCACCCTGGTTGTGCGGGCGCACCGCCGTCCAACGACCATGGGAAGGGAAACGCTGGTGGGCCGGGTGGGGCGGGTCATGGTGGAACTTGCGCCCCAGGGCATGGTGCAGGCAGGTGGAGAGCTCTGGTCGGCGATCGCCGCCGCTCCCAGCGAGCACATTGGGGTCGGGGAAAAGGTCGAGATTCTCGGGGTCAAGGGGTTAAGACTCACCGTTCGGAAGCTTTCCGATGCCGGTAAAGAAACAAATCCTGCTGACGAATGACGATGGCATCCGCTCGCCCGGTCTTTGGTCTGCGGCCCGCGCGTTATCTGAACTGGGGTTCGTGACGGTCGCGGCGCCGGAGGCTCAATCGTCCGGTGCCGGCCGCAGCATGCCGGCTGAGTCCCCCGGGGTCATCCGGGAGGAATGGGTTGAGGTCGGCGAGAAACGATGGAAAGTCTACGCCATCGCGGGCAGCCCGGCTCAGGCCGTCGACTTCGCTCTGCTCGAGCTTCTGGAAGCTCCACCCGATCTGGTGGTGGCCGGCATCAACTACGGGGAGAACGTGGGCTCGGGCGTAACGGTCTCCGGGACTATCGGCGCAGCGCTCGAGGGCGCGGCCCACGGGATTCCCGCCCTGGCCGTCTCGCTCGAGACCGAAAGCCGCTACCATCTCACTTACTCCGAAGAGGTCAATTTCACCTGCGCCGCCTACTTTGCGGCCTACTTCGCGGACAAGATGCTGGCCGGACTGAGTTGGCAGGACCTGGATCTGCTCAAGGTCGAGGTGCCCAGGGAGGCCACTCAGCAAACGCCTTGGAGAATCACCCGGCTCTCGCGCACCCGCTACTACGTCCCTCAACGCCCCGAACGCCGGAGGCGGGATCTGCCAACCCAACTGGGATACTCCACGGTGCTGGACCCGAACATTGAAAAGGATTCCGATGTGTACGTCTTGCGCGTCGAGCACAAGGTGGCGGTTACCCCTCTCAGCCTGGACCTTACGTCTCGCACCGATCTAGGGCGTTTGGAGCGGGTGATGAGGGACGGGTCCCAAGGGTAGGACCTTATTCCCAGGGAATGAGACCGGTCGGCTCTGCGCTTACGGTCCCGGCTTGAGACGGAGAACCTCCATCATTCGGGAATGCAACTGGCGGTTAGCAGCCAGGATCGAAGGTAAGTCCCTGAGGCACTCCGGTCCTCCATCGATATCGGTGACCTCGCCTCCTGCCTCCTGAACCAGAAGCGATCCGGCGGCAACATCCCAGGGGCTCAGGCGGAGCTCCCAAAAGCCATCCAGGCGGCCGGCGGCCACGTAGGCCAAGTCCAGAGCAGCAGATCCCAGTCGCCGCACTCCCAGGCACCGAACTGCGAACTTCGCGTAGTTGTCGAGATTGTTGTCCGGGTTGGACCAGGCATCATAGGGGAAGCCCGTAACGAGCAGGCTTTCCCTCAGCTCGGCAACGTCTGACACCCTCAGTCGGTCCTCATTCAAGAAGGCCCCTCGCCCACGCTCCCCCCAGAAACACTCGGACCGCGTTGGGTCATAGACGACTCCCAGCCGCAAGCCTTCTCGATCCGCAAGGCCAATGGACACCGCATAGATCGGAAGGCCATGGGCATAGTTAGTCGTTCCGTCCAGAGGATCAACGTACCAGGTTCGTTCGCCGGGGGCCCCGTTGGCGCCACTTTCCTCGGCCAAGATCCGATCCTGCGGAAAGGCCCTCTGGATTTCTCCGAGAATCAGCGCCTCTGAGCGGCGGTCGTACTCGGTCACCAGGTCGACCAAGCCCTTGTGCTCCACGGGAATCCGAGGCCCAAAGCCCTCCCGGAGGATCCGGGCCGCACGCTGAGCCAGGCGGCAGACAAATTCGAGTTCCTCGCTCTTCTTCATTCCTTCCTCACGCGACCACCGCCCCCACCGGATCCGATGATCCCTCCAGTCGCCAGAGAGCCAAGCTCTCAATATGATAGGTCTGCGGAAAGAGATCGATGGGCAGAACGCTTTCCAAGCGGTAGCCTCCTTCGCTCAAGAGGCGGGCATCTCTGGCCAGGGTGGCCGGGTCACAGGAGAGATAGACGAGACGGGGTGATCTGACCCGCAATAATCCCCGCAAGCTATCGCGATCCAGCCCAGCGCGGGGAGGGTCCGCGATCACGAAGTCGGGACGGACGGCCAGGCCCGAGAGCACCTGCCCGGCCTCCGCCTGGTACAGATCGACATTGTCGAAGTCCTCGAGATTGACTTGGAAGTCGGAGACTGCCTCCGGGTTGGACTCAACCGCAATGAGCCGGCGGCAACGGCTCGCCAGGAAGGCACTGAACAGCCCGACCCCACAATACAAGTCCAAAGCTACATGCTGCGGCTCAAGCTGGGCCGTCTTCAGCACCTCCTGGACCAGGGCAGGGATCATTTTCGTGTTGACCTGAAAGAAGCTGGCGGGCGAGACACGGAAGTGGCGGCCCAATACCTCGAATCCGGTTGCGGCTTCTCCCACGAGCGCCTGAGATCCTGCCGGAGTGAGGGTCGCGATGGAAAGCGGAGCCTCGACCAACAGCTCCGGAATCTCGCCGGTCAGGCTCTCCAGGATCAGCAGGACATCGCCCTCCGACCCGACCCGCAGCCCGATTTGATCTAGCGGCAGGGCGGGCTCGAGGGCAAGATTCCTCCAGAGAGTGTCCACCGGCGGGATCGGCAAGTGGCACTCCTCAATCGGGAAAACCCGCTTGGACCCGCGCACGAAGTAGCCCAATCGGCCGTCCGGGTTGAGGGCAAACTGGGCGTAGTTGCGATAGTTCCAAGGCTCAAGCGAGGCGAGAGGTTCCCTCACAAGAGGATCCCGGAGTCCCCCCAGGTGCTTTAGCTGGTCGATCAGGATCGAGCGTTTGGCGTCGATCTGAGCGCCGTAGGAGAGATGTTGATAATGGCAGCCCCCACAGATCCCAAAATGCCGACAACGCGGTTCGACCCGAAAGCAAGAGGGGGCCAAGACCGCCAGCAGCTCCCCGCGCAGGAAACCCGAATGTTCCTCCACGATCTTGACCCTCACCCTCTCGCCCAAGAAGGCAAAGGGCACGAAGATTCTGCGGCCGTCCGGAGCCCGCGCGATCGCATCGCCTCCGTAGGCCAGCGCCTCAATCACCACCTCCAGGATTTCCCCCGCCAGCGAACGGCTCATGGTTGCCGAGGGAGAAACGAAAGTTGGGCTCCCCTGAGATCCAAGGCCGGCAAGCCTCCAGGGCTGGTTGCAGGATGTCCTCCACGCCGGCCGCATGGCTGGCCCCGCGCGCCTCCTGCACACTGGCTCGGTTTTCTCCGGACGAGCCGCCGGAGCCTGAGCGCTGTGATCCCATGGCCCCGGGAGACCATGGGGTCAAGGCGCATGCCCGGGCCAAGTGAAAATGAGGTCCCGCCAGAACCAGGCAACGGGACCGTCCAGGCCACGTCAGCACCCCGGCGATCCAAACCGGCAGCTTGCAATCCGAGCCGCGAACTCCCTCCGCCAGGGGCCAGAGCCGCGACCGGCCATCCCCAGGCGCCCTTGCCCCAGGAAAGCGAGCGGCAACCAGAGCGGCGGGAGGCTGCCCAGGAAGAGTGTCCCAGATCCCGCGAAGGAACGCCACGGCTCAGGATCGGATCAACCCATGGCCAGAACCGCCACCTCGCTGACCCAGCCGCCTTTCCCCTGGCGATGACACCCGATGAAAGGGCCATGGCCCAGGCAGGTTTGGACGCCCTCCGGCAAACCAGAGACCAATCCCCAGGGGAGTTCCTCATGCGGAGGAACGCCTCGGCTCAGTCCGTGGGCACGCAGGGAAGGTCGAAGCGGAGGGGCTAGGCGCGCCGCCTTCGGTGGAGATGAATCAGCCAGGAGGGGGATTCGTCCGGAGTCAGGCGCCGTCTCCGGTTGCTGTCTTCAGGCAACGTCGCTTTGGGGCCAAGCACGGACCGCAGGTCGTCCAGCGCGGCTTCATCATATTCGCAGTGATGACAGATGTCGCAAACCCAGGCTGGAAAATCCGGAACCGTGATCAATCGGCCATCCAGATAGGCAAAGTATGGAACCACTTGGGGCTGGAGAGTGCCCACCTGGCACTCGGGACAGGCTTCCGCGGCTTGAGATTGGTCGTCCACTGTGTTTCCCTCGGTCATTGGCATACCGGTATGTCCATCCCAGGATCGAACCTCCTGATGATACCCCTCCGCGCTCGGCAGGCCTGCCTCAGCGCGAAACCGCGTGATCCGAGCTTACCCATCCGGCCGGGCGATCTGGGAACCTGGCTGCCAGCCTCTCCCGAGGACCAGGATCCCTGACCCGGGCCACTGCCTCGAGGCCCTCCCGGCCGTGGCCTCCTGTCCGGCGCGGTGCTCCGCCGCCCCCCACTCGGAGGGAGGCCAGTAGATGAGCCAAGCCTTTCCAACCAAATCCCTCACAGGAACCGGCCCAAAATTGTGCGAGTCCCGGGAAAAGGCTCGGTTGTCTCCCAGCACGAACAGCTGGTCGGGGCCGATCTTCCACGTCTGATCCGAACCGGTCAGCCCAACCGCATAAGGCTCGTCGAGGGCGGCGCCATTCAGCCAAACGCGGCCGTCGACAAACTCCACCGTGTCCCCGGGCAGTCCCACGATCCGCTTGATGAGGTCCTCGCTGGTCGAGGGGTCGGGAGAGTGAAAAACCACAATATCCCCTCGCTGCGGCCTTCCCAGCCGGTAGGACAGCTTGCTGACGATGATGTACTCGCCACCCTCCAGCGTCGGCCTCATGCTCGGTCCACTGACACGCACTCGGGCCGTGGTCAGATTGACCACCAGAAACACCAACAGGGTCAGGGCGACGGTCTGAAGGAACTCCCACAGGATCGTTCGGGTAGGGTTGCGATGGACGAGCGGTTCCGGAGGCTGGGAGTCGACTTGGGTTGTGTCCAACCATTTCTCCCCAAGGTCAGTTGGGTCGCAAGGGTCGCACGATTATAAGACGGGAGTGGAGCCCGGGCAAGATCTCGCCCTAGCGCCGTCTCCGAAAGGAGACCTGCAGCGGGGTGCCCAGGAAACTGTAAGTCCGGCGGATCTCGTTCTCGAGGAATCTTCGATAGGTGAAGTGCACCAGTTCGGGATCGTTGACGTGGATGAGGAAAGTGGGAGGATCCGTTCGCACTTGAGCGGCATAGTAGATCTTCAGCTTTCGGCCTGCCCGGGTTGGAGGAGCGTGTCTCTGGGTCGCCTCGCGCAGCAGGCGGTTGAGTTCCGCGGTGGGAATCCGGACGAGGCGCTCTTCCTGCACCCGCAAGGCGAGAGGGAGAACCCCATCCACCCGCTGGCCCGTGAGGGCCGAAATGAAGAGCACGGGGACGTAGTCCAGGAATTTCAAGGCGGTGCGGACCTCCGCCGTGTACTGCTCCACCGTACCCGGTTCCTTTCTCATGAGATCCCATTTGTTGACCAGGACCACGGCGCTCTTGTGCGCGTCCAAGATGAAGCCCGCGATGTGGGCATCCTGGGCTGTTACGCCCTGCGTGGCGTCCAGCACGAGCAAGGCCACATCGGCCCGGTCAATCGCCTTCAGGGCACGCAGGACGCTGTAGTACTCGACCCCCAGCTCAATCTTGCCCCGGCGTCGGATCCCGGCTGTGTCGATCAGGGTCACGGCCATCCCGGACACCTCGAGCTGAGTATCCACGGCGTCGCGGGTGGTTCCGGGAATCGGGCTGACGATCGCGCGTTCCTCGCCCAAGATCCGGTTCAGCAAGCTGCTCTTGCCGACATTCGGCTTGCCCAGGATCGCGATTCTGACCCGCGCCTCCTGTTGATCCTCCGCTTCCACCTCGGGCAGAAGCTTCACCAGGGCATCCAGTAGTTCCCCAATCCCGGTCCCGTGTAGAGCCGAGACCGGGCAGGGGTCGCCCAATCCCAGGCGGTAAAAGGCGTAGATCCCCCGCTGCCCCTCCTCGTTCTCACACTTGTTGACCACGAGAAGCACGGGAGGCACCTTTCGGCCAGCCTCGGAACGCTGGTTGCGCCGAAGCAACTCCGCGATTTCCTCGTCCGCCGCGGTCGGTCCTGCCGAGCCGTCGGTGAGGAAAAGGACCGCATCGGCGTCACGAATGGCCATTACGGCCTGGAAGCGAATTTGGATGATGTATTCGCTTGAGCCGATGGAGAGCGGGCGGGACTGCCCCGGCAGCGCGCCCGTGATCCCCGCGGTTGGGTCGATGCCTCCGGTGTCCACGACGTCAAAACGTGTCCCGGTCCATTCGCATTCGGCCATCAGGCGGTCCCGGGTGGTCCCGGGGGTCTCATCCACCACGGCCAGACGCTCTCCAACCAGCCGGTTAAAGAGCGTGGACTTGCCCACATTCGGCGCGCCCACCAGGGCCACAACCGGTTTCGACATGACCAATGACTTGAAAGAGGGAGAGCTCAGGGCGTCGGGACCGGACCCGGAGCGATGACGACCCCGACTTGAGAAGGCAGCAGGGCCTCAATCTGCAAGCCCTCCAGGAGAACATGGCAGGTCGGCTGGAGCTGATAGGTTCCCGGCTTTAGCCCAGACAGGTCCAGGTACACGTCCACATCACTGGGCCGCAGGGCTTTCAACAGAGGAACGGCGCCCGAGATAACGACGTCGATGGTGGCTGGGGAGAGGCTGGCCGCCAGCCCCGGGCTTTGCCCCTGATAGCGCACCTCGCGTGTGATCGTCTCACTATCCTGGATGGCCGAGACGCTCACCTGGACAAAGATCAGCGGGGAGCCCACCGCATTGACTCCCGTGGGAAGGACCAGAGGCAGCGATCCGGACACATCGGACCGGGCTCCCGAAATGTCGAGGGGCGCTGTGGCGACATAGCCGGGCAGGCTGCTGAAACTGGCGGGGTCGGCCGAGAAAAGTGTCACCGTGAGAGGATAGACAGAAATACCCGTCAGGCGATAGCCGCTCTGGACCTGTCCCTGGATGACGGCCTTGACGACCACGTCCCGGTAGCCGCCTTGCTGTTGGACCGAAATGGAGACCTGCAGGACGCTCGGATCCAGAGTTACACTGGAAACCACTTGCCCAGCGGCATCCAGGGCCTGAAGGGTCACCTGGCGATCAAGGTCAGCTCGCACTCCCTCGACGTCCACCGAGCCCACCACGGAGGTCACTCCCTCCACCTGCGACTGTCCTCCGCCCACCGCAACAAAATCGGGTGAGTAGGCAGGCGTCCCAAGGGAGTATCCAGCCGCCGGGGTTCCGCTCAGTCGGATTTGCACCTCCACTCTCTTGCTGGCGGGAGGTTCGAGCGTCACCTCTATCTGGCTGGGGTCCATCTTCTCTACCAGAACCGGATGGACATCGGTCTTGAGTTGGAGCGGGACCTGATGCGGGCCTGGGCCGAGGCGCGACAGGTCGGCCACAGCCTGAATATTCGCCGACGTCAGGCGCGTCCACACCGACTGGGGCGCCCGCAAGGTAAGGGTCACCTGTTTGGGAAGAGGCTCATCGGCGATGAGATTCGGCGCCATCCCCACGACTCGAATCGGGATCGGGCTGCTCAACGTGCGGGTCTCATTGGGATCCTGGCTGGTCACCGCGGTGGCCCACACCGTGAGCGCCAGAACCAGCGCCAGGGCAAACGCAGGCAAATTACCTACCAGCCCGTGCCAGGCCCGTCTCATCCTGGGGCTCCTTCCTTCTTGGAGTCCGAGGTTCCTGCGTCTGTGTCGCGAGGCCGCCGGGGGACGGCTTGGGAAAGGCCCAAATGCGTGCGAAGCCAATCCACGGCCGAGGGAACGCCGGGTGAGCGGGCGAATGCCTGCAGGATGCTTTGCAAGCGAGGGACATCCAAACGCCGAATCATGCGCCCATTGTGGGCGACGGAGATGATCCCCGTCTCTTCGGACACGACGACGGCCACGCCATCGCTCACCTCGCTCACCCCCAGGGCGGCGCGGTGGCGCAGGCCCATGGTACGCTCCGGAGAGCGCGAAAGGCTGCCGCTGGACGAGAGGGGGACGACACAGCCGGCCGCAACGACTCGCTCCCCGCGCAGGATCACGGCTCCGTCATGCAGAGGGGTGCCCGGGTAGAAGATCTGGAGCAGCAACTCGGGGCTGACCAGCGATTCCATCCGGACTCCGCTTTCGGCGAAATCCCCCAGAGGCACATCCCCTTCGATCACGATCAAGGCGCCATGGCGGCGCTCCGCCAGTCTCTGTGCCGCCGTGACCACGGGATTCAAGTAGGCAGGCACCTCCTCGGAAGTAGTGGTCCGCCGGGGAAAACCAGCACGCCCCAGCCGTTCGAGGGCCCGACGGATCTCCGGAGCGAAAACGACCGGCAGGGCAATGAGCAGCGCGGGAAGAGCCGTGCGTAGCAGCCAGGAGAAGGCGGGCAATCGCGCGAATCCGGTGAGAAGAGCCACCGCCGCGATGAGGATGGCCACACCTCGCAGCATCACTCCCGCCCGAGTCCCCCGGAACGCGGTCAGGATCGAGAAGAATACCAAGGTGACGAGCCCGATGTCCAACAGGCCGAGCCAGTCGAGACGTTGAAAGACAAAGGCCAGGTTTTCGAAGAAATACGACATCGTCGTTGAGCCCAGTTCGGACTCTGGAGCGGGCCAGGCGGTCGCTCCGCCCGCCTCCTCAGCCGCGCGTCGTGCCCGCCGATCCGGATTCGAGCTGTTGCAGGAGGCGTCGATAGCCATCCGCGCCCGGCGCGTTCAGCGCGAGGATGGCCCGAACCACCTGGATGGCCTCTGGGGTCCTACCGGAATCGATGAGGATCTCCCCCAGAGCGTCAAGCTGGGCAATGGCTTCGGGCATCCGACCTCTCTGCTGGTAGCCCTCGGCCAGCTTCTTGCGCACCGTGGGATCCTGAGGGTTGAGGCGCACCAGTTCCTCAAACCAGTACAGCAATTGCTCCTGGCGTCCCTGCCGGGACCATTCCTGCGCCAGGTGGTCAAGCACCGCCTGGGCCTCCGTCGTTTTGCGCAGTTTCAGCAAGAGGCCGATCACCTGAGAGGCCGCTCGCTCGTCGGAGGAGTCCAGCTCCATCAAACGGGTGTAGGCCTGAAGCGCCGAGCGCCAATCCAGCCGCTGCAGGTAGTGATCCCCAAGCCGATAGAGCAATTGAATTTCCCAAGAGGCATCGGGGCCTCCTGGACGGATCAACGTCAAGGCGGTCTCATAAGCCTTGCGCGCCTTGTCCTGTTCCGCCAGCTGTGAGTAGATCTCCCCCAGGTCAAGATACTGGGACAGCGCCGTGCGAACATCATCTTGGGCGAGGGCGAGTTCGATCAGTTCCGTGCGAGACCCCGTATCCATGGGACTGAGCTGCAGGATTCGCTCCAGGACACGCGCCGCCTGAGCCTTGTCCCCGCGGATGCGGTAGGTGCGGGCCACCACCCTGAGCTTACTGATGGAGGCCTCCTGCCGCCCCTCCCGGAGTTCGATTTCGGCGATCCTCACATGCAGAGGCAGGTAAGTGGGTCCCTGGTCGAGAGCCAGCAGCGCCTGCTCCATGGCGGTCTTCAGGAGGTCGCGACGCAGGGCGGCATCCACGTAGGCCATCGCCTCGATCAACGCCTGCGGACGGCCCATGGCGAGCATCGAGGCGAGGGGCAAGAGGCCGTGGCCTTCCGATTCCGCATCGAGCTGGGCGCGGGCCAAGCGCAGTCGGCTCTCCCACTCCGCGCCGCTGAGTAATGACTCCACCCGTTGAGCACTCTCCAGCCACTGCGAGGCGGACTGGCTGGGCTCGTCCACCTCCAGAAACGTTTCATATTGGCGCTGCAAGGTTTCACGCATCTCCTCGGGAACGGTCGTCAGGTCAGCCTGTTGCAGCGCGGACAGGAAATGGAGAGCCGATGGGTACGGCTGTTCCAGCTGGCGGTAGGCCCGGCCCAGTCCGAAATGCGCACCGGTGGACAGAGCGGGGTGATCCACCGCACGCTGTAGCGAGGGAACTGCGCCGCGGGCATCCCTCGCCCCTAGCAGCATCGCACCCAATGCAAAATGCACGGCCGGATGATCGCAGCCCACTCGGATGGCTCGCTCCAGCGCCGTCTGGGTCTCTTTGGCCATCCCCCGGCTAAAGGCGTCGACCGCCTGGGCTAGGTAGGGCAGCATCTCGTCGCGCGAGGTGGAGGGGTTGTTGCCGGTGTCGTAGTCCTCCAACCCGGCCCGAGGCTGAGCCGGTGTCAGCTGGCCGGCCTCGAACAAGAGCTCGGCTATTAAGGTGATGGCGGTGTGCTGGGCCAGTTCAAAGGGATTGGTGGCCGGGACCTCAGATTCTTTTTCTTTGGGTCCGGGTGGGACAGCCGCCTGGGGGGCCACGAGCGGCGCCGTCCCCCGAGGGCGGATCGGCGGAGGAATGGCCAGGACCTCGCTCGTCTGGAGGGCGGCCTTCGCTCGCAGGAGCTCGGTATTGCCGGGCGCCAGACGCAGGCCTTGTTCGATGGCCTGCCCGGCCTTTTCATTTTGCCCGCTTTTTTGCAGGATCGCCGCCAGGGCCAAGTACTCGGTCACCGCTTGACGCACCCGCCCGGTGCGTTCGGTCCCCAAGGCCAGACGCGACCGGGCCAGGAGATTATCCGGTGCCAAGCGAGAGGCGGCTACCCAGTCATCAATTGCCTTATCCGCCTCGTGGCGCCCCAGATACAAGTCCGCGGAGGCAAGGTAGCCGCGAACGGCATCCGCGCTCTGACCTCGCCGCTCGAGAATTTCTGCGATCTTCTCCTGGGGGATGGGATTGGTGGGATCCGCACTGGCCGACTGCCGGTACATTTCCAGTGCCTGATCCAGTTGCCCGAGTTGCACATGGGCCAGGGCCAGATGCTCCAGGGCACTCGCGTCGCCGGGGAATTCCTCTAAGGCTCGGCGATAGGCAGCCAGGGCGTGCTCCCATTTTTGATCCCAAGCCGCACTGTTACCCTGGCGCAGGGCTTGATCGTAGACGTCACGCCGGCCGGCCATTGCCTGCTCTCAGAAGACGCGTTGGTCCATCAGTATAGCACAGCCGTCCGGGTCGCAACGGCGGGGTTCTCAAAAGCCCTCAAGTTTCGAAAGGTCGACCAGTCCCTTTGGAAGACGAGCAATGTGCTGCAGGAGTCCCAGTCGATTCTTGCGCAAGGGCTCCTCTTCGGCCATGACCAGCACATCCTCAAAGAACTTTGAGATCCTCGGGACCATCGGGACGAATGCCTCCAGCCAGCCATTCAAAGTCCATGTGTGGCGCGCCACCAAATCCCGGGCCAGGGACTCAAGGCGCTGAACCGCCTCCCACAATTCTGCTTCGGCCGAGATTGCAAACCGTTGCGGTTCGACCGCGAAACTCTCGCGAAAATCCCGGGTGATGCGAACGCAGCGGGCGTAGGCCGCGAGAATCTGCGGCCAATCGGATCTCTGCATCCAGTGAGTGAGCTCGAGCGCCATCTCGCGCGCCTGGTGCGGATCGTGCCCGCATTCCGCGACAACGGCCTCCACCACGTCGTGGCGCAGACCCGAATCACTCAGAACGGCCTTCAACCTTCCCAGCAGGAATTCAAACACCTCAACCGGCACTTCCGTCGTCACCGCGACCGGCTGGAGAGCCACGGCCAGGTCAATTCCTCGGCGCAGGTCGAAAGAAATTGCACGCGAGATTAGGGTCTGCACGATCCCGATCGCCGCCCGACGCAGTGCAAATGGGTCGCTGGTCCCCGAGGGGACCAGGCCCACCGCAAAAAGGCCGGCCAGCGAATCGAGTCGATCCGCCAAGCCCACGGCCACGCCTGCCCCCGATTGAGGCAGTTCATCCTCGGCGCCTCGGGGCAAATAGTGCTCATAGATGGCCAGGGCGGTTTCCGGGCTCTCGCCTGAGTCCAGCGCATAATATCGGCCCATCACCCCCTGCAGGGAAGTCATCTCAACCACCATTTGCGTGACCAGGTCGGCTTTGCACAGATGCGCTGCCCTTCGCGCCGCCTCCGCCTGCACAGGCGCCAGGCCGACCAGAGGGATCAGCCCCTCTACCAACGTTTCGACCCGGCGCGATTTCTCGAGCATCGATCCTAGGCGGGTCTGGAAGGTCAGGGTGCCCAGACGGGGAAGGAACTGCTCCAAGGGATGCTTGCGATCTTCGCGGATGAAGTACTCCGCGTCCGCGAATCGCGCCCGCAGCACGTGCTCGTTACCCTCTCGCACCATCTCCACGCCTCGGTCGTCCCCATTCCGCACCGTCACGAAGTAGGGCAGGAGCTTTCCCTTCTTCTCAATGGGGAAGTATCTCTGATGTCTCTTCATCACCGAGACCAGAACTTCGGGGGGCAGGTCCAGGTAGGCGGGGTCAAACGACCCACGCAGGGCGCGGGGAGATTCCACCAGATTGGCAACTTCCGCCAGCAATCTTGGGTCCTCGCGGATCGTTCCGCCCGCCTCCCGGGCAAGCGTTCCAACCTGACTCCAGATCTCGGCCCGCCGGAGCGGGACGGAAAGCTCGATGCCCTCCGCCTTCATCCCCTCAAAATAGGACGGCGGCGTCGCGACCACGATTTCTTCCGCGGCCGAAAGCCTCAGGCCTCGCGTGACGCGGTCGCTTCTCACGCCCGCGAACTCGAACTCGACCACCCGGCCGCCAAACAGCGCCACCAACCAGCGGATCGGCCGCGAGAAGGGAACCCCCGTCGCGTTCCAACGCACGGTCTTGTCAAAACGGATCTCACCCAGGACGACCGGCAGAAGGGCGGCCAGCAAGTCGACCGTGCCCTCCCCCTCCACGGCAACCTCCAGGGCAACATACCGCCGCCCTCCAATCTCCCGGATCAGACCCGGGCCGAGGGCCGCCTCTCCAATGCCATTCTTGCGAGCCCAGCCCAACAGCGCCGGGGTGGGCTTTCCCTCCGGGTCGAAGGCCGCCGTCTCCGCTGGACCCTTGACCAACTCTCGGCTGGCCTCCGTGCGAGGGGCCATCTCGTCGACATGGATGACCAAGCGCCTAGGGGTACCGAGAATCTCCAAGCCGCGGTAGGGGAGGCGATGGGCATCCAATACGAGGCGACGGAAGGCCGATCCGAGTTGCTCCAGGGCCTGGTCCAGGTCGCCGGAAGGCAGCTCCTCCGTTCCGATTTCGAGCAGGAAGGGGGCCGGGCCCAGGCTGGCCGCTTCCCCGGGCAGCCCGGTCGCCGCTTGCGCTCTGGGCAGGGGCTCTGGGTTCGGTCTCGGAAACTTGCTGGCCAGCGGAAACCCCAGCGCCCGGCGCTGATCCAGGTAGGCCCGCGCCACCTGGGAGGCAAGCTGTCTCATTTGTCCAAAGAAGTGCGCCCGCTCGGTGACCCCGACTGAACCGCGCGCATCCATGACATTGAAGGTGTGGGAGCACTTGAGCACGTAGTCGTGGGCCGGCAGAACCAGACCGGCCGCCAGGGCCGCGCGAGCCTCCTCCGCGAACAGCCCATAAGCAGCTCGCAGGCGCCCAACATCCGCCGTCTCGAAGTTGTAGCGACTGTGCTCCTGCTCGCTCTGCAAGAGCACGTCCCCATAGGTGACGTCCGCGACCCAGCGGATCTCCTTGAAGTGGGAAACCTTCTGGAGCGTCATGAGGATGCGCTCGATGCCGTAGGTAATCTCCACGGAGGGCACTTCCAGGGGAACGCCTCCGGCTTGCTGAAAGTAGGTGAACTGTGCGATTTCCTGTCCGTCCAGCCAGACTTCCCAGCCCAGTCCCCAGGCTCCCAGGGCGGGCTGCTCCCAGTTGTCCTCGACGAAACGAATGTCGTGTTCCTTGAGTGGAATCCCAAGGGCCTCCAGCGAATCGAGAAAGATCTCCTGCGGGTTGCCCGGGTCCGGTTTCAAGATCACCTGGAACTGGTAGTACTGGCCCAGGCGGTTGGGGTTCTCGCCGTAACGACCATCCGCCGGACGGACCGAGGGTTCCACATAGGCGACCCGCCAGGGCTCCGGGCCAAGCACTCGCAGGAAGGTCGCCGGGTTCATGGTGCCTGCTCCGACCTGGGTGTAGTAGGGCTGCCAGATCAGACATCCCTGGCGCTCCCAGAATTCCTGCAAGTCGAGAATAACCCGCTGAAAGGTGGGTGGGGTCATGAGGGCCTGTCTTCCTCGGCTGGCGCTTGAGGATCCTTGTGCTGAGATAATGGAGCCACGATTATAACAACGGAGAGCCAACCGCAGCCTCGCCGAGGCGAAACCCGCGGTCAGCGAAGAGGGCCCGCCCCTGCGACCTCATGCAGGAAGGGTGGAGACTTCAGGGGCCGTTCCAGCAGGTGCAGGATGTAGCCCTGGAGGATGAGCTCGACCTCCGCGGCTACCTTCGGGCTGACCTTGAGGTTCTCCACCGCGCCAAGATTCTCCCGCTGAAGATGGCGCATGACTCTCAAGGCTCCCAGTGACAGAGGCTGAGAGTCAGGAGCCAAGCTGGCGCACGTTGGGCATACCACCCCTCCCCGGGAGGGACTAAAGAACTGGTCCTGGGGGAGAATGTCCTCCTGGCCAACCGTGCAGGAACCCAATTGGGGACGATAGCCCAAAGCCTCCAGAAGGTGCAGGTCGTAGGAGCGCAAGATGGGTTCCACCGCAGAGGCCCGGCAGAGGGCTCCCAAGGTGGAGCCCAAGAGCTCATAGGCCTTCAGGTTTTCGACTTCCTCCGGCGAGAACCGGTCGAGAAGCTCGGCGGCATAAGTTGCCGACGCCAGGCGGACCAAGTCCTCCCGCAGCGCGCGATAGGCCTCCACGGTCTCGGCCTGCGTAATGATGTCCAGTTCCCGACCTCTTGCCAGCAGGAGCATGGTCCGCGTGAAGGGTTCCAGGTGACCCGCCTTGCGCGAGCGGGGCTTGCGAACGCCAACCGCTTTGGCCCGGAACTTGCCCCGCAGGGGAGAGAAGAGGGTGAGGATTCGGTCGGCTTCTCCCCAGTTTCGACGCCGAAGAATGATCGCTTCCGTTCGATAGACCCGCTCGCGACTCGCCCGGCTCATCCGCTCACACGCTTTCCAGGCGCACTTCACGCCTCGGAGAGGCCCTACTGCCCGAGGCCGGGAGGGGTATCCCGCTGAGAGCTTCGCAGGCTCTCGGCATTGAAGACGTGTGGCAACAGTTCAGACAGGGTCCCGGCCCAGCGGATCTTCTCGGACTCATCCGCCACCAGAATTTCCAAGCTGGGTCCGAATTCCGCGAGCGCCTGCCGGCAGGCTCCGCAAGGGAAACCCCCATCCTGGGTCACGACGGCGATCCCCCGAAACCTGCGCTCACCCGAGGCCACGGCGGAGAAGAGTGCGACCCGCTCTGCGCACAAACCCGTCGGATAGGCGGCGTTCTCCACATTCGCTCCCCGGTAGAGGGCTCCCGACTCCGAAAGCAGCGCGGCTCCCACGGCGTAACGCGAGTAGGGGGCATACGCGTTCTCCCGGGATAAACGTGCGGACCGAACGAGTTCGCTGCATTCCTCAGGGCTCACGCTCCACCTCCTTGGTGGGTGGATCGAGGTTTTCCGAGATGCGCACGGCACGGACCTTTCGGATGCGGCGACCCGAGATTTGTTCTACGACCAGGCGGTATCCTTCGGCCCAGGCCGATTCCCCTCGCTCAGGCACCTTGCCCAGTTGGGCGTAGAGCAATCCCCCCAGCGTGTCCCCGAATTCATCGGAGAGATGGGTTCCCAGAACCTCATTGACGTCGGCGAGGTTCATTCGGGCGTCGAGCAAGTATTCCTGGCTGGCCAGTCGGACAACCGGGGCCTCCTCGCCCGCATCATATTCATCGCGGATTTCTCCCACGATCTCTTCCAGCAAGTCTTCGATGGTCACCAATCCCGCTGTGCCTCCGTACTCGTCGACGACAACGGCCATATGAATATGCTGAGATTGAAGCTCGGCCAGGAGCTCCCCCGCCGGCTTGGCTTCGGGCACGAAATAGATCGGTCGCAGGAGCTCCTGCAAGCTCGTTCGCCCGCCCTCGCGCATAGCGCGCAGCAGATCCTTGGCGTGGACCAACCCAACCACGTGGTCGATGCTTTGATCAAATACGGGCAGACGGGAATGACCGTGAGGGAGCAACAGATCCACGCATTGCGGAACGGTCGCACGCATCTCGACGGCCTGCAGGTCCATGCGGGGCGTCATCACTTCTCGCACCAGGGTATGCCCGAGTTGGAAGATCGAGAGAAGCATCGCTTTCTCCGTCGGTTCAATCGTTCCCCCCTCCCTCCCGACTTCAATCAGGGTCTTGATCTCCTCTTCGGTCACGACTGCGGCTCCGCCTTTCGGCCCGCTCGGACCTCCCCCCAACCTCAACACAATCCACGCAAAGGGGGAAAACAAGACTTCCAGCCCCGCCATCAGAGGGGCGAAAAAAAGGCTGGCCCGGTCTGGAGCGCGTATGGCCAGGGTTTCCGCCAGGGTTTCACCCGACGCCATCAGAAACGCGATCAGAAGCAGACCAGCGATCTCCGCCGCGAGTGTGCCCAACCACGTCGAGTGCAGGGGGATCCACACGGCGTCGGCTAGGCGGACGAAGGCAATTACCAGGGCTACTCGCAGGACCATCTGCGCCGTGCGCGAGGCCGTAATGAGACGGCGGGATTCCCCGGCCACTCGCTCTGCCAGCGAAGCCCCGGCTTGACCGGCCTCCCGCCAGAGAGCGAGCTGAGGACGGTGCGCATTGACGAGGGCGGCGCGACCCGACGCGACGGCACAGTTCAGGAGGAAGAGAACCAGGGGAGGTACCCAAACCCAAGGGTTCGGCCCCAGGCCCGCTTCATTCATCCCGCGGCTCCAGGCGGCGCAGATTGCGAGCCGGCGCACCAACGGCCAAGGTGTGATCCGGCACATCCCGCGTCACCACCGAGCCGGCCCCGGTGCGAGCCCCCTTGCCCACCCGGATCGGCGCCACCAACATCGTATCGCTTCCAATGAAGGCCCCCTCGCCGATCTCGGTCGGGTTCTTCCGTCGGCCATCAAAGTTGCAGGTGACGGTTCCCGCCCCCAAGTTCACCTCCGGCCCCACTTGCGCATCCCCAACGTAGCTGAAGTGCCCCATCTTTGTCCCGGGACCCAGATAAGAGTTCTTGACCTCGCCGAAGTTGCCCATGTGGACGCCCGGCGCCAGATGGGCCCCCGAACGCAAATGGGCAAAGGGCCCCACCTGGACCTGCTCCTCGAGGGTTGCCTCTTCCAGAACCGAGGCCTCGATCCGGCAGCCGTTGCCGATGTGGCTTTCACGCACCAAGGTGTTCGGCCCAATCCAGCAATCCCGCCCGACCTGGGTCGCCCCTTCCAGATGCGTGTTGGGGAGGATCACCGTATCCGCGCCGATCCCGACCTCGGGGCCAATGTAGGTGGTCGCGGGATCGACCAGCGTCACGCCGGATTCCATCCAGCGGTGATTCGTGCGGCCTCTCAAGGCGGCCTCCGCCTGAGCCAGGTGAACGCGGGTGTTAATCCCGATCCACTCATCCGGATCCCGGACGGGGATGGCCTGGGCGCCCGCCCCCGACTCGCTCGCCATTTCGATCAAGCCGGTCAAGTAGTATTCCCCCTGGGGGGAGGGTCGGACCCGGGCCAGAGCCTCCCACAGCCATGCCTCGCGGACACAGTACACTCCCAGGTTGATCTCCTCCGTCGCGAGCTCCTCCGGCGTGGCCTGGGCCTCTTCGATCACCTTCCGCACGCGACCCAGCCGGTCGCGCAGGACACGGCCAAAGCCTCTGGCCTCCCCCCCTTGACCCACCAAGAAGGCCAGCGGCCCAGGGTGCCGGGAGGCGGCCTCGATCAGACCTCGGAGCGTCGGGGCGGTCAGAAGCGGCATGTCTCCGTAGGCGATCAGAATGGAGTCGGCCTGCCCCGCCAGAAGACCCTGCACCTGTCGAACGGCGTGGGCCGTGCCCAGGATCTCCTCCTGAACAACGAATTGCGCCGCCGGACCCACCTCCTCGCGAATTCGGTCGGCCCCAGGCCCGATGACCAACGCGGGCGGAGAACCCGTGGCTTCCCCTACCGCTTCCAGGGCATAGTGGATAAGCGCTCGTCCTCCCAGGAGATGAAGGACCTTGGGGATCTCCGATTTCATGCGGATGCCAAGCCCTGCGGCGAGTACGATGCCTCGAGTAGTCATCATGTCACCTTCAAAGACGCTGGGGGAGAGCTTTCGTGAGGATCGCGTTTCAGTGAGTGAGAGGAGCGCACCCTCTTCCCCGGGGCGCTGGGATGGACCGCTACGCTCCAGGAGACCAAGTCTCGAGCGGGAGCCGGAAGGAGAAAAGCTGAGGCTGGGGCGCCAGGATTCGAACCTAGATCCACGGATTCAAAGTCCGGTGTGCTGCCTTTGCACCACGCCCCAACAAAGGGGAACCTTCCATGAATTGTTGGGCCGACTTATTCCTGAGGAGGCCTTCCGGGATGGACCGACTCGTGCGGAGGGCGATCGACTAACCTTCCCGTCCACGTCGGCATCCGCACGTGGCCGCCCCCTGGTCTGTGCAGATCATCGCGATCGGCGACCCAGAGGATTGTAACATGCCCTCCAACTCCCCTGGCGCGAAGCGGATCGCATCGGGCCCGGTGTTACTCCGCCGGCTTTCTCCCTGCCCTCATCCGACTGAGAACCCACAGGATCACGCAAGCCGCCCCGACCACGGCGGTCACCGTTAATCCTCCTTCCGGGCCAAAACTACCCCCGGTCCACAGGACCGGACCGACCAGCCGGGAGGTTGAACCCACCCCAAACGCCGTGAGGCCACTGACCGGCAGGCCCAGCACGGGCCCCTGGGCGTAGTTCCAGGCAAAATGAAAGCCAAGCGGTAGCCAGAGAGTGCCCTTCCAGCGCACAGCCAGAGAAAAAGCCAGCCCCGCCAGGGCGATGTTGAGCAGGGCCAGCCAATTGAGACTGGGGTTGAGGCCGTGGGCGAGAGAAAAGAGCACGGAGGAAAGCCCAATCCCCAATGGCCAGCCCTTCCAACGCCGAAGCGTGCCCAGGACGTAACCTCGAAAGGCGATCTCCTCCGCGACGGCCGCCGGCAGGACCACGGCCACCATGCTCGCCAGGCCAGCCAGCGGCCGGTCCCAGGTGAATTGGGCCCACCCCTCAATCCAGAAAACCAGGCCGACCAGGAAGAACGTCGCCCCTCCGAGGGCGAGGCCCAAAAGGCTGCTCGCCAGGAAGTCCCCGGGACGGAGCCCGATGGAGGCCCAGCCCTCCCGATTCAGCCCCCGCAGGAAGATCCAGGTCACGGCGACGATCCAGGCCAAGTCGACCACCACCGAGAGAAAGAGCAGGCCGGTGGGGATCTGGTTGGCCTCGACCATTCGCATCCAGTCGGCCAGCAACTCGGAGCGCAGGGGCCTCAGGAGGAAGGTGATCGCCGCGAGCGCCACTCCAAGCAACAGGCCCACGACGAGCTGCCCCAAGACAACCGTCGTGAGAAGATACAAGATTACTCGCAGGAGAGGATGAAGCCGGCCCCGGGGGCGTTGGATGTCCGTCATCGGTCAAGTGTGCGCTGGGGGCAAGAGCAGCGATCGGAAGAAGGGTTCTGGCCTATTGCACACGCCAACAATTCGCCCAGTGGCGCGGCGCGACCTCCCGCACCGTGGGTTCCTCCTGCGAGCAAATCGCCATGGCCACCGGGCAGCGTGTATGAAAGTTGCAGCCGGAAGGGGGATTAAGCGGGCTGGGAACATCCCCGGAAAGGATAATCCGATCTCGCTTGAGCTTCGGGTTGGGAACCGGGATGGCCGACATCAGGGCCTGGGTGTAGGGGTGGAGGGGGTTGCGGTAGAGATCCTCCCGCTCCGCGATTTCGACAATCTTGCCCAGGTACATTACCACCACCCGGTCCGATATGTGCTCCACCACTGAAAGGTTGTGGGCAATGAAGAGATAGGTGAGACCAAATTCCTTCTGGAGGTCCTTGAGGATATTGAGCACCTGCGATTGGATCGAGACATCGAGCGCCGAGACGGGTTCGTCGCACACAATAAACTTGGGGCGCAGGGCCAACGCGCGAGCGATCCCAATTCGCTGTCTCTGGCCCCCCGAGAACTCGTGGGGGTATCGACGGGCGTGATAATCCTCCAGGCCTACCTTGCGCAGCATCTCGAGCATCGTCTGGTAGCGTTCTTTCTTGCTGCCGATGCCGTGAATCTGCAGTCCCTCGGCAATGCTGTCCCCGACCAGCATGCGCGGGTCCAGAGAAGAGTAGGGATCCTGGAAGATGATCTGCATGTCGCGGCGGAGGGCTTTCAGTTCGCCCGGAGAGAGGCGGAAAACGTCCTGTTCTCCAAAATAGACTTTGCCCGAGGTGGCGGGGATCAAGCGCAGAATGCTTCGGCCCACGGTGGTCTTGCCGCAACCGGACTCGCCGACCAGGCCCAAGGTCTCGCCGCGGTGCACCGTGAAGGAGACATCATCGACGGCCTTGACCCAACCGCGGATGCGCTGGAACACTCCCGCCCGGACGGGGAAATGCATGACCAGGCGCTCCACGCGCACGAGCTCAGCGCCCTCTGGCCGGGCCATTCCCGTTTCAGCCACGGGGGCTCCTCTTCGGGTCCTTTGCGTCCGGTGTCGCTTGGCCGATCGGAGCCCGGTGCGTGAGGCTGTCGTGGTAGAGCCAGCAACGTACCGAGTGGCCGGGCTCGACGGGCCGAAGATCGGGTTCCAGTTCCGCGCATACGGAGAGATGGTGCTCGAGGCGTGCTCGGCATCGTGGGGCAAAGCGGCAGCCGACCGGCAGATTGATGAGGTTCGGCACCGATCCCGGGATGACCTCCAACCGGTCTTTGACCTTTCCCAGAACCGGAATGGATTCGATCAAACCTTGGGTGTAGGGGTGATAGGGGTGCGAGAACAGGTCTTCTACCCGGGTCTCCTCAACAATGCGACCGGCATACATGACCGCCACCCTTTCGGCCGTTTCCGCGATCACCCCCAGGTCATGCGTAATCAGAATCATGGCCGATCCGGTCTGGCGGCGCAGATCCAGCATCAGCTCCAAGATCTGAGCCTGGATGGTCACATCCAGGGCTGTCGTCGGTTCATCCGCAATGAGCAGTTCAGGCAAACAGGCCAGCGCCATGGCGATCATCACCCGCTGAGCCATGCCCCCGGAGAGCTCATGCGGATAGGACTTGGTTCGCCGCTCGGGATCCGGAATCCCCACCATTTGGAGGAGCTCAACGGCCCGCTCCGCCCCCTCCTTCTTGTTCAGGCCTTGATGGATCTCGAGCACCTCCGAGATCTGGTCTCCGACACGATAGACCGGGTTGAGAGCCGACTGCGGTTGCTGGAAGATCATCGAGATCCGGTTCCCACGCACATGGACCATTTCGGACTCCGGCAGCTTGCGCAGGTCCTGGCCATCGAAATGGATAACCCCTTCAATGATCCGTCCCGGATTGCCGATCAAGCGCAGAATGGACAAGGAGGTGACACTCTTGCCGCAGCCCGATTCCCCAACCAGGCCCAGGACCTCCCCCTTACGGACCGTCAGGTCCACGCCGTCCACAGCCTTGACGACGCCGTCTTGGGTGAAGTAGTAGGTCTTGAGATTGCGGACATCAAGCAGGTTCGGGGATTGCGCGTCCAATCGAGCCTCGAGCGAGAATGTATATGGGGAAGCGAGGCACTATAGCATGCGCCTCGGGCACCGTCAAGAAGAGCCGAATCGTTCGCGTGACTTGGGAGTCAGGTCGGGGAGAACCCAGCCGCCTGCGCGGCTGGCTTTGGAGTTCGCAGTTCGACCCCGGGGAGCTGGATGAGAAGGAAGTCAGATGGGAACGCTGACTGCCAAGGGAACGAGCAAGGCAAAGCCCAATTCCCTACCCCCCTCGCATCCCCCTCATCTTCGGATCGAGCGCATCGCGGAAGGCATCGCCGATAAGATTCCACGCAAGAACATAGAGCACGAGCGCAACGCCCGGATAGAGGACGATGTACCAATACGTCGCCAGACTGGGGATCCAATCGTGTGCGAAACTCAGAATCTGGCCCCAGTCCGCGTAACCGAGTGCCGCGCCCACGCCCAGAAAGCTCAATGCGGCGAACGTGAGCACATACGTCCCGATATCGAGCGAGGCAACGACGAGTAACGAATACATCGAGTTGGGCAAGATATGGCGCACGACGATCCGATAATCGCCGACGCCAACGGCCCGTGCCGCCAACACAAAATCGCGCTCCTTGATCGTGAGCACATCGCCGCGGATGATACGGGCGTATCCGGGCCAGCCAAACAACGTCAAGGCGATGATCCCGGTTAAGATGCCGTTGTGCACTTCCGGACCAAACACCGCGGCCGCCGTAATCGCCGCCAAAAGGAAGGGGAAAGCAAGAAAAATCTCCACGATACGTTGCAGCACCAAATCGATTAATCCGCCATAGTAGGCCGAGACCAAACCCAGGACCGCACCGATCAGAAATGTCAGGCCCGTGATAATGATGCCCACCTCGAAGGCAGTACGTGTACCCCAGACAACCCCATAGAAAAGATCATACTGCCCCTCCGTTGTGCCAAAGGGATGCGTGGCGCTGGGCGGTTGCGGCTCGGAGCTATAACCATCACGCGGGATTTGGTACGGGTTGCCAAAATTCTGTACGACCGCCTGGCGCTCGACGGCCGGCTCAACGATATCCACGATTTGTTGAGCAAAAATGGCGACCAGCGCGTACCCGATCAGGAGCACGACACCGGCGATGGAAGCCGGGTTCTTCAACAAAGCGCGCACCCACGCGGGAACGCGACTCCGTCGTCGCAAACTCCAGGTTTCAGTAAGTTTGAGGTCGGTTGTCGTCGTTGCGGCCGTGTGTTTCTCCTAACTGAGACGAATACGCGGATCGAGGGAAGCATACAACACATCGACAACCAGATTGGCCAGCACCAGCAGAGTCCCCTCGAACAGGGTGACACCCAGCACCGAGACCACGTCCAGCTGCAAAGCGGACTGGGCGATCCAAAATCCAATCCCGTGATAATCAAAGACGGTCTCTGTGATGACGACCCCATTCATCAACCCAACCAGCAACAATCCTCCAACCGTTGCCACCGGGATCAGCGCGTTTGGCCGTGCATGCTTATTGATCACATCGGATTCTTTCAGGCCTTTGGCGCGCGCCACCATCACATAATCCTGTCGAACGACATCCAGCATGGAAGACCGCGTGACCCGCAGAATCAGCGCCCAATCAACATAAGAAAGGGTCACCGCGGGTAGAACCAGGTGGCGGAGGGCATCCAGAAAGATGTCGAATCGTCCGTTCAACAGCGCGTCAAAGCTATTCATACCGGTGTATGGATGGAACGACGCGGAGCCCACAATTTGACTCGCCCATTGGGACAAACGCCCGGGCGGGAACCATTGCAGTTTGGCATAGAAGATCATCAGCACCAACAAGCCGAAAACAAAGACGGGGAAGGAATAGCCAATAATGCTGAAGATACGCGCCACTTGATCAATCAACTGATCCTGGTGGATCGCGGCTTGCACGCCAAGCCAAACCCCAATCACGATGATGGGTATGAAACTCCATATCGAGAGTTCGAGTGTAGCGGGAAAGTACGCGAGAATAGCCTGCAAAACCGGCCGTTCGGCAGTCTTGGACCAGCCCAGATTGCCACGAACGACTTGAGATAGCCAATTCCAATATTGAACCGGAATCGGTTTGTCCAGTCCATACTTTACGACCAGTTGATTGAGCGCATTCTCGGTCTTCGGAGGCGAGTTCACGTATAACGAAGCGCGCGTATATGGATTAAGGAGTGAGATCATCGCAAAGATCAAAAGGCTCAGCCCGATGAGGATGATTGGCAGAATCAACAATCGACGAACAATGTAATTTGCCATGTTACGGATCCTTGATCATTCTCGTCGGGGCATGGGTAAGAGGACGCACCCTCTCACCTCGATCACACTTCTTCGTCTTACTCCGGCACGGGGGCTGGAAAATCTCCAGCCCCCGTCATAGCCTACTAATGCATCCCTACGGCCCGACTACTGTCCCTTGCTCATCGGGTACCAGTAGAACTCAGAGTAGATCGGGTTATAGTAGTAGCCCTTGACCCATTCTTGCTCGTAATGGCGGATAGTCGGAGCGACAGCAAAGATATCGAGCGCGTTGTCCAGTGCCATCTTGTTCAACTGTGCGTAAAGCGTTGCGCGCTGGGATTGATCCGCTGAAGACACCGCCTGATTGATCAGAGCGTCCATTTGCTTTTGCACTGTTGGATCAAAGCTCTGAGTGCCAGAATACGCACCGCCGCTTCCGAGGTAGGGCGCCACCCAGTCGTTCGGATCGTGATAGTCTTCGAGCCAGCCAAGCCAGAAACCACCCAGGCGACTTTTCTCATAATCCCCCAAGAACACAGGCCATGGTTCGGCATTCACGGCCATAACGAACTTGGGATTGACCTGCTGAAGGTTCTGCGCCAGGATCTGACCTGCAATCTGCCGTGTCGTATTGCCCGTATTGTACATATAGGCAAAGTAGAAGCCCTTGGTCAGCAGATCCGTCAAGCCGGGGTCTTGGGCCGCAAGGGCGAATTCCGATTTGCAGGTATCTAGGCTGAACTGCTGAGGCGGCGCGCTCGTGTCATAGCCCAACTCGCCCGGAGGAACGGGCCCGTTCGGCTGAACGGCTTCGCCATTGAAAACCTGCTTGATGAAGGTGTTATAGTCAAAGCAGGCGACGAGCGCCTTGCGAACGTGGATGTCCGCAAAGAAGGTTGGCGGAATGCCGTTGCCATCCAGCTTTCCTGAGCCCAGGAAGGAGTTGCCACCGGTCACATTGACATCCTGGTTAAAGAACATGCCATCTTCTTCCAGCCCCGGCATATTCTTGTAGAGGCGGATGAAGCCGTTCGCGTTTACCGCTTGGCATTGGCCGTTGCCGGACGCATCGCACGTTTCCTTCACCAGCGGATCCAGTTGAGAGATATAGTTGCGAGGCACGTCAATAAAGTCAGCGTCACCGGTTTCCATCATCGCCAGGCGTGTGCCAAATTCAGAAACCTGCTTGATGATGATGTGGGCGATCTTGGGCGTCCCAGAAGGACCACCGGCCCATAACGGCTGAGTTGCCCAGTAGTTTGGATTTGCATCCAGATCGATCTCATTCCCCGAATCCCATTTCACGAGCGAATAGGGACCCGTACCGTTCATCTTGCTGAAAAGCGGATCCTTATTAGCATCCGGGTTGTTGAACTGCTGTGCATCCGCGCAGTTGCCGTCCCAGTCGCCTAGCCCGACAGCCCAGCTCTGGTCGATCACACTGCCCCAGGCATTGGCGATCGAAGCCAGGAATGGGCCCCATGGCTGCTTGAGGGTCATGGTCACGGTCATGGCGTTATTGTCAGCCACGATCATCTTTTGCGCGGCCTGACATGCGGCAACAAAGTCGCCATTGTACATGGTGTTCACCACGTCATCACCGGTCGTATCGCCAGCCTTGACGGTGGCATCCAGGAAGGTGGCTGTGACCGACGGCCCGAAGAACGGCTCCAACATGATCCACTGCGGGCCACTGTCACGGCTTTGGATGAAACCCCGCAAGTAGGAATACGCGACGTCACTGGCCTTGAGGGTATCGCCGTTCTGGAACTTGACATTCGGGCGAATATTGAAGGTGTAGGTCAGGCCGTCCGGGGAAACTGTCCAAGCCGTCGCCAGCATCGGAATGTACTGGTCCACATGCTCGCGGTTGTAAAAGATGAGCCCTTCATAGACGTTCTGCTGGATTCCGCCGCTGGAAGTGTCATAGGACCAAGCCGGGTCGAGTGATTGTGGATCGCAACCCTCACAAGCATAGACCAGCGTGTCCGGATTCTTGATGGCGGGCGGCTTTACAGCAGTCGGTTGAGGCGTACCTGCCGGTGCGGGTGTGGCGCCGGGCGCACAAGCCGTCAGGACCATGCCGGCGGCGACTAACAGGCTAACTACGGTAAAAATCTTGCGCATCTTCTTCTCTCCCCACATTGGTTATCGAATTAGGCGGATGCAACCAACCCTTTCGTGAGATTGGCTGTCTTGCTTCTTTTCTATGGGTATAGGATCATCACCTCCTTCAATTTAAGAACTGTTCCGCAAAGTGGCAGGCCACAAAATCACCTGGCCTCAGCTCGCGGAAATCAGGCACTTGCTCGGCACAAATAGGCTTGGCAATGGGACAGCGCGTCCGGAAACGACATCCGGAGGGCGGGTCTACCGGGGAAGGCACATCCCCTTCCAGTATAACACGTTGGCGCTGGGAGTCCGCCACCGGGTCAGGGATCGGAACGGCGGAGAGCAAGGCCTGCGTGTAAGGATGCAAAGGCATGCGATATAAGTCCGCACGGGCGGCCATTTCGACGGTGATCCCCAGATACATCACCGCCACACGGTCACAAAGGTGACGAACCATCGACAAATCATGCGCAATGAACAGATAAGTCAGATTGAACTGTCTTTGCAAATCATCCAGGAGATTGACAACCTGTGCTTGAATCGAGACATCCAGTGATGAAATCGGTTCATCGCAGACAATGAAGGATGGCTGCAAAGCCAAAGCACGAGCGATGCCAATGCGTTGGCGTTGGCCCCCTGAGAATTCATGAGGATAACGGTCCGTAAAGGAGGGGGATAGCTTAACAACATCCAGCAGATACTTGACGCGTTCGCGGATTTCTTGGGCATTGCCGACATGGTGAACGAGCAACGGCTCGCCGATAATCTCGCCAATGGTCATGCGCGGACTCAGGCTGGCATACGGATCCTGAAAGATCATCTGGATCTTACGGCGCATCCGGCGCATTTCTCCACTTTTCAAAGCCACCAAATCGACGCCTTCGAAATAGACATGCCCCGAAGTCGGCCGATAAAGCTGCAGGATCGTACGGCCGGTCGTTGTTTTCCCACAGCCCGACTCCCCCACCAAGCCAAGAGTTTCCCCTCTGTACACATTAAACGTCACACCATCCACGGCATGGACCACGCCAACTTGATGCTGGAAGACGCCACGATTAATGGGGAAGTGCTTTACCAGATTGTCGACTCGAAGCAAGACTTCCTTGTGGTTCGATGACATCAACGGGCTCTCCCTGTCCTTGTATCGACCCAACAAGCCATGCGGTGATCTGGTCCAATGGTCTCCAGAACGGGGTTTTCCTTCCCACAACGTTCCATCGCCCACTTGCAGCGCGGTGCGAAAGGACAGGCGGCAGGCATTTGATACAGAACCGGTGGCAAGCCCTCAATCGAAAACAAACGCTCTCGCTCTTGATCTACACGCGGAAGGCTTCCCAGCAGGCCGAGTGTATAGGGATGACTGGGGTTGGCATACAATTCCCTGACCGGTGCTTCCTCGATAATAAATCCGCCATACATGACCATGACACGCCGCGCCAGGCCGGCCACAACACCCAGGTCATGCGTAATCCAGATAATTGCCATTCCCAGCTCATCCCGGAGACGCTTGACCAGCTCTATAATCTGGGCCTGGATGGTCACATCCAAGGCAGTGGTCGGTTCATCGGCAATCAAGATTTGGGGGTCACAGGCTAGAGCCATTGCGATCATTACCCGTTGGCGCATTCCCCCTGAAAACTGGTGAGGATAATCCTTGAGTCGTTCTTTGGCATTCGGGATGCCCACCAAACCGAGAAGTTCTGCCGCGCGATTCCGAGCTTGCACCTTGGTCATACCAAGGTGCAAGAGTAGTGGTTCTGTCAATTGTCGCTCGATGGTCAGGACCGGGTTCAGGGATGTCATCGGGTCCTGAAAGATCATGGCAATTTGGGAACCGCGGATCTCCCTGATTTCTTCATTTGACATCTGCAACAGATCTTGGCCTCGAAAATTCGCTTTCCCCGCAACGATTTTCCCGGGCGGCATGGCAATCAGTCGGAGTATCGAAAGCACGGTTACGGTTTTTCCACATCCGCTCTCGCCGACAATCCCAAGGGTTTCACCCTCTTTCAAAGTCAGGGAAACGCCGTTGACCGCGTGAACAATACCATCGGGGGTGCGGAATTGGGTCTCCAACCCTTTCACGTCGAGAAGATCTGCCATCAACATCCTCGAGCGACCAAAGTCTTCTTGGGACGGCAATCACCAGGGCGGGCCGGAAGTCGGACCTTCTCGGCACAAGCGAATGAGGGGCGAGGGCCTCGGATGTTCATGCGCGACTCCAACCTCAAACCCAGGATGTCGCGATCGAGTGCCTTGAAAGGGACTGGCGTGGCTCTACTCATTCTCAAAAACGGTGATTGTGAGGAACTGCCGCAATCCCGCGGACAGAGATCGTCCTCAAGGACGTTCCCTCCGGACCTTGGCCTCTCCGTCCGCGCTGCTCTTGGGAGGCCAGTATATCACAAGGTATTCAGCCGTTTCCGAGTCGCTAGCGCTGACCCGGAATGTCAAACTCCTCAATGTTCCACAGGTCATCGGCGGCCGTCGGGTTCATGGTCAGCCCGGTCAGCCCAGGGCGGGCGATCGCCACCTTGACCTTCAGGTAAAGGGGCACGGAGGGCAGGTTTTCGGCAAATGTCGCCTGGGCGCTTCTTGCATTCTGAACATAGCTTTCGCTTTCGTGAAGACTGCTCTGGGACAGGGAGCAGGCCTGATCGAAATCGGCGTTGCTGAATCCGGTATCATTTTGGCCCTGCCAACCGTCAGCGGGGCCGGGGATCTGGCTGGAGAGATAGAGCTCACAAGCCGGATCGGGCCCGCTGATCCACCCAAACTGCGCCAAGTCGAATTGCCGTCCAAACACCGGGCTGTCGGAGCCGCCCTGCAGCAGGGAGCTGTCGAAATACTGCACATTTGTTTGGATTCCGCAGCCGGCCAGACTCGCCGCGAGGATTCCCGCTACCGCTCGGCTCTGGGGGCTGTCGGTTGCCCAATAGTTGAGGCGTAGCGGGGTCCCGGGGGCAACTGCGGCGACCCCCACTGCTACCCGAACCGTCTGCGGCCCGGCTTGCGGCAGACGCCATCCCATCGCGTCCAAGAGCTTCATGCCTTGCTGCGGGTCATAGGGGTAAGCCGGGACCTGCGGGTTGTAGATCGGGCTCAGGGGGGAGACGTAACTAGCTGGGACGAGGCTCTCCCCGGCCAATACCTGGTCGACGACCGCCTGGCGGTCCATACACAGCGCCACCGCCTGGCGCATGCGAACGTCTGAGAACCAGGCCGAATGCTGATTGCTGTAAGGGGCCGCCGCGGCAATGTCAAAATCGGCGTGCACCCAGTCCGTTCCCGTCGAATCCGCAAGCACGAGCAGTCCGCGGCTCTTGAGCTGCTTGAGCGAATCCAGACGATCGTCCAGCGGGACGGACTGATCGACCACATCGCATTCGCCCGCCAACAGCGCGGCAATCCCGCTGTCAGCATCGGTCCCCACGAAACGAAACTCCAGCTCATCAAAATGCGGAAGCCCCTCGGCCGCACGCCAGTAGTGCGGGTTCTTTTGGAGAAGGATGTAACGGCCCGGTTGCCAATCCGTGATCTCATAGGGCCCCCAGCCCATGGGCTCACGCGTGGTGGCCTCGGCTGTGAGCAAGTCTCCCGGGGCCAGTTTTCCCAGCTGGTGCGCGGGCAGCGGGGTCCAGAACCTCAAGTAGTACTCGGGGTCAAGGTAGCCGGGCAAACCAATCCATTGAACGGTCAGGTCATCGACCTCCTGATAGCTCTGGGTGCGTTCGATTCGGTCTTGCTGGAACGGGGTAAGCTGGGCCTCCGAACTCTTGGCGACCTCAAATGAGAAGACCGAGTCCTCCGCGCTGAGCGCGAACCCATCCGACCATTCAATTCCCGGCTTGAGGTGAAACGTCGCCTTCATCTGGTCCATCTGGATCTCGCCACCGGAATACGACACGGCACAGGCGGAACTGGAGCAGCCCGCCGGTCGCACCTTCGTTCCTTGAGCCAAAGCCCCGACCAGACCCGCGTCATCGACGACCAAGTCTCCTGCTTTCACCGACACAGGAGAGAGCACCGCGTCCCCATCGGCCAGGCTGGGCAACTTCTGCAAAATGACCGGCTGATACGAGAAGGAGTTGGAGTCGATCGGCCCGTCGTAGACGGCCTCCAAGACCGTATTGGTGGCCAGATCCGTGCCGCCGTAGATGTAGAGAGATTGGGGTTCCTGGGCAATGCAGATCGTCAGAAGCCGAGCAGGCCGAGGGATCGGCGTGGGGGTTGACGCTGCGCTCGGAGAGGCCGTGCCCGGGATCAGCGGGGCCCGGGCCACCCAACCGCAGGCGGCCAGGAGCAGGCAGAACAAGCAGGACCAATGGAGCCCAAGGCCGCGCAAGACTTGCGGCAGGAGTCCCACCCGTCTCTGGCTTGCCATCGCCTTGCTTGCTTTCATCTGCCTCCGCCTTATCGGAGCAAAACCGATCGGGCCGAATCTCCGAGGTCCAGCGAATGTAACATGGTGGCCCCTCCCGTGGCAAGGTGGTTATCCCCAAATCCAAGGTCCAGGGCCGCATTCCGGACCCTTGCCAAGAACCTCCCCGTTGGCAGCGCCTCCTTCTCCCTTGTCGGACGATGGCCTTCGCGACCCGCAACCTGCGGCGGAGGGGCGCGTGGCGTTAGCCTTTGCCCGGGTCTTTCTCCTGGGCCGCATGCTCCTTCCGCAGTCGCTCCAGGGCCTCCCGATCCGAAACACTGAGCGGAGCCCGGGCCAGCAGATCGGGCCGCTGAACAAAGGTCCGCCACAAGGATTGCTCCCGGCGCCACCGGCGGATCGCCTCGTGATTTCCCGAGAGAAGCACCTCCGGGACGCGCCAACCACGGAACAGAGCCGGGCGGGTGTAGTGGGGGTATTCAAGCAAGCCGCTGGAAAGACTGTCGTCCACGGCGCCATCCTCGTCTCCCAGGGCTCCTGGAATCAGTCGGACGACCGCCTCGATCACGACCATCGCGGCCAGTTCCCCTCCACTTAGAACATAGTCTCCGATCGAGAGAGCCTCGGCCGCCAGATGGTCACGAACGCGCTCATCGACCCCTTCGTACCGGCCGCTCAGGAGAGCAAACCCGCTTTCTCTCGAAAGCTCCCACGCTCGGGCCTGGTCGAACACCTTGCCCTGAGGAGAGAGCAGTATGATCGGCACGCGCGGGGGACTGCCCAGGGCGGATTCGACCGCGGCAAAAATGGGTTCGGGTTTCATGACCATTCCGCCCCCGCCGCCATAGGGCGCATCGTCGGTTACATGATGGCGGTCGGTGGCATGGTCGCGGATGTTGCGAACGCGTATCGACACCAATTCCTTGGATTGGGCCCGCCCGAGAATAGTCTCCTGCAAGACGCTTTCGAACATGCCGGGGAATAGGGTGAAGACTTCAATTTCAAGCATTCGTGGGTCCTCAGGTGATTTCCGACTGCAGCCGGTCCGGAGAGGAGGCCGGGGCAGGGCCAGTCTGGACGTTCGGCGCCGCCCAAGACAGGTTCGGATAGCCTATCCCAACCCCGCCGCCCCTTCGTTCCGGCACCTTTCCAGAACCAGAGACTGAGTACTTGAGGTGGCGGTCCATCCTCCTGTCAATTCTAGCCGGGTCATTGGCACGCGACAACCCCGCGATGAGGGCACCAGGAAGCGTTCGAGCCGTGGCCCCGGAGAACACTCATCCGGCAAGGACATCCGCAAGCCAGGACGAGCCCGCCGGGCGCGGCCTCACGTCCTTTCAATCACAGGCATGGGTCCCAGTGGCCGGGATGGGTCGAATCCTTGCCGAATTCCACTTGCTCACGCTGTTCTCAACCAGCACGGGCGACTTTCCCACTTTAGTTTGTTACAATTGCGCGTTGTTGGAGTCGCTACGGCCTCTTTTTCTCCGGGAATCGGCCTGCTTGCCGGCCGGTCAGCACGAAAGAATTCCGCAGGATGGGGCAATAGCCTCAGGGAGCCCGAGCGGACTTTCCAGTAGATTGGGCAAGAGATCGGTTGTCGGGCTACTCTCCAGTCTCCCTCGACGCTCCACTTGTCCTCGCCTCCGCCTCTCCTCGTCGACGGGAGCTCCTTCAGCTGGCTGGATGGCCCTTTCTCATCGCCTCGGTCCCTATCGACGAGATGCCGAGATCCGGAGAGTCACCCGAGGAGCTGGTGCACCGCCTAAGCCTCGAAAAGGCACGTGCGGTCGCCCATACTCGTGAGGGGCGTCGCGAGTGGATCCTCTCGGCGGACACAGTCGTCGCCGACGGGCAACATGTCTTAGGAAAACCGAGGACTCGAGCTCAGGCGCGTGAGTTCCTCCGCCAACTCCGCGGTCGCAAGCATCGGGTGCTTACGGGGCTGACCCTCTTGGAAACCTCAAGCGACAATAGCTGGACCGAGCTCGCCCTCACTTCGGTGCGAATGCGGAGGTACTCGGACAGGGAACTGGAGAGATACTTGGAAACCGACGACCCGATGGACAAGGCCGGAGCGTACGGCATCCAGCACACGGGGTTTCATCCCGTGGCCAGCATTGAGGGTTGTTACGCCAATGTGATGGGATTGCCGCTCTGTCATGTCCGGAACCTCATTCTCGCGGCTGGGCTGAGCGCACCCGCGGATCTCCCGGCCCTCTGTCGGGCCCAGCTGGGGCGCCAGTGCTCAGTTCGGGAAGCGCAGATTAGCGCGGCGCGACCCATGAAAGGATCGAAGAAGACTTGAGGCGAGCGGGCCATTCTCCGCCAAATCCCATGGACCGAATCCAAAGCACATCTCTCAAGAAACTCTTACTCGCGATCACCATGATCATCGCAGGTGCCCTGGCGGGCTGCGGGGTTCCCGGATTGCCAAGTCCGTTCGCGCGGCCTACCTTGCCTCCCCCGGTGATTCACACCGAGGTGGCTCCGGACCCCGAGGCGGCAGCCCGTGGATTCCTCGAGGCGTGGAAACAGGGCAACTTCACCCAGATGTATGCCCTGCTTACCCGGCTGAGCCGAGACGCGCTGAGCCAGGATGACTTCACCAAGCGCTACCAGGACATTGAGAATACGGCGGCCCTCTCCGGCGTGGACTATCAAATCGTCTCCTCGCAGAAGAACCCCGATTCGGCCGAGGTGAGCTACAAGATCACGTTGCACTCGGCGGTTGTCGGTGATATCGCCCGACCGACTTCCATGCTCCTGAAGTACGAAGACGGAAATTGGCGGGTCGCGTGGGACGACTCGACGATCCTGCCCGAGCTGAAGGGCGGCAACAACCTTGTGATGGATCAGCAAGCCCCGGCCCGGGCCAATATCTACGACCGCAACGGGATGGCCCTGGCTTACGAAACCCAGGCCGTGTCGCTGGGCGTCATCCCCGGACAGATCACCGACGAGAAGACCCTCCTGTCCCAACTGAGCCAAACCCTCGGCATGAACCCCGAGGTGATTCGCTCCAAATACGCCACGGCGCAGCCGGACTGGTATGTCCCGCTGGGCGACGTGTCCATGGATGAAGTCAAGACCCGCTATAACTACCTCAGCGGCCTGGGGGGGTTAGTGATCCGCACCTCCCAAACCCGCTATTACTATGGCGGCGGGATCGCCTCGCATGTGGTCGGGTATGTGGACGATATCCCCAAGGAAAACCTCCAGGCCTATCTCGCCCAGGGCTACCCCCAGGACGCCAAGGTCGGCATCATGGGCCTGGAAAAATGGGGGGAGTCCTATCTGGCCGGCAAGCGGGGAGGGACCCTGTACGTCGTCTCGCCCTCCGGCCAAGTCCTGGCCACCCTGGGCCATAGCGACCCGCAGCCAGCCGACGCCGTCTATACAACGCTCGACCGAAGCCTGCAAACCCAAATCCAACGGTACGGGATGGGCTCTTTCTCGGGGGCGGTGGTGGTCCTCAATCGAGACACGGGCGAGGTCTTGGCGATGGTGTCCAGCCCGGGCTTCGACAGCAACCTGTTCGACCCCACGAATTACAACAGCCAGTTCCTCCTCTCCTCCCTGCTGAACAACCCGCGAAATCCACTCCTCAACCGGGCCACCCAGGGTGTCTACCCCCTCGGATCGGTGTTCAAGGTGATCACCATGTCGGCTGCCCTCGAATCGGGCGCCTTCACTGTCAACTCCACCTATACGGACAACGGGTACTTCACCGAGTTGCCGGGGTATACCCTGGAGGGCTGGACGGTGACCTGGAAGGCTGCTCCGATCGGAACTGTCAATCTCATTCAAGGCATGATCCAATCTTCCGACCCCTTCTTTTGGCATATTGGCCTGGCCCTTTTCAACCGTGACCCCTGGATTGTCCCCAACATGGCACGAGGGTTTGGCCTGGGCAAGCCCACCGGGATCGACGCGGTTGCTGAGGCGGCCGGCTTGATCCCGGACCCTGCCTGGAAGACGCAGACCACGGGTGAGGCTTGGACAGCCGGAGATGCGGTCAATTCCGCCATCGGTCAGGGGGCCACCGGGGTCACGCCCCTGCAGGTGGCGGATTTCATGGCCGCTGTTGGGAACGGCGGGACCCTCTACCGCCCACAGATTATCCAGTCGATTCAGCCCCCGATCGGGAATCCGGTGTTCACCTTTTCCAAACAGGTGAACGGACAGCTCCCCATCAGTGCAGATACTTTGGCCGCGCTGCAGGCCGGACTAAGAGGCGTTGTTTCAGATCCGAAGGGCACGGCGCGATTCGATTTCTATGGCTGGGAGAACGAACTGGCCGGCAAGACCGGCACCGCCGAGAACTCGGGAGGAGATCCTCACGCCTGGTTCGCAGGCTATACCTATTTGAACCGACCGGACCTGCCGGACATCGCCATTGCCGTTATCGCTGAGAATGCGGGGGAAGGATCCCTGGTGGCCGCGCCGATCTTCCGGCGCGTGCTTGAAATTTATTTCTATGGAAAGCCTGAGTCGCGATACCCCTGGGAGTCGGAAATTGGATTGACTGCCACACCCACCCCGGAGGAGAGCCCCACCCCAACGCCGAAAGCGACCAGAACTCCCAAGCCCTAATGAGACAGGCAGGGGTTCCCCTTGGGGTCCCGCCCGACGCTCCAGCTCGTCGGATGAATCCTGTCTCCGGCCCCTTGGTCGAAGGGCGGATCGTCAAGGCCCAATCGGGATTCTTCACCGTGGAATCCGAAGAGGGCCGATTTATCTGCCAGCTGTGGGGACGTCTCAAGCAAGAGCAGCTGGCAACCGCTGTCGCGGCCGCCGGTGACCGAGTCCGCATCCGACACGCCTCCGGCGGGACCGCACGGATTGAGGAGGTTTCCCCGCGGCAGAGCGCCCTCTCACGCCAAAGCCCCCGGCCGGAAGCTCGAGAACCGGGCCCCGAACAGGACCTTTTCGCCAATCCGGATCAAACCCTGTTCGTTTTCGCTTGCGCGGAGCCCTGCCCTCATCTGCGCATGCTCGACCGCTTCCTGATCGCCGCAGAACGATTTCACCTTCCGGCCCTGGTTTGCGCCAACCCGATCCATCTCGTGGAGCGGTCGGATGCAGAGGCCCTCTTCGAACGGTACCGAGCCGCCGGCTACCCCGTGCTCCATACCTCGGGGCAAAGCGATGAATGGGTGGAGCAAGTTCGAGAGGCCTTGTGCGACAAGCTGACCGTCCTCTCGGGCCCCTCCGGGGCGGGGAAATCAAGCCTCCTCAACTGACTCTCCCCAGGCCTCGGCCTGCGGGTCAGCCGGATCAGTTGGGCTACCTCGAAGGGACGTCACACCACGGTCGTGCCTGAGATCTTTGCTCTCGACTTCGGTGGCTATGTGGCGGATGCCCCCGGCCTTGAGGCAATGGCGCTGTGGGATGTCGGGCCCGAGGATCTCGAGCAATACTTCCCCGAGATCCGGCCCTTGCTCGGAGGATGTGCCTTCAACAATTGCACCTACGACACGGAGCCGGACTGCCTGGTGAAGGAGGCTGTTGTCCAGGGGAGAATCCACGCCCGACGATACGATTCCTACTTGCGCCTGCGGCGAGGCCAGCCGTGGCGCTTGAGAGCTTGGCCTCGATAGGGTTCTTCCCCTCCCTCACTGCCGGGGAGTTATACTGCCTTCACGCCGATTCCCCCCAGCGCACCGAGGGCCTGTCCCATGCTGCGGTGGCAATTCCTCAGGCAAAGCCGAATCACTGCCCTCGCAGTCCTAGCGATCCCCAGCTTGATTGCCACTGGCTGTGGGTCAGCCGAAACCGGCAACTTCCAGTCGGGTGCGCCCGGAAATGGGGGCCCCGCCGCCAGCTCCTCTTCGGTTCCCCCGCAACTGCAGGTCGACAATTCCTTTTCCCAGGCCTACGCCCGACTGGGAGGTACCACTTGGTTTGGCCCTCCCATCAGCCGGGCCTTCCTGGACCCCGACCTGGGATGGAAACTGCAAGTCTTTGAATTCGGGGTCTTGGCTGAGGATCCGGCTAGCGAGGCAGCCTTTCCGCTCTGGGTGAACAGCCTGCTGGGCCGGCAGACGGCTCCGGTACCGCCCTCCACCGATCCTGGCTGCCAGTACATCGCTGCTACAGGGCACAATGTCTGTTCTGGCTTCCTGGGATTCTACGAGGGTGAGGCGGCCGCACATCTCGGCCCCCCCATGGCGGAAATGGGCCTCGACGCCGCAGGGATTCTCCATCAGGACTTCGAGTATGCCACTCTCGATTGGGCTGACCGGGCTGTGCGGTTGGCACCTTTGGGCCAGTCCTTTTTTGCCGCGCGCGGCTATGAGGCCTCGCTCCTTCAATCCGGGTCGGCGCTGGCCGTGGCCGCCCTCAAACCCACGCCGCGCGAGGCCGAAACGCAAGGGGAACCGCCTCCCGCCAAGGGCCAGATGTCCGCCTCGCCTACCGCGAGCCCAACTGCCCGGGGGTCGGCGTCATCCCCGACCACCCTCGGCCCGCTCGTCTTCCCCAATGGTTTCACGGTGGGGGAACCCTTTCTTTCGGCTTACCTGCAGGCGGGGGGAACGGCTTGGCTGGGCACGCCTCTTTCTCAACCCTTCACGGATGCTGACTTGGGATGGCTGATCCAGGTATTTGATTATGGCGCCTTGGCTCAAGCGCCCGGCGCTAACCCCGCCTTCCTGGTTGAGATCAACACCTTGCTCGGGAGACAGACACCGCCTTCGTCGCCCAAGGTGGACCCAGCTTGCAGCTACCTTCAGGCGAGCGGACACAATGTCTGCTACCAATTCCGCACCTACCTCCAACAGCAAGGGGTCCAGCGCGTGGGTTTTCCTATTTCGGAAGTCCAGGAGGACGCAGACGGCGTCCTGTTTCAAGATTTTGAATACGTTCGCTTGGAATGGCTGAACGGCCAAGTGTACCGAGAGGCCTCCGGCCGGCTATTCCTGCGCGAACATGGTCCCAGTTGAGGGGAAGGGGTCGCAGGCCAAACCGAAGGCGGTGCTCCGGGAGGGGACGAGGGAAGGTACCGCCGCTGGCTGGGTGGTGCAGGGTGACAGATTCAAAGAACAATAACACAGGCTGGGGGGCGCTATTGACTTGACAGGCCGACTGTGCTACGATCCATTTTGTGGGACGCGGAAGTTAGGACGGATGTAACACCGGCCGACCTGGAGCAAGGCCCAGGCGGCTTTTCTTGTTTACTCCACCGCTGGCTGCGCCCCGCAAGCGAACATCTTCTCTCCCTGCAGTAGGAGGAAAGGGCAATGTCTGAAAGGATCATCGGGACAGTCAAGTGGTTCAATGCCACCAAGGGCTATGGGTTCATCGCCCGCGAAGGTGGCGAGGATGTCTTCGTCCACTTCTCGGCCATCCAGATGGAAGGCTACAAGAAGCTGGAGGAAGGCCAGCAGGTGGAGTTCTCGATCGAGAACGGCCCCAAGGGGTTGCAAGCGGCCAATGTGATTCCAGTCGCCAAATAGCACACGGCACGCCTTGCTTGCCTGCACCGACGGCCCGTGGGAACGGGCCGTCGCTGTTTCAACTGGCCGGGGAGGCTCGCTCCGGCGTCGGCCCGCGCAACCTTGCACCGAGCTCTTTGCCGAGTGCCTGAATGATCTCCTCGCGCACCCGGGCCGCCTCCGCATCGGTGAGCGTGCGGTCGGGCGCCTGGTAGACCAGGGAGAAGGCCAAGCTCTTCATCCCCTCCCCCACCTGTCCCCCGCGGTACACGTCAAAGATGCGCACCTCATGCAGCAGATTCCCCGCCGCCCGGCGGATGACCTCGATTAGGCGCTCGGCCGGTGTGTCCTCGGGCACGATCACGGCCAAGTCCTCGAGGACCGGCGGGAAGGCGGTAACGGGTCGCAGAGAATACCGCTCAGGCAGAAAGGCCCGCAGGGCATCGAAGTCGATCTCGGCCCCCGGTACCTTCTGGAAGGGAAGGCCCAACCGCTCGACGACTTCGGGGTGCAGTTCGCCCAGAACACCAACCTTTTCCTGGGAGATGAGTATGCCCGCACATTTGCCCGGATGGAAGCAGGGCAACCTTTCGTTCTCAAATCTCAGCTCCGGCAAATGCAAGGCCTCGGCCCAGGCTTCCACCACCCCTTTCAAATCATAGAAATCAACCGGCCCTCGGTCCCCGGATTGCCAGAACAAAGGCTGCCTCGGCCCGTACATGAGGATGGCCAGGCGCACAGCTTCCTCCGGAAGATCCTCCTTGCGGGGATGGAAGACGGGGCCGACTTCGAAAGCTTGAAGGGAGTCCCGCTGGATCGAATTGCGGGCAGCAACTTCCAGCAGACTGGCGAGCAACGAGCGGCGCAGCACGGTCCGATCGGGGGCGATTGGGTTGGCCAGCGTGATGTAATCCTCCGCCGGCGCCGGTCCGCGCTCAAAGAGGGCCTCGCGCTCCCTCGTGGTGAGGCGGTAGGTCACCACCTCCTGGAGCCCCAGGGCGACCAAGACATCCCGGGCTCTCTCCTCCTGTTCCAGCCTTAGGTTGCCGCGCTGGGCAGGCAGAGAGTCGGCCATCTGGGCCTCGGGCAGTCGCTCGTAGCCGTAGATGCGCGCAATCTCCTCAATGAGATCCGCCTGACCCACGACCTCCCGGCCGATATCGAGGCGGTGGTCGGGGACCGTTACGCGCAGGGCCGGAAGGCTCGACTCGGATCGGGGAGGGCGATCCCGGCCTGTGCGTCCGCGACGGGACCGCGGCCGGACCGGCTCCACCTCAAACTCCAAGCTCTTGAGAATGCGCGTCACGGCAGCGGCAGGGATCGAAACACCCAGGATCCGCGCGACCTCGCCCAGGGGCAGGTCGACCTGGACCACAGGGGCTTTGCGCGGATAGACGTCTGCGATGTCCCTCGCAATCGTTCCCCCGGCGAACTTCCGCATCAGCTCGGCCGCCCTGGCCACGGCGCGGAGGGTCATCGCCGGATGCACTCCCCGCGAAAACCGAAAGGCCGCCTCGGAGGGGAGTTTCTGGGCCTGCACCGTGCGACGAATGCTCAGGTAGTCCCACGAAGCTCCCTCCAGCAGGACGTTCGCGGTTCCGTTGGAGACCTCGGACTCTGCGCCGCCCATCACTCCCGCAATCGAAAGGGGCCCTCGCTCATCACAGACCAGGAGGGTGAATTCATCCAGGGCCCGGCTTTGTCCATCCAGGGTCAAGAGCCTTTCATCCGGTTTGGGGAGACGCGTCCGGATGGTCACCGGCCCGCCTTCCGCTCGCCGAATGAGCACATCCCAATCGAAGGCATGCAGGGGCTGACCCATCTCAAGCATGACGTAGTTCGTGATATCCACGACGTTGTTGATCGGTCGCATCCCTGCCCGCTGCAACCGCCATTGCATCCAGAACGGGCTGGGTCCAATCTCCACCCCGCGGATCAGGGCGGCGGTAAAGCGCGGGTTCAAGTCAGGCCTTTGAATCCGGATTTGCAGTTCAGGCTTCAGGCTCGAACCCTGAGCCCGGTACGCCAAAGGAGGCCTTCTGGCCTTGCGGCCGGTGAGCGCCCCGAGTTCGCGCGCAATTCCAAGGATGGACGCATTGCGCGCCATGTTGGGATTGATCTTGATCGAGAAGATCACTTCCCCCAGGTAGTCCGCCAGGGGCCTGCCCGTAGGGGCCTCCTCAGGCAGGATCAAGACCCCCTCATGCTCGTCCGAGATTCCCAGTTCCTTCTCCGAACAGATCATCGAGTAGGAGTCGACCCCGCGGATCTTCATGCGGCGCAGGACGGTCACGACCCACCCCGGCTGGTGGCCGTCATACAGCTCGGCTCCTTCGCGGGCGTAGGCGACTTTCAGGGGGCTGGGGAGGGGCCCCAGTCCTTTGTAGGGAAAAAGGTTGGGGGCTCCCGTCAGCACCGTGTGGATAGCCTGCCCATCTCCAAGGCGGCAAAGCACCAATCGGTCGGCATTGGGATGAGGCAGCACCTCCAACACCTCCCCCACCACAATCTTCTCGCGGTCCCAAACGAGGTCCCCGTATCGGGCCCCGGAGGGGGGAGGCATCAAGCTTTCCTCGGCCGCCGAGGCGGACCGATCCCGCTTCACCCCAAGAGTGTCGACGGCCTCGACCTCCAGCCCGGCAAAGGTCAAGCGTCGAGCAATCTCTGCTGGGGAAAGGTCGATGCGCACATACTCCTTCAGCCACGAAAGAGGAACATCCATGAGCAAGACTCCCATCACTCCAATAGGCTGCGGCTCGGTCCGCCCGGTCTCAGAACTGCTCCAGAAAGCGCAGGTCGTTGGCCCAGAAGGAACGGATGTCCCCGATGCCGTAGCGCAACATCGCGATCCGCTCCGGTCCCAGGCCGAAGGCAAAGCCCGAGAAATGCCTCGGGTCGTAGCCCCCGTTGCGCAAGACATTCGGATGCACCATTCCGGCTCCCAGAATCTCCAGCCAACCGCTGTGCTTACAGACGGCGCATCCCTGACCCCCGCAGACAAAGCACTCCACATCCATCTCGGCGCTGGGCTCGGTGAACGGGAAGTAGTCTGCCCGGAAGCGGGATCGGACGGAAGGGCCGAACATGCGGCGGGCGAAATCCGAGAGGGTCCCTTTGAGGTTGGCGAAGGTGATCTGGTGCCCGACCGCAAGTCCCTCGACCTGATTGAACTGGATCTCGGAACGAGCGGTAATCTGCTCGTAGCGGTAGCACATTCCCGGCAGGACCACCCGGATCGGCTCGGGCGCGCACTCGCGCATGACGTGCATCTGCCCAGGAGAGGTGTGAGTTCTAAGGATAATGTTGGGAACCGTCGTATAGAAAGTGTCCCATTGATCGCGCGCTGGATGATCAGGAGGCATGTTGAGCAGTCCGAAATTGTACTCGTCCGTCTCGACCTCGCGGCTGCGGTAGACTTGGAAGCCCATGTCGGCCCAGACCGAAGTGATTCGGCGTACGATTTGGGTGGAGGGGTGGAGTCGACCGCGCGCAGGCGGGCGCCCGGGTAAGGTGACGTCCAGTCTCTCCTCGTGGAGCGTCCGCTCCAGCACCTGGCGGTGGAGCTCCTCTAGCTTGGACTGATAGGCTTCCTCCAACCGCCGCTTGACCTCGTTGGCTCGTCGTCCCAAGGTCGGTCGATCCGAACTCGAGAGCTCGCCCAGATCACCAATGAAGATCATGAGCTTTGAACTGCGACCCAGATAGGCTCCGCGCCAGACCGTCAGGTCATCTCTTACCCGCACGAAACTCAAGGCCGCAATCGCCTCCTGCTCCATTCGGTCGAGTTGCTCAATCATCGAGCCTCCACAGCAAACAAAATCCCGTCCAATCAGGGACGGGATCAAGACCCGCGGTACCACCCTGGTTAGTCGGACCCCAGCCGCTGCAACGGGCCCAACTCGCTCCGCATCCCCCGCCCGGATCACCTGCCGTCTCCTCCGGGAGAGGGCCTTCTCGGGTAACGGCCGAGCACCGGCTCAGACTACGCGCCCGAAGACGACGCGGTCCACCTGAACGGCTCGGGAGGGAACTTCAACTGCCTGCGGTTGGGCCGGGCTCCCAGTCATGACCTCGGCCTCCCTGGCAACCCCCAGCAGTTTACTTTCCTCCGTCAAGGCCTTTGCTTTTGACCTCATTATCGGCAATCCGAGCCCTCTGTCAAGACGAAGCGGATTCCGTCACGGGCCAAGCCCAGCCAGCCGCCTTGGCGAACACTCCGCCTATGGCGACCTCAGTTGACTCCGCCTTCAAGTCCATGTACACTCGCTGCAAGCTCAAAAACCCGGAGGACGAAATGTCCAGCGAACGCCAACGTCTTGTCATGCGCAGCGGTCCCACCCCAGGAAAGGTCTACGAGCTCACGAAGGATAGCATTACGATCGGTCGCGAGGCCTCGGCGGACATCGTCATCCCCGACCCAGAGATCTCGCGTTCACACTCACGGCTGACCAGCAAGCAGGGCACCTACATGCTGGAAGACCTGGGCTCGACCAATGGGACCTTCGTCAACAAACAGCGCATCACCGGGCAGCGCATGCTTAGCCCGGGTGACGAGGTCACCCTTGGCGAAAACGTGGTTTTCTCCTTTGAGGGCGAGGGGGTAGGGGCCACGGTGGCGGCCTCGGTAGCCAAGATGCCTGTGCAGGCGGTGCCCCCACCGCCACCGCCAACGCCGGCCGCGGGCATCGCTCCTGAGAAGAAAAGCCACACCACGCGCAATCTCCTGATCGGCTGCGGCTGTTTGGTAATCGTGATTGTCGTGGTCCTCGTGGCGGTCCTCTATTACATCGACACCAACAACCTGTATTGCGCTTGGTTCGGCATGGGCTGTCCCACTCCCTAGAGCCGCAGGCGGGCGCGCCTACCTCGAGGGCTAGCCTCGGCTCGATCCTCTGAAGCCGAGGCAGGAGCGATCTCTTTCTGCTTCTGGCATCCGCTGGGGCTTGCCGGGTCGGCTGCGAGGCGGGATCTCGCTGGGTCTGGGCAGTGAGACGCCCTGCGTTGGAGCCTCCATCGTTTCACCTGTTGTTTTTCTCGGGTTGACCCGCTCAGTCCCGAATCTCTCCTGACGGCTTGGCGCTCCGGGGCTCATCCGTTCAGCCCCGGCGGTTTGGCTCTGACCCCCCTGCGCCAGCCGACCCGCCCTCTGCGCGTGCGCTGCTTTCGAGGAGGCCCGGCTGGCGACGGCCTGCCGCGCACGGGGTTTGGATGTCTCCCTCCCCCGGCGCCAAACACGCTCCCTTTTTGGGGGCAGGCGCTTTGCCCTCTCGTCGATCTGCTATGGGAGGGGTCGGCCTCGGCCGACTTGAGGGGGACCGTCGGGATCAGTGGAAGAGCGGGGCGATACTCACGACGAGGTAGTACCCGACGGAGGCGGCGACAATCCAGGAATCAATCCGATCTAGCGCGCCACCGTGTCCTGGGAGGAGGGTCCCCGAATCCTTGACTCCGGCCTCGCGCTTGATCATGCTGATGGCCAGGTCGCCCAGCGGGGCCAGTGCCCCCACCAAGCCTCCGATCAGTAGGCCGCTGAGCGGGCGCAATCCACTGGCTGGCCGGGCGGCAATCTGCCAGACGAGAGCCAACCCGCCCCCGCCCAGAGCACCCCCCAGGACCGACCCGAGGTAGCCCTCCCAGGTCTTCCTTGGACTCAGACGAGGCGTCATGCGGTGCCGGCCAAAGCGGCGCCCGATGGAGAAGGCCAAGGAATCGCCAAGCCAAATCGCGGGCATGACGATCAGGAACCACCACGTCCCGTCGGGCAGGGCCCTGAGGGAAACCAGGTAGGCCCCCAGCCAGCCGACATAGAGGATTGCACCCAGGGTTACCGCAAACTCGCTCCCCGAGCGGGAGGCCCCGCGCTCGTACTGGATCAGGTACCAGAGCAGTGCCCCCTGGGTGATGAGCAGCAGGAGAATACCGACATGGTCAAAACCAGCCCAGGCGCGCATCGCCGTAATGGCCAGAATGCCTGCCGCCATCAGCCAGGAGCTCGGTCTCAGGCCTACATGTTCAAAAAGCTGCCCGTACTCGATCCCCGCCAGGACGAGGAAAATCGACACCAGGGCCCAAAAGGGAAGACCCCCTATTACGATCAGCCAAAGCGCAACGGGCAACAACAGAAGCGCCACGACGATGCGATCCCGGAGCATGAGTCCTCTAGGACGCGCCCCAAGCGGTGGGCGCTCGGCCAAAGCGCCGTTCCCTCTGGCTATATTCCCAGAGGGCTAGGCGCAGCTCCTCTTTGCCAAAGTCGGGCCAATAGACGGGGGTAATGTACCACTCGGCGTAGGCGCATTGCCAGATGAGGAAGTTGCTGATGCGCAGCTCGCCCGAGGTGCGAATGATCAGATCCGGGTCGGGGGTGCCCGCGGTGAACAAGTACTGGCTGAACAACGGTTCGGTCACCTGATCGGCCCGGACCCCATCCGCGATCATCCGCCGCACGGCCTGGACAATTTCATCGCGCCCACCGTAGTTGAAAGCTACGTTGAGCACCAAACGTTGATTGCCCTTCGTCCGTTCGATGGCCTGCCGGACCTTTCCCTGCAGGCGGGGGCTGATCCCGTCCAGCCGACCGATGTGCCGAAGCTGAACACCTTCCCGATTTAGTTCCGCGAGCTCGCGGTCCAGAACATCCTCCAGAATCGAGAGCAGGCCCTGGACCTCGTCTTCGGGCCGCCCCCAGTTCTCGGTAGAGAAGGCATATAGCGTGAGGTAGTGAATGCCGAACTCGACGCAGGCGGTGATCACTCGCCGCAGGTTCTCAGTACCCGCCCGATGCCCGGCCAAGCGGGGCAAGTTGCGCTGGCTGGCCCAGCGGCCATTCCCGTCCATGATGATCGCCACGTGCTGCGGGATCTTCTCCGGCAGCCCGGACGGAACGGCCTTAGCCCCTTCCTCTGCAGGATCCGATCGCTTGCTTGTCACGGCACCTGTCCGCACGGACCTCTCGTACCCTTTCCCTGCGACGACTAGACCTCCATGATCTCCGCCTCTTTGCGCCGGCTCATCTCATCCAGGTTCCCGATGTACCGATCGGTAAGCTTCTGAAGGTCTTCCTCGCCCCGCTTCAATTCATCTTCCGACATGAGCTTCTCTTTTTCGAACTCGCGCAGGTCATTGTGAACATCTCGACGGATGTTGCGAACGGCAACCCGCGATTCCTCGGTCCGACGGTTCACAATCTTCACCAACTCATGCCGTCGTTCCTCGGTCAGCGCGGGAATGGTCAAACGGATGATCTTGCCGTCATTGGAGGGGGTCAGGCCCAATTCGGAACCCAGGATCGCGCGCTCGATGCCTTTGAGCGATCCGGGGTCAAATGGCCTGATGGTGAGCAATCGAGCTTCAGGCGCCGAGATGGTCGCCAGCTGCATGAGAGGCGTGGCCGCACCGTAGTACTCGACCTCCAGGCGCTCGACCAGCGCCGGACTGGCGCGACCCGTCCTGAGGGTGGCCAGTTCCTCCTCCAGTGACTTCACCGCGCCTTTCATGCGAGTCTCAGCCTCGGCCAATGCGTCCTTCACCATTGGGAATCGCTCCTGGGTTATCGAATCCTCGCGCCGGAATGAGCTCTATCTGAAGCCAAGGATAATCCAAAAGGAGCAATTCGAAAACTGCCACCTTTTGGAAGGGGGAGCGGGCACACAGCTGCGGAGGGGGGAACAGGCGGGGGGCCGAGAATCAATCGGGGCCGATCATGGTCCCGATCCGCTTCCCTTCGACCGCCTTTTCGAGGCTTCCCGGTTCCCAGAGATTGAGGACCAGAATGGGGAGATTGTTGTCCATGCAGAGGGAAATGGCTGTGCTGTCCATTACTCCCAGGCGGCGATTGAGGGCTTCGATATAGCTCAGCTTCTCGAGCTTATGGGCGGCGGGGTTCTTCTGCGGGTCCTCGTCGTACACCCCATCAACTTTCGTGGCCTTGATCAGCACTCGGGCACTAATCTCCATCGCGCGCAGAGCCGCTGCGGTGTCGGTGGAAAAGAAGGGATTGCCGGTCCCCCCTCCAAAGATGACCACCCGGCCTTTTTCCAAATGGCGGATCGCCCGCCGGCGAATATAGGGCTCGGCCACCGCACGCATCTCGATGGCAGACTGCACCCGCGTGATGACCCCCATTCGCTCCAGGGCGTCCATCAAGGCCAGGGCGTTCATAACGGTCGCAATCATGCCCATGTAGTCTGCGGTCGCACGCTCCATGCTGCGCGCCAGGCCGCGGTCCCCGCGCCACAGGTTCCCCGCCCCGATGACCACCGCGACTTGTACGCCGCACTCCTGCACCGCATGAATGCGAACGGCCAGATCCTCCGCCCTCATCGGATCGATGCCGCTGCCATCCGCTCCGGCCAGAGCTTCTCCTCCCAGTTTGAGAAGGATGCGTTCGTATTGCAGAGCCATGCGCCCCTCCTCCCGCTTTCAAGAAAAGCGGGCCAACCTTCTCGTTGACCCGCCCTGACTCACCCAGCCTCCTGGCCCACCTCCCAGCGCTGAAAGCGCCGGATGACCACATTCTCCCCGGTGGAAGCGATCATCTGCCGGAGAACATCCGCGACGGTCATCTGGTCGTCACGAATATAGGGCTGACGGAGGAGGCACACCTCCCGATAGAACTTGTCCAGACGCCCCTCGACAATGCGATCCCAGACCTTCTCGGGCTTTCCTTCTCGGCGAGCTTGGTTGCGCGCCTCAGTTCGTTGCACCTCCACAACCTCGGACGGGATTTGACTCACATCCAGATACAGAGGGCAGGCCGCCGCAACCTGCAGGGCGACCTCGTGAACAAAGCGGCGAAACTCCTCGGCCCGGGCGACAAAGTCGGTCTCACAATTCACCTCGACCATGACCCCCACGCGGCCATTCCCATGGCTGTAAAGATCAATAAAACCTTCTCGCGTCTCCCGTCCCAAGCGCTTCTCCGCTGCCGCCAAGCCCTTCTCGCGAAGGTACTGAACGGCTTTGTCCACATCGCCGCCCGTCTCCTCCAGCGCCGTACGACAATCCAGAATGCCTGCGCCGGTCAACTCGCGCAACTGCTTGACTTGAGCCGTGGGAATCACCATCGCCCGACTCATACTCCTCCAGCCTTCTCCTCATCAGAACCACTCGTCCCCTGTTCGTCGCGCATCTTCGCCAGCGTCGCCTCGCCCAGCAGCGCTTCGTCACTTTCGGGCTGAGGGGCCTCCTCGACCTGCTCCCTGTCTTTCCGCAGTCCGATCCCTTCCAGCACCGCATCTGCGGTCTTCGCCGTCAGCAGGCGGATGGCTCGGATCGCGTCGTCGTTGGAGGGGATAATGTAGTCTATGCCGGATGGATCACAATTGGTGTCGACGAGCGCAATCACGGGGATGCCCAGGATATTCGCCTCGTGGACCGCGGTCTCTTCACGGTTAACGTCGATCACGAAAAGGGCCGAGGGCAGGGAGACCATCTTGCGCAACCCGCCCAAACGCTGGCCGAGGCGCGCCATGCGCCGGCGGAGCATGAGCTCCTCCTTCTTGGTCAGGCGCTCAAACTCCCCCGAGGCTCCCATCTTCTCCAGCCGATCCAGCTCGTCAATCCGCTCCTTGATGGTCCGCCAGTTCGTCAGGGTCCCGCCCAGCCACCGATCGATTACATACGGCATGTTGGCCCGCGTGGCTTCCTCTTCCACGGTATCCTGCGCCTGGCGCTTCGTTCCCACGAACAAGATCGTCCCGCCTTGGGCCACCAGGCCGCTTACCAACGAATGAACCTGCGTCAGGGCGGCAACGGTTTGTTGCAGGTCGATGATGTGGACCCCATTGCGTTCAGTAAAGATATAGGGCCTCATCTTGGGGTGCCACTTCTCGGTCCGATGGCCGAAGTGCACCCCGGCTTCGAGCAGCGACTTGAGAGACACGAGTGCCATGGCTTCTCCTTTGCGTTTGGCCTCCGCGGCTTCCTCCCCTCCCGCTACCCTCCGCTCGGCGGCTTCCGGGTACGCACGGTCAGGTCCACCGCGTGCGAGATACCCCTTGCGGGGCACAAATTCTCCCGCCCGTAGGCGGGAGCGCCGAAAGTATATCACCCGCGGCGCGGGCCGTCAAAACCGGCGATCCGCTCGCGCGGCTCCCCTGCCTGACCAAGGCCCGCTGGCCTTTTCCCGGAAGGGGAAAAGAGCGCCCTGCAACGCTCGCCCTTTCCCTTCCTATCCGCTCCTCGACCGACACCGCCCCAACACCCAAAGGCGTTCCGCCGGGCCATGAGAACCTGGCCTTCCCCTCCACCCGGGGTCATAGGAGTGTCACCGGGTCGACGTCCACCTGGCACTCGGCGGGAAGTGTGGCAGGCAGCACGGAAGCCGGGTTGGGGCCGCGCAGGAGCACCTGCCAGCGATACCGTCCTGCTTCGCGTGCAAAGAAACACGGAGCTGGCCCGACGAGATCCGTGTTTCTCTCCTTCTGGCGTGCTATCCTTTCGCGCAGGAGGGAGGCTGTCAGGCGGCATGCGCGCGAGGCTCTCTCCTCCTTCTCATCGGCAAAGAGCAACCGGATGAGCGAGGCCGAAGGGGGGTAGGACAACTCCTTCCGCGCCTGGAGTTCGCTTCGCGCAAAAAGCTCGTAGTCCTGGGCCGCCGCAGCCCGGATGACAGATGCTTCCGGCTGATACGTCTGAAAAATGGCCCGCCCCTCGCGCACTCCTCGGCCCGCGCGGCCAGCCACCTGGGTCAGGACTTGAAAACTCCTCTCGGCGGCCCGATAGTCCGGCAGGTAGAGACCCACCTCCGCCAGAATCACCCCCACCAGCGTCACCCGCGGCAGGTCGAATCCCTTCGCAATCATCTGCGTACCCACCAGCACGTCCGCCCGCCCGGAGGCGAAGAGCTCCAGCAGGATCTCATGCGCGCCAGGCTGGCGAACGGTGTCCCGGTCCCACCGCAGAGTGCGCGCCGAAGGGAAGGCGGAGCGCACCTCTTGTTCGATGCGCTGGGTCCCCACGCCCAGGGGCCGCAACGCTGAGCTCCGGCAGCGCGGGCAATTCTTGGGGATCTCCCGCCGGTAGTTGCAGTGATGGCAGATCAGCCTCCGGGAGAGGGCTCCGCCGCCCTCCTTCTGGTCCTCCGGACCTCCGTGCAGGGTCAGGGGGATGCCACACCGTGGGCACCGCAGTGCCTGACCGCAGGAGCGACAAAACACGGCGCTCGCGCTCCCTCTTCGATTGAGGAAAAGAAGGGCTTGTTCCTTCCTTTCCAGACACTGCCTCAACCCGGAAATGAGCGACCGGCTGAAGATGGAACGGTTCCCCGCTCTCAACTCCTGCCGCATGTCGACCACCTCGACCGGAGGCATCTCCCTGCCGCGACCGGAGCCACTGCCGGCGGAGGTCTGCGGACCTCCCACTCGCAAGGGGAGGCGGAGGTAGGTTAGGGCTCCGTGGCGAGCCGCAGAGTACGTGGTCAAGTCGGGGGTGGCAGACCCCAACAGGCAGACGGCCTGCGCGATCTGAGCATACTCAAGGGCCATTCGACGCGCGTGAAAAAACGGGGGTTGGTTGGATTTGTAGGAGTCATCATGCTCCTCGTCCACCACGATCAAGCCCAAGGCGGGCAGCGGGGCAAAGAGCGCACTCCGCGCGCCAAGGATGATCTCCAGGGTCCCGGAGCGGGCACGGCGCCAGGTGTCATACCGCTCCCCTTCCGAGAGTCGGCTATGAAGCACACCCATTCGTCCCGGGAACCATCGGCCGAAACGTTCGATCGTCTGTGCCGTGAGCGAGATCTCTGGGACAAGAACGATGACCTGCCGGCCCTTTGCCAGAGTCTCGGAGGCCGCTTTCAGATAGATCTCGGTCTTGCCAGAGCCTGTGACTCCGTGAAGCAGGAAGGAGCGGCCCTCCCCCCTTGCCAGTGCAACGCGGATCTCCTGCCACGCCCGTTCCTGATCGCTGCTGAGCGTCACGAAGGGTGGGGGGCCGAATTCCCTTCCGGCCAACGGGTCGCGCCAGACCTGCTCCTGCCCCAGATCGACCCATCCCGATTCGGCCAGCAACTTGAGATCCTCTAACCGGGCGCCACTGCGGGCGTAGACCCAGCTGGCCTCGACGGGGCCTTTCTCTTCCGCCAAGAACTCGAGAACCCTGGCGCGCCGCTCGGCCGCCGCCCGCGCACTCTGGCGCACGGCCCGGCTTCTGATTTCGCCTGCCAGCTCCCGCGCCTGTTCCGGAAGGATGGCCAGCCTCGCCGTGCGGACCTGTTTGGGATGGACGGAGGGAGGCGGCAGCAGCTGGCGCCGCATGAGAATCCCTTTGCGCACGAGCCTCATCGCGTCACGCTCCCAGGCCACATGCGGGAAGGCGCGGTCCAACTGCCCGTGTCTGAGCGACCCTCTTTGGCCAAGCAGGCTGATCAGGCGCCGCTCCGAGGGACGGGCAGGCTCAAAGGAGGGAACCCGAAGCGAGTACGTCGATTCCGCATGCTTGGAAAGCCCAGGGGGAAGCATGGCCTCCAGGCAACTCCCAAGGGGGTCTCGGTAGTAGGCGCTCATCCAACGCGCCAGCTGGATCTGCTGGCGGGTCAGCACCGGCTGGGGATCCAGCAGTGAAACCAGGGGTTTGGTCTCTGAAACCTGCGGGCTGGGAATCTCGCCCAGTACGATCCCTTGACGTTGCAGCAAGCCAAATGGAACCTCGACCAGCATCCCCGCTCCCGGGACAGTGTCCCACTCGGCAGGCACATGATAGTGGAACACGGCCTGCTGGGTCGGAACGTTGACGGCCACTTCCACAAAGCGCTTCATGAACTCACCGGCGGGGAGGGCAGCGGTCTTGGATTTCGGGGGCTCAGGGAGAGGCTCGCTATGCGCAGGTGGTCCATCGCCTCCACCCGCAATTGATAACCCTCCACGTCAACCTGGTCCCCCACTTTGGCCACGCGGCCCAACCGGCCGAGCATGTACCCGGCGATGGTATCGTAGTTCGGGTCGGCGAGCCGCAGGCCGAAGGAGTCATTAACATCTTCAATCGAAACCAACCCGTCAATCAGCCCGCCTCCCTCGGGCAGACGCTTGATGTCCGGGGCTCGCTTGTCGAAGACATCGGCTACTTCGCCGACGATCTCCTCGAGAAGGTCCTCCAGGGTCACGAGCCCCGCGGTCCCGCCGTACTCGTCGAGCACGATCGCCAGGTGTTGCCGGCGCGCTCGGAATTCCCTGAGAAGATCTTGCACGCGCATGTTCTCGGGTACAAAGAAGGTCTCCCGCAAAAGACCGCGAACGGCCGACGTCGACGGAGGGCTGCGCCGCGCGGCGACCAGATCCTTGACATGGGCGAGGCCGAGGATGTGGTCCAGATCGCCCTCGTAGACCGGGAACTTGCTGTAGGGATGGCGGCTGGAGAGTTGGATCATTTCCTCCAGAGTGCTCTCGGCTGAGAGGGCGGCCATTTCGGTCCGCGGAACCATGACCTCACGCACCCTCAGGTCGCCGAAGTCGAAAACGGCGTGCAGCATTTCGCGCTCCGTGGTTTCCAGCGCGCCGGTTCGCTCCGCCGCCACAACCAGGAGCTTCAGTTCATCCGTGCTGTAGGGGGGACGCCGCGATACTTCCGCAGTCGCACCGACCCAGCCCAGCAGGCCGCGGGCCGACTGTTGCAGCAGCCAGACCAGAGGGCGCGCCAAGGCAGCTGCCCAAATCAGGGGACGACAGACCCACGCCGCAATCCGCTCGGGATTTCCCAACGTCAGGGACTTGGGGACAAGCTCGCTCACCACCACGGCCACATATGTGACGATTGCGAAGGCTAACAGGGAGGACAGGACATGGGCCAGGGTGCTCCCCTGCCCCAAGCCCGGGGAGAACCCCAAGAGGTCCTGGATCAGGCCGGAAAGGGCCGGTTCCCCCACCCATCCCAGCCCGAGCCCGGCCATCGTGATCCCCAGCTGGCTGGTGGCGATGAAGCGATCCCGGTCCCGGAGGAGCTCGATGGCCTGGCGCGCTCCCAAGTCCCCCCCGCGCGCCAGCTCCTCCAAACGCGTGGGGCGGGCCGCTACCAAGGCGTACTCGGCTGCGACAAAGAAGGAGTTAAGGCCGAGCAGGATCAGAAGCGTGATCAGTTGGAGGGGATCAAATCCGGCCAGCGTCATGGCGAGGAGGGGACGGGCGCCGCTTCGCTGCGCGAATGCCAAATCACGGCGGCGCCATAGCCCACAACCGCATCGTAATCACCCGTCACTTCTCCGGAGGTCGCGTGCTTGAGCACGCGGACTCGGTCGGCACCTAGAGCCCGCGCCGCCCACAGCACGGCGGCGATCGCGGCTCGACCGCAAGCGAATCCGACTCTCTCCTCTTCCGCCGACATCACCCGCTCCGGATCGAAGGCCTCAATGCGGTGCAGCATCTCCGCATCGAGCGCATCCGCGGTGGCCTGAGGGAAGTAATGGGAGAGATCCGAACTGGCTACCAGGAGCGCATCCCGACCCTTCAACACCTCGGCCAATGCCAAGCCCAGCCCTCGGGCGGTTTCCGTCTCCTGGTCCAGGACCATCACCGGCAGGAGACGGAACGACCCCAGGACGCACTGCAAGAAAGGAAGCTCAATCTCCAGCGCGTGCTCCGGGTCGTTGCGGATTGGAGAGAGTTCGAGGCCCAATCGCCTGGCCACCCCCTCCCCAAGCGCCTCGACGGCCTTCCGATCCACGAGGACATCCCCCAAAGGCGTCCGATAGGCCTCGTGGCCCGTGGTCAGCAGCGCGGCCTGATAGGGATGATGCATGGGAGAGACGACGGCAACCAAGTCCGGCTGAAGCCCTCGCAGACAGTTGAAGGCATAGGCCGCTACTTGCCCCGAGTAACGATGTCCGGCATGGGGCGCGATCACTCCCCTGATCCGCCCGGCGGGCAAATCCAAGACCGCCCCGGAGAGGAATCGGTTGATGGAATCCTTGAGAGCGGCGGGGCTTCCTGGGTACCAAGTCCCTGCGATTGGAGAGGGGCGAGCATCCATGATCTGAATGGGCTGGCGGCCGAGGAAACGGCAACCACTTCAAGCAGTTCGAGCCAGACCGCCAACACCTGCTCCATTGTACTGCAACCGATCTTGCGGCCCAAGCGATTCGCAGATTTGGCGGGCGTGCATTATGCTTGGCCGGAGAGGGGGTCTGAGTCGGACGCGCACTCATCACCAGGGGAGGTCGGGTCCGATCCGCGCATGAAGTGATGGCCAGGCACGACGACATCCCGAAAGAAAGACAGCTGATCTCGGCATCTCAAGCCGGCGACCTGGAAGCCTTCAACCAGTTGGTTACCGCCTACCAGAGCCAGGTGTACAGCCTCGCCTTCCGCCTGATGGGCGAGGCGGAGGCGGCTGCGGATGCGACCCAAGAGGCCTTTCTCTCCTGCTACCGCCACTTGAAGGATTTCCGTGGCGGTTCGTTCCGCGCCTTTCTCTTCCGAATCGTGACAAACGCTTGCTACGACGAATTGCGCCGCCGCAAGCGGAAACCCACACTCTCCCTGGACGACCTCTCGCCTTCCGAGAACGGGGGAAACGAGCCCGATGGGCTACCCGTACTTTCCGACCCGGGAGAGACCCCCGAAGAGGCAACCTCACGCCACGAACTCCGTCGTGCGCTGGAGGATTGCCTGCTTCAACTGAGCCTCGAGCAGAGAGCCGTCGTCATCCTGGCCGATGTGCAGGCGATGGACTACGCAGAAGTTGCCGAGTCCCTCAAGATCGCGCTGGGCACGGTCAAGAGTCGGCTGGCCCGGGCGCGCGCCAACCTGCGCGACTGCCTGTCGTCCCAAGCGGAACTTCTTCCATCGCAATTCCGTCTTGAGGAGGAGTCCGTCCCATGACCCCTCCCGCCTCTTTTTCCCAACGTGATCTGGAGCTGATTTCCTCCTTCCTGGACGGGACCGTGACGCCCAAGGAAAGGCGCGACTTTCTCTCCCGACTCCGGCAAGAACCTGAACTCCGCCGGGCGGTGGCGGAGATCCGCATGGTCCGGGAAGGGCTGCGCGACCTGCCCCCGATCGGGGTGCCCCGAGACTTCCGGATCACAAAGGGTCTGCTCGCCCCCCTGCGGCCGAGGCAGCCTCAGCGGTCCAAGTATTACACCTGGGGCTCCGCCGTCGCCGCCATGGCGCTGGCACTACTTTTCTTCCTCGACCTCGGCTCGTCTTCCTGGCTGGCAGCGGGAAGCGTTCCCGCCGCGCTGCCGGTTGCCTCGGACCATGAGACACCGGGGCAGGCTCCCTCGGTGATGCAGGCGCAGCAATCCTCGCTGGCCAGTCCAGCGGCCCCGCTTCCGATAACTTCACCGCTCGCAGCCGAGCGCCTCTTCAACCCCACCCCCGGCAGCGAGTTGACGCCTGCCGGGGGTGCAGCACCCTCGGCAACCCCGCCCACCCCCGAGCAGCTCATGGGAGGGGGTGTTCCTCCTTCTCCTCCCCATGTCGGCTCGTCTCCCAGCCCTGAGTCATCCGCCCCCCAGACCGAGGCTGAGAACCTCCAGCCCTCGGTCGCGGTCCCCGCCCCCAAAAGCCAAACGAATCTCCCCGCGCAACCGCTGCCTTCTTCGCCTCGAACCTGGGCCTCGATCGTCCCAGCCTCTCGCCCCCTCCTGCGATCAGGCGAGATCATTCTGGCGCTCGCGGCAGTTGGATTGGCAATCGCGGCCATCCTCTCTCGGCGGACCGGGATATGAGCCCACGAGCCCCCATTCGGTTTTGCAGTTCGTGTGGCGCTCCCGTCGAATACCGTCCGGCATTTGGCCGGGAGCGGGCGATCTGCACGAGCTGTGGTCGAATCCATTTCGAAGACCCAAAGGTGGCAGTGGCCGTCCTGGCACAGAGAAACGGCCAAGTCTTGTTGATCCGTCGAGGGGTCAACCCCGGACTTGGCAAGTGGTCCGTCCCGGCTGGGTACGTCGAGGCGGGAGAGGATCCGCGCCAAGCCGCGATGCGCGAGTTTGAGGAAGAAACCGGATTATCTGTATCTGGTTTGGATCTTTTGGATGTCATTCCCCGACATGCCCCGGACGAGGGTGCCGATATCCTCATTGTGTATCGCGGCACCGCCCAGGACGGGAACCCAACGCCAGGGGACGACGCTCAAGCTGCCGGCCTTTTTGGACCCGAGGAGATTCCGGAACTGGCCTTTCCCTCCATGCCCAGGATCCTGGATCTCTGGCGCAAGCCCTGACCCCCAGGTGGGGCTTCAAGGACGCAAGTTGACTTGTTCCTCTTCTGTGGGGAAGCTGGCTTCCTTAAGAAGCCGGCCCTCCTGTCTTGACCCCCTCGCTCGATCGGGGCAGTCCGCTCGAGAGGGGTGCTGGCGAAACGAATCTGACCCTTCGCCCAAACCGAAGCTATAATTTCCAGTAAGTAAGCGAACCCAATCCGCTCACTTCAAATTCGCCCATGCGGCTCACCTGGTTCGTCCGCTTGCGCACGCAATTCTTTGGCATGAATGTAGCGGTGGTGATTGTGGCCACCGTGTCTGGCGTCCTGGCGATCACGCAGCAAACAAACCGCTTGTCCCAAGAAGTCCTCGGGGATCACATGGGCGAGGTGAGCTTCTTGCTGGCTACCCAGCTCGAGGACTCCAGTGACCCGGCCCAGTTGCCGTCCCTGCTGAGTCAATTCCGCCAGGGAATTCGCGTGCAGAGTACCCTGGCCCTGGTCACTGACAATCAGGGGACGATCCTCGCAGCCACCGAGCCCGGGCTGGTCAGACGGACCTGGCAGGAGGCGTTCTCGGGAACCACGCGCCCGGTCCCGACGGCGGGCTGTCTGGCCGGGACTTCGTCGGATTGTCGCGAAGGGTTGTTTGCCATGGGCACGGGGGCCAGCTCTTCCTTCGACATGGCCCGCACCCTCGACCTTCCTCCGCAGGCGGGTGACCATCCTCCCTACACTCTCCACCTTCTGCTCAGCGAGAACGCTATCAGCGCCGCGGTGAGCCGCACGATCTCGGTCGGCTTGAGCGTCATGATCGGGCTGCTGGTCCTTCTTTCGCTGGTACAGATTGACCTGGTCAATCGCCGGATCTTCAAACCTCTGGAGAGGCTGACCGACGCGGATCAAGCCTTTGCGGAGGGTCGTTCCGCGCAGGGACATCTGCAAGTCCCCATCCATCGCCATAACGAAATGACCGCGCTGATGGAGAGCCGTGAAATCATGCTTTCCGGCCTGGAGGCCCTGCTCGGGCTAAGTGGTTCCATGCTGCTCACTCGAACCAAGGAGGAGGTCGCGCATATTCTCGTCGACCATCTCGGGGGTCCGCCGGTAAATGCCTCTCGAGGCGTGGTCTGGACGATCGACCTCGAAGATGGCGCTCTCGTTCCGGTTGCCTCTTTTGGAGCAACTCCCGACACTCTTCCGGAGTTCCAGCTGCAAGCGGGTCAGCTGCAGCCCCAGGTGCTCGAGCAGGCCGGAGCGCAGCATCCGATCCTGGCCGCCCTGGGGATGAAACAAGGTCTGCTCCTGCCGATTCAGGTCGGATCCCAGGTGATCGGAGTGGCCGCGATGGAATCTTTGCGCGGCGAGTTCACCGCACCCGAGCTGCGCTTGGCGCAGTCCTCGGTTCACTATGCCGCCCTGGCCTTGGAGCGATTGGGCCTTTATCAACACATCCAAGAGGAGAGCCAGCGGATGTCGGGCCTGGCTCAGCTTTCGGCGCAGCTGACCACGGAACGCAACCTGGACACGCTTCTGCTGCGGGCGTGCCAGGAGACCCGGCAGTTGTTCCAATGCCGAGCGGCCGTCATTCTGCTGGCCGAGCAACCCCGCCTGCGCCTCGCCGCCCAAGATGGGCTGACCGATCTTACCCTGGACGCGCGCGCCTTGGTGGAGGCTCCCCAGTTCAAAGTCTTGGCCACTCGGGCCGGCAGCCTGGTCGTGGAGGACATCGACCGCGATCGGCCCGATCTGAGGGCGCTTCCCCTCCCCGACTCTGTCAAAGCCCTGCAGGCCTTCAGCCTGCAGATCTCAATCCAGTTCCGGGGGGTCTTGATCCTTTTCTTCGAGGTGCCCCATCGGGGTTCTCCCGCCGAGGCCGCCATGGGCGAGACCCTGATGGCGATGCTCGGGGCTCTGGTCGAGAACGCGACGGCGTTTTCCTCACTGGAGCAACAGCGGTCTCTGCTCATGACCGTGAGCGAAGTCGGCACCGAAATTAGCTCCATCCTCGATCCCTCCTCCCTGTATAACCGGGTCTGCGAATTGCTGGCCTCGCGATTGCGTTACGAGCATGTGCACATTCTGGCGGTGGAGGAGGGTGGACGTTCGGCGGTATTCGTGGGCGGTTCCAGTCCCCAGGGCCGGGCTCAAGTGGACCAGGAGGATCGCATCCGGATCGATGAGAAGTGCATCAATTCCCATGTCATGGTCAGCTGCCGACCTTACCTCGCCCAGGACGTGCGAACCGATCCGTACTATCTGGAGGTGCCCGCATTACCGACGATCCGGTCGGAAATGTCCTTGCCGATCCTCTCGGCCGGCACTCTCTTGGGGATGCTGGACCTGCAGGCGACTCGCCCCTATGCCTTCTCCGAAGACGATCAATTCGTGCTGCAGATCGTGGTCGAGCAGCTGGCGGCAGCCATCCTGAACGCCCGACAGCACGAGGCGGTGCGCGAACAAGCTCGGCGCGACAGTTTGACGCAAGTGCTGAGCCATGGAGCCTTTGTCGCCGAACTCGAAAAGGCCGTGGCCCACGCGCGGGACCAGAGCTCGCCGCTCAGCCTGATCATGCTCGACATCGACTATTTCAAGGACTACAACGATCACTTCGGCCATGTGGCCGGCGACGCCGCCCTGCTGAGCACCGTGGATGCGATCCGCCGCCACATCAAGCACGGCGACCTCTTGGGGCGCTGGGGAGGCGAGGAATTTGCGATGGCCCTCCCCAATGCAACCAGCGAACAAGCTCACATGGTCGCCGAGCGCATCCAGCACACCCTGGCTCAGCTTCGTCCGATCGATTCGCTGGGCCGCCAAATGCCCTCCCCTACCGTGAGCCAAGGAATTGCCAGTCTGGGCATCGATGCCGGCGACGCTTTCTCCTTGGTCGATGTGGCCGATCGAGCTCTCTACCGGGCCAAGGAGCGGGGCCGGAATCAGATCGAAACAGCCGCTGAGGTCGATCGCCGTCCTCCTTCCTTGCCACAGGAAGAGGCCCCTTGACGCGGCGAGGAAAGCGCATACAATGTACGCGAAGTCGAAAGGCAGGCGGGGAGGATCGTGAAGGCAGAACCGCGGAATGGGAGGAAAACCTCCAGGGCGTGCAGGTGGGTCTCGGAATCATGAGAGCCGAAAGGCTCTCTTTTTTTGCCTGGTGCCGGCCCCTTGCGACTCCGGCAGGAACGGCAAGAAGATGCTGAGGCTTCCCGGGCTGATGGATCCCCACGTCCACTTGCGCGAACCGGGGGCGACGCACAAGGAAGACTGGAGCAGCGGGACGGCGGCCGCTCTCGCCGGCGGCTTCGTGTGCGTGCTGGCCATGCCCAACACACAACCCCCGGTCACGACCGCGGAAGTCTTCCAACAGGTCGAGCAGCTGGCGACCGAGCACGCGCGCTGCGACTATGGCCTTTACCTGGGCGGCAGCGTGGAAAACGTCGCGACTGCCCCCGGCCTCGCTCCCCCGTCCTGCGGTCTCAAGCTGTATCTGGACCAAACCTACGGCCCGCTCCGCTTGGATGACCTCACCTCAGTGATCCAGCATTTCGCCCATTGGCCCGGAGGAGTCCGGCCCGTGGTGGTGCACGCGGAGGGCCGCAGCCTGGCCCTGGCGCTTTTGCTTTCCGCTCTTCACGATCAGCCCGTGCATGTGGCCCACGTCAGCCGGGCCGAGGAGATCGCCTTGATCCGGCTTGCCAAGGAGCGCGGATGGCCGGTGACCTGCGAGGTCACGCCTCACCACCTCTTCCTGGACGAAGAGGACATTTCCAAGATCGGTGCTGGCCGGGCCGAAGTCCGACCGAGGCTGGCGCGAGCTTCGGACCGGGAGGCCTTGTGGGCCCAGCTCGAGGTGATTGATTGCTTCGCTACCGATCATGCTCCCCACACCCCCTCGGAGAAGGACGGCCCGAACCCGCCTCCAGGGTTCCCGGGCCTGGAGACTGCCCTTGCGCTGCTCCTGGGGGCGGTCCGCCAGGGGCGGCTCACGATGCAGGGCCTGGTCGCCAGGATGCACGACAATCCGCTTCGAATCTGGAACCTGCGCGAATGGGAAGATACGTTCATCGAAGTGGATCCGGAAGCGCGCTGGACGATTCGCGGCCGGGAACTGCTTTCGCGATGCGGCTGGACTCCCTTCGAGGGTTGGGAGGTTCAAGGGCGGGTCACGCGCGTCACGATGAGGCGGCAACTGGTCTACCGGGACGGGCGGGTGCTCGCGCCGCCTGGTTTTGGACACAACCTGTTCGGCCGGGGGCCGGAATCCTCCAGGACCCCCCGCACACACGCACACAATCCATCCGCTCGATCGGGCCCCGCCCCGTGACAAAAGGAGAATAGAATGGCAACCTATGTGCCCCCCAGCGAACGCAGGGTCAAGAGCCCCTACATCCCGTTTGGAGACATGCGCCAGGCCCGCTTCTATGGCAAGGATATCCTTTCCGTTTCCCAGTTCAATCGACAGGACCTGGAATATGTCTTTGGGGTGGCCGAGGAGATGCGGTCGATGGTCGAGCGCGTCGGAACCTTCGACCTGCTCAAGGGCAAGATACTGGCCAACCTTTTCTACGAACCATCCACGCGGACCTCGTCCTCCTTCCTTTCCGCAATGGAGCGCATGGGTGGGAGCGTCATCCCAATTAGCGAGGTGCGATACTCCTCGGTGGCCAAGGGCGAGTCCCTTCCGGACACTGTCCGCACCCTGGAGTGCTATGCGGATGTGATCGTCCTGCGGCATCCCGAGCTGGGCTCCGCGGCGATTGCGGCCCAGTATGCCCGCAAGCCGGTGATCAATGCCGGGGACGGAACCGGCGAACACCCGACCCAGGCCCTGTTGGACCTGTTCACGATCAAGGAAGAGCTGGGACGCATCGACGGACTCACGGTCACGATGCTTGGTGACCTCAAGTATGGACGCACGGTCCATTCCCTGGCTCGACTGCTTTCGCTCTACAAGGTCAAACTGCACTACGTTTCTCCAGAGCTCCTGCATATGCCCTCCAACTTGGTCTCGGAATTGGCGGCCAAGGGAATCCCCCAAAGCGAACGTGGAGATCTGGAACCGGTGTTGCCCGAAACCGATGTGCTCTACGTTACTCGCGTTCAGAAGGAACGTTTTGAGAATCCGCAGCAGTACGAATCGGTGAGGGACACCTATGTCATCACGCCCCAGACCCTCCAGCTGGCCAAAGACGAGATGATCGTGATGCACCCTCTTCCGCGCGTCGGCGAGATCGCGATCGAGGTGGACCAGGATCCCCGCGCCGCGTACTTCCGCCAAATGGAGTACGGCCTGTATATTCGCATGGCCCTCCTGGCGATGGTGCTGGGCAAGGCCTGAGGCGACATGGTCACCGGGGAAAGCAGGTCTCTTCCGTTCTTTGCCTGGCTCGATGAGCGCGCTCGGCGAATCGACTCGCTGCTCTGCGTGGGCCTGGACCCTCACCTGGATCAACTGCCCGAGCCAAGCGCCGAAGCCGCCGTGGCGTTCTGCCGGCGTCTGATCCAGGCCACCGCCGATTTGGCGCTGGCCTTCAAGCCCAACAGCGCGTTCTTCGAGGCCCTTGGCCCGGCCGGAATGCGGGCCCTGCACGAGGTGATGGGATTGATCCCGCCCGAAGTGCCCGTCATTCTGGACTGCAAGCGCGGAGACATTGCCGATACCTCGACGGCCTACGCCCGAGCCGCCTTTGGGGTCTATGGCGCCAAGGCCGTCACCGTCAGCCCTTATCTTGGCAGGGATGCTCTCCTGCCTTTCTTGCAAGACCCGGACCGCGGTGTCTTCGTCCTGTGCCGAAGCTCGAACCCGGGTGCCAACGAAATCCAGGGCCTTCAGGCCGAAGGCCTGAACCTTTACGAACGCGTGGCCTTGCGGGCCCAATCCTGGAACCAGCTCGGAAATGTCGGGCTGGTCGTCGGCGCAACCGATGTGGTCGCCCTGGAGCGGGTTCGGGCGCTGGTTCCCGAATTGTGGTTCCTGGTTCCAGGTCTCGGCTCGCAGGGCGGAAATCTTGGTGCCGTCCTCCAGGCCGGTCTGCGCCAAGACGGCCTCGGGTTGCTTGTCTCTGCCTCCCGATCTCTCTCTCAGGCGGAGAATCCGAGGCAGGCCGCGGAGAATCTGGTCGAGGTCATGCGCACGATCCGGAGACAACTCCAGCACAGCCCATCGCGGGCTCCGGGGCGGCCCTCACCCGAGGTCAGGCAGGTTGCGGACCTGCTGCTGGAATCCGGATGCGTCCGCTTCGGGCAGTTCACGCTCAAATCCGGGAAGCAGTCTCCGATCTACTTTGATCTGCGCCTTTTGGTTTCCCGCCCCAACCACTTGGCTCGCATCGCCCGGGCCTACTTGCCCATTCTCAGGAGTCTCTCCTTCCAACGGCTGGCCGGAATCCCCTACGCCGGCCTGCCCATCGCCACGGTGGTCGCTCTCGAAGGCCACTGGCCGATGGTCTATCCGCGTCGCGAAGCCAAGGATTATGGCACCCGCTCACTGATTGAAGGGGAATTCGCCGTGGGAGAAACCGTCGCGGTGCTGGATGACGTTGCCACCACCGGGGAGACAAAGCTCGAGGCCCTCGAGAAGCTGCGCCAAGCCGGACTGCGGGTCAACGACGTGGTGGTCTTGGTCGACCGCGAGCAGGGAGCGCAGGCCGTACTTCAGGAGCAAGGCGTAAGGCTGAGTTCCGTGGCCCGCCTGTCCGATTTGGTCAACCTCTGGAAGGAGCAGGGCAAAATGACGCCGGAAGAAGCGGCGGCGGTTCTCCACCCGGACTGAAGCCCATGTCCGGCGGGATCAGGGCCTCTCCGCTGCGAACCTACACCCTCCTTCGTTCCATCCTCTTTCGCCTGGATCCGGAGCAGATTCATGCTTGGACCTTGCTTGCGCTGCGGATGGCCGGGGCAGCGGGGGCCGGGCGCCGCCTGCTGGGCTGGGCGTTCGACGCGCGGCAGGAACTTCGAGTTCAGGCGTTTGGCCTTTCCTTTCGCAACCCCCTGGGGCTAGCCGCCGGGTATGACAAGGACGCCGAGGCAATTCGGGCACTGGCTTGCCTTGGTTTCGGGCACATCGAGGTCGGCACTGTGACCCCCCGGCCCCAGCAGGGGAATCCCCGACCGCGGGTCTTCCGCCTGCTCGAAGACGAAGCCCTGGTCAATCGGATGGGGTTCCCCAGTGCCGGGGCCGAAGCCGTGCGCGCGCGCCTGCGCCGGCTGCCCGCCCAGCGGGGTTTTGTGATTGGGGTCAACCTGGGCAAGGCCCGGGAGACTCCCCTCGAGGAGGCTACGCGAGATTACGCGGACCTGCTCCGACAGCTCTATCCATACGGGGATTACTTTGCCATCAATGTCAGCTCCCCGAATACGCCGGGCCTGCGCCGATTGCAGTCGCGGGACTCCCTGGAAATGCTGCTCGCCAACCTGCAGTCCGAGCGCGCCCATCTCGCCGACCAGAGCGGAGTGGCCCGCCCTCTTCTAGTCAAGCTCGCCCCGGACTTGACCTGGGAGGAATTGGATGATGCCCTCGCGGCTTTGCTGCGATTCGAAGCCGCGGGGGTGATCGCTACCAACACAACGATTGCACGCACCGGGCTGCGTTCTTCCGGGGCCGCCGAATCCGGCGGGCTCAGCGGAAGACCCTTGCGCGAACGCAGCACGGCGGTAGTAGACTACATCTACCGGCACACCGAGGGACGGTTGCCGATTGTGGCCACCGGAGGAGTCGCCAGTGCCCGCGACGCCCGTGACAAACTGGAGGCCGGAGCCTGTCTGGTCCAGATTTTTACTGGGCTGGTGTACCAAGGGCCCGGGCTCGCCCGAAGCATTCTCCGAGATCTGATCGCCGATCGGCCAGCGGGGCCCGACCCTGCCAGGGCCTAACCCAACTCGAGGCCCCAGTCACCGGCTCGGCCTGGAGGAACCTGTTCCCAGATGAAGGTTGTCGTCAGCAGTGACGAGCACACGCACCTGGTGCAGGCCCTGCTCGCAGAATTGCAGGCCCGGGGTCACGAGGTCGACTACCTGGGCCCGGAGAAGGGGGAAGAAGCGGATTGGCCTCTGGTGAGCCTCGAGGCCGCCCAGAGGGTGGCGCGGGGTGAGGCGAGCGAAGGAATCGTGATGTGCTGGACCGGCACCGGCGCAACCCTGGTCGCCAACAAAGTCCCGGGCATTCGCGCCGCGCTTTGCCCCGACGCCGAAACGGCCAGGGGAGCGCGCCTTTGGAACCACGCCAATGTGCTCGGACTCAGCCTGCGTACGACTTCCGAGCCCATCTTGAAAGAGATTCTCGACGCTTGGTTTTCCACCCCCTTCAGCCAGGATGAGTGGAACCGCAAGCAGATCGAGCGCATCCGGGAAATCGAGAGCAGATTTGCCGGCGGCTGACCGGCCAGGAGGGGGCCGTTAATGAACGAGGTGTTCATCCTTTCGGCTGTGCGCACAGCGGTGGGCATCGGCAAACTCGGCGGCGCGCTCTCCTCGTTTTCGCCCATGGATCTGGCCGCTTGGGTCTTGGCGGAGGCGCCGCGGCGGGCCCACTTGGAACCCGCGCGCGTGGAAGATGTGATTCTGGGATGCGTATCCCCCATTGGAGAACAGGGAGCGAACATTGCCCGCTTGTCCCTCCTGAAGGCGGGTTATCCCGTCACGGTTCCGGGCGTTTCCCTGAATCGCATGTGCGGGTCCGGCCAGCAAGCGATTCACTTCGCCGCCCAAGCCATCGCCTCGGGAGAGATGGATGTGGTCGTGGCGGGCGGAATTGAAGTGATGAGCCGGGTCCCGCTCGGCTCCGACTGGCCCTCAAGCTGGCCCAGTGATTTCCCGTATTCCCTGGTCCACCAAGGCGTGAGCGCAGAGATGATCGCGGAAGAGTGGGACCTGACCCGGGAGAGGCTGGATGATTTTTCCTTTGAAAGCCACATTCGCGCAGGCCAGGCGATCCGCGAGGGGCGGTTCCGCGAGCAGATCCTCCCCCTCCAGGTCCCGGTCCGCAATCCGGAGGGCGAGCCCACCGAGGAGCTACGCACCTTTGAGCAGGACGAAGGCGTGCGCCTGAAGCCCGACCGGGCACGGATGGCCACACTCAAGACCGTCTTCAAGCCGGATGGGGTGGTCACAGCGGGAAACGCAAGCCAAATCAGCGATGGGGCCGCTGCGCTGGTCCTGGCCTCGTCTCGGGCAATGCACCAGCTGCAAATCAAACCACGGGCTCGGGTGGTTGCCACGGCCGTGGTCGGCTCTGACCCCGTGCTCATGCTCGACGGGCCCATTCCGGCCACCCGCAAGGCGCTGGCTCGTGCCGGACTCTCCCTGGCTCAACTGGATGCGATTGAGATCAACGAGGCCTTTGCCTCGGTGGTCTTAGCTTGGCAAAAGGAACTCGAACCCGATCCCGCCCGGGTGAACCCGAACGGCGGCGCGATTGCGCTGGGCCACCCGCTGGGCGCCACGGGGGCGATACTCATGACCAAGCTCATCCACGAGCTCGAGCGCGTGGACGGACGGTACGGGTTGCAGACCATGTGCATCGGCCATGGGATGGCCACGGCCACCATCATCGAGCGGGTCTAGGTCTGGGTCTGCGCGCCCGTCGGTCTCGCCCCGCCTGTTCTCGTGGCCTCCCGCCCACTATCTCACCAACCTGAGCAAGCCTCGCCGGATTCCACCACCCCATATCTAGCCCCCGGAGCTTGAGCATCCCCAAGCAACAGGGGCTCCAAGAGTTCGGGTGGCACCTGCTTTGCACCCTTGACATATAGAACATATGTTCTATACTGGTTCCAACCGTTTCTCCCATCGCATCCAGTCAGGAGGTTCCCATGAGCGTTATGAGTGTGGCCCGCGACCATGTCGCCCAAGCAACCCCTCGCAGCCGAGGTTGGCACCTCAAGGTGGGTTTCCCACAGCAGGGGGCGGCCTTTGGGACCGTGATCGTGCTGGCCCTGTTGGCCTTTGAGGTGTTCAACTACAGCACGACCCAGTTCGCCCTCGCGGACCTGCTCGGGGACTTGCGGTTTCTGGGGATCCCGCTCGCAACCGTGCTCGCCATGGCTTTCTGCGGGATGGACTTCGGAGGCCTAGCCCGGCTTTTCACCCCCCGAGAACAAAAGGCCCAGCGGCTTGAGACCTGGTACCTCCTCTCGGCCTGGTTCCTGGCGGGGGGCATGAATGCGGTCCTAACCTGGTGGTCCGTGAGCCTGGCCGCCCTGGGCCAGCCTCGCCTGGGCAACGGCCTTCTGACGCGAGAGGAAGTCATTAGCCTGGTGCCCATCTTCGTCGCGGCTGTAGTCTGGTTGATCCGCATCTTGCTGATCGGCACGCTCGCGATGGAGGGCAAGCGACTTTTTGCAACGCCCGCCTCGGGCCAGCCTGCCCCTTCCTCCCCGTCCCTCCGGGAAGGGCCCGCCCTCCCGGGGTCTCGCGAGCTCGGTTAACCTGGCCGTCTCGGCGCGAGGCAGGCTTGCATTCGGAGACCTTGGTCCGGGCCTTGCCGCTTGAAGTCGGGGCACTCACGGCGCTTCTGGCCTGGGCCTCCGTCTCCGCCTCAGCGCACTCGCTCTCCCCGGCCGTCCGGCTCAGGGATCTTGCTCCCGCCTCTTCCCCAGCCAGGCCCTCTTCGGCGGGATTATCACCGATCTTCGCTCGCCCCGTCCAGTTCTGGGGTTCCCAGATCCAGCGTTGGGCGCACCAGTATGGCCTGGATCCAGACCTTGCGGCCACGGTCATGCAGATCGAGTCATGTGGGAATCCCAAGGCCAAATCCAATTCTGGAGCCTTGGGCTTATTCCAGGTGATGCCTTTTCACTTCCGCCCGGGCGAGAACGCCTTGGACCCCGAGACGAATGCGCAGCGGGGCTTGACCTACCTGGCGACTGGTCTTCAAGAGGCTCATGGGCAGGCGGCTCTTGCCTTGGCCGCCTACAACGGGGGTCCGGCCCGCCTGACCCAGAGCCAAGAAGGCTGGCCTTCGGAGACCCAGCGCTATGTGTACTGGGGCACCGGCATCTACCAGGCGGCGCGATCCGGGTCGGCCTCCAGCGCGCGTCTGCAGGAGTGGCAGGAAGCGGGAGGCTCGCGCCTGTGCCAGCAGGCCGCCCAGGCGCTGGGTCTCCCGGGAGCTCAGGCGGCAACGGCAGCCGGTTGGTGAGTCTCCTTGGGCGCCAGCGGAAGCCAGACTGAGAAAGTTGTCCCTTTGCCCAGCTCGGAAGCCACCTCGATCCGGCCGCCGTGGTTGTGCGCGATCCAGTAGGCGATGGACAGGCCTAGCCCCGCGCCCGTACGAGGTTTCCGGGCCCGGGATCGATCGATGCGGTAAAAGCGTTCGAAAAGGTGCGGGATTTCCTCCGCCGGGATCCCGGGGCCCGTGTCGGTCACCGAGATGTGCGTCCACTCGCCGACCAGGCGAAGGGAGAGGGTCACCCGTCCACCGCTTGGGGTGTACTGGACCGCATTCGCCACCAGATTCAAGAAGAGCTGTTTGAGCCGATCTCGGTCTCCGACCACTTCGGCCTGGTCCCAATCCCCCATCGTAAGCGTCAAATGATCCTGAGCCAGAACCCGGCCCTGTTGGAACACCTCCAGGAGAACCGTGTCGACATCCACGGGGTCATGAGCCATGGGCAGGTTGCCGGTTTCTGCCTGCGCGAGCAGCAACAGATCTCCGACTAACCGCATCAGCCGTTCCGCCTCCGTCTGAATGGCTTCCAGCGACTCTTCATCCGCGCCCATGCGTCGAATCAAGTCCACATTGCCCCGAATGGCGGTCAGGGGGGTTCGCAGCTCGTGAGAGACGTCCGCCAAGAATCGCCGCTGGGAGTAAAAGAGGTCCTCCAAGCGCTCCAGGGTTTCGTTGAAGGCCAAGATGAGGCGACCGACTTCGCTTCCCGCCGGCGCCTCCAGAGCCAGACGGCGGGACAGGTCATCTGCGCGAGTGATCTGAAGGGCGGTCTCAGTCACGGTGTCCAAGGGGCGCAGGGCCCTTCCCGCGATCAGGCTTCCCAGGGCCGCCGCGACGACGATCCCGAGAGTATCTCCCAGGACCAACATCAACAAGAGGGACGTTCGGATCCTGTCGACCGTGGTCAGGGGCGTCCCGACTTGCAGAAAGCCCGCCTCCGCCCCGGCCAAGGTGATGGGCACGGTGAAGACCCTGAGGTGCGCGCTTGCGATACGCACCTCGCTGTAACGTTGCTGTTGGATCCCCAGGTCCGCAGAATCCAGGGGCTCGCTAAGCGAACTCACGTTGCCGGAGGAAGCAATGAGCTCCCGATTGCTGCTCCACACTTGAATGTACACATTCGGGGCGGCGAAGGCCAGCGAGGGCAGGGTGATGATGCGGAGGTTGCGCTGCGTCGTTACGCGGCTGGTTCGCAGGATCGTCTCGGCCGATTGGGCCAGGGTCTGGTCAAGCTGGTAGACCAAACCATAGGTAAGCAGCAGGTAGAGGGCTGCCGAAAAGACCAACAGCACTCCCGCCAGAACAGCCGAATAACCCAGAGTGAGGCGCGCGCGCAACGACATTCATTGCCCGTCGGTCAGGAGAACCGGAGGATCTACTCCTCTTCCTCACGCAGCACGTAGCCGACACCGCGCACCGTGTGGATCAAGCGAGGCTCTGCGTCCGCGGAGATCTTCTGCCGCAGATAGCGAACATAGACTTCAATAATATTGCTCTCTCCTCCGAAGTCGTATCCCCACACGCGGTCATAAATGACCTCCCGCGTCAGAACCTGGCGCGGATGTCTCATGAACAGTTCCAGGAGGTCGTACTCTTTCGCGGTCAGATCGATCACGCGGTTGCCCCGTCGTGCGCGGTGAGTTCCGGTGTCCAGCACCAGATCCCCAAAGCGCAAGATCTCGGGTTCCCCGGGTCCTGAGCGGCGGAGCAGAGCGCGAATTCGAGCCAGGAGCTCGGCAAAGGCGAAGGGCTTGACGACATAATCATCGGCTCCCGCATCGAGCCCCTCAACCCGGTCAGCGACCGCGTCTTTGGCCGTCAGGATCAAGACCGGAACCTGGCTGCCCGCTCGCAATCGCCGGCAGACCTCCAGACCGTCCATTCCCGGCAGCATCCAGTCGAGCACAACCAGGTCCGGCGGGTTCTCGCGGGCCACTCCCAGCCCCGCCGGCCCATCGTGGGCAATGTCCACGCGATAGCCTTCGTAGGTGAGACCTCGTTCCAGGAAGGAGGCGATCCTGTCCTCGTCCTCGATGACCAAGATCCTTGCGCTCATCTCCCACCTCGTCCTTGAGGTCAATATACCACAAGCCCTTGGACCGCCCGTAACGCCTGCCCGCGCAGCCCGGCGACCTGTCGCCCGGGAAGGTGTGAGACCGGTGCGCCGGACGAACAGGCTATAATGACGAGACTCAACCTCGGAGCGACATGTGCGTAGCGCGCATCGAAATGCCTTCTTGACGATAGGCCTGTGCCTGGCATGCCTCATCCTGGCCGCGACCTCGCGACCGGGAACGGTCGCTTTTCCCGCGGCCCAAGCCACAGCCTTCCAGTCTCCCACCCCGGGGCCAGACGGTCGGATTGTGTACATCGTCCGCCAGAACGATACGCTCTGGCAAATCTCCGCCCTTTCCGGCGTCCCTCTGGATCAGCTCGAAAAGTTGAACAACCTCACCCAGAACAGCTCCCTGCAGGTCGGGCAGCAGCTGGTCTTGGGACTTGGCCAGTCGGCCACCGCGCTGCCCACCCTGGCGTTTCAGCCGACTCCCACCCCTACCCCCGTTGCCCAGACTGGAACCGGAAACATTTGCGTTTCGTTCTTCAACGACCTCAACGGAAACGCCTCTCAGGACTCTGGGGAGGGCCTGGTGGCGGGAGGCAAGATCAGCATCGCCCGCTCGGACGGAACCCAGGTGGGCGCCTACACCACCGATGGGGTCAACGAGCCCCACTGCTTCCAACAGCTGCCTTCGGGAGATTACAATGTCGCCGCAGCCGCGCCCAACGGCTACAACGCCACCTCCAGCATGAACACTCCCATTCATCTGGAACCCGGCGCTCAGGCTTTCGTGGCCTTCGCGATCCAGACCAGCCAAGCCAGCGGGACTCCTTCGACGGACTCCGGAGGGACCTCGACCTTGCTCGGATTGATCGGACTCGCGCTGCTCGTTTCCGCTGGCGTGTTGACCTTCTACCTGGCTCGCCAGCGGCGGCGGATCTAGCGACCTGCAACCCACTCCCCCGATCAAGGGGGCAACCATCCCGTGGTTCTCTCTCCCGCTGCTCAACGCGTGCAAGCCGCCCTCCAAGAGCAGGGGTTCTCCGCGCAGGTCAAGGAGCTTCCCGAGAGCACCCGCACCGCCTCGCAGGCGGCCCGGGCCGCGGGTTGCGAGGTCAGCCAAATCGTGAAGTCCCTGGTCTTCCGGGGCAAGACTTCCGGGCGCCCGGTTCTGGTGGAAACCAGCGGAGCCAATCGTGTGAGCGAGTCCAAACTCGCGGTTCTGGCGGGCGAACCGGTCGAGATGGCCGACCCAGCCTTCGTCCGAGAGCAAACCGGATACTCCATTGGGGGGGTCCCGCCCCTCGCCCATCTCCGTCCGATCTTGACCCTGGTGGACGAAGATCTCCTCTTGCACCGCACGATCTGGGCCGCGGCCGGCACCCCCAACGCCATCTTCGAGCTCACTCCCTCGGATCTGATTCGCATGACCGGCGGGATCGTGGCCGCCGTGAAGGCCTGAACCTCAGGAGGAGAGCCCGCGGGGAAGGAGGGGAGTTTCTCAATCCGGGCCGCCTGGGCCGCTCCGCTCCAGTTCCCTGGCCATCCGCTGAGCGAGTCGCAGGGTCGTGCTCTTGACCGGCCCACTGGTCGGGGCCACCGGTCCGATGCACGAAGGGCATCCCTGCTCGCAGGAGCAAGCGGCAATCCTCTCGGCCGCTGCCCGCATCAGCCTTGGGAAGAGAGCGTATAGCTCTTCGGCAAGCCCGATTCCCTCGGGCACCTGATCATAGAAGGTGATGGTCGGGGAACCGGTTTCCCGGCTGCGCAGATCCAGGCCAAATCCCACATCGCGAGCATCGCACATCAGGAACAAAGGGGCCAAGCCGTGAAGCACATATGCCAAGCCCCCCAGAGCGGTCCGGGTTCCCAGTTGGCTCTCCAGGCGCCGGTGGCAGACACGGCAAAGCGTCACCAGGTTTTCGAGTTCGTTGGCTTGCCGGTGGTTCTCGTTGGCACCGGGCCGGTAGCCGAATGCGCGAAAAGGGATGCGATGGTGCACGTCGTGCTCTCGGCCTGCCGACTCGGGGGCCCCGCATCTCTGGCAACGGAATCCGTCCCGCCGACGGGCAGCCTGTCGGGCGCCTTCCCACGAAGGGCCGTAGTCATTTTCCCCCAAGGCGATTCGAAAATCTTCCCCCGCGAGCTCCAGTTCGGTCTCCAGCTCGCGGCCGAAAGCGGGAGGGATCCACAGCCAGGACCCGATCGTCTGGAATTCTCGAGCCGGCAGATGGATCTCGCCGTGACCCAGGGTCTCCTGCGTATGCCGACGGACTTTGCGATAGGACACCGGCTGGGCCCTGACCTCGAGGCGACCCCAGGCACGGCCCAGCCCGGTCTGCTCATCCGCTTCCTCGACCCCGTGGATCTCCACCTCAACGGATTCCGAAGCCTCGGTGTAATAGTCGACCTCGGTGGGTCGCACCGAGGCGACCCCCTGACCCCAATCCAGCCCCTCCACAAGATACTGCCGGGCCTCGTGCAGATAGATGGCGCCCTCGTGGACCCACAAGGGGGCGGCAGAGCGATCCACCTCGCCAATCAAGCGGGGCCTGCCCTCGCTCACGTCCTGGATCACGACCCGATCATCCCCTCCGGAGCGGAGGCTGACCTCGGAGGCCGGATAGGTGCTCCCGACCCACTGCCATTCGTCGGCGGAGGAATGATAGATCTCGCCCTCCTGGCTGAGGGCCTCGAGCAGGGAGTCCACCTTCTGTTGCCCAAAGGTTTCCCCAGGTTGAAAAGGGAGTTCAAAGGCCGCGCAGCGCAGGTGGTTCGCGAGGATGGCCAGATTGTCCGGATTGATGCGCCCGTGCTCGGGGGAGGTCTCCAGCAGGTAGCGCGGATTGCCGGCCAGGAATTGATCCAAGGGTGCGGGTGAGGCGACTAGAATCGCCAAGCCTTCCTCCTCACGCCGTCCCGCCCGGCCCGCCTGCTGCCACAGAGAGGCAATCCGCCCCGGGTAGCCCACCAGCAACGCCGCCCCGAGGCTGCCGATGTCCACCCCCAGTTCCAGCGCGTTCGTGGCTACGACCGCGCGCACCTGTCCGCTGCGCAGGCCCGCCTCGATCATCCGTCGCTCCTCAGGCAGGTATCCAGCCCGATACCCGCGCACCGACTCGGGGGCGAGCCCCCCCGCCTGAGCCTGCTCGCGCAGATACCCCAGAAGGACCTCCACCGTGCGCCGGGTGCGCGCGAACACCACGATCTGGAGTTCCGCCCGCAGCAGCGAGTCGGCGATCGCCAGGCTCTCCAGCAGGTAGGACCGGCGCAGGCCCAGGGCGGCATCGATCAGCGGGGGGTTGTAGACCGCCAAAGTGCGACCGCTGCTGGGGGAACCATCCGCATCGATCACGGTCACTCGCCCTTCTAGGAGCCCCTCCGCCAATTCGCGGGGATTGGCAATGGTTGCGGAGGTGCACAGGAACTGTGGCTGGGCGCCATAAAAGGCGCACACGCGTCTCAAACGGCGGAGGACATTCGCCATGTGCGAGCCAAACACGCCCGTGTAGCCGTGCATCTCGTCCAGGACCACGAATCGCAGGTGGGAGAGCAAGCTGAACCAACGCGTATGGTGCGGCAGGATTCCGGTGTGAAGCATGTCCGGGTTTGAAAGCAGAAGCCGGGCCTCCTCCCGGATGGGCGCCCGCTGCGCCTGGGGTGTGTCCCCGTCATAGAGGCGGATCCCGAGTCCTGCCTCGGGAAGGGCTCCCGCGAGCGCCTCGGACCAGCGCCCAAGCTCCTGGGCCTGGTCCTGGGCCAGGGCCTTGGTGGGAAACAGATACAGGGCACGCGCCTCGGGGTCCTCGAGCAGGGTCTGCAAGATCGGGAGGTTGTAGGCCAGGGTCTTGCCGGAGGCTGTCCCGGTGGCGATAACCACGTCGCCTCCCAGTCGGGCCGCCGCGAACGCCTGCACCTGGTGGGAATAGAGAGCCTGCATCCCTCGCGCCCGCAGGGCGTGAGCAAGGCGTGGGTCCAGTTCGGTAGGAAAAGCGGAGGATTGGGCAGCCCGAGGCGGCCGATGAGACCAGGCCACTAGGTTCCCGGCCAGGCGCGGGTTGCCGCGCAGGTTTTCGATGGCTTGGGCTACCGACATCGCGCTGGCTCTAGAACCCGGGCCTCTCGAGGCTCGCGATCACCCTGGCTGGGAAAGCATCGGCGCGCGCCCCATCCAGAATACGATGATCAAAGGTGAGGGTCAGGTAGGCCATGGGACGGATCACGATCGCGTCGCCGATCACCACGACTCGCTTCTGGATGGCGCCGACCCCCAGGATAGCACATTGCGGCTGATGGATAATGGGCGTCGCCAACAGCGACCCCGAAACAGCGTGGTTGGTCAGGGTGAATGTGCCCCACTGGACCTCTTCCGTCTTCCGCTGGCGGCTCCGCGCCCGCCGGGGCCGGCCTCCCACCTGGAGGGCAGAGCCTGGCCGACAATTTCCGCCACGTCGCGCACTGGGATCTTCTCCCCAGCGGCTCGGGAGGCGTCACTGAGCATGATCATGCAGAAGGGGCAGGCCACGGCCAGGGTGTCGGCTCCCGAGGACTCTACCTCGCGGAAACGATTGGCACTCACCCTTTCTCTCCCGGGTTCCTCTTCCTTCCACATTTGGGCCCCGCCCGCCCCACAGCAAAAGGAACGAGAGCGGTTTCGCGGAAGCTCGTGCAATTCCATTCCGGCTTCACTCAGGAGCCGACGAGGCTCCTCGATGATCCCGTTGTGTCGACCCAAGTAGCAGGGGTCGTGAAAAGCGACCCGCTCCAGCGCCTTCGGGCGAAGCTTGAGTCTCCCGTCGCTTATGAGCTCCTGGATCAGCTGACTGTGATGGATCACCGGGTAGCGGGCTCCAAACTGCGGATACTCGTTGGCCAGGGTGTGCAGGCAATGAGGGCAGGTGGTGACGATTCGTTGCGGCTTCACCGCGTTGAGTGTTTGCGCGTTCTCCTGGGCCAGCTGGGAAAAGAGGTATTCATTTCCCGAGCGACGTGCCGAGTCTCCCGTGCAGCGCTCTCGAGTTCCCAGCACGGCATAATTGACCCCGGCCGCCTGCAGGATGCGCACGAACTCGCGAGCCGTCCGCTGGGCCCGCGGCTCGGTAGCCGGAGCACATCCCACCCACCAGAGAATCTCCGGCTGCGGATTCTCATCAATCGTGGGCACCGGCAGGCCCTTCGCCCAGTCCAGGCGGTGTTCCTGGGCCAGGCCCCACGGATTGGCCTGCCGCTCCATCCCGCGGAATGCATTCTGGAGCTGATCCGGGAAGACATTCTCGGTCAGCACCTGGTTGCGCCGGATTTCAAGGATGTCGAGCATGGGCTCATCCTTGACCGGGCAGATTTCGACGCACGCGCCGCAGGTCGTGCAGGCCCAAAGGGCCTCCTCCGAAATGGCAAAATCGAGCAGCGGGGCCGATGACTCCTTGCCTGACGCCAGGGTCGCGGCTTCCCGGTTAAGGAGGTAGCGCTTGTTGATTTCCAGCGCGGAGGGTGAAAGGGACTTGCCGGTGGCATTCGCCGGGCAGACATCCTGGCAGCGGTTGCACTGGATGCAGGCATACGCATCCTGGATGAGCGGCCAGGGTAGGTCCTCCAGGCGTGCGGCACCGTACTGGACGATGCTCTCGTCCTCGAAATTGATCCTCGCCAGCAACGACACCGGCCGCCGGCGCCCTTTGCCGGCCTGCGCCTGGCCCCCCACCTCAGCCAGGTGCTGCGGCTTGATCAGGAAATTCAGAGGCGCAAAGAAAATGTGGATGTGCTTGCTGACGGCAAAGTAGGGCAAGAAGACCAGGACCAAGCCCAGCGCCATCCAGAACGAGATGTGCCGCATCAGCACCAGGGTTCCCAGAGAGGCGCCCCTCCAAAGCAGGCTGACTTGGCTCGCGAAGGGCTGCCATGGGTCGCGGCCGACCATTGCGAGGGCGAAGCTTTGACCGAGAAACCGCCAGCCGACGTGGAGGAGGATGAAGCCGGCGACCACAATCGAATCCCGGAGGATCCCTCCCCTGGCCTTGGGGTCCAGCCGTGTGCTTTCGAGGAAGGAAAAGATCCGACTGCCAAACAAGAGCCGCCGCACAAGGAGCGCCAACATGCCTGCCAGGATAGCCACGCTGAGCAGGTCGCCGCCCAGACGGTAAACGTGGCCGACCCACCCTTGACCAAGGAAGACCCATCCGGGAAGGAACCCTTCCAGCACGTCTCCAAGGTTGACCAGAACGTAGTAGCTGAACCCCCAAACCACGAGGATGTGAGCCAGCCCCGGCCGTCTTCGGGTCTTGAAGGTGGTCCACTGGGACAGGGTCAGAAAAACTGTCTCGAAAAGGCGTCTTGGGATTTGCCGGGGCCGGAACTCTCCAGAACCCCGTCGAATCGCCCGGCGGATTCGATCTACGGATCGCAGGGTGAGAGCCGCGGACGCGCCGGCGGCAAGTACAAACAACACCTTCTCTGCCAGAGTCAGCATCCCGCGCCTCGCGGAGATCCGCTGGAAGGCCCGCCCCGACCAGAAAAGCAAAGCCCCAGATCAGCGCCGCCAGCGCTCATCCGGGGCCACAGGGTTTGCCAATCAGACACGGCCACAAAAGCGGTGCAACGGGCAGGTCCCTCACTTCCCAAGGCAGTGTCCTGCTTGAGCTGGGCAAGGATACCACAGGCCCCTAGCTCATGCCACCGGATCGCCGAGAGCCTCTTCAAGACCCGGGCGCGCCCCTCGCGACACGATGGCGACCCGATAGGGAAAAGAGCCCCCGCCCCCAGATAACGGGGCGATCTTGGGCCATCCCCTTTCTTCTCCTGAGGCGATATCCAAGAGGAGGGGAAGGATCAGCCTTTCTCGCCGCGTTCGGCCAGAGGTAGGCGGGTGTCACGGAAAGGTGAGCCGCGCCGCAGTGGGCGATCAAGACCGGCCGAAAGTTGGTCCCTCATCGCCCGGCGGACATCGGCCTCATCTTCAGGAGGGCGCCGCTGCCGTAGATTCTCTCTTCCCCAGGAGGGGTTGCTCGAGTTGGCCTCAGACCCCCCCAAAGGGAACCCTTCCGCCCACGGGGGGAGATCGCCACGTTCTGTCCCCTCCGCAGGTGGGGTCCTGGCCGAGAGCCGGGCCCTGAGGCAGAACGCCTTGTTGGACCGGATGGGGCTGGCCGCCGGTGGTTCCCATGGAGCGCACCCAGCGGTAAGCAACGAGCGCTCCCGGACGAAAACAGGCCATTCCCTTCCGCCCTATGGTTCACCTCTCTTGGGCCGCAGGGAATGGCTTAATGGGTAATCCGCCCGGGCGGGAACTACTTGGTGTAGAACTCGCGCACGACCTCAATGAGCAGGCGGTTCTCTTCCTTGCTCCCGATGGTCAGCCGCCACCAGCCATCACTTCCGTACATGGCCGATTGCGAACGGAGGATCAGCCCCTTCTGCAGGGCGTAATCCACAAGCTCCTGGCCCTTCTTGCCCGTTGCTCCCCCGTCAAAGAGGATGTAGTTGCCGTAGGAGTGGAAGACGACCAGTCCGGGGATGTCGCTGAGCGACTCCTCCAGGAGCATCAGTTCAGTATTGTTGTGCTGTACGCGCGCCCGAAGAGCCGCGGTATCTTCCAGGGCTGCCAGGCCCGCCCACATCGGGATCGTGCCCATGTTCCAGGGGATGAGGGTGGCCGCGAATTGATCGATGACCGGCTTGGCCGCCAGGACATATCCGAAGCGCAGCCCTGCCAATCCGTAGGCCTTGGAGAGCGTTCGGGTGATGATCACGTTTTCGTACTTCTTCGTCAACGGGGCCTGAGAGCGCTCCAGCCCGGCGAATTCGACGTAGGCTTCATCCACCACCAGGGGTATCCCGGTCTCGGCAATGCGCACGAAGTCCTTGGCCTCCATGAAATTGCCCGTGGGGTTGTTCGGGTTGGCGATCACTACCGCCTTGGTCTTGGGGGTGATGGCCGCCAGGATGGCCTCCGCATCGAAAAGCAACTGCTTGTTCTTGTAGATCATGGGGACCGAAACGAGCTTCCCGCCCACCACCAGGCACCGCAGCCGGTAGATACCGAAGCAGGGAGTGTGCTGGACGACTTCCTCGCCGGGTTGAACCAGGCTGCGCCAAACCATGTCGTAGACCTCGCTCGAGCCATTCCCCAGCATGACATTCTCGGGCCCGTCGAGACCGTTGATGTCCGCGATCTTGGAGCGCACGACCAGCCCCTGGTCCGGGTAGCGATTGGCCATGCGGGCATACTTGTCGATGGCCGCCAGCACCTTCTCCGAGGGCGGATTGGGGTTCTCGTTGGACATCATGCGATGCAGGTTGGGATCCTTCCAGGCCAGCTCGATGTGATTGGAGATGTACATCTTCTGGCCTTTCATCCAGGGAACGTAGTAGTCTTCCATCTTTTTCTTGGACAACGTAGGCATGCGATCTTCTCCTGTTGAAAGAGTGGGTGGCGATAGCCAGCGGCCGCCGCCTTCCTGCTTTCTTGCCCGGCCGCAAGACTGGATCCTGCCGGGTCGGCACCTTCCAGCGCCTGCCGCTTCCCCGCAGGAAGCTCACGAGGCGGCGACGGAACTCAAATCCCGGCGATACTGGCCGGTCTCCACCCTGAAGAGGTAGCGATCCCCTCGGTAGTGGGAGTGAAGCACCTCCAGGCACTCGCCTTGGGAGGTGTACGCCAGACTTTCCAGGAACATGCAGGGGACATCGCGCGAGATGCACAGTTTTGCTGCGATCGGTTGGGAGGGCCGAACCACGCGCAGGGTCTGGATCGAATGATGAAGATCGGCGTGGAACTGGGAGGTGAGCAGCTGATACATCGATCCCTTGATCTCGATCTTCAGCAGTCCCCTGAATTGTTCCCAGGGGTAATACTGTTCCTCCAGCAGGAAGGGGGTGCAATCGGCGATGCGCAGCCGTTCGATCACGACCACGGCGTCTCCTGGCCGGATCCTCATCTTCCCGGCCAAATCGGGCCCCGCCCGAACCTTCTCTTGCGACAAGATCTTGTCCTCGATCTCCACCCGGTTCATTTCGAAGTCGTCGACAAAACTGGTCATTCGTCCGAGCTGGTGAATCGGGGAGAGGACACTCCGGCGCTTGACAAAGGCGCCCGCTCCCCGCTTCTTTTCGACCAGACCGCGTTGAGCCAGGAGAGAGATGGCTTGCCGGACCGTGTTGCGATTGAGATGAAAGTCCCGGGCCAGCTGGCTCTCGGCGGGAAGCTTCGTTCCGACCGCGAACTGCCCGCCGGAGATCATCGATTCCGCCCAGCTCGCGAGCTGCAGATAGATCGGCAAAGGGCTGGAGCGATCCGGAAGTCCCGAAGGCGTTGTATACATGTACATACAATCATACATTTTTCCGGACGACCAGTCAAGCCGTCCTGGCGCCTGGCAAGGTCAACTTCGCAGCCACGCGCCGAGCGGGAGGTTCCGGCACTGGCAAGGCCGCACCCAGGGGGAGCACCGGTCTTCCGCCCAAGGCTCAAGCGGCAGGCGGAATGACACGCCCTGATACCGTTGGAAGGGCAAGCCGACAATGCAAGTTGGACCCTCCCTTCCGCTGGCGGCGGACTATCCCAGCACGGCGATCATCCCCACCCCCAGCGCGACCAGGACCGAGCCGGCGATGCGCATCGGTCCGCTCGCCTCCTTAAAGACCAGAACGCCGATCCCTGCGGCGATCACGACGCTGAACTCGCGGATGGCCCCGGCGTAGGAGGCCAGCGTTCCCCGTTGCATGGCAATCAGAACCAGCGCGTAGGCGGCCAGGGTCGTGAAACCCGCCAGGGGCGCGAAGTAGCGCGAGGTCGATAGTTCCGCGGAGATCCGTTTCCAGCCCGTGGAAACCAGGGTAACCGGTGTGAGCCAGGCCCAGGTGATGCAGACCGCCACATAGGTATACAGGATCGGCATGGCGTAGCTGACGCCGACCTTGTCGACCGCCGTATACAGGGAGGTGGCCAGGCCTGCCAGAAGAGCCCAGCGCGGGGCAGCGCTCCTCAGCCTCCGCAGCGGTTCGAGCCAAGCTCCCAGGCCCGGCAGGTTGCTGAGATACAGCCCGCAGACAATCACCAGCACACCCAGAACGCCCCCCCACGTGACCGCCTCCCGCAAAACCAGGGTCGACCAGATCAGCAGGATCGCGGGTGCACTGCCTCGGGCCAGCGGGTACACAATCGAGAGATCTCCGCCTTGATAGGCCTTGGCAATGGCCACAAAGTAGAGCGCCTCAAAGACCGAGCTGATCAGGATGCAGGTCCAGGCGCCTCGGTTGAGCCCCGTCCTCACCAGCCACACCACCGGTGAAAAGAGGATGACCGACCAGAGCAACATCCACCAGACAAAGGCCGAACGGTCCGGGGTGCGGCGCAGGCCCACGTGGGCGACCACGTGGATACAGGCGGAGACGAGCAAGAGCAGCAGATTCGCAGTCGTCATGGAAGGCCGATGTCAGGCCGCCCGGCAAGCGGCTTGCGGAATCGTGAGGAACTGCGCCCCGACCACCGCGGATCCGGCTCCCATAAGAGCAACCCTACCGAATCGGGGCTCGCTTCATCGTCAAGGGAACGGGGACGCCCAGGAGCCGACAGAGCGTCGGTGCAATCTGGAGCTGGTAGACCTGGGACGCGACAACCCCCTTTCCCTTGCCGCTTGCCCCGACCAGATAAAGGGGCACGTGGCGGTTCCCGGGGTCTTTGCCACCGTGCATGCGATCGTTCGTGATCCCATGATCGGCCGTCACCAGGACCGTGTAGCCCATTTCCCTCCAACGCGGGATCAAATCGGCCAGGATCATGTCCTGAAAAATGGCGTTGTTTCGGTACTCCGCCGAGTCCGAGCCGTGGGTCGTGCCGGCATAGTCCATGCCCATCGGGTGGACGAGCAGGTAGTCCGGCTGATAACGGTACGCCAAGCTGGCTCCGGCGGCAAACACCTCGCGGTCCGGGATTGCATCCTCGGTATAGAAGCGGCCGTGTTGAATCCACTGGGAGGGGTCGTCCACCTCGCGATCCGCCACATAGTCGTAGGGGGCGCGGATATACAGCTCAGAGAACCAGTAGTAAGCGGCCGCGGCCGTGGTGCGGCCGTTCTTCACGGCCTGTTCAAACACGTTGGGCATCCTCGAGCGGCGGACCATCCGATTGTGGGTGACCCCGTGCTCGCTCACCGTGACCCCGGTGTGCAGGGTTTCGTACAGCGGGCGAGAAAGGGTTGGCAGCTCCGCCACAACGGTGTAACGGCTGGCCTGTTTGCTTTCCACCAGGTGTTCCAAATAGCCCATCGACTGCTCGGCGACATCGTTCCTCAATCCATCCGACAAGACCATCAGGACTTTGCCCATGGTTTCTCCTCCATGCGGTCGGGGATTTCGCGCAATGGGGCCAATCCACTGGTTCCTGCGTGGCCACCCAGCCGGCCGCGACGGGGCTCCGATCCCTTCGCCCAGGTCGCTTCCATGGGGTGCGAGGACTCTCTCGACCCTTTGAATAGCCAAGGATTCCGAGCAGGCCGTTCGCACGGCATGGGCGCGGGGTCGCCTGCGGCAGGGGCGAGTCCCAGGTCGGCAAGGGAAACCTCCCCCATGAGCCGAGCCAGCGCCGCCCGGGCCTGCTTCCCCAGGGCCTTTTTCCGGGTGCGAAGAGGACCCGGCGAAAGGCGTCAAAGGGGCTGGCTCAGTACCTGCGCTGCGCCAGCCCCTCTTGAGCCTCCTCCAGAGGTCGTCAACCCCCTGAAGTTGTCCTTTTCACCCGACCCCTCTCCGCCCCATGCGCAAGTTGGCCTACCTCTGAACCGCACCGGCAACCGCTCGATCCAGAAGGTCTCTTCCGCAAAAGGCGGCCATTACTCGGCCGGGATCTCCTTGAACAGCATGTCCACGTTTACGCCCTGGCGCTTCCGGTAGGCGTTGAAACCGAAATAGATGACCGCCGCCAGGACATACATCGCCACCATGAACACCATCGAGGTGGCGTTCCCCCAACCGATAGCGTACAGCGCGCTTCCGCTCGCCGTGGACGGGTCCCAGAACCACACGACCAACAGCCAGTCCAGGAAGCCCAGGAAGATCAATCCGGCCGCCGTGATCAATGGCATGTCATCCCCGCCAAAGATCTTTCGGGCAACGGTGTAGACCACCCAGATGAGCAGGACAGCATTGACCACCGAGAGCACGGCAATCAACCCCGCGCTGATCCACTGGAGAGGCGTCCCCGGAACGGCTGGGAGGCTCATCAGCACCGCGGACCCCAGCTGGGCGGACAGGTAGATCAGATACACCGCAAACGCCGCAAACACCACGGTCAATACCCAGGCTACCCATTTCGGCACCTTGTACCTGGAGATGGGCGAACCCCGGAACATCTCCTTCTGGCGCCAGGGCAAGATCGTGCCGGCGAGGGTCGACCCCAGGAAGGTGATGGCGATGACCACCGTCGCATCGAGCGTGACACTCTTGAAGTTGACCACATTGTAGGCGTAGAGGAATGAGATGATCACCGAAGGGATCACCATCAAGAGCAACGCGTTGATGGGCGTCTTGGTGCGGGTCTCAACCTTCGACACCCACTCGGGGAGCATGCGATCGAAGGCTGCCGCAAAGATGACCCGCGTGGAGCTCAGGAACAAGGTCCCCGACCAGCCGAACCACCACAGGCTCATCAGCAGGATGATCAGGAATTGGATCACCGGGCTGTTCACCAGGAAGACCGCAAAAAGCGCGGGGTACGGCCAGAAAGGTAGCGGCGGCTGCGTGGTGGTGTAGCCGAAGCCCCAGTTCCAGAAGGCGCCGTTGGCCTTGTTGTAGAAATCCCAGCCGATGGTCTTGGCGATGAGCAGGAAGAACACCAACGCCAGGACCGTGGTCACCGCGATCGCCGCGAACATGCCCATGAAGTTACGCCGGTAGTCCGAGGCGCCGCGCACTTCGCCGTAGAGGGTGGAGCCCCAGTTCGGCCACAGGTTATAGAAGGTGATCATCGGGACGATGGCCAGAGTCCCGGCGGCGAACAGGAGATGAAGCGGGCTGGCAACCGTCCCGGCCGTCTTGCCCGCCGCGAGGGTCGCTGCATAGAGATCCGTGCCGGCCTGCGCGCCAAAGAGCTTCGGCGCATACGCGTTCAAGCCGTTGACAAAGGCCTGGTGGCTCCCAAACAGGAGCAGCAAGAACACGCCGGCCAATCCCACCAATCCTCCCCAGAAGCACACCTTCTGCACCCGGGCGTACCACTTCATGCCCACGCCGACGTAGATAAACACGATCAGGCAGACCACCAGCATGCCCACCAGCGACCCGACGTTGCTGGTTGTGAACCACAGGGCCGCATCCTTGAAACCGAGGACACCCAGGATCGGGGTGAAGAACTCATAGTTCAGCATCTCACCGTACAGGGGGGTCCACAGCCAGAGAATGAACCACCAGCCGGTCACGGTGAGGATGAAACCGACCCCGCGGCCTAGAATGCGGCTCTGCCAGACGTAATCTCCACCGGCGCGCGGCATCACCGAGATGAGGCTGGCGTACACGATCACCTCAAAAACGGTGAAGGCGGCACCGACGATCACGGCAGTTGCCAAGTTCCCCTGGAAATAGTAACAGTACGAGAAGATAAACAGGCCCAGGGTGATCAGGTTGATCGAAAACGTGGCATAGATGAAGGCATCAAAGATCGACCAGGCCCGCACCAGGCCGGATGCCTTGCGCACAAAAAGGGTTGCTTCGCTCATCGAAACACTCCTTCCGAGGATATGCCCGGCCTCCCTTGCCTCGGGTCCCGGGCCAACAACCCAATGTCCCCTCAGGCTGCTCCCGCAGCCTCCTCGTTTCCTTTTCCCCAATCCCTAGAGTTTTTGGCCACCCCCCCTTTCCAGGATTCACCCAGCCGGGAGACCACTCTCGTCCCATCGGCGCGCCGCACGGCCTCCCCGTTCGCGGCGCCCGATTCGAACTTCCCTCCCGAGCAACCCCCCTCAGCCCGTGGTCAGCAGGTAGTTTCCCAGCCCCTTGGGTTTCAGTTCAATCACCGCTCCGCAGAGCATGCCCTGCTCGTACATGCTTCCGGCGTTGATGCATAGGGTCCGCCCGTATTTGCGGGTCCCTTTTCCCTCATGGATGTGCCCAAACAATCCCAGCAAGGGCCGGTACTTGTCGATCACCTGCATGACTGCCTTGCTGCCCACCGGCATCAGGGACCGGCCGCCGTACGCCGGGCGGAGGTCTTTGGTCAGCTCCGGAGCCTCATCCAACCCGCTTCCATAGGGCGGCGCATGCAGGTTGAATACGGAGCTGGGGATGTCATGAAGCTGGGCGATTAGCCCCTCAATTCTCTTCCCCAAGGCCTCGTCACTCTCCTCTCGTGGAGTATTCCATGGGGTGGGGTCCGTCCAGCCAGTGCTGATCATCTCATGCTGGTCATCGAGCTGGGTGCGCTGGCCTTCCACGTTCTCCACGTGCCTGGATTGGCCGATCACGGCATCGATGTCAAACATATCATCGTTCCCGGGGCACACGAAGCAGCGCACCCCGCTGCCTTCCAGTTTGGCATCCGCGTACTCCATCCATTCCCGCATGGTACGCAGCGCCTCTTGCACGAACAGCTTGTCAGATAGCCCGGCCGTATTCGAGAGGGAGGCCACCTCGTCCGGATTGGTGACGTACGGATAGTAGCCACGGCTCTTGATCGTCTTCACCATCCCGTCGACAGCCTCTTTTCCTTCCAGGATGGTTTCCTGCTCAAGTAGCGTCACTTTGTACTTGTCCTTGCCCTGGGAGATGATAGGGATGATGGCCTTGCCGGTCATGTCCCCGCCCAAGATCAGGATGCTGGCCTCGTAGAACTTCGCCGCGTTGATGAACTTTTTCCAGCAGACTTCCGATCCATGCACATCCGTGGCGAAGAAGATTTTGGTCAATTGGCCTCCCCACTTCATCCCGCTTCCTGCAAAAGAACTAACCCAAGACCCGCCTCGCCGGTGCGCGCAGGAAAACAAATCAGGCGGTCCGCCCCATCCCCGCCGGGCAGAAGGCCCTGGGGCTGGTCAACCTCCGACCTCGCCCCCACCCTCAGCCAGCCTGCCCCGCTTCGAACCAAGCGGCCGCCCTGGATGATCTTGACACCGTTTTGCTCTTCTAATCCAAAGGGCCCTGCCTCGCGCTTCGAGGCCACCGCCCTTCGGCCCAGCCAGCTGCGGGCAGCCTCAAGGGATCACGCCGCCGCGGCCGTTGCAGTCCTAACGTTCCCCCAGGATCCAACTGGACTGCGCCGGGAAGGACAGGGGGACCTCGCTTCCGACCTTCGGCAGGGCAAGCCCACGGGTGTTGAGGACATCCAGGGTGACAACCGACTCCCCCAATCGGATCACCATGCGAACTACCGAGCCCAGGAAAGCCACGGCATCCACCTTCCCGGTGAGATGATTCTCGCCCTGCAGGATCCCCAAATGCAACTGTTCCGGTCGGATCATCACCGTGACCGATGAGTCGGTTGGCTGGAGGGGCGTCGCCGTGACGAACTCTTGCCCATCGAAAGCCAACTTGCCCTTCGCCGCGTCGATCACGCGGCAACGAAGCTGATTGAGGGTTCCGACAAAGCCCGCGACAAACGGTGTGGCCGGGTAGTTGTAGATCTCGAACGGCGCCCCCACTTGTTCAATCCTTCCTGCGTTCATGACCACCACGCGATCCGAGAGGGAAAGGGCCTCTTCCTGATCGTGGGTCACGTAGATGGTGGTGATCCCCAGTTCGCGTTGGATGCGCCGAATTTCGAAGCGCAGCTCGACCCGGATCTTGGCATCCAGGGCCGAGAGAGGTTCATCCAGCAGCAAGACCTGAGGCTTAATCGCAAGCGCCCGGGCGAGGGCTACGCGCTGCTGTTGGCCTCCGGAGAGCTGGTAGGGGAAGCGCTTGCTCAAATCTGGCATGCGGATCGTGCCCAGCATTTCCTCGACCCGTTCGCGAATCTCCCTCTGGGGCCGACGCGAGACACGCAGGCCAAATCCAATGTTGTCTCCTACGGTCATGTTCGGGAACAGGGCATAGGATTGAAAGACCATCCCGACGTTGCGCTTGTTCGGGGGTCGAGTGGTGATATCGACACCGTTGAGCTCGACCCGCCCTTCAGTGGGAAGCTCGAATCCAGCGACCATGCGCAGAGTCGTGGTCTTGCCACATCCACTGGGCCCGAGGAACGTCACCAGTTCGCCTTTTTCAATTTCCAGATTGAAATCCTGGACGGCGGCAGTCTGTGCAAAGTCTTTGCTCAAGTGGGATAGACGCAGGAACACCATACGATCCTCAAAACCTAATGGCCAGCGGCCACTTGGACGCCGCCCGGGGCACCGCGCCCGACGAACTGCATGATCCCCATGGCAGCCCAAGTCAGGGCGAAGCTGATGATGGCACAGGCGGATGGCTCATAGGCCCTGCTCTGGCCCAGCTCATACATGTAAGGCCCAAAGGCAGGTTTGACGAGCCATGTAGCCAGCGTGTACTCGCCCATGACAATAGCGAAGGTCAGGAAGGAACCGCCCAGGACGGCAACGCGGATGTTGGGCAAAACCACACGCAGCATAACCGTGGGCCAGCCCGCCCCCAAGCTCTGGGCGGCCTCCGTCAAGACAGGAACATCGATCGCCCTCAGTCCGGTGTCCACCGCCCGGTACATGTAGGGCATCGACATGATCGTATATCCGAAGACCAGCAGCAGAGGGCTGTTGATAATCATGAGGGGCGGCCGGCTAAACGTCCGCACCAAGCCGTAGACGAACACAATTGCTGGCACTACGAAGGGAAGCAGGGTGACGAACTCCACCGCCGGGCGAACCCGAGGTAGCCTGAGCCGCACCCAGTAGGCGGTCGGGACGAAAATCAGGACCCCGACGATGATCGCCGACACGGCCCAGAGGACCGAGGCCGAAAAGTTTTTCGCAAAATCCGGGTCCTTGAGCACATTCACATACGACTGGAAGCTCAAAACGTTGAGTTTGGCCTGCAAGGAAAACCAGAAGGTGGCTGCTAGAGGCACAAAGAAATAGATCACTCCCAGGCCAATCCAAAGCCAGGACCACAACGTTCCCCGCCTCATTTCAACCACCTCTCGCTCTGCCGCATGAGAAGGGTGTAGCCCGCCACTGAGATCGCCATGATCACCAGCATCCCCAGTGCCATCGCATACCCGAGGCCCTGGGACATGTTGCCCACATCACCCGCAAGTTGATCGCCGATACGCAGGGTTACCAAGCTGAGTTCGCCGCCCGTAAGGGCATAAGCGGTCGCATAGGCGCCGAAGGCATTCCCAAAGAGCAAGATCGTGGTCCCCAGGATCGAGGGCGTCAGAATCGGAAGGGCGACTTGACGCCAGTAGTCGAAGAAGCCACCCCCCAGGTTCTCTGCGGCCTCGCGCCACTCCCGCCGTAAGCCATCGATGGCCGGCGCGATGATCAAGGCCATCAATGGAAACTGGAAGTACATGTAAACCAGGCTGAGTCCCCAAACAGTATAAAGGCTAAAGCCCGCATCGTACGGATTCAGTCCGATGGCACCGAGAAATTGGGTCACCATCCCCGTGCGTCCCAGGGTGGCGATGAACGCAAAGGCGAGCGGGACCCCGGCAAAGTTGGAGGCCACCCCGCAAAAGGTCATCATGCTCGTGCGCACGAAGGAGGGCAGCCCACCACGAACGGCCGCGTAGGCCATCAGGAAGCCGAAGATCGCGCCTCCCACCGCCGTGAACAGGCTGATGCGAATGCTCACCGCGTAGGCGCCCAGGATGAACGGATCGCGCAAGCCCAGGATGTTCGCGAAAGTGAAGCGGCCCGCGTCATCCCGAAAGCTTCCGATCACCAGAGTTGAGGACGGATAAACCAGGAAAAAGAGGATGAAAAGGAAGAAGGGCATGACCCCAAGCCATGCCCACGACCATCGGTGGGGGGCGGGACGCGCCCCAGGCACGTCCCGCCCCATGGCTGTCGAGGAAGTCACAGGCAAACCTGCTACTTCACGGTCACCCCGACCGCACTATCCCACCCCTTGGTGATGAGACTGCTCGCCGTTGTGATCTGATCCAGGGAGGGGATCACAGCAACACTGTAGGCCGCAGCCGAAGGCATGTTGCTCAAGACGTCCGCGGCAACAACGTTGCGGCTGATCAGGCTCGCGAAGCGGGCCGGATGGACATAGCCGCGCAGCCAGTCTACTTGGCCCTCATCCGAGAAGAGGAACTCCTGCCACAGCTTCGCGCAATTCGGATGCGGCGCGTAGGCGCTGATGCCCGCCACATAAGGGCCTGCGATCGTGGCGCTCTTGGGGACAACCACGGTCACTGGCGGGTTGCCCGCCAACGTATCGCGGTCTGCCAGCCCCAGGTAGTCCCAGCGCAGGACAATCGGGGTCTCGCCCTGGGCCAGGGAAGCCGCATGGGCAATCACCGGGACGAAGTTGCCCGCCTTGTTGAGCTTGGCGAAGAAATCAAGCCCGGGTTGAGCGTTGTCGAGCGATCCGCCGTTCGCCAACGCCGCAGCATAAACGGCCATGATGGCCTGGTTCGAACCTGTCGGGTTACCCGCGAGGGCGACCATGCCCTTGTACTCGGGCTTGAGCAGATCGGACCAGTCCTGAGGCACATCCTTCACAAGCTTGGCGTTGACCTCGAAGGTCATCACCCCGTAGTATTCCTCCCACCAGTAACCATCCGGGTCCTTGATCGGAATATCATTCCAACCGGCAACCTTGTAGGGCGCCAACAGGCCCCCGGATTTGGCCGAATTTGCAAGCGTGTAGCCGATATCCACCGTGTCGGGAGCCTGAGGACCCTTGTTGCCCTCGTTGGCCTTGATCGCGTCCAGCTCTTCTTGCGAGCTGCCCGTCGGGTTCAGGTCGCCGACCGACACGCCGTACCTGGATCCAAACGTATCTATCAGTGTGCCGTAGTTCGCCCAGTCGCGCGGGTCGGCGATGAGAGTAACCGCACCCTCCTGCTTGCACGCGGCGATCAGCGCATCCATCGGGTTCGCGGTTGGGGTCGGCCCGGGGGTGGCGGGAACCACAACGGTCTGAACGATCGGCGCAACAGTCTCCACAATCGGCGCAACCGCCGTGGCGGCTGGCGCGCACGCCGCCAGGACGATGGCCAACGCCATCACTGCCCAAACCATCTTCTTGGTTGACATAGACTAGATCTCCTCCTTGCTCAATCGGTCTTGGAACCGTGAGGGCTCCAAGTGGCTGTCGCCGGAACCTCGCACACCGTTCGGCGCAAAGTGCGAGAGCGACAATTCCTTTTGAAAGAACGACTGTTTGTGATCTGGGAAGATCCGTTCGCTGGGGCCTCTCATCCTCCTTCCCCCGCACCCGGAGGGGCCGACAACGTTTCTACCACCCGCTCCGACCTCCCTCCGTGCGGCTAAGTCTATATCAATTGACCCACCTTAGCAACCGTGCCGATCGCATCCTGGCCGGTAGACAAATGTCATTCAAGAATGTACGCTGACTGGATGACGTAATCTTGCCTTAATCGCCCGCCTTGGGCGCACTCCGCCTGGAGTCCACAGGCTGGGCCCAAATAGAATCCGTCCTTCCATCCAAACCCATGCCGTCCGTGGCAGGGCGCGTGCCTTCACGCTCGAGCGGTCAACGCTTGGCCTTGGCGGCAAGCCCGCCGGCCTCAGACCATCAGGCCCCCACCGGCACCTTGGCGGCCTTCAGGCGGCTCGAGCAAAATTCCTCCACCCCTTGGACGGCCTTGGAAAACTCCCCCACCGTGTAAATCGTCGCCGGGTGGGTGTTGAACTGATCCAGCGCCAGCCCATTGGGTTCGTAGGCCTGCAGGGTGTAGGGCATCTGGTAAATCTTCTCGACCGTCGACTCGGGGATCGGGTCTTCAATGGCCCCCTCCCGGAAGTCCAGAAGATCCCCCAGCGCGAACATGGGCTCCAGGGCATAGGGGGGCAGGGTGTAGACAATGTCCCCCCCCGCCAGCTCCTGAATGTCCCAAAAGCGCTGCTTGCCGTTGACGAGCGGCCCCGGTCGCACCGAGCACAGCAGCATCTTGCTGGGGTAGGCCCCTTCTTTGAGCAACTGGTAGGCCCGTTTGAAGACCCCCAGGCCGAACCAGCGCCGGTCGGCCTCGGTCCAATTCACCCGATAGTAGGCCGCCTGCTCCCAGATCACTTCTCGCTCGGTGAGCCGTCCCAGCATATGGGTGATCACCGCCCGCCAGCGGGATAGGTCGACCTTGTTCTTCTTGGCCTCCTCCACCCCCTCCTGGGCCGCGCGCGCCACCGCCATGATCTGCGGCAGGGTAAAGCAAGTGGTCACGTTCGTGGAGATCGCCTTGGAGGTAAGGTACTTGACCACCTCCGGGCCCTGCTGGCTGGCCGGAACCTTGATCATCACATTCGGCGAGATGGCATGCAGCTCATCGGCCTGGGGGCGCATCTGGTCCACCTCGGTGAAGAGACGCGGATCCAACTGGCCCGAGATCCACCCAAACCGTCCCGCCGAGGCCTCGTAAATGGGCAGCAGCATCTCCGCCCCGCGCCGGATCGCTTCCTTATAAGTGATCCACCACAGCTCCTTCAGCGTGATCCCCGGAGTGGAGCGAATCCGGTCGTCCACCCACTTTTCCCAAAAGCTGGGGTCGGACTTAATGGCGGCGAGCGAAAGCGGAGGGTTCGTCGTGCATCCGCGGATTACACTCCGGGGAAGATCTTCCCAGAGGATCAGGCGCTTGAGCTGCGCCTCCAGCTCCTTCTTCTGGCCAGCCGGAGCGGCCTCCACCATCTTTTTCACCCACGGGTTGAACACCAAAGGAGATGAATCCCACCAAATCTCCATGTCCGGATTGGTCTTCTGCAGCCTTTCCACCACACTCTCGGTCATTTCCTTTTCCTCCTACGTCTTGCCTCATCTCCGCCGGGCCAGGGCGCACCTGCGCCCGACGCCCCCGGCGAAAGGGAATATATCAGCATCCTGCTAGGCCCGAATCCGCTCCCCCTTCGGATCCCAAAGGGGTTCGCGTTCCACCCTCGCCTTCAGCCACTCCCCGAAGAGCTCAATCTCCAGATCCGTGCCCGGCTTGGCCAGTCCCGCCGGCAGGTATCCGTAGGCGATGCTCTTGCCGACCGAGTACCCATAGCCTCCCGAGGTCACCCAGCCCACCACCTTGTCCTGGCTGCGAATGGGCTCGTTGCCCAGGGCCACCCGGGTTGCATCGGCAATCGTCAGGCAGCACAGCTTCTGCTTGGGGCCCTCGGCTTTCTGTCGGAGGAGAGCCTCCCTCCCCAGGAAATCGCCTTTGTCCAGCTTGACCGCGAAGCCCATGCCCGCCTCGTACGGGGTGTAGTCCGGGTTGATGTCCGCTCCCCAATAGCGGTAGCCCTTCTCCAGGCGCAGGCTGTCGATGGCCCGGTAGCCGGCGGCGACGATGCCCTCTGGCTCGCCGGCCTTCCAGAGCGTGTCCCACAGCCGCCGGCCGTATTCGATGGGGCCGTAGAATTCCCAGCCGAGTTCGCCGACGTAGGTGACCCGCAGGGCCCAGACCGGCACGTCCCCTACCGCAATGCGCTTGGCCGTCATGTAGGGGAAACCCTCATTGGAGACATCGTCCTTGCATACCTGCGCGAGCACCGTCCTGGCTTTCGGACCCCACAGGCCGATGCAGGCATAGGAGGAGGTCACATCTTCCACCCATACCCCGTCCTGTTCCGGGATGTGCAGTTGGATCCACCCCAGGTCATGCTGTCCAAAGGCCGTCCCCGTCACGATCAGGAAGCGGTCCTCCGCGGTGCGGGTGATGGTGAAGTCGCACTCGATGCCTCCGCGCGCATTGAGCATCGAGGTGTACACCACGCTGCCCACCGGTTTGTCCAGGTCGTTGTCACAAAGATACTGCAATAGCTTCAGTGCGCCCGGCCCGCGCACCTCAATCTTGCTGAAGGAACTCTCATCGAAGAGGCCAGCCCGCTCGCGGGTTCCCAGGTGCTCCACCCCAATGGCCGGAGACCAGTACACGCGGGCCCAGCCCTTGGGCTCATAGCCATGCTTGGCCTGGCCCTCGTAGGAGCTGTACCAGTTGGGTCGCTCCCAGCCGAACTTCTCTCCGAAGCTGGCCCCGAGCGTCCGTTGCGATTCATAGGCGGGGGAGAGGCGCAGGTTTCGGACCGATTCGCGCTCTTCGCCCGGGTAGTGGATGTCGTAGTATTTGCTGTAGGTTTCGATCGTGCGCGCCACAATGTAGTCGCGGCTGGCGTAATTGGGCCCGAAGCGGCGCACGTCGAGGCGCCATGTGTCCCACTCGGGAGTCCCATCGATGATCCATTCCGCCATGGCCTTGCCGATCCCACCCGCTCCCGCCAGCCCATGAGCACAGAAGGCGCAGGCCACCCAGAAGCCCTTGACCGAGGTGGGGCCCAGGAGGAACTCGCCATCCGGGGTGAACCCCTCCGGCCCGTTGAGCAACTGGACTATCTCCGCCTGCTCCACGGCCGGCACGCGGCGGATCGAGTTTTCCATCAGCGGGGTGAATCGGTCCCAGTCGGGAGGCAGCAACTTGAATTGAAAGTCGTCTGGGATTCCCCCCAGCCCGTACGGCTCGGGCAGGCGCTCGTACCCTCCCGTGACCAGCCCCCCGACCTCCTCCCGCCAGTACACGAGCAGATCCGGGTCGCGCAAGGTGGGAAAGTCGTGCTGCACGCCCTCGATCGGTTTGGTGATCAGATAGAGGTGGGCCATCGGCACGACCGGCAAGGTTACTCCCACCATACGCCCGATCTGGCCACCCCACTGTCCCGCCGCATTGACCACGACCTCCGCCCGGATGGATCCTCGGGCGGTGACTACTTCCTCCACCCGCCCATTGGTCACGTGAATCCCCGTCACCTTGGTTTGGGTGAAGAAACGCGCCCCTCGGTTTTTGGCACCGGCCACCAAGGCCATGGTCAAGCCGGTCGGATCGATCGAACCGTCGGTCGGCGTATACACCGCCCCCAGCACGCCCTCCAAGTTGATCAGGGGAAAGAGCTTCTTGGCCTCATTCGGCGTGATCAGCTCCAGGGGCATGCCGAAGGAGCGGGAGTAGCCCACCTGTCTCTTGAGCTCCTGCATGCGCTCCGCGGACGAAGCGAGCCGGATCCCTCCGACCTCTCGCCACCCGGTATCCTGTCCGGTCTCCTCCTTCAGCCGGCTGTAGAGTTCGGTGCTGTACTTCATCATGCGGGTCAGGTTGAAATCGGAGCGTAGTTGGCCAACCAGACCCGCCGAGTGCCAGGTGGAGCCACAAGTCAGCTCGCCTCGTTCCAGCACGACCACGTCCTTCCATCCCATCAGGGTGAGATGATAGGCAATGCTGGCTCCCCCCACCCCTCCTCCGATGATCACGACGCGAGCGTGTGACGGAAGTTCAGAAGACATCCACAACCTCCTCAGGCCATGAATTCCGGCAGAGATGGCAGCGCTTGTTCCCTTCGATCGATGGGCTTCCGGGCGTACCCCTGAAAGTCCAAGTCGGGCTTGGAGATGCCCATCGGCAGCCCGCCCCTCTTGGCTTCGCGAAGGTCAGACACCACCTTCATAGGGAGGTCACCTTCAGATCCATGCGACCCCTCCACTGCGGGACTCGCGCCAAGCTGTCTGGCCCCCGGGAGGCTACCCTCATCCTCTCCCGCCTGCCACGTGCCGCCTGACTATCGCTGCCAGGCCGAGCCGGGCTGAGCCATCTCCTCGACAATGTCGAAGGAAGAAATAACCCCCAAGGGGATCGTCTCGGCTTCATGGGGATCAACCACTACCAAGCGGTGGTGATGATGCTGAATCATCTTGTTGGCGGCCTCCCGCAGGCTGGCATTTGAATGGACGGTCAGCATGGGGTGCATCGCCTCTCCGGCCGTGCGGTCGACCTGCTGCCTCTCGCAATAGGCCAGCATGTCCAGCCCACTCACCACCCCCAAGGGGCGCCCCTGGGAGTCAACCACAATTACGGAACGGTACCGGGCGTCCGTCATCCCGCGCGCAACGACATGGAGCGGGGTCTCTTCGCGACAGATGAGCATGCAGCGGGACATCACATCGGCCACGGTCCGCCGTTCTAGATCACGCTCTTGGACCATGCCTCCCACCAGGTCGGAGGTGGAGATCACCCCGACCGGCTGGCCGCCCTCTTCCACCACCAGCCGGCTGACTCCCTGGCGGCGCATGAGACCAGCCGCCTCGCAAGCCGAGAGCTCGGCCCTCACCTTGTTGAGCGGAGTGGTCATCAGTTCACCCGCGGTCATCTTGCGCATCGCCGCCAGGCTTTCGGAGTTGCTGGAAAGCCACTCGCCCGCCAAGAGGTCGAAATCCGTGAGGATGCCCACCGGCCGCCCGGTCCCGTCCGCGACCAACAGGGCGTGGATATGATAATGATCCAGAAGCTGCGCGACCTGCCCCAAGGGGGTATCGGCTGGACAGGTGATCAAGCCCCGGTGCATGAGATCGCGAACGGTCTTATCCATGGCCTTCCCTCCCCGCCAGGGGCTTCGCCTAACCGGCGAACACGGTCCGGCGGCTATTCCACCTCATCCACGTCCTTGTACCACTTTACCCGATCGCCTACCCGGGATCGCAACCTCCAGGCCATCGTTTTCGGCTCGGCCTCGATAGCGGCCAGCGCCGACTGGACCTGCTCGTCAACCCGCCTCTTGTGGTCCTGCTCCAGCTGATCGTAGCCCGGCGCCAACCGGGCGACCTTCTGCAGGTTCATCGTCACGGTCCGCCAGAGGCCCCAATCGGAGGCGCAAAGCCGGGACACGTGGGCCATGTTGATCGCTTCTTCGTCGCCGACCCCAAACGGATGCTCGAGAATCAGCATGATCGTGTCAATGATGTCCTTCTCGTTGATGCGCACGATTTGCATTTTCTCGAGGAACATCTCCGCCAGGGGGATCGTCGGGGTATCGACCTCGAGTCGGCCAGCCCACGAAATGATATGGCAGAAATCGAGCCGATCGTAAAACACATCGACGTGCAGGCCAAGTTTCGGGTTGTCGAAGATGGCGCGGGCGCCTTCGGAAACCACGAAGACCTCCCGGTTGTCGGAGTATCCCAGGCCAGCCATCAAGGCCCGCACTCCCCCGGCCTCGCGGCCGTAGGCCGCGAAATCAATGTCCGTGTAGGCGCGACCCAGCTTTTGTTGGAGGTAGCCGTACTTGGGGCAATGGAGTTGAAAAGCCAGGGATCCAAGCACCCGCATGACCACATGGCCTTCTTGTCCGGCCGCAATGATGCGCTGCAGTTCATTCTCAAAACGACGGCGTTCCGCGGCGTCTTGCGGCGCCATCGCAAGGTGGCTACTGGTCATCGGCACAGACCTCATGGGTGAGGCAAGATTGTGTCGGCTGATTATACAATGGACCTCAGAAGAGCGCAAAAGGCTTCATCCGCAAGCACCATATGTCACGGGTTGCTTGTTTCGCCCCCTCGCAGGGGGCATAGGGATATGGCTCGAACTGCTATCTCACGGGTCTATTGGGAATTGAAGCTGCTTCTAAGGAACATCCAACCCAGTTGACACCTTGGGCCTCCTCTTGCATAATGTAATCGCTGGGAAGGAGAGCCAATCGAAATCTTGTAAATTCGCTCATAATCTGCCAGCGATGTACACTCTCGGGTAGGCAACTGTGCACGATCGCTTGTCTCGGAGGAAAGGTGAAGTGACCGAACCTGACCAGAGCCTCATCCCCGCTCAGCGGCGGAAGCTGATCGCCGAGTATCTTCAAATCCATCAGGTCGTGCGTCTCTCAACCCTGAGCGACCTTTTGCGGGCCTCCCAAGCCACCGTCCGGCGCGATCTCGAATGGTTGGAGACGCAGGGGCTTTTGGAAAGAACTCATGGCGGGGCGATTCTCTCCCAGCGCATGCCCCAGGAGCCGGGCTATTCCCACAGCGCCCTGGCTCACCCGGCCGAAAAGCGGTGGATCGGGAAGGCGGCCGCAGCCCTCGTCGAAGAGGGCGACATGGTCTTCCTGAACAGCGGCACCACCACGACCGAGGTCATGCGCAGCTTGCGGGCTCGGCCGGACCTCTCCCACATCACCGTCATCACCAGCAACGTCACCGCGACCAATGAGGTGCGCGATGCGCCCTTCGATATCCTCCTCCTGGGTGGAACCTTTCGCCCCCGGTCCAATTCCACAGCCGGTCGATTTGCCATCGAGATGCTTGAGAAGGTATATGCCAACAAGGCTTTCATCGGGGTGGATGGGATCAGCCTAAAGTTCCACTGCACCACCCCCGCCAGCGCGGAGGCGGAAACGGCCAGTACGATGATCGAGCGCACACGAGGCCTGGTGGCGGTCGTCGCCGACCACAGCAAGTGGGGAGTAGTCTCCAACTTCGAGCTGGCCAAGATCGATCAGATCCAGGCCCTGGTAGTCGATGAGGGCCTGGGCCAAGAAGCCCGGGCCCAGCTGGAAGCGCGCGGGGTGAATGTCATCCTGGCTTGCCCCGCACCCGGGGCCGAAGATGGATTCCCGGTCAGGGAAGATCAGGAGAAGGCGCATGCCGGTGTTTTCGAAGCAGGCTAAGAAAACGACTCGCCTGTTCTATGCGACCGATGTCCACGGGTCGGAGCGGACGTTCCGCAAGTTCCTCAACGCGGGCAAGTTTTACGACGCCAGCGTACTGGTCATGGGCGGCGATATCATCGGCAAAATGACGATCCCCATCATCCAGGAGAAGAGCGGGTACCGCGCCACCCTGCAAGGGACCGTCCAGCACCTATCCACGCAGGAAGAACTGAAGAAGCTACAGGAGAGAATCGGGACCCTCGGCTTTTACTATAAGATCATGGGGGAAGACGAGTTCCATGAGATCCAGGCCAACAAGGCCTCGGTGGACGCGCTCTTCCACGATCTCGCCCGGCAACGGCTCACCTCCTGGATCGAACTCGCTGACACCCGCCTCAAGGGGACGGGCATCAAGTGCTACATCACTGGCGGCAACGATGACTATCCCGACGTGCTGACCGTCTTGCAGAGCAATTCCATTGGCAGTGTCGTCGCCTGCGAGAGCAAGATCGTGCCCATCGACGAGACCCACTCCATGATGAGCATTGGGGCCAGCACCCCCACCCCCTGGAAGACCCCGCGCGAGATGCCGGACGAGGAACTCGGTAAGCTCATCGAGAGCCTGGCCGCCCAAGTCGTCGATATGTCTACCTGCATCTTCAACCTGCATGACCCGCCGGTCGATTCGACCCTCGACACCTGTCCCCAGCTCGATTGGAATACGGATCCCCCCTCCCAGATCGTAAGGGCGGGGCAGGTCGTCCTGCACGGCGCGGGCAGTAAGTCGGTGCGAAGTGCCATCGAGAAGCACCAGCCCATGCTCGGCCTGCACGGGCACATTCACGAATCGACTGGCGTCGTCAAGATCGGCAAGACCCTTTGCGTCAACCCGGGGAGCGAATACGGGGAAGGGATCCTGCGCGGGCTGTTGGCCAACCTGGTGAACGGCAAGGTGGACAGCTACCAACTGACCTCCGGCTGAGGGTCCCGGGCTTTTTAGGTTTCCAAGGAGGGGAGGGAGGTGCCTATCGAAGGGAAGGCTGGCGCGAGCGAGATTTCCGGATTCGGCTATCCCCTGGTTCTGGTTCGAGGAGGTATGTGACATGACCACAGCAGCTGTTGCGGGAACGGAGGTTTTCACCCGCAAGGCCTCCGGGCTGGTGCGGGTGATGTCTCCGTATTCGGCATTCGTCTACAACATTCTCACGATGGGCTTGATCTTCCCCTGGACATACCTGTGGGCGCCGGCGACGCTTCCTGGCGGTCAATTGGTCTGGGGGATCCTCCTGGCCATGGTGATTGAGATCCCGATTGCCTTCGTCTATGTCTGGCTCTCGACGGCCCTACCGCGCTCGGGCGGCGACTACGTGTTCCAGAGCCGCGTCTTCGGCGGCGGGCTGGCCTTCACCGTGGTGATGTCGGGCTTCGTCATCTGGATTCTGCAGTGGGTGGCGCTCTCCGGCTGGCTGGTCTCCTATCTCGGGTTTGCGCCGCTCTTCCTGGGCCTGGGGGCCACGATGCACGTGGTTTCCTTGTCGAATCTGGGTGTCTGGTTTACCTCCGCGACGGGCATCATCATCGTCAGCGTCGTCAACGCCCTCCTGTCGCTCATTCTACTGACCTCGGGCTTCAAGAACTACGTGCGCTTCCAGCACGTGATTTTTTGGGGTACGCTTTTGTGCTTTGCCACCGTCTTTGTTGTCCTCTTTACCACGCCCGCCAGAGAATTCATCTCGCGGCTGAACGCCTTCGCGGTGGCCTCAGGCGGTGGAGCAAACTTCTACCAGACCGCCCTGGATGCCGTGACCAAGGCCGGGATCAACGTTCATCCGCCTTTTAGCTTGTTGGCGACCCTGCTGGTCGCGCCGATCGCCTGGACTTCCCTGCAGTGGGCGACCTACTCAGCCGAGCAGAACGGCGAGATCAAAGACGCCCGCAGCTTCCGCTCGCAGACCTTTATCATGGTCGGCTCCCTGATCGCCACCGGCCTGCTGCTGGCCCTGCTGGCGGTGGGCATCCTGAAAGTGGCCGGTTCGGAATTTCTGTACGTGGCCGGCGCGGGCTACTGGTCTGGAGTGTCCGCGGCTAACATCAACGGCTTCAGCCTGTGGCCCCCGATCCTGGCGGTGGCTCTCACCGCCAGCCCGATCGTGGTGCTGATCATCGGCCTCGGCTATCTCTTGAACGGCTTCCAGATCGTCTGCAACTGCTACATCGGAATGACGCGCATCCTTGTAGCCATGTCGCTCGACCGCCTGCTACCGAATTGGTTTAGCAAGGTCAACGAGCGGTTCCATACCCCAGTGAATGCTCACCTCGGCTACTTCCTGGCGAGCCTGCCGGTGATCGTGGCCTATAGCCTGGTCACCCAGCCTTTCACCTGGACGACCCTGACCCTGGGAGTGACCTTCGGCTGCGGCTATGTGTTCATCATCACCTGTCTGGCCGGTGCCCTGCTGCCCTACCGCGCCAAGGAAGTCTACGAGGCCTCTCCGGGCGCAAAATATAGAGTCAGCGGGATCGTAGGGGTACTCTTCACCCTGCTCGGCGCGGCTGCATTCGTTGCGCTGACCTGGGTGCTGGCTCCCCAGGCCTTCGCCAGCTCGGCGGTCCTGTCCTGGCTGATCCGGCTCGCCTCGCTTGCAGCCGTGGCCGCCTTCCTCTACCCGATGAGGAGCCACCTGCTGGAGTGGCTGAACGGCAAGCCGATGCCCTGGCTCTCCGCCCTGGGCATGCTTGGCGGCGGGTTCGGGATGGCCATGGTGATCGCCTTCCTGCTCTCCCCGGCCCTGGGCGTGCTGGGTGTCTGGGACTTCAGCAGCTTCCCGACCCACCTGTTGGCGCAGATCATCGCCTTCGCGATCATCCTGATCTCGGTAGTCTGGTACCTGATCGTCAAGCAGACACAGAAGTCACGTGGGATCAACGTGGACTACGCCTTCAAGGAGATCCCGCCCGAGTAACCTCGCACCAAAAGGCAAGTGGGGGCCCTCTTCGGGCCCCCGCTTGCCTGCCTCGGATGCCAGGTTCCACCGCGCCGTCCCAAAGCTCGTAAAGCCCTCTTTGCGCTCTTTGGATCATCGCGGTGGGTGCAGGCGCGCCCCTCGCACTCAGCGCACTAATTCCAGCTTTCGGACCCACAAGGAGGATTGCGATGAAAGACCAAGCCAGGGTAGTCGTCATCGGCGGCGGAATCATGGGCGTGAGCGTGGCCTACCACTTGGCCAAGTTGGGATGGAAAGATGTGATCTTGCTCGAAAAGGGAGAGATTGCGAGCGGCGAATCAGGCTGGGCCGCAGGTTTGGTTACCCAGTTCCACACCTCCCCTACCTTGATGCAGATCCGCAAGTACAGCATTGACCTCTTCAGCGAGCTGGGACTCTTCCGCCATGTGGGCAGCCTCAGGCTGGCCTCCAGTGAGGCCCAATTCAAGGAACTCCAGCGCAACGTGAGTCAGGCCAAGGCCATCGGCCTGGAGGTCGAGATTATCTCACCCGAGGAGACCGTCCGCCTTTTCCCCGCGCTCTCCAAGGAAAGCCTGTATGGATCGGTCTACCTCCCTCGGGATGGGCACCTCGATCCTTACCTGACGACCACCGGCCTGGCCCAACACGTCCGGGCGCTAGGGGTCAGCGTCCACACTAATACCCGGGTCACGGGCATCGAGCTCTCACCCCAGGGAGAAGTGACCCGAGTCTTCACGGACAAGGGAGCCATCCGCACCGAGATCGTGGTCATTGCCGCCGGGATCTGGGGACCACAGGTGGCGGCGATGGCCGGCGTGCACGTCCCCACCACCCCGGTGGACCATCAGCACGTGGCGCTCAAGGCCGTGCCCGGAAGGGAGCTTCCCCACGACACACCCTGTGTCCGCGACCCTGACAACCTGGTCTACTTGCGGGAAGAGGCGGGCGGCATCTTGGTGGGAGGCTATGAGCTCAACCCGCATGCTCGCTGGGTCGACGGGGCGCCCTGGGAACACGGGGGTCAATCCTTGCCGCCCGACTTTGACCGGTTCGAGCCGCTCCTGGAAGGGGTGATCCGGCGCATCCCCTATCTCGAGAAGGCGGAGATTGGCAAGATCACCTGCCATCCCGGGGCCTACACCCCCGACAGCCGCCCGATGCTGGGCCCCCTGCCCGGGGTGCGGGGCGTCTGGATGGCGGCGGGTCTTTCGCTCAACGGATATGGCGGCGCGGGCGGGATGGGCAAGGTACTGGCCGAGTGGATCGTCGCAGGCGAGCCATCCCTGGACGTGTATGCCTTCCACGCCTGGCGCTTCGGGCGGTACTTTGTGGACCCCTCCTATGCCGCCGAACGCACCCGGGAAGGGGTGAAGTACTACTACCTGCTGAGGTACCCCAACGACGAGAATGAATGGGCGCGTCCCCGCCGGGAAAGCCCGATCCACCCTCGGATGCAAGAACTGGGCGCTGTCTTTGGGGAAAAGAACGGGTGGGAACGGGTCAATTTCTTCCAGCCGGGCAAGCCCTGGCGCCGCGCCGGTGCCGACCAGAGGGAATGGGGCTGGGCGCAACCGCCCTATTTCGGGCAGGTGGGCGACGAACACCGCGCCGTGCGGGAGCGGGCCGGGATCTTCGACATGACCTCTTTCGGCAAGATCGATGTTCGCGGCCCCGCCGCCCTGCCGCTTCTCCAGCGGCTGGCCGACAACGAAATGAACCGGCCGGTGGGGTCCGTCATCTATACTCAGTTTCTCAACACCCGGGGCGGGGTGGAGGCGGACCTGACCGTGACGCGCCTCGCCGAGGACCACTACCGCGTGGTGACCGGTTCGAACTTTATCGGCAACGATCTCGGCCTGATCCGCATGGGAATTCGGCCCCAGGACCCGCCCGTCGAAGTGCGCGACGTGACCGAGGAATTCGCCACCATCGGGCTTTGGGGACCCCGGGCCCGGGAAGTGGTCCAGTCCATCTCCGCGAGCGATGTGTCCAACCAGGCCTTTCCCTACATGACCGCCCGGAGTATTGATCTGGCGGGGGTGGGGGTCCTGGCGCAGCGCGTCACCTACGTGGGTGAACTCGGCTGGGAGATCTACGTTCGCAATGAGCGGGCTATGCAGGTCTGGGATGCCCTGTGGGCGTCTGGGGCCAAGCACGGCCTGGCGGCCTGCGGCTACAAGGTCCTGGACTCGCTGCGGATGGAAAAAGGCTACCGCTACTACAGCCTGGATGTCACCATGATTGAGAACCCGCTGGCCGCCGGGCTGGGATTCTGCGTCCGCTTCAACAAGGGCGATTTTGTCGGCCGGGAAGCTCTGCTCCACATCAAAGAGCAGGGCCTCACCCAGAAGTTGTGCACCCTGACCCTCGGCGGAGAGGACTACCTGACCGTATATGGTGGCGAAGCCGTGCTGCTCGGGTCGGAGGTGGTGGGCAGGCTGCGCAGCACGGGCTATGGTTTCTCGGTGAAGCGCAACATCGCCTACGGCTACCTGCCCGTCGCTCTGGCTCAGGAGGGCACCCGCCTCGAGGCGGAGGTTTTCGGCCGGCGCGTGCCCTGCCAGGTGGCCCGGGATGTCCTCTACGACGCGGCCGGGGTCCACCTGCGCAGCTGATCGATCACCCCGGACTCAAAGCCCGGGAGGGAGAGGGCAGGCGCTGGGGATTCCCTGGGCCACCCACTCGAGGAGGCAGGCGTGACTCCCTCCATCCAAGAGGTCATCGAACGGATCCCCGAATGGCGCGGGCGCGAGGTATCCTTCCAGCTCCTGGGCGGCGGATTGACCAACACCAACTACCGGGTCGAGGTGGACGGGTCTCCCTGCGTTGTGCGCATCCCCGGGGCCAGTACCCAACTCCTGGCGGTCGATCGGAATAACGAGTACTTCAACACGAAGGCGGCCGCCCAGGCGGGGGTCGGGCCGAAGGTCCTCCACTACCTCCCTCAGGATTGCGTGATGGTCCTGGAGTATATCCCGGGAACCACCATGTCCAATCGGGCCCTCGGCTCCCCCGGCATGCCGGAACGGATTGCCCAATCGCTCCTGCGCCTCCACGCCGGCCCGCGCTTCCTCACCGATTTCAACATGTTCCGCCTGGTGGAGTTCTACTTGCGCATGGCCAGGGAGCACGAGGTGCGAGTCCCCGCTGGCTACCCGCAGGAGCGGCCGACCTTCGGGCGCATCGAGCGGGCTCTGGGGGCGCACGCGCTTCCCAGCGTGCCCTGCCACAATGACCTCCTGGCCGAGAACTACATCGATGACGGCCAGAGGTTGCGCCTCATCGATTTCGAATACAGCGGCAACAACGATCCCTGCTTCGAACTCGGCAACACCTGTCAGGAGCTGGGATACAGCAAAGTCCAGTTCGCTGAATTGTGCCGCGCCTACTTCGGGGAGGTCCGCCGGTTCCAACTCGCCCGCATGCACCTGTACGCACTGATGTCCGACGTCGGCTGGACCCTGTGGGGCGCCATTCAGGCCAAGGTTTCCAAACTGGACTATGACTTCTGGGGTTACTGCCAGACGCGTTGGGACCGAGCCCTGCAGGTCATGCACTCGGCCGCTTTTGGGGACTGGCTGGAGCAAGCCGCGGGCCGCGACTAACCGGAACCGAGCCGGAGCCCCCCAGGCCATTCCCTCCGTGGGGCCCCTTCCTTTGCAGGGGGTGCCCTCAGGAGGCCGCGCGGGCGCGCCGGCGCTCCCTGCGAGCCGCGCGGTCCCGGGCCTCCTGCGGGGACTCCCCCCGCTGGGCCGTCAGCCAGGCCGTGCAGTTCTCATCGTGACCCATCATCACATTGGCCGCCCGGATGGCCTTGCGGATGTCCTCCTCGAGCGGATTGGTGATCGCGCAAGTTAATCCGGCGGCGATGGCCATGGCCAGGAAAGCCGCATTGAGGCTGACCCGGTCCGGAAGCCCGAAGGAGATATTGGAGGCACCGCACACGGTGTTCACCCCCAGCTCCTCTCGCAGCTTGCGCGCCAGGGCGAAAAAGGAGACCCCGGCCGAGGCCATTGCCCCGACGGGCATGGCCAGAGGGTCGATGAGCACATCCTCGCGCGGGATGCCGTAGGACTCGGCCCGCGCCACGATCCGCTGGGCGACACGGAAGCGCACCTGGGGGTCCTCGGAGATCCCGCTTTCATCGTTGGTCACGCCGATCACGGCCGCACCGTGCTTTCGTACCAGGGGCAGAACAGCCTCCAACCGTTCCTCCTCCGCGGTCACCGAGTTGACCAGAGCCTTCCCTCGGTAAGCCGCCAAACCGGCCTGAAGGGCCGGGATCACGGAGGAATCGAGACAGAGGGGAACCTCCACCACCGATTGCACCACCCGGATCGCCTCGGCCAGGATGGCCGGCTCATCGGCCAGAGGGATACCGGCGTTGACATCCAGCACATGAGCCCCCGCCTCGACCTGGGCCACCGCCTCCGCCTTCACTCGCGAGAAATCGCCCGCCGCCATTTCAGCCGCCAGTTTCGAGCGGTTGGTCGGGTTGATGCGCTCGCCGATGATGACGAAGGGCTGGTCGGGCCCGATCCGCACCTCTCGGGTTGGAGACTTGAGCAAGGTCTGCATGGGGAGGTCTCCTAGGTTGCGACAAGGTCCGGGGGGCGGGTCTGGGCCTGGCGCGGGAGAAGCCCGGCCTCTTCGATGATCTCGGCTACCAGGCTCTCCTGACGGGTGGCCATGACGTGGACCCCGCTCACCCCCGGGATCTCCCGAACCTGCCGAATGATCTCGACGCACAAGCGCTTTCCTTCCTCGCGCTGGAGATGGCTGGGGGTCCTGGCCAGACGGTCCAAGACCGGCTTGGGGATCACCACCCCGGGGACATTCTCGGTCATCCAGCGGGCGGCCTTCCATGAGCGCAGTGGCCCGACACCCACCAGGATGAACACTTTCTGGTCAAGCCCCTCTTCGCGAACTTTGTGCATGAACTCCTGCAAGCGGGGGAGGTCGAAACAGTACTGGGTTTGAATGAACTGGGCTCCGGCTTGGACCTTCTTGTGGAGATGCACCGGCCGGTATTCGAACGGAGGGGCAAAAGGATTGGCGGCAGCCCCCAGGAAGAGAGAGGGAGGGGTCTCAATCTTGCGGCCGCTCAGGAACTTGCCCTCGTCCCGGAGCATGCGCGCCAATCGCAGCAGGCTGACCGAATCCAGGTCGAAAACGGGGCGGGCCTGTGGCTGGTCGCCGTTTTGGACCCCGTCGCCGGTCAGGCAGAGCACATTGCGCACCCCCAGGGCGGCCGCCCCGAGCAGATCGCCCTGGATCGCGATGCGGTTGCGATCGCGGCAGGAAATCTGCAGTACGGGTTCGTATCCGGCCCGGGTCAGGAGGGTGCAAACCCCCAAGCTGGACATGTGCACGTTGGCCCCCGAGGCATCCGTTGCATTGATCGCATCGCACACGGAAGCCAGGACCAAGGCGCGGTCATAGACCGCTTGAGGATCCGCGCTGTCGGGCGGGTCCAATTCGGCGGTCACCGCGAACCGCCCTGAGCGCAAGACGCGTTCCAGGCGCGAGCCGGAGGTCAAGGAGTCCATCCCGGCGGGGGCTCGGCTAACCCATTCAGCTCATTGAGCCAGGCCGAGCTCCCTTGCCTTCTGCGATCCAGAGGCGGAAGAACCTGATGGATATCGGAGCCGTAGAGGGGCATGCGGCTGGAACGTTCCCACGCCTGGAGCCAGACGCAGGTCATCTCCGGTCGGATTTCGCAGTGCCCATTGGGGCGCACCCCGCCGCAGGGACCATTGCGCATATTCTTGGGGCAGTTCATGGGACAAGTCATGCCCGTGGAGTGCAGGACACACTGCCCGCACATCTGGCAGTTGAACAGCGGGCCCTTGCTTAGCCGCTCCCCGACCACAAAAAGGCGCTCGGTTCTCCCTCCCGGCCTGAGCCAGGGGCGCAAGAAGGCCAACAGCCGATCCGTTCCGGCGTAGGCGATCTCAAGCAGGCGCGGGTATCTCTGCCAGAAAGCCATTCGGCCTCTCGACGGCCCGCGGCCTTTCCTGGGGGCGATTAAGCTTCCCAACCCCCGCGGGCCGCCAGGCGACTCAGTCTCTCCTCGGGGAATCCATTTTCTCGTTCCGCCAGCAGCGCCTCGGCGACGGCCTCCGCCTCACCCTCGCGCTCCCCGGCCCCCTGGGTTCGCCACTCCGCCAGGTACTCATCCGTCTCCGACTTCCCGGCATGCATGGCGGCCTGATCGATCGCGCTCTGAAAGCGCTTGCTCAGAGGCCAGGAGAGCCGTTGCCGTCCGGCCCGAACCTTCACTTGGGCCGGGATGTCGCGCCAACAGACGATCTGATAGGTGCAGGTCATGGCTCCAATAGCCTCGCCAAGCGCTGCTCCAGGGCACCGTAACCGGTGGAGATGACCTCGAGCGGCAATCCGAGAAACCGCGCGGCGGCCTGGGCCTTCCCCAGAAGAACGGGGTCTTGGCGTTGCGCCAGGTAGACCACGCGTTGGTAATTGGCAAAGTACTCTCCCCTCAGCTCCGGATGACGGTCCAGGCCCAGCTGCTCGATGACCAGGTGGTCAAACGACCGGGTCAGGTAGTCCGTCAGAAAGAAGGTGCCCAGCGACTGGGCCATCAGGTCGTCAAAACGACCGTTGGCATACATCTCGTAGCAATGGGGGCCGGAGACGCGCTCGACCCCTTCTCTGGCCAGGAGGGCGTCCAAGAGCCCTCCCGTGCCACAGTCGCCATACACGACGATGACTCGCCCATAAGCGCGGCGCGCCTCGCGTATTCGCCGCAACACCGCCTCCGGAATTCGATCCGGCCGATTATGAAGCAGCGCGGGAACCGCGAGCACGTCGGCCTGCCAGGCGTACTTCTCCCGGAGCGCCAGCACCTCGCGGGCCAGGGCCCCGCAGGCAACCAGCGCCGTCCGGCTCGACGGCGGTTCCGAAGCGAGCTCGCGCTTTTCGCCGGGCATGGGGCCGCCTAGCCTGCGCGACCGAGCGCTAGGGCGCGAGCCATCTCCCTCAAATGGGCGGGCGTGCTTCCGCAGCAGGCACCGATGATGACTGCCCCGGCCTCGCGTGCGGCTAACGCATAGGAGCCCATCTCCCGCGGGCCCGCCTCATACACGGCTCGACCCTTTTCCAGGCGAGGGATCCCGGCATTCGCCTTGGACACCAGGACCGTGCCCTCCTGGGCCGTGGCCTTCATCTTCCGGATCACCTCCAGGATCTCCTCCGGGCCATTGCCGCAATTTCCCCCCACCGCAGCGGCGCCCAGCGCCGTCAGGGCGGAGGCCGCCTCCTCGGGGGTCACCCCCATCATGGTCCGTCCGCGCGTATCAAAGGTCATGGTGGTAATGATCGGCCGTTCCCGCTCGACCGTCCGCACCCCGTCGAAGGCGGCTTTCATCTCCTCGAGGCTGGAGATCGTTTCGATCCAGAACAGATCGACTCCACCCTCCAGGAGCGCTCGGGCTTGTTCGGCAAATCCGCGCCGGGCCTGCTCATAATCCAGATCGCCCAGGGGGGCCATGATCCCCCCGCTGGGCCCGATGTCGCCCGCGATCAGCGCCTTTTGACCGGTCTCGGCCACCGCCGCGCGCGCCAGGCGAGCGCCCGCTCGATTGAACTCGGCCACCTGCGACTCCATCCCGTGCATCCCCAGCCGGAATCGGTTGCCGCCGAAGGTGTTGGTCAAGACCAGACGAGCCCCGGCCTCCAGGTAGCCCCGATGCACCTGTTTGACCTTGTCGGGATGCTCGAGATTCCATCCCTCGGGAGAATCACCGAACTGCAGGCCCAGCTCAAACAGCATGGTCCCCATGGCGCCGTCGGCCAGGACCGGACCCGGCCCCGCAAGAAGCTCGCTCCATTCGCTCACGGCTCAGGCTCCCTTGGCTGCGCTCCGTCGGATGGCCATCAGCTTCTTGGCCGTCTCAACGGCAACCGCCGCATCCCGGCCGTAGGCGTCGGCCTCAATCTCCCCCGCGAAGGCGGCATTGAGCGGAGCCCCTCCGACCAGGACGATCAAATCGTCTCGCAGTCCCGCCTCCTGGAGGGCCTTGATCACCACGCCCATGTAAGGCATGGTCGTGGTCAGGAGGGCGCTCATGCCGACGATTTGGGGCCGGTGTTCCCTCACGGCGGCCAAGAACTTCGCCGCGTCATTGTTGATGCCGAGGTTCACAACCTTGAAGCCAGCCCCCTCCATCATCATGGCCACCAAGTTCTTCCCAATGTCATGGATGTCCCCTTTGACCGTACCGATCACCATCGTACCGACTTGCGGGGCTCCGGTCTCGGCCAAGAGGGGACGCAAGAGTTCCATGCCCGCCTTCATGGATTTGGCCGCCATGAGGACCTCGGGCACGAAGAGGATGCCGTCGCGAAAGTCGACTCCCACCACGTCCATGCCCGACACCAACGCCCGGGTTAAGACCTCGTAAGGGGTCAGCCCCCGGCGCAATAGCTCCTTGACGCCCGAGACCACCGGGTCGGCCATGCCATCGTAAAGATCATCTTTGATCTGGTCGATCAGTTGCGGTGTTTCCAGTTGGGCGAGGTTCGGTTCATCGCTCATGGGGTCCCCTTTTCTACCTTGTGGGTAACCGTGGGGCGCCGGCGAGGGTGCCGCGCCGTCTGCGCTCCCGCCGGGGGCAGTTCTCCCGCCAGGTGCGGAAACGCATCCGCAGCGTGAGGGATGGCAATCGCCGCGACGAATTCCTCCTGGAAGCTCGGCTCGGTTGCCGTTTGAACGTGCTCGGCCCAGCGCGCCAGGCGCTGGGCCTCCTGGCGCTGACTGCGGTTCAGCAGCGCGATGCGAGCGCCGTCTCCGGCCGCATTCCCCACCGCCTGAACTCGCGCGAGGTCGCAATCCGGGATCATTCCCAGAATCATGGCATGCCGAGGGTCAATGTAGCTGCCAAAAGCCCCGGCGAGTGAGATGCGATCGACTCGCTCCACCCCTCGGTGGGTCATGAGCAGCTTGACCCCCGCGTAGAGCGCCGCCTTGGCCAGCTGAATGGCGCGCACATCGCTTTGGGTTACGAGGATGGGCTCCCCCGAGATCGTCCCCTTCCCCTCCACCAGAATGAACTCCCCGCTGCGGCCTCGAAACCGAACCCGGCGGGATCGGTCTGCGGCCTGCTCGCTGAACCGCCCATCCGATCCGATGATCCCAGCCAGGTACATTTCCGCTACCGCCTCAATGATTCCGCTTCCGCAGATTCCGGTGGCGCGAGCCTCGGCCGGGAGGCCGGAAGGGATCTCCCCCTCCATCCAGCCATCGTAGCCGATCACCCGATAGCGCGGCTCGAGAGTCTGGGCATCGATCCGCACTCGTTCGACCGCGCCCGGTGCGGCCCGCTGGCCGTGAGTGATCTGAGCCCCCTCGAAGGCCGGCCCGGTCGGGCTGGAAGCGCACAGCAGGCGCTCCCGGTTCCCCAGGGACATTTCCGCGTTCGTGCCGACATCGATCACCAGAGCCATCTCATCCTGGCGGTGAGGTTCCTCCGCCAGAAGCACCGCCACATGGTCCGCCCCCACATGGCCGGCAATACAGGGCAAGAGATGCACTTGGGCGGCCGGATGGAACTCCAGGCCCAGATCCCGCGCCTTGAGGTCCGTCGCCGAAGCGGTAGCCAGCGCAAAGGGTGCCCCGCCCAGCTCCAGCGGGTCAATTCCCAGCAGGAGGTGGTGCATCACGGTGTTCCCGACCAGGACGGAATCCAGGAGGCTGTCGGGGGTGAGGCCGACCGATTGGCAAGCTTTTTCCGCCAGTTCATTCAGGGAGCGAATGATCGCACGATGCATGCGGGTCACGCCCTGAGGCTCCATCATCCCATACGTCACCCGGCTCATCAGGTCCTCGCCGTAGCGCACCTGAGGGTTCATCATGGACTCGGTCGCGAGCACCTTGCCCGTTCTCAAGTCGCACAAATGCGCCACCACCGTGGTCGATCCCACGTCGACCGCCAGTCCGTAGGCGCCCTCGGCATAGCCGGGCTCAATTCGCAAGACCTGGCGCTCCTGCCACAGCGAGACGGTGACTTTGTGATCCCCCTTCTTGAGATTGGGCTGGAGGGTCTTGAGCGCCGGGAGGTCAATGGAGAGGTCCTTGAGGTTCCATTGGTCCTCCAGCGCGGCCTGCAGGCGCTCCCAGTCGCCGCGATGGTCCTGCATCGTCGCGGGAATGGCCTCGACATAGACCTGGCGCACCGCTGGCTGGACCTCAATCACCCGCTGAGTGGCTTCCTTGGCGATGATCTGCTTGCGCGCCTGGCTTTCCTCCGGAACGGAGACGAGCACATCCCCGATTACCTGGGCGGCGCAGGCCAGCCTTCTACCGAGGATCTGATTCTTCTCCAGGTAGGCGGCTTCGGCCTCGCCCATCGGAGAGAGGTTGGCCTCCCGGGATACCAGCCCGTGCTTGGGAAAGTCGCCCCGTTCGAGAGCGATTTGGCACTTCCCGCAGGTCTGGCGCCCACCGCAGATGGATTCGATCTCCACCCCCAGGGTGCGGGCCGCCTCCAGGAGGGTCATGCCCCGGGTCACCCTGCCCTTCCGCCCGGAAGGCAGGAGCACCACCAAGCATTCCTGCGACGCAGCGCTTGAACTCATGGATGCCAACCTAACCCTCGCTCTGCCCGGCTCCGTTCCTTGCTCTCCCAGAACTCACGACTCCTCGACTCCCTCTGTCCGGCGGCGCCGCCGCTCCGTCCTTTCGCGAGCGGCAGCAGGGGACTCGGCCTTCCAACCGGCCGGCGGCCGTGAATCGCCGGCCACCAGATTGGGGAACGCCGCGCGAATGCGCCCCTCAACACTCGCCGAGAACACCACCGGGTTGTCACGGGTCAAGATCGCCCGCACCTTCTGCATCGCGTGCGCCTGGGAGTCCAGCCCTCCCTTCTCCGCCCACTGCTGGCGGGCTTCGCGGTCCGCCACCGCTGGCAGGAAGGCCGTGGTCCTCATGCGCTCGAGGGTGTGCACCTGGTCCATGTACATCCCCGCCGGCCCGACCTCCGCGATCAGGTCCAGGGCCAGGTTGTCTTCGCTAAACTCCAGCCCGCGCTGGATGCGCTTCATCATCAGGAAAATCTCATCGTCGATCACCGCCTTGGCAAAGTCAAAAGTCATGAGGGAGTCCAGCAGCCCTCCGGTATTGAACATATGCACTCCGCCCAAGAGGCCCGCCACGGCAGACATCCCTGTCTCGTAGCCCGACTGCGCGTCGTTCAGCTTCGAATTCGTGAGGCCGATATAGCCCCCATTGGGAACGTTGTAAAAGCGCGCCATTTGGGCAAAGCCCAGGAACAGGATGCCGGTTTCGATCGCTCCCGGTGCGTAGGCCCCGGTGCGCATGTCGCCCACCGTCGGCAGCGTCGCGTAGATGGTCGGCTTTCCCGGCCAAATCATCTGCTCCAGAATCGCAGCGGCCAGGAACTCCGCATTCCCCTGAACAATCGTCCCCACCAGGGTGAGGGGCGAAGTCAGGCCGGCATTGGGCACGATCGTGGGGTAGCACGGGAGTTTCCGCTCGCTGAAATAGATGAGGCTTTCGGTCGAGTCGAAATCCATGGTGAGCGGAGAAACCACCGGGCAGTAGTGATGGGTGAGAAAGGGATGCTCCCGGTAGGCTCCCTCGCTCCCGGCAATCAGGTACACCAGTTGCAGGATCTTCTCGGCATCCTCCGACGGCCCGCTGCCGCGAACCGGCTTGGCGCAGTTTTTCAGGGCGGTGTAGAAACGCGTCACGCTGAACAGGCCGGCCGGAGCGTCCTGGGCCAGGGTCGCGATCGAGAACACGTCATATCCCGGGAGTTCGTTGATCAGATGAGCAATCTGGGCGAGGTCCGCCGAGGTGGCACGGCGATCATGGCCGGTCAGGGGATCAATCACGTTGGGAGCCGAGCTTCCCGTCACCATCACCGGGCTATCGTCCGGAATCGTGCGGTCGAGGGCAGGATCCCGGGCATAGAACGTGAACTGGGGGGGAATCATGGAGCGAAATTCCTCCACGACCTTGCGTGGGTAGTGGACGATTTGGGTCTCGGTCTCGACCCGGCACCCGTGCCGAGCCAGGATGGCGCGCGCCTTCTCGTTCCGCACGAGCACTCCCACTTTTTCCAGGATCTCCAGGGAGGCCTCGTGAATCCGCTCGACCTCACTCTGGCTCAATAGGGTTGCAAAGCTATTCATCGTCAGCCTCTTCTCGGATCCTGTGGATCTCTTCCGGAAACGCTCCCCTTGCGCCCGCTCCCGTCCCGGGCTCCTACTTCTCCAGCGGCGCCACTTCCGTCACAAACCGGAACCGATCCCCCCGGTACAGGTCGCGTCCGTGCTCGACCGGCTGATCCTGGCTGTCGTAGGAAAAGCGGCGCTCCATCATCAACGGGGCACCGGGCAGGACCGCCAGCAGATCAGACTCATACTCGCTGGCCACGACCGGCTCCAGGCTCTGACGAGCCCGAACGACCTTTACCCGGTACTCTTGTTCCATCACCTCATACATCGAGCGCGACTCCAAATTGAAACGTTCCAGGCCTGGAAAACGTCGCACCGGAATGATGTAATGCTCAATCATCACCGGCTCCTGATTGAGCAGGCGCAGCCGCTGAATGTCGTAGACGGGGGCCGAAACGGGAAGGTCAAACATCGCGGCCAGGGAGGCCTCCACCGGACGTTGTTCAAAGGAGATCACCCGCGCCCCCGGGGTGAACCCGCGGCGCTCCATGACCCGGGTAAAGGAGATCAACCACCCGGCCTGACGCTCAATCTTCGGGCTGGCCACATAGGTGCCCTTGCCCTGCTTGCGCACGAGAAGCCCCTGGGCCGCCAACATGCCCAGCGCGCGGCGCAGGGTCATGCGGTTGACCCCCAGCCTTTCACTCAGCTCCCGCTCCGAGGGAAGCTGCATGCCTGGCCCGAGGCTCCCGGACTCGATCCAATCCAGCATGCCCTGGGCCACCTGGACGTAGAGCGGAACGGGGGCGTCCAGTTGATTGCTGGACCGCTCGATGGTGAAGGGCAGAAGGGTTGCGAGGGGCGGTGCCGTCATCCCGTGTCCGCTGGCAGGAGGCATTGGTATATAAGGTATATACCATTATACCTCTGTCCCCGCGGAACGGGAAAACGAAGGGAGGAGGCCGAGTTTAACCGTTTCAGGGCCGCGCGCCGTTCAGGTCCCTAATTCGGAGCGGACCGTCTGGTAGAGCGCTTCGGCCTTCAACTCTTGAAGCGTGTAGCATGGCGCTTGCAGATGGTCGGCCAGGCGACTAGCCAATCCTTGGTCAAAGGCGGCGTGTTCCATGTTAACCACCACGCTGCGCACGCCGGATTCATGGATTTCCTCGGCGATGCGATGGGCCTCCTCGATCGGCGCCAAGGGCCCCATGGAAACATTGGCGGCCCCGTCCGTGAGCAGGATCATCATCGGCATGACCTCGGGATGCAGGGTCTTCTCCTGGCGGAAGACCTTGAGCGCCGTCGCCAAGCCGGCGGAGAGCGGGGTCTTGCCACCCACGGGGATATCCGCCAGCGCTTTTTGCGCGAGCTGAGTGGAGTGAGTCGGAGGCAGGACCTGGATGGCGCGATCCTTTTGGAAGACCACCAGCCCAACCCGGTCCCGCCGCTGATAGGCGTCCGTAAGCAGGGAGAGGATGGCCCCTTTGGTGGCCGACATCCGTTCCGCGACGGCCATGGACCAAGAGGCGTCCACCACGAAGAGGATGAGGTTTGCCGCCCGCTTGACGCGGATCTTGCAGTGATAATCGGAGGGATGAATCGCGAAGGCTACTCGCTCGCGTTCCTCTTCGCGCTCTCGTTGGAAGGGAGCCGCCGCCCGTAGCGTTGCGTCGAAGGCCAGATCGTCCGCCTTTCCAGGAGTGGCCCGCGCTTGGACATAGCGACCGCGCTTCTGTTCGGTCCGCGTGCGCGACCGGCGCCCTCGCTCTCGGCGGGTGAGGCGATCCAGCGGCGTAGCCAGTCGGCGCGGAGAAAACTCCTGGCCGACCTTGACCTTCTGTCCCCCCTCCCACCAGGGCGCCTGGTGGCTTTCCCCAGCCGACTGCGGGAAGGGCTCGACCGGGGCTTGCTGGGGAGGGGCTTCATGAGCCGGCTCCTGCCTCAGTTCATCTTTTTTTTTACCGCGCTGGCCAGTTCCTGTTCGGGGGTGCGAGGTTCGCCTTCCTCTCCGTTTTGCAGATCAGCGTGAATCTGTTCGATTCGTTCTTCCAGGTTGTAAAGGCTGACCTCGGCTTGCTGAAAGGGACCGCGCCGCAACCGGTGAGGCAGGGCCAGCTCGGCCGCTAGGGCAATGTCATGATCGTTGATGGCCAGGCGATCCTCCAAAGCCGCTTGCGCGCGGGCCGCCTTGAGGATGACCAAGTCCGCGCGGTGACCGTCGACCTGCAAGGAAGAGGTGAGGCCGGCAATGGAAAGCAAGTCGCGACTCGAGTACGAAACGCTCTCCACCACCTCCCGGGCTCGCTCAATCTCCTGCGACAACTCATGTTCTCTGGGCATCCACTTGGCGCGGAATCCTTCCGGGTCGTCCTCAAAGGACAGGTTGCGCTCCATGATGCTCACGCGATCCGGCGCCTCGGTGATGCCATGCACGTCGACGCACAGGGCAAAGCGATCCAGAAGTTGTGGCCGCAGGTCGCCCTCCTCGGGGTTCATGGTTCCGACCAGGATGAACCTCGCCGGGTGCGCAAACGAGATGCCCTCCCTCTCTACGATGTTCATCCCCATCGCCGCCGAGTCGAGCAGGATGTCGACGACGTGGTCATCGAGGAGATTGACCTCGTCGATGTAGAGAAGACCCCGGTTCGCCGCCGCCAGCACGCCCGGCTCGAAGTACCGCTCCCCTTTCTGGATGGCTCGCTCCATATCGAGGGTCCCCACCACCCGGTCCTCGGTGGCCGAAACGGGCAGGTTGACGAAGGAGGTGCGCCGCATGACGAACGGCAGCGACCCGTTTTCGCCGTTCCGCTCGCGGCATTCCGTGCACCACGTGGTTGGGCGGTCCGGGTCGCAGCCGAAGCGGCAGTCTTCGACGATCTTGACCTCCGGAAGCAAGGCGGCCAGAGCGCGAGCGGCCGTCGATTTCGCCGTGCCGCGCTCCCCGCGGATGAGCACCCCTCCAATGCGGGGATTCACGGCATTCAGGAGCAAGGCCCGTTTCATGCGCTCCTGTCCGACAATAGCGGTAAAGGGGAAGATGGCCGGCATGGTCCTTTTCGCCTCAAAACCATTATAACTCGCGATCCCGAGCTAGCTGGGGAAATCCCTCCGGGGCAAGCGTATCCGCGAGCGATTCCCCTGCGGACATTCACCCCGTACCTTGGCGTGCCGGGGCTTGGGCCCGGTGCCAAGAATGCCGGCGCCCCCAGGAGGCCAGATCCTCCCCTCCTCATGCTGGTTGCCAGGAATGGTCTTCGCTCTTATAATGCTCTTATCTTCTCCACCGGAGCAACCAACCTTGATGGGACCCAATTTCGAAAAGCTGGACGAGGGAGAACGAAAGCCTCAGGACGGCCCTCCCGACAACCCGATGGACAGTCTCCTGCAGGAGTCTGAAGCGGGAGATCAGCCCAAACGCGGCGAAATCCGCAAGGGCGTCATCGCCCGAGTCACCCCCGCGGAGATCCTGGTGTCCATCGGAACCAAATCGGAAGGGGTCATCCCCGCCAGAGAGCTCGAACGCCTGGATACCGAAACCCGGGCCGCCCTCCAGGAAGGCCAAGAGATTACCGTCTACGTTGTGAACCCCGAGGATCACGCAGGCAACGTGCTCCTCTCCCTCGCGCGCGCCCAGGAGGAAAACGACTGGCAACGGGTCGAGGACATGCGCCAAAGTCAGGAAGTCTTTGGCGGACGGGTGGACGGCTTTAACAAGGGTGGCCTGATCGTCAAGGTCGGCAACCTGCGTGGGTTCGTGCCCGCCTCCCAATTCAGCCTCAGCCGGCGGCATCGCAGCGAAGGGGAAACGCCCGAGCAGAAGTGGAGCAAGATGGTCGGCGAGCCGATCCATGTCAAGGTGATCGAGGTGGATCGCAGCCGCAACCGCTTGATCCTTTCCGAACGCGCCGCGGCCAAAGAGGCCCGCGAGAGCCAAAAGGAACGTTTGCTCAACGAATTGCATGAGGGCGAGGTTCATAGCGGCCATGTCATCAGCCTGGCCAACTTTGGCGCTTTCGTGGACCTGGGAGGCGCCGACGGTCTCGTCCATCTTTCCGAGATCTCGTGGAAGCGCATCAACCACCCCTCCGAAGTGCTCAAGGTGGGGCAAAAGGTGCAGGTCAAAGTGCTGGGCGTCGACCGGGAACGCAAGCGCATCAGCCTCTCGATGAAGGCCCTCGAGCAGGATCCTTGGCAGCAGATAGTGAGCGAGCTTCACGAAGGCCAACTGGTGAGCGCTACGATCACCAAACTAGCCAAATTTGGCGCTTTCGCGCGCCTGGAAGGGCATGAGGAGGTCGAGGGTCTGATCCACCTCACCGAGCTTTCGGACAAGCACGTCGAACACCCTCGTGAGGTGATTGAGGAGGGACAGACCTTGACCCTGCGCGTGGTTAAGGTGGACGCGGAGGGACGGCGCATCGGGCTGAGTTTGAGGCGGGTGAACTCTCCCGATTACGCGGATTTGGACTGGGAAGCCGCCATGCGCGACCTGGAAACGGGAGGGGCGAAGGAAGAGGCTCCCCCCGAGGCCGACCTCCAGGCCGACGACGCAGGCCCTGAGGCCGACCTCCAGGCCGACGAAGCAGGCCCTGAGGCGGAAGCGCCCTGAAGACCCCCGCCGGGCCTGCGCACTCGCGGGCTTGTACTAGGCCCCCTCCCTGCGCCGCTACGTTAGCCATAGGGTTACCCCAGACGCCAGCTTGGCTGGCGCCTTGTTTTTTCCAGGCCCGCGCAACCCACGCCCCGAATCAGCGTATATTGGGCTAGACAACCCTCCCGCCCATCCGCGACGGCCTGAGTATTGGCTGGCAACCCGTCCATGGAGATACCCCACATGAGACCCCCCTTCTTCGCAGCGGTGGCGACCCTGGCCGGAGCGACCCTGGCCTGCTCCGGGCTGACCTTCAACGTGCAAGAGGTCCAGACTGGGCCGACGCAGACGGTTACGATCAACGAACCCCTGCCCGCAGCCGGCCAGGTGGCCTCCATCACCCTGCAGATGGGGACGGGCACCCTGAATTTATCCGCCGGCGCGTCGGGGCTGGCCGAGGGGACCGTTCGCTGCAACGTGGCCGATTGGGGCCCCGTGCTGGAGCGGTCGGGGGCCAATCTAACCATCCGCCAGCAGACCACCTCTTCCACCTTTGCGGTCCAGGGGCCGCAAGTTGTGAACGACTGGGATCTCAAGCTGGGCTCTGTCCCCATGGATCTGACCATCCAGGCCGGAGCCTACCGCGGGAATCTCGATCTGACCGGCCTCCTCCTTCGGAATCTGACAATCTCTGACGGCGCAAGTCAGTCCGAGGTCAACTTCAGAGAGCCCAATCCGGAGCCCATGCAGCTCCTCAGTTACCGCACCGGAGCCTCAACCGTCACGTTGCGTGGCCTCGCGAACGCCAATTTCCAGGAAATGACCTTCGATGGAGGGGCAGGCGACTATACCCTCGACTTCGGAGGAGTCCTCCAGCACCCAGCCTCACTGCGGATCCGCACCGGGGTCAGCTCGGTGCGCCTCCTGGCGCCAGCCGGGCTCAACGTCCAAGTGACCACCCAGGGCGGTCTCGCGAGCGTGCAAACCGACACGGGCTGGCAAACGAGCGGTTCCACCTATAGTCATGCGGGCACGGGCCCCTTGCTCTCCATCTCGGTAGAGATGGGCGTAGGGAGTCTTTCGCTCCTGAGCGAGTAGGCCCGGCCGGAGCGTGAGCCGGGGCATTGCCTCCGGCCCGCGCTCCCTCACGCCCTGGATGTCAGGCTGGAGAGGCCGCCGTGGTTGAGGTTCCCCCGGAGTGGATTCAAAGATCCCAGGGCGGAGAGGCAGAGTACTTCGATCGCCTGGTTGAAGCCTACCAGGCTCCCGTCTACAACCTATGCTTGCGGATGCTCGGCAACCCGGGCGATGCAGAGGACGCCGCGCAAGAGGCCTTTTGGCGTGCCTATCGGGCGATTCGCCGCTTCGACCCGAGGCGGCCTTTTGGGACATGGCTTCTCGCCATCGCAGCGCATCATTGCATTGACCTGCTCCGCCGCAGAAAAGCACCGACCGTTTCCCTGGAGGCGCTCGTGCCCCCGCAAGAGTTGCGCGATCCCAGCCCTGGGCCCGAGCTGACCGCGGAGAGAGCCGAGCGCGAACGCACGCTGACGGCGACGATTCAGAAGCTGGATCCCGAGGATCGAGCGGCCTTGATCATGAGGTACTGGTATGACATGTCCTATGAAGAAATGAGCCAGGTGCTCTCCCTCTCGACGGGCGCGGTCAAGAGCCGGCTGCACCGTGCCCGCCGAACCCTGGCCGACCTATGGGCCTCGACGCAGCCGAAAGCAGACCCTCCCAGGAGGAGGCCTGATGCCGCACCTGCCTTTTGAGGATTGGCTCTTCACGGAAGAGGTCCTCTCGCTTGAGCAGGAGGAGGCCCTCCGGGGTCATCTGCGCGAATGCCCCGCCTGCCGCCAACTGGCGACCAGCCGCGCCGAATCCGAGGCGGCATTGCGCGAGATGGCCATAGCCCAGCCGCGCCGCGATTTTCTCGAGCGCTGGACCCAAATGCGCCAGCAGCGGGAGGAGGCCGGCCGGCGGCTGTGGCATGCCTGGTTGGTCCTGGCGCTGTGCGGGGCAGGCGCTCTGATCCTGGCGGCGATCCTGGGCCTGCAGCTGGTCGCCCTTGTGCTCTCGCCCATCCACTTGGCCGCGGAGCTGGCCCGTCTGGCGACCTCCCTGGCCTCTCAGGTGACCGTGGCGGAAGTGCTCTGGTCCGTCCTGCTCCAAGGCGCAAGGCAGCTGGTTCCCATGCCCGTCTGGGCCGGTCTGGTGGTGAGCTTGGGCTTGCTCTGCGCCCTCTGGGTGCTTGTCATCCTGCGCTTTGACGTACAAGGAGTCCAAAAATGAATCGCTATCTGCGGAGTATGCCGCTCGTCGTTCTGGTCCTGCTTTTCGCCCTCCCGGGCCTCGCGTTGGCCAGCGGACCGAGGGATGGGAAGGTGGTCTTTGGCGGCACGTATACATTGGCGCGTGGGGACACCCTCAACGGGGACCTGGTGGTCATCGGAGGCGCGGTGACCCTGGAGCCCGAGTCGATGGTGACGGGGAATGCCGTGCTCATCGGCGGCACGCTCAGTTCCGACGCCCAGATCGTGGGGGATCTGGTCGTGATCGGCGGCGTCACCAACCTGGGCGCTAACTCTGTCGTGCGGGGCGACGTGACCACTCTGGGCGGGATCCTTAATCAGGCGGAGGGGTCCAAGATCTACGGGCAGGTCCTCGGCGGAGAAAACGCCCAAGGCCCGTTCCAATTCCCCATCCCGTCGATCCAGATTCGGCCCTTCGCCAGCCCCGGGTTCTGGCAACTGAGCCTCACTCCCGTCGTGCAGGCTCTCTCCATCGGCCTGCGGAGTCTCGCCCTGGCCGCCTTGGCCGTTTTGGTTGTGCTGTTCTGGGCCGAGCCGACCAGCCGGGTGGCCCGGGCGGCTGTCGGCCAGGCCCTCGTCGCCGGCGGGGTGGGACTGCTCACGATCATTGTCGTTCCCGTCCTGCTCCTGCTGCTGGCCATCACCATCTGCCTCATCCCCTTCAGCCTGATCGGGGCCCTGGTCATGGCAGTGGCCGTCGTCTTCGGCTGGGTGGCCCTGGGGCAGGAGGTAGGGCGGAGACTCGCAGGGGCATTCCATTGGGCGCTCCACCCTGCGGCCGAGGCCGGAATCGGGACCCTGGTCCTGACCTTGGTAGCCGATTTGATCGGATTGGTGCCCTGCGTGGGCTGGGTCGTGCCCGCGGTGATCGGGCTGCTTGGGTTGGGCGGGGTGGTAATGACCCGCTTCGGGGCCAGGTCTTATCCTCAAGTCAGCCCGACGCCCTCCGCGCCGGCGGCTCCCGCTTCTGCCTAGAGGCATATCCCCGTTGCCGCTCCGGAACCAAAACCGGCTCGCGAGGTGCATGACACCTCGCGAGCCGATACTTTTCCCCCCACCCAAGTCAACCAGCGATCGGCTAGGCGATCCTCAGTCCCACTCCACCACCCACACGGCCACCCCGGCGGCGAAGGTCGTCGCCAGGAGCAAGAGCCCCACCCGGCTCAGCCCCAGGTGGAGGGAGCGGGAATCAAAGCCCACCACCCCATCCAAGACGACGCCCATGACCGCCCAGGCCGTCAGGCGACGATGCGCACTGGTCCAAGCTCCCAGTCGCCTCATATTGGCCTCAGTACGCGGTCTTCCCGCAAGCGCTTGAAGAAAAGCTGCGCATCGGGAACATAGGCTTCTCGGGCGGCCTCCTCCCAGGCGTGAACGCCGAGGCTGCCCAGGGAAGAAGGCTCGTAACCCGCCTTGCGCCAGGCCCGATCTCGAGCCATGCTCCGATCGACATAGACCACAGCTGCCTCACTTTGCAATTCAGAGGAGGCCGCTTCGACCGCATGCAGCAAGAGGGGCAGGGCCCTGTCCGTGGGGAGGGACGGATCCAGGAGCACTTGATCTGCGCGGGTCACGAGGTTGTCCACCTGCCATCCAATCAGGCCCATGATGCGGCCATTCCGCTCCAGGAGGAAGAAGGCCTTCTGACCAAACGCCGCCATCACATCCTCCCGAGCCAGGGAGCGGGGTGGATGGGTCACGCTGTTGATGAACTCGGCGATCTGATCCGCATCGGGGGGTTTCCCTCGGCGGACAGCCGCTTCGGCGCGAGGCAGGGGAGCCGTGACGACCTCGGCCGCTTGAGGGATTCTCCTCCAGGCTGCCTGAACCTGGTCCCACGTGGCTTCAAAAGAACCATCGTTGTGGATGACCACGTCGGCCCGAGCCAACTTTTCCTGCGGTGGGGGCTGGGCGCTCACCCGCATTTGCGCCGCCTCTTCGCTCTGCCCGCGCTTTTCACGCAGGCGGACCATCTGGATCCATTCGGGTACGTCGGTCACCCAGAGCGCATCGCACTCCTTGGCCAGACCCGATTCGGCGAGCTTGATGGCCTCGATCACCACCACGTGAGCATGGGCGCGCTCCACCAATAGTCCCACCGCCTCCCGAACCAGAGGATGGACGACCTCCTCTAGTTTGGCCAGGAGCGTGGCGTTCGAAAAGACGAGCTTGGCCAGCGACTGGCGGTTGATTTCCCCGTTCTCGTCCAGGATCCATTGGCCAAAGAGGCGCACGACCTCGGGATAGCCGGGCGCCCCTTTGGAAATGCAGCGGTGCCCCACGGCATCTGCGTCGATGCCGTAGGCTCCGAGGTGCTCGAGCATCTTGCGCACGACGCTCTTTCCGGTGGCGATGTTCCCGGTTAGGCCAATCAGGTACTTGTCCGGCCAGCGACTCATGAGAGGCATTGCCTAGGACGAGGCTAGGTGCTTAATGCGAATTGTAACCGTGCCAGGACGGACTGTCAAAAGGGACCCAGGCCACGCCGGCGGATTAGGGCGAAGCGATGTTGGCGGCGTAGATTTGATCGCCTACGGCCAAATAGAGGGTCTTGTCCGCTCCGACCGCCAGGGCCGAGGCATCTCCCCCCAGGGCCGCCGTAACCCGGAACTGGGCGAGGAAGTCGAGCGCCAGGCTGAACCGGAAAGCCCCCCGGCCAAAGGAGTCCAGGAAAAAGAGGGAAGGCTCGGGAGGCGGGTTGTAACGCAACTGGGTGATTTGCGCGTCTGCAATCCGGGCCCCCGGTTGGCGCCCTGGACGGGTGTCGTCATAGGCGATGTCCGTGCACACATTCGCACCCGTTCCCGCATTTCCCGGCAGTGAGAACAGGGAGTTGTAGGCGCAGCGAGTGAGGTGCCCGTCGGCATGCAGGAAGAAGACCTCCCCTCCGGCCACCACAAAGTCGACCGTGTCCGTGATATTCGGCACCGCCGCATTGAAGTAGTCATCCGGTGGCTGGTCAAAATTGAATCCGCTCGTTGCGTAACGCCAGAAACCATTCGCCGTGGGGTCGAGAGCATAGAGCTTGCCGTTGTAGTAATCAATCGCCCGCAGGCTGAGCCACCCCGTGCGGGGTGGGATCAGCGCTCCGGCCACGGCCGTCCCACCCGGCGGGCAGTACAGCACGCCTCCTTTGGCATCTACCGCAACCAGGACACCACTGCGAGCCGAGCTGGGCACCTGAGACCCGACCGTGATGTCCGGAACCCAAACCATGTCCACCGGCGTGCCCACGGAGTGCTCTGGATAGTCGCCGGCTTGACAGCGAAAGCCGTCATCCGCCTGGTAGCCACCTTGGCCGATGACGAGCCGCAGAACCTGACCGCGACTCGCATCCAGGGCAAAGATCTCCCGATCGCCGACCACCATGGCCGTGATGTGCGTCCCAGCTCCCAGCCCGTTAGGAACCACGGGGTGGAAGTCGAGGGGGGTGATTCCGTCGAGAACGTCGAGAGCATGAGTCCCTTGATTGCGAATCGTTTCCAGCTCCCCGGACTGCCCAAATCGAGAGGCCTCATTGACCAGGGCAAGCACCCGCCCCCATTGCTGGCGGGCCAGACTCGGATCGGATTGTCCCGCGGCGGCGGCGGCTGAAGTGCGGGCCTGTTCCAAGACCAGCGCAAATTGTTCGGCCCGGCCGCGCTGGTAATACAGGACCCCAATCACCGCAACGACCATCAAGGGAACCGCGAGGGCCGTTGCCAGCATCACGCGGGGGGGAAGGGTGAATGCCCCCTCCTTCGGCAGTGTTCCCTCGGGGGTCAGCCGCGCCAAGCCTGCGCGCAGGGCCGCCCACCCCGCGCCAAAGCTAACCCTGGAGGCCCGCGCAAATGAGCGCAATCCGGAGATCAGGTTCAGTTCCGTGGCTTGCTTCGCCTCCAACCTCTCACTGGCCGGCCCGGCCGACCGCGATCCCGGCCCGGAAGAGGCCACTTGCGGAGCTGCGCTTGGCTCGGCCCGGGTTAGAGCTGTGGAGCGAGCGCGTTTCACCAGCTGATCGGTGCCAGGAACCGGCCCCTCCGGGCGGGTGGGAAGGGAAGCTGCCCTCGGCCCGGTCTGAGCCTCAAGGTCAGGGGGTCGGCCCGGCGTCCCGTGAGGCAAGTCCGGTTTCCAGAGCGACTCGCCTGCGACGGCAGGCTTCTCGCCCGCCCTGGGGGTGAGCGGGATGCGGGGCAAGACCCCACTTCGGCCGGGCGCAGCCCGGCTGGCGGCGGCCTCGGGCACCAAGCGAACCAGAATTGCGGCCAGGTCTCGGGTTGGCTCCGCCGGGGCCTGGCCCATACGTTCGGCGATTGCGTGCAGGGAAAGGCGAGCGGCGTTGTCGAGAGCGCTCCGCCACCCCGCGGCGGGGGAGCTTGAAAGAAGCAGGGTGGGAAATGGCTCAAGGCTCTGGCCAGGTTGCAGTGCGATGTGACCGTAGTGCAACTCGGGGGTGCGTGAGCCGCCCAGCGGCCGCCCTGGCTTTTCGCCCAGCGCCGGGAATCCCTCCTTGAACCCTTGGCTTGCCGCCAGGATCAGGACCTCGCCCGCGAAGCCCAAGAACAACGCCTCCTCGTGAAGGACCGCGGCGGCCAAGTTCAATTGGAGCGGTGGGGCTTGGGGACTCAGAGCGCCCACCAAGTCCTCGGTCCCCGGAAAAACCTCCTCGTTGATCGCCGTGAACGAGGCACGCAGAGCGGCGGTCACTGACCCCGGGGTGTCAAAGTAGGCGCGAGCCGCGAGCTCACACAGTTGATTGGCTTGGGAATCACTCAGAGGCCCCCAAACCCCGCCCAAGGCAAGGACCAGCGTTTCCCCCGCGCGACCCCGCGCGCAGCGTCTCGGCGCGGTCCGAACCTGGTAGCCCGCAGGGAAAGCGTCCTCCAGCTTCCCGGCGCGAACCAGCAAAGGCCTCATTTCCGCTTCGAAGGAGGGCATTCCCGTATTCTACCCGGAAGGCTTCTGGCTTGTGCTCGTAGTGGGCAGAGGCTGCAAGATCGATGCCGAAAAACGAGACCGTCGAGAATCAAGATCGGCGGCCTTTCGGCCGCCGATCCAATCCAAGGGGAGGGAGGAATTGAGACTGACTTAGCAGGCGGTCAGCAGGTACTCATCGATCGAGCGAGCCGCTTTTCTTCCCGCCGCCATGGCGGTCACCACCAGGTCGGGCCCGGTGACGCCGTCTCCGCCAGCGAAGACACCCGGACGAGATGTGGCCCCGGTGTCCGGATTGACGACAATGAGGCCCCAGTCTCGAACCTCCAGGCCGGGGGTTGATTCCCCGATCTCCGCATCCGGCCAGTAGCCCAGCGCCAGGACAACGGTGTCCGCTTCCACCGTGAAATTGGACCCTTCGATGGGCACCGGCCGGCGTCTGCCCGATTTGTCCGGCTCGCCCAGCTCGCACTGCAGGCATTCGACCCCGCTGACCCGGCCGTCCGGTCCAGCCAGAAAGCGAATGGGTTGGGTGAGAAAGCGGTAGCGGGCCCCCTCTTCTCGCGCCAGAGCACGGTCCTTCCTGCCTCCCGGCATCTCCGCCTCGGTGCGGCGATAGACGCAGGTAACTTCCTCGGCCCCCAGGCGCAGAGCCGTGCGCAAGCAGTCAGAGGCCGTGTCACCTCCCCCGACCACAGCCACCTTGCGACCCACCTGCAAACGCTCGCGTTGATCCGGAGGAAGCAGGGCCGGGTCCACATTCGTGCGTATCAGGAATTCCGTGGACTGGTAAACGCCCGGCAGGTCCTCACCCGGCGCCTTCATCGTGGCGGGAATCCCTGAGCCGACGCCGATGAAAACGGCCGGGTACCCGTCGGCAAGTAGCTGATCAATGGTGTGCTCTCGTCCGATCCGGGCCCCGGTCTGGAACTCAGCCCCTGCCTGGCGCAAATCGTCGATGCGCGCGTGGACGACCTTCTTGGAGAGCTTGAAATTTGGAATCCCGTAGACCAGCAGCCCCCCGGGCGAGGGCGCGGCCTCGAAGAAGGTCACGGCATGCCCCCGCTGGAGGAGTTGCTCAGCACACGCCAGGCCTGCCGGACCCGATCCGACAATGGCGACCCGCTTGCCGGAGGCCGGACCCTTTGGAACCTCGACCCTTGCATGGCTGCGCTGGTAGTCCGCTACGAATGCCTCCAGAGCCCCCGTCAGGACCGGCTCCTCGCGCTTGCTGCGCACGCAGGCCCCTTGGCAAAGCTGCTCATGTGGGCAGACCCGGCCGCAGATTTCCGGCAGGGAGCTGGTCCGGCGATAGATGTCCGCGGCTTGCAGGAACTTTCCCTGCTCAATGAGCAGCAGCGCGGCGGAGATATCATTGTGGCCGGGGCAGGCTTCCGAGCACGGAGCCGGATCGGGACAGTGGATACATCGCATGGCCTCGCGCTTGGCACGCTCCTCGTCCAGCGGAAGAAAAGTCTCACCAAAATCGAGGAGCCGCTCCGCAACGGGACGAGTTGCCAAGTCCTCGAACGGGATCTTCATGCGGGCCTTGCGGTCAATGACAAGACCTTCGCTGGGCATGTCGGGCATTGGTGCTCCTTCAGGGCAATCGGGAAGAGCCAGGCCCCCGGCTGATGCGCAACCACTTGGCTCCCGGCCGCGCAAGGCGGGTCATCTCTGGGTGCCAAAGGCAGTCTAAGGGTCGAATTCGAGAGGGGTGAGAGCATGAAATCACCTATCGCAACGATAATCATCACCCGCCCCAAGGAAGAGTATCACTCCGCCGGGTTGGCCCATGAGCCGCGCCTCCTGTTGGGCGGGCGTTTGGGCGCCCAAGCCTCAAGCGCTTGCCTGCCGATGCGATCTGAGCTTGGGGCCTCTCGTTGTACAAAGCCGACTCGCGCCGAGCCACGCTTCGGGTCTCTTAGGGGAGCACGCCTCGCCTGCCGTCATCCGAGAGCACGACCAGCGCCAAGACCCTCCCCGATCTACCCTGCATTGCCCCGCAGGGGCCAGGCGACCAATGGGCGTGCGCGGATTAGTTCGAGGGGGGCCACACGCCTGCCTCGATTTGGCCTTTCGGCTCGCGCACGACTTGGACCCATCCTTCAACCTCATCTGGAGGGCCCGGGTCTTCCTGCCCAGCCGAGAGCCCTCAAGCCCTCGCGCACGGCTCCGCCGGCAAAGGGTGCCAACCCCGGCCGGAGTTCACGGCTCCACGCGCTGGAAAGGAGACGAAAGCCGCGCGAGGGACCAGGAGGGCCGGTCGAACGCAGAGATCTTCCAAGCGCGGGAACACTTTTCGTGCCCTGCAGACCGGCCCTCTCGCGGGACGCTCCCCCCTCCGCTGGCTGTCGTCGGGCAAGGGTCCAGGGGAGGTGCAGCGCAACGGCGTCCCCGGGCTACTTCTCTCCTACCCAGCCGCGGACAGGTACAGGCGCCCGGGTCCCGTTGGGGATGCAACCCTTCCAAGCCTTGTCAGCCCAGCTTGCTGGGAAGGCCCAGCCGTCGTCACGAGGCAACCCAAGATGAGGGGCCAGCTTCATTCGTCTGCCGATATAATGACCTCCTCGCGACCGAGACCGGACGATTGTGCAAGCAGAGCCTCCGTCGAGCAGACGGAGGCTACTGATAAGGCGTCTTGAGCATGGCCCCCCTCCTCAAGCCTTCGCACCCGCATTCGAAACCTCGCCGACTGAGATCGCCCGCAACCCTTGCGATCCTCGCCCTTCTGCTCCTGGGCGCATGCGGTTATGCCGGCGCGCACTGGGCTGAGATCGGGGCGCTGGGAGCAGACTGGCTGCGCTCCTTCCTGGGCGATCAAACGGTCTCGCGCATGGAGGTGACCCTGTTCAAGGTGGAGGACGATATCCGCCTGGCCGAGTACTCCCTGGGTCTGTCCTCTCCCGCGACTCCCTGGACCCCGGCACCCCTCGTGGCCGGGGCGAGCGGACCTACCCCCACCGCCGGTGTGGCCAGCGAAACCACCGTTGCCCCGTCCCTCTCCCCAACTCCGCCCCTCCTCTCTACTTCCACCCCGAGCCCAACCCAGGAGCCAACCGCCACCCCTCCCTATTGGCCGCTCGCCTCAAGGCCCCCGCTGGGCCACCTCGCGGGGGAAGGTGAGTGGTCCCCCTACTTGGTGGGCGCCTCGGGAACGGTCTATGCCGACCGGGCCTATTTCCAACCCGATCCCACGCGGCCCTACGTTGTCGTGGGGGTGGTTGCCTTCGACTTGGGAACCACTCGCTTGCACTACGTGGTTGGCACTCAGGAGCCGGAGTCCAATGTGCCCTTGAAGCGACTGGGAGAAATTGCCCCCTCGGACAAGGCCCCCGGCGTCCTGCTGGCAGCATTCAATGGCGGCTTCAAGGGGCGCCACGGTAACTTCGGGGTGATGGTCGATGGCACCACCCTTCTGCCCCCCCGAGACGGGATGGGAACCGTGGTTCTCAATGCGGATGGACAGGTGAGAATCGATCAGTGGGGGCGATTCCCTCTCAGCCCGGATATCGCCGCCTGGAGGCAGAACGGCCCGCTCATCGTCAACTGGGGGGAGGTCAATCCAGAGGTCGACCTGGTTTCCTTCGATGTGTGGGGAACTCTCCTGACCGGCAAGACCCTCACGTGGCGGTCTGGCCTTGGGCTGAGTCGTGACGGCCATGTGCTTTACTATGCCGCCGGCCCCAGTCTCTCCCTGCGCGGCTTGGCCAGCACCCTCAGCGCGGCGGGTGCGTACAATGCCCTTGAGCTCGATATAAACAACTACTGGGTGGAATTCGTCAGCATTCGGGCAGTGGGGACCCGCTTTTTCGCCTATGCGCTCTTTCCCGAGATGAGCGACGGTGAGGGCCGCTATCTCGGCCCATCCGCACGCGATTTTTTCTACGTCACGACGGACGAGGGCTAACCGGGGAATTCGCGGGGGCCGGCGCTCTTACTTGGCTTCCCCAGGGACACGAGACCGGGGAGCCGCCCGGCCGCGGGTCATGGGCTTACTGGCTGGCCAGAGCCGCGGCCCGCAATCGCAGTTTCGAATCCACTTGCTCAACCCGGAACACAGGTTGGTACTGGTCGTGGGCGCAGATCACCCGCGCCCCCCGTTCCACCGACCAAGCCTGCCAGCGTCGCTTGCTGCGCAGGGTCTCCAGCGGCTCGGCGTCGTAAGCGGTCAGCCAGTTCAGGTGCGCAAAGTGAGCGGCCAGCGAGGCCAAGTCGCCCGTGAAGAGAACCGGCGTAGCGAGCCCTTCCACCAGCACGCTCTGGTGGCCGCGGGTGTGGCCGCGGGTTACGACGCAACTGACCTCGCGGGTCGCTCGAGTATCGCCCTGAAGCAGGTGCATCCGCCCCTCGCTGACCAAGGGCGAGAAGTTCACGGCAAAGTAGGTGTTGCGTGTGCGCTCGTCCGGAAAAGAGGCTTGGGCCCATTCCAGCCTCTGCACCCAGTATTCTGCCCGTGGGAATGTTGCCACAGGGCTCCCGGCTTCCATTCGGGTATTGCCGCCGCAATGATCGGCGTGCAAGTGGGTATTGATGACCAGATCGACATCCTCAGGAGATGTTCCCAGCCGATGCAATCCCTCCAGCAAGCCCCCTCCGGGGCGTTCGAGTCCCCATTGCGCCAAGGCGGCCTCATCCAGTTTGGTGCCCAACCCCGTTTCCACGAGTATGGTCTTGGCCTCGGAGCGAATGAGCAGCGACCGCAGGACCATCGGGATCTGCGCCCAGTCCTCCTGCGGCAAAGTTCTCTGCCAGAGGGTGGGCGGCACGAGGCCGAACGGTCCGCCCGGATCCTGGCGCACGACCCCATCGTTCAATAGGTAAAGCTCGGGTCTCTGCCTCATCGCCTCCACCGTTCCGGCCCCTCGCTACCAGCCATTCCAGCCACCCCGTGCTCTTTCCACCCCGCCTCGGGAAGTCCTTTTCCTTCCTAGGGCTCTGCCAGGACCTGGCGGATGTGATCGTAATGCTGCCGCTCATGCTCGAGGAACCGACGCAGCACTTTGCGAGCGGTCCAGATCTCTCCCCATGGCGCGTGGTTGACCCAATGAAATTCTCTCTCGTCCAGGCTCTCGAGCCTCTGGACCGCCAGAATGCGGACCTGCGCCAGCCTCGCCAATGGGTCGGAGGGCCATCGCCCCAGCCGCCCGCGAAAATGCATGTGCGCCGTCGCCAGCTGTCGCAGGGCCTCGTCGCGTCGGTCATGCTCCGCCGACGGCGCCTCGAGCTGAAGGACCTTCCCGGCGCCCCGCAGCCATCCGGCCAATTGCAGGCCGAGTTCCAGGAGTTGATGGATCCCGCGATCCAGATCTTCCCGGCCGAAAGCGAAAAGGTCCGATTCCACAGTTTCATTCCCCCGCCAGCAAGGACCGGGACGAGGGACTGCGGGGTCGCCCTCGGGCAGGGACTGAATGAAAGCCCCCCAGGCAGTCTCCAGTTCCAGCGCTCGGCGCAAGGCTTTGCGCGCGGTCCATTCCTCGCCCAGATAGGAAGTGGCCGCCGAGAGCTCGTCCTCGGCCAAGCCGCGCAACCGGTCGATCAATAGGGAGCGGGTCCCGGAGGCTGCCCCGGCGGGATCTTCGGGAAGGGGGATCAACCGGTCCAGGTACCAGCACTCCGCAATGGAGACGTGCTCGATGATCTGGACCACCTTCCAGCCATCCGCCGGCCCGCAGTCCATCTCCGGCTGGCTTAAGCCCCTTGCCAATCGACCAAAACGTTCTCGCGCCAGCGCCATTCGCATGAGCAAGTGCTGCAGTTCGTCGCGGGTCAGAGGCACAAGATCTTCTGGGAAAAAGTTCTCGGCGATCGGGTCCAGCTCAATGGGAAGGCTCAAATCGAGGGAGGGTACGGGGAGGAGATTGGCTTTCAAGAAGAGGATCTCTTCCTGGAGCACCTCCAGGGCCCGGGCGACGGCTCTCTCCCGGTCGGGATGCATCGCGTTGACCCCGGGCAGGGACGGGACGTGGGCCATGAACCCGCCCTCCTCGGAATCACGATAGACATAAACTCTGGTGGGTTCCATCCGCACCTTGGAGATCAAAAGCTCGGGGCCGCCCTCCCCCGGCCGGGAGGGGAGGCAATCTAATGCCGGTGTCTCCGCCGCTTATGGGCAGGGGCTGCGCCCGGGGATCCGGCGGCTTCCGCCGTCTGCTCCCCCCGGGCGGCTTCTGCGGCAACGGCGGGCTCCCGCTCGGCGGCTTGCGCCCCAGCGCGGTCCGCCGCCAAGTGGCAATCCTTATACTTCTTGCCACTGCCGCACCAGCAAAGATCATTCCTACCCAGCACACGGCCGCCTCCGCCCTGGCCACCGGTGGATTCCTGCGGCGCGCTGGTCGGCGGCAAGAGGCGCAGGCGAAACAGTCTCGAGACGACCCCGGCGCGAACCTGGACCAAGAGCTGCTGAAACATGTCGAAGGCGCGGCTCTTGTACTCCACCAGCGGGTCTCGTTGGGCATAGGCTTCCAGACCAATGGAGGTGCGCAGTCCTTCCATCGAGGTCAGGTACTCGACCCAGATCTGGCCGACCGTCGACAACATCAACTCGCGCTGGGCCTGCGTCAGGGCCGCTGCTCCTAAGCCCTGGATCGCCGCCTGCCGCGTGGCTTCGGGCCACTCGCGCAAGACCCTCGTTTCCAGATCCTTCTCCTCGAGGGGCACCTGCTCCAACTCCCGCCGGACGGATTGCCTCAGATCGGGAGCCAGGGTATCCAGGGAGTGTTCTCCGAAGCGCTGCCACAGGGTGAGACCCCATTCCTCCTGCAGGGCGTCCAGTGCCTCCAGGAGGGTCCCCGTGACCTCCTCTTGAATCTCCGGACCGGGTCGATCCTCTAGCAAGGAAGCAGCCAGGTAGACCCAGGTGAAACGCCCGGCCGTCACGGAACGGCGCTGGTGAGTTCGGGCGTCGAAGACAGTCTGCGAGGTCAGGGGCAATTGAGCCAACGCGCGCAGCTGGTCGTTCAGGCCGGTGGGGGAGGGATTCGGCGAACTGAGTTCGGAGTGGATTTCCTGAAGCACGCGCTGGCGCCGGGCATCCAGGGTCGATTGCAAGTGCCGCCGCAGGTTCTCCACCGCCTGATCCAGATCCGGGGAGGGCGTCGGCAGGCGATCGGCCGTTAGCCCGGTTCGCCGCTGCACCCAAGAGAGGAGCTGGGTTCCGGCCCGTGACCACACCGCTTTCTCCACGAGTTCGAGCAGATCGCGCTTGAGGTCCTCAACCGCCTCCGCCTGCATATGCTCTTTGGGAAGGAGGCGCGCGTCGATGCTCACCACCTGGTTCACCGCGTCGGCCAGCGCCTGAGGCGAGATCTCGCGCTCCCCTTCTCGGGCCTCGATCTCCACCCCCTCCAGGGCGGTTTCCGCCGCCTGGCGGCGCTCACGGACCTGCTCCTCCGCGTGTTGCCCGACCTGTTCCGCTTGCTCCTCGAACGCGCGCAGCAGGTGTTCCCCTTCCAGCTGCATGGCCCGGCCTGCGAACTCCTCCATCCCCAGCGAGAAGCTCTGGCTGCCGGGTTGCGACAAGGCCCCCTGGATCAGCTTCAGCGAATAGGAGGGAAAAATCCGGCCGTCATTCAGCAGCAAGGGGGGCTGGGTCTCGTCCAACCATGCCAGCAGGCGCCAGGGGCCCTCCGCATCGTGCAGGGCGTCCTGCACGCGCGCCCCCACCTCGTTCTCGAGCATCGAGCGAATATCCTCGCTCAGGTCTTCCTTCTCAAAGATGCGATCCCGCTGGGCGTAGATTCGGTTGCGCTGGGCGTTGAGGACATCATCGTACTCAAGCAGGTGCTTGCGCACATCAAAGTTCGCGCCCTCGACGCGCGTCTGGGCTTGTTCAATCAGCCGGCTGACCAGACCAGAGGCCAGCGGCACCGCATCATCAATCTTGAGGCGCTGCATCAAATCGGAGACCTGAGAGCCTCCAAATCGGCGCATCAAGTCGTCTTCGAGGGAGAGATAGAAGCGCGACGAACCCGGGTCCCCTTGCCGCGCGGATCGGCCCCGCAACTGATTGTCGATGCGCCGCGCCTCATGGCGCTCAGAACCCAGGATGTGCAGCCCGCCCAATTCGCGCACCCGGCCCTCTTCCCTCATGTGCTTGAGGAAGTATTCCACCTCCCCCGCGTAGATGCCGTACTGGTCCGGGCTAAGCCCCTGCAAGGATTGACGCCGTTGCTCATTGGTCAGGTCGTAAGGATCCTCGACCCCATTCCGCCGAAGAATGCGGTTGACCCCGGCCAGGACCTCCTCGGCCAGCTCGCCTCCCAGTTTGATGTCGACCCCGCGGCCGGCCATGTTGGTTGCAATGGTGACCGCTCCAAAGGCGCCGGCTCCGGCGATGATCTGGCTTTCCTCGGCGTGTCTTTTCGCGTTGAGCACCTGATGCGCAATGCCCCGCTGGAGGGCCTCCAGCAGCCGTGCTTGAGCGGACTCGGGCAGGTCCAGGACCCGGGCCAGGCGCAGGAGGTTCTCCTCCGCCTCCGGGTTCAGGGACATTTCCAAGGGGCGGGCCAGGGGCCGCAGAATCGCAGGAGTCAGCGCATTGAGCGGCTGATTCAGGACGAGCAGCTCTTCGATTAGACGGCCGTCCTCCTGCAGGTTGTTTTTTTCGAACCAGGTATCGCGCAGGATCAGGGTCAGGGCCAGGCGACGCAGGGGTTCGGCGTGCAAACGCTCCGAGAGATTCTCCGAGCGCTCTACGGAGGTCGTGCCCACCAGGACCGGGCGTCCGACAGCGTGCATCTGCAGGATCTCACTTGAGATAGCCCGCAGCTTGACCTCCTCCGTGCGGTAGACGACGTCCGCATAATCCCTGCGCTTCCAGAAGACGGGGACCTCCGGCTGCTCCTTGCGGCCGTAGTGGAAAAAGCGATTGCCGTCCTCCTTGTAGGGGACCTCGATGAGGTCCGATTCGGGCAGGCTGGCCACATACTCGAGGTTGGTGGGGATGGGCACGACCTCAAGCTTGTAGATTTTGCTGAACTCCTCGGACTCCGTGACCGCCGTGCCGGTCATGCCGGACAGCTTGTCATACAGGCGGAAGTAGTTTTGCAGCGTGATGGTCGCGTAGGTGACGTTCTCCGGCTGGATTTCCAATCCCTCTTTGGCCTCGACCGCCTGATGGAGCCCGTCTGACCAGCGGCGACCATGCATCAGCCGCCCCGTAAACTCGTCCACGATGATGACCTGGCCGGCCTGGACCAGGTAGTCCCGGTTGCGCTTGAAGAGAAACTCACTCCGCAGGGCTTGCTGCAGGTTTCCCGCCAGCCTGGCCTGCTCCGGGGTGACATCCTCGGGACGGTCGGGATCCCGGAGGGGGAAGCCCAGGAGCTGTTCCACATGCTCCTCGCCGACCGCGGTCAAGGTGACTGTCCGGTCCCGCTCCTCGATTTCACAATCCTCCGGCCGCAGCTGGCGCACGACCTGCGCCATGCGCCGGTATTCTTGAGGATCCAGCGCCGCGGGGCCGGAGATGATGAGGGGAGTGCGAGCCTCATCGATGAGGATATTGTCAACCTCGTCGACGATTGCGTAATGGCGCGCTGACTGCACCCGCTCTTCCCGGCGCAGAGCCAAGTTGTCGCGCAGGTAGTCGAACCCAAATTCGTGGTTGGTGCCATAGGTGATGTCCGCGGCGTACGCCTCGGCTCGATCCACCATGCGCAGTTGATGCACGTCCTCTTGAGGGGAGGAGCGCGAGGGATCGTACACAAAGGCCTTGCGGGCGTTGTCGGTCCGCGCCGCTTCCTGGAGCACACCCACGCTCAGGCCCAGCGAGGTGTAGATCGGGCCCATCCAGCGCGCATCCCGGCGGGCCAGATAATCGTTGACCGTGATGAGATGGGCTCCTTTCCCCGCCAGCGCGTTGAGATAGAGCGGCAGGGTGGCGACCAGCGTCTTGCCCTCGCCCGTTCGCATTTCCGCCACGCGGCCCTGATGCAGGACCATGCCGCCGATCAGCTGGACGTCGTAATGCCGAAGCCCCAGCGTCCTCTGGGCTGCCTCGCGCACCGCCGCAAAGGCTTCGGGGAGAAGATCCTCGAGGCTCTGGCCCTCGGCCCGTTGGGCCCGGAATTCGTCCGTCTTCAGCCGCAGCTCAGCCTCGCTTAAGCGGCGAAAATCGGGCTCCAGCGTGTTGATGCGCTGAACCAGTTGGCTGTATTGCTCAATGTCTCGACGGTTGGGATCCCCGCCGACCAAACGAACGAGCGACCTGAGCATACTTTTCTAGAGCCCCCTCGAGAGCGAGAAAATGTTCGGTGAATGGACTGGAGGCGGGATCGATGCGGCCATGCGGGGTTCGGGGTGCTCCGGCTTACTCGTTAAACATCTCGCCCACACTGCGCCCCTCATGCGCGCGGCGGATCACCTCCCCCAGCAAGGGCGCGACCGAGAGCACGACCAGTCGATCGCCCAGACCGGCCCGCTGCGAGGCGAGCAGCGGGATGGTGTTGGTCGTGACGATCTGCTTGACCGGCAGGCGAGCCAAGCGCTCGGCCGCATCCGCCGCAAAAACGGGGTGAACGAAGCACAGGTAGACGTCCCGGGCCCCGTGAGCCTTGACCAGTTCAACGGCCTGGACCACCGAGCCGGCGGTGGCGACCTCATCGTCGACCACAATCACATCGTGGCCGGCCACCTCGCCGACGATCGTGAGGGCCTCCGCGGAAGGATCGTTGCCCCGGCGTCGCTTCTCGATAAACGCCATGCTGCTGCCCAGCTTGGCTGCGAAATTGCGACCCTTTTTCGAGTATCCCAGGTCGGCCGCCACGATGACCGGATCCTGGAGCCTCCCCCGCTGCTCAAGGAAGTAGCCGCTGAGCATGTGGAACGTGGTCAGTGCGTCCCCGGGAATTGAGAAGAAGCCCTGGATTTGCCCAGCATGCAGGTCCAGGACCATGTAGCGATCTGCGCCCGCGACCTGGATCAGGTCGGCCACCAGTCGCGCCGTGATGGGCACCCGCGGCTGATCTTTCTTGTCCGACCGGGCATAGCAAAGATAGGGGATCACGGCGGTGATCCGGCCCGCCGAGTCCAGCTTCAAGGTCTGCAGGGTGATCAGGAGTTCCATCAGATTGCGGTTGACCGGGGAGGAGGTCGTCTGGATGATGTATACGTCCTGACCTCTCACGCTCCTGCGGAGGCGAACGAACACATTCTCGTTGGGAAACTCGATGACCTCGTGATCACAGATGGGCTCATTCAGGTAGGCCGAGATCTCTCCCGCCAGTTCTCTTGAAGCTGTGCCTGCCAGAAGCTTGATTCCGCTGTACATGTTCACCTCGGCTCCCGGTCTGGGTTGGCGTCCCGCTTCGCCCATTCTTCCTGCAATAAGGAGTACAGGCGAACATCCCGGTAAGTCCCCCTGCGGAACTCGGCCTGGCGCAGGCGTCCCTCCAGCACGAAGCCGACCTTCTCGTACGCGCGCTGCGCCCGGGGGTTGTCCTCAAAGACCCGCACGAAGACGCGACGCAGGTTCAGGAAGTCAAAGGCGTGCCCCAGCAAGAGGCGCATGACCTCGGTCCCCAGTCCTTGGTTCCAGTACCGCTTCTCGCCGATCGCAATCCCCACTTCCGCGCTCCGGTTGCGCCAGTCAATGCTTTGAAAGCCTGCCGAGCCGATGTGCTCCCACTGATCGCGCCCCGTGCGGACATCGATGGCCAGTGGCTGCTCATCGGCCGGGCGCTGGAGGACCCCCTCAAACCAGCGCTCCTCCATGGCCAGGCTCATGCCCAAGTGCATCAGTAGGCCGGCCCGCACCTCCGGATCGGCAAACCAGCGCACGAAACGTGGCAGATCCTCACGCTCAATGGGCCGAAGGCCGACCCGCTCCCCATAGATCATCGCATCCAACCCTTTCCTCGGCTCACAGCCTCTGGGTTTCGTCCTGGCGGAGCAGAATCTCGATTGCCGCGGCGGGTGAAATCTCTCGACTCGCGACCCGGGTCACGATCTTTTCGAAAAGGCCGTCCGGTTGCAAGGTACGCCACTGATCGGCAAGGCGATCCCTCACGCGGCCCTCAATTTCGGCTGATATCCTCTCCCGCTCGCGCACCGCCCACATCCCCGACTCTCGCAGATAGTCGCCATGCCGAAGAATCTGCCGGGCAACCTCCTCCACCCCCTCTCCGGAAAGAGCCACGCTGCGCAACACCGGAGGAACCCAGGCTCTTTCCGGCTCCATCCCGCGGGCCGGAGGCTTTCCGCGCGGCGCCATGGCGAGCGCCGCTTCAAGGACCTGGAGGGCACTCTCCGCACCAGGCAGGTCCGCTTTGTTCACGACCAGGAGGTCGGCGATCTCCAGCACCCCGGCCTTGATGGCCTGGATGTCATCGCCCAGGCCGGGGGCCTCCACCACGATCGTGGTGTGGGCGTGCCGAGCGATTTCCACCTCGGCTTGGCCGGCCCCGACCGTCTCGACCAGGATGATCTCGAAGCCCGCGGCGTCCAGCCCCTGGATCACGCCCGCCGTGGTCCGCGCCAGGCCCCCCAGAGATCCGCGGGAGGCCATGGACCGCACGAAGACCCCTCTGTCCCCGGCCAGATCGCGCATGCGGACGCGATCGCCCAGGAGGGCTCCTCCCGTGAAAGGGCTGCTGGGGTCGACCGCCACAATGCCTACCGTCCGCGAACCCTCGCCGCCCTTCTCCGCGGGGGAAAGCCCTCGACGGAAGACCTTGGCCAGCTCATTAACCAGCGAGGATTTCCCCGTCCCGGGCGCGCCGGTGACCCCCACGATATGGGCCCGCCCCGTCGCCGGATAGAGTTCCGCCAGCGCCGACTCTCCTTCGGGGCGTTCGTTCTCGATTAGAGTGAGCAACCTAGCAAGGGCACGCTGGTCGCCCGACCGGACATCTCCCACCAAGGCCAGCCTCTCGCCCATCGTCCGGCTCAACTCGCAATCGTCTCTCCCAGGGAGCGGCGGATGGTTGCAACGATCACCTCGGTCGAGGTGCCGGGTCCGAAGATCTCGGCAACCCCCAGCGACCGGAGGGCGGGAACATCTTGATCGGGGACGATGCCGCCCACGAACAGGCGCACATTCCCCTGTCCCTGGCGCCGCAGGAGTTCAAGCACGCGGGGTACCAGGACCATATGGGCCCCGGAAAGAACCGACAGGCCTACGACCTGCACGTCCTCCTGCAGGGCGGCCTCCGCGATCATCTCCGGCGTCTGGCGCAGACCTGTGTAGATGACCTCCATGCCGGCGTCCCGCAATGCCCGGGCAACAACCTTGGCCCCGCGATCGTGACCGTCCAAGCCCGGCTTGGCAATCAGCACGCGAATCTTTCGATCAGGCACGTTTTGGCCCCCGATTCCCTTCGTCTAGCGAGATTATACCCCGGCCAGGAACGGCCCGAGCAGCCCGCAGAGTAGTCTGAATGAGCTTCAACCCCTTCGACTCCCTGCGGTCGGGCGGGAAGCCCTGCGCCCCGAGCACAACAACCCGGATTGCATGCCTTGACCTGGTTGCAGAGGGAATGCGGAGGCCTCCCTCCAACCTGGTTTGACAGCGATCCGACCCGCCCGGGGAGGTATCCGGGATCGAATTCGATCGCAATGGTTGCGCCGGCGAGATCCCTCTGCTATCATCGGCTCACCCTTGCAGGTCGTGGCGCCTTCGGTCGCATGTCTTGTCCTTATGAAACCGATCCCAACGCGGCTTCATCGCCAGCGTCGCTTGTATGCGGTTCTGGGAGGGGTCATCTTGGCCACCTTGCCGTGCTATTGCCTGGGAGCGGTCCTCCTGGCACTCAAATCCGGGCCCTCCTCCACTGCGACCCCCGTCCCCATCGCGACCTCCATCCAGATTCCCACCCAGCTCCCAACGGCTACGGCGACCCCCACCCGGCCTTTGACCGCCACGCCCACCCGGGAAACCCCGTATCTTACCCCGACCAACACCTTCACACCGACCCCCCTGCCGCCCCCGACTTCCACTCCGCGTCCGACCGCAACGCCTCTGCCTACGGCCACCGCTTCGCCGCCACCGGCGCTCCCCAGCGACACGGCTCCCGCCTCTTGACCCAGCCAAAGCGTTGAGGCCCCATGGACGATACTCAGCTCACGGCGTTTCTGAAGGGGTTGTTGGACGAGCCTGGATTGTCAGGCCATGAGGGGCCCATCCGCGAGCGCATGCGTCAAGCCTGGGATCCTCTCCTCGACGAGATCACGCAATCGCGGTTGGGCAGCCTGCACGGGCGCAAACGTGGGCGGGGCCGGGGTTCCCGGCCATCGATCCTGATCGCTGCCCACATGGATACCGTCGGCCTGATGGTTCAGCAGGTGGTGGGCGGGTTCCTGCAGGTGACGCCAGTGGGATGGCTGGATCCGCGCATCCTTCCTGGCCAAGCGGTGATGGTTCATGGCAGGCGCGACTTCCCCGGCCTGCTCGTGGCGCCTCCCGTCCCTCTTCTGGCGCCCGAACGGGAGGGGGAGGAGGCCGTCCGGTTTGAGGATCTGTGGGTCGACACGGGCCTCTTGTCGCTCGAATCGGCGAAACTCGTGAGGCCCGGAGATCTGATTACCTTCACTCAGCCGCCCTTCGAGATGGGCGACGGCCTGCTGGCCGGCAAGTCGCTTGACGACCGGGCGGGCTTGGCTGCCTTGACCCTTTGTCTGGAGGAACTCCAATCGCGGACCCATACCTGGGATGTGGTCGTCGTCGCCACGAGCCAGGAGGAGGAGAACTTCGCCGGGGCTCGCACCTCCTCCTTCGAGATTCATCCGGATCTAGCCGTCGCGGTTGACGTGACCTTCGCTGCCGGTCCCCCCGGCCAACCGGAGCACAGAGTTTTCCCCCTGGGGGGAGGGGTCACCCTGGGCTGGGGTCCGACCATCCATTCCGGGCTGTTCCGCCAGTTTGAGCAGGCCGCCCTGCGGGCGGAGGTTCCCTACTTCACCGAAGTGATGCCCCGGCACACCCAAAGCGATGCCGATGCCATGCAGGTTACGGCCGAGGGCATTCCTACCATGCTGGTCAGCATCCCGCTGCGCTACATGCACACGCCTCTGGAGCTGGTCGCCCTGCGCGACATTCGCAGAGCCGGCCGACTGTTGGCAGAGTTCTGCGTGGGCCTCGACAATGGTTTTCTTCAGCGCTTGAGCTTGGAGTGACGCATGCCCAGGAAGGCCCGGTCCCGAACCCGAGCGGCAAAGAACCCGACTGGCCAAAGGAAGACGGCACCTCATCGCCGCGCGCCGGGCGCCTCAAGCCTCGCGCGCGGGCCGGACCTGATCGAGCTGGCCCGCCGACTGAGCGAGGCCAGCGGCATATCCGGTGACGAGGCGGCCGTGCGCAGAGTCGTTCTGGAGAGTCTGCAGGGCCGGGCGGAGCAGGTTTCGGTTGATGCCCTGGGGAATGTCCTGGTTCGTTGCCGCTCCTCCGGCCGCCGAGCGGTGCGCGTGATGGTCGCCGCTCACCTGGACGAGGTGGGGCTGATGGTGGTGGGGATTTCGAGGGAAGGGATGCTCCGCTTCGAAAAGGTCGGAGGGGTCGATGAACGCTACCTCCTGGGAAAGCCTGTCTGGGTCGGCAAGGATCACCTGCCCGGAGTGATCGGGCTAAAACCGATCCACCTGTGGGACCCGAGCGAAGTCCGCAAGACAGTTCCTGTAGATTCCCTTCTGATCGACATCGGCGCTGCCTCGAAGGAAGCAGCCAGCCAGTGGACCCAGCCCGGGGACCGGGTGGCGTTCGCCACTCGCTTTGAGGCCCACGGCCGGCTGGTGCGAGGCAAGGCGCTTGATGATCGGCTCGGGGTAGCGTCCCTGATCAGCCTGGTCCTGGATCCGCCGCCGAATATCGAACTGCTCGCCGCTTTCACCACCCAGGAGGAAGTGGGGCTCCGCGGCGCGCGGGTGGCCGCGTACGCGCTCGAGCCTCAAGCGGCGCTTGTCCTCGACACCACCCCCGCCCAGGATCTGCCGATGGGGGACCGATCCGAGAACACCTCCTACAACACAAAGCTGGGCGCCGGTCCGGCGGCGTACCTGGCGGATGGGGGAACCATCAGCAATCGTCGCCTGGTCAACCTGCTGGCCGAAACCGCGCGGGCCGAGGGGCTTCCCCTTCAGCTGCGCCAACCCGGCGGGGGAGCCACGGATGCTGCAGCCATTCATCTGACGCGCAAAGGGATCCCGAGCGTTTCACTTTCGGTCCCCGCCCGCTACCTGCACACCCCGCAGTCCCTGGCCCACCTGGACGACTGGCTCAACACCCTGCGCCTTTCGCGCGCCGCCTTGGCGCGCCTCACGGCCGACATGCTTCGATAGACCCGAGCCCGCGCCGAGATCCTTGACGTCACCTCAGGGAGGGAATTGTGAAGGCCCTAATCGCCAGACTGGCCGATGCCTACGGCCCTTCGGGAAAAGAAGATAACCTCCGGCAGATCATTCGCGCGGAGCTCAAAGGGCTGAGCGACTACATCTCCGAAGACCCTCTCGGCAATGTTCATGCGGTCCTTAAGCAAAAGGCCAGAGCGGGGCGCAAGATCATGATCTCGGCGCCCATGGATGAGATTGGCTTGATGGTTTCATACGTGGATGAGCACGGTTTTGCGCGCTTCACGGCTCTGGGCGAGGTGGACTTGCTCCAGTGCCTGGGGGCGCGGGTTCGCTTTGCGGACGGTCGCGTGGGCGTGATCGGGATGGGGGACCGCCAGCGTGAATCCGCGCGGCGGAGCTTGAGTGAGTTCTTCATCGATGTGGGCGCCTCCGGGCGGGAAAATCATCCCCTGCAAGTGGGCGACACGGCGGTGTTCGCCTCTCCCCTGGCTGAGGCGGGCACGACCCTGATCGGAAAAGGCCTGAACGGGCGCATCGGCGCGGCCATCCTGATCGAGACTCTTCGGCGGCTGAAGCATTCGCCCCATGAACTCCAATTTGTCTTCACGGTCCAAGAGCAGGTCGGGCAGCGAGGGGCCCGGACCGCCGCCTTCAGCCTGGAGCCCGAGATCGCGATCTCGGTGAGCGCCACGCCTTCCGGCGACACCTCGGGGGCGGCGCGCTTGTCCGTGGCGCTGGGAAAGGGACCCGCCATCAAAGTCCGCGATCAGAGCCTGCTCTCCGACCCGCGCGTCGTCCGCTGGATGGTTCAGCGGGCGGAAGAGGCCCGTCTGCCTCACCAACTGGAGGTCAGTGAGGTGGGGACGACTGGCGCGGCCGAAATCCAGCGCTCACGGGCCGGGGTAGTCGTCGGATGCCTCGGCGTGCCTTGCCGATATCTTCATGGTCCAGCGGAGATGGTTGACCTCAACGACGTGGAGAATGCGGTCAGACTCTTGATCCAGTTGCTGGCGATGCCGGTTCCCTTCTAGGCACGCCGCGCGAAGTCAATCCGCTGCTCCTGCGAGGGTCGGCCGAGGCCCGCGGCCCCTGGGCTGTGTTACGATCCCCGTGCAGGGCTGCGCCCAGGAGCCGGGGTTCGCCTGGCCGACCGGACGGAGGGATCCCCCACCGGCCCGCAGGGTTCAGGAGGTCAGCGCATGGCCGAACGTCTGGTGGTTGGCATATCCGGGGCCAGCGGCGTGATCTATGGAATTCGCCTGCTCGAAATCCTTCGGCCGGAGCCCATCGAGACCCATCTCGTGATCTCCAGGGCCGCGCGGGTCACGATTCATCAGGAAACCTCCTACCAGCTGAGCCAAGTCGAGGCCTTGGCCCACTCCTGCTACTCACCCGACGATGTCGGCGCGGCGCTGGCCTCCGGCTCCTTCGCCACGCGCGGCATGGTGGTCATCCCCTGCTCTATCAAGAGCCTTGCGGCGATCGCCAGTGGGTTTAGCGCCGATCTCCTCAGCCGGGCGGCGGATGTGACCCTGAAGGAAGGCCGACCCCTGGTGCTCGTGGTGCGCGAGACTCCCTTGCACCGGGGCCACCTGCGCATGATGGCCCAGGCGGCCGAGGCCGGAGCCGTGATCTTCCCACCCGTGCCGGCCTTCTACACTCACCCCCAGTCTCTGGAAGATCTGATCGATCAGACGGTCGGGCGGGTGCTGTCCCGTTTGGGGATTGAGAACAAATACGCCAAGACATGGAACGGGATGTCCTCCGGCTCTTGAGAATCTGCCAGCAGTGTTCGGCCATGACCATCGCCTCCGTCGGAGCGGAGGGGCAACCCATGGCCGCTTCGGTGTATTTCGCATTTACCCCGGACTTGCACTTCTACTTTCTCTCTTCCGCCCACACCCAGCATGTCCAGAACCTGCGCCGCGATCACCGCGCCGCGGTATGCTTTTCTCCGGCCGGGGCCCGTTGGCAGAACCTGCGGGGGGTCCAAATGCGCGGGGTCGTCACCCTGGGCCAGGGGGAGGAGGAGAAACGGGGGCGATCTGTGTACTTGGCCCGGTTTCCTTTCGCCCGGGCACTGGAGCGCGCGCTGGAAGAAGCCAGCCTCCACTGCTTCGTGCCGGACTGGGTGAGGCTGATCGACAACCGCCTCGGCTTCGGGCACAAGGAGGAATGGTCATGGCCTTAGAGCGCGGCGCCGCCAAGGCCGCCGCGCGTGGGGAACCTTCATACGTGTGGCGGGCGGGCCAGGAAAGGCGCCTGCGCATGATTCTCGATTCCGGCCCCCACCCGCGCCCCGACCAGGTCCTGGTCGACGGCTGCGGCCTGGGATTGTATGTGCGGGCCCTCGAGCCTCATGCGCTCAGGACGGTTGGGTTGGACATCGAATGGGAGCGTGTGGCCCGGGGAGCCCGCAGCGGAATCGGGCGGCTTCTTGCCGGGGATGGCCAACGCCTTCCCTTTCCCCCCGGCACCTTCGATTTGGTCCTCTCGAACGAGGTGATCGAGCATGTGGCGGATGACCGGAAAGCGGTCTCGGAAATGGTGCGCGTGCTTCGCCCCTTGGGTCGCCTGGTCTTGTTCTGTCCCAACCGCTGGTACCCTTTCGAGACGCATGGCATCTATTGGCGAGGCCAGTACCACTTTGGAAACATACCGCTCGTGAACTACCTGCCCCGCTTCCTCCGCGACCGCCTAGCTCCCCACGTTCGCGCCTATACCCCGACTGAGCTGGGTCGTCTCTTCCAGGGCTTGCCGGTACGTGTCCTCCGCCAAACGGTGATCTTTGGGGGCTACGACAACCTCCTGGCCCGCTGTCCTCACCTTGGACGCACGCTGCGCGGCTTCCTCCAATCGCTCGAGCGTACGCCCCTGCGCAATCTCGGGTTGTCCCATTGGTGGGTGGTGGAGCACATCTAGCAATTCGGGCCACCTGCGAAATTGCCGGAGCGCGTTACCCCACTTGGCCACCTCCGTCAGCAGAGATCGGGCCAAGTCACGATTCTCCCTCACCCTTCCGGTTAGGAGGTCACACTGAGCCAAACTCGGCGTGCTCCTCGCTCGCTCCCGACTAGGGAGTCGGGGTGGGGGGGGTGGGGCTGGAACTGGGGGCGGGGGTGGAGGTCTGGGTCGAAGTGGGGCTTGAGGCGACGGTCGAGGTCTGGGTCGAAGTCGGGCTCAAGGCGACGGTCGAGGTCCAGGTCGGTGTCGCACTGGACTGCAGGGTGGGGGTGCTCGAGGGGGTGGCACTGGACATCGGGCCCGGAGTTCCCGTCAGGGTTGGAGTCGGTGTGGCCGTTGGCACCGGCGTGCCCAAGACCACGATCTCGACCCAGAACGCCTGGTCTGCGGCGGGCCCGTACCCAAATCGAGTCTCGTCCGGGCTGAGAAGCATCCAATACCCCAGATAGGTTCCTGGCTCCTCCGGAGCCGTCAGGGTTACGCTGATGAGGGCCTCTGCCCCGACCGCCACGGTTTGGCCAATCGGCTGGCTGAGGGGCCCGGCCATGCGATCTCCACTGACAAAGACAACCTGCGTGTCCGCCGTCCAGGGGCAGGAGCCCGTGTTGAGAAGACGCCATGTCTTGACCAAGGTCGCCCCCGGTTGCACCGGTGAGTCATCCGGCAGAGTCACGTCGGCTTCGAATCGTAGCCAATAGCAAGCCACGGCGGTGGATACCGGGCTGGGCGACGGGGGACTGGTCAGGATTGCAGTCTCCGCGAGGGTTGTGCCGGGCGCTTCTGGGGAGGGGCTGGAAGCAAGAGCCGTTTCGGTCAATTGCCCCTCCCCGGCCATCTGGGTGAAGACCGCGCCAACCGTCAAAGCGGCCTCCGTGACCGGGGAAGCCGTCCGAGCCGCTGCGGACAAACTGCAGGCGCCCAGAACCGGTCCCAACCCGGCCAGAAGAATCCATCCGAACCGCATTCGCTGAATCATGCCGAGGTGACCGGTGAGGATTCTAACTCAGACTCGCCCGCCAACGAAAAGGCTCGGGCAGGGCCATGGCACGGCCCTCAAGCTCTCATCGCACGACGAGTGCAAGGGGTCCAAGTTCCGTTTCGTTCCCGGCCCAGTCCAAGGCGCGAACCGCAACCTCATGCTGTCCAGGGGGCAGGTTGGCCCATCTCACGGAGTAAGGGCCTGCGGAGAAGGATTGCGCCAACTGCCCGTCCAGGTAGAAATCCACCTGGGCCAGGCCGAGATTGTCCTGAGCTTGAACCTGGATCACCGCAATTCCTCCCGGGGCGACCTGTTCGACGCCGCCGTCCTGCGGAACAACCCACTGAATCGTCGGCGACACGTTGTCCACGGTCACCGGGATAGCGAAACTTGCCACATGGCCGTCCTGCCCTATCCCCAGGAGCTCGAGCGCGACCAAGCCTTGCAGTTTGTGTGTGTCCCAAGTGCCCAGCAGAGCCTCCCGGGGTTGCGACGTCGTGTTTTCCACCTCATACCAGAGGGAGGGGTAGAAACCTTCCCCCGCCTGGAGCACGTACGAGGCCTGGTTCTCGAGCGCGGCGGTTCCAGTGACCGGCACGACCCCGCGCACGACCGAAAACGGCCCGGGGGAGGTGATGTGAAGCGTGGCCGGGTACGGAAAGGAGGAGGGCAACGTGTCGAATTCTTGGGGGGCCAGGGGGATGCTCCCCGCAGGAGTCCAGGGGCGGGCCTCGGCCGGCGGGTCTTGAAAGACTTCTTCCTTCACCAGAGACGGCGAAGTCCACAGGGTCGCCAGACGCCCGGTCTCTGTGTTTACCGCCAGTCTTTGGTAGTAGCTGTCGACCTGGCTAGGTTCCGAGCCGCTCAAGAAGACTTCCGAGACCACGTTCGGACAATCCGTGCTCGGCAACAGCCCCGAGGGGTCGCACACGTCCAGTCGCGTCACGTCGGCGGGCATTATCCACCTTGCAGAAGGCTTCCCTTGCTCGAGCCATCGCCCGATGGCCCGGGCCAGAGGCAAAGCGGCCTGCCGATCCAAGTCTGCTCCGCCGGGGGCCTTGGCCCAAACGCCGACGACAAAATCGGGGGTCAGGAACACCGCCCAGGAATCTCCGGTCTCAGTTGAGGAACCCGCGTAGCTTCCCTCGTCCCAACCGTTTTCACTCAATGCCTCCCCCAGTCCCGTACCGGAGAGCACATCCTGCAACAAGTAGGCAAGTCCCGGACTGACCACGGCAACCGAGGGCCCCGAACTCACCGGTTCGTCTCCTCGGCCGCTTGCGAGCGCAATCCGGCCGACCAGGCCGGGCGACACGCTGGCGGGGGCCGTGGCTTGGATCCCATTGTCGGCGACGATTGCGTAGGCGTGGGTAAGATCCAGCAGGGACGACTGGCCCCCCCCGAGCAGCAAAGCCCGGGCATCCTGGGGAGCGTCCTGTGGGCGGGAGTAGATCCCCAGCTCAGAAAGGGTGCGCAGGACATTCTCCAGGCCGACCCTCTCCACCAACCCGGCGGCAGGAACCAAACTCTGGTCCAGAAGTGCCTGGCGCGCACGCAACGCCCCTTGATACTGCCCGTTGGTGTTCGCCAGTGGCAGCTCGCCCCCGACCCCTTGGGGGGTGGGAGAGGGGACATCCAGGACGGAGGTGGCTGGGGAGTACCCCCGGGCAAAAGCCGTCAAGTAGACGAAGGGCAGCAAGGAAGTGCCCGGTTGGCCTGATCGATCGGTCAGAGACTGGTCTTGGATGGATGGAAAATAGGCCAAGAGCTCATCGGTTGCAGTCTGGAGAACGGTGACCCCGAAGTCAACGCCCTGGGCTCTAGCACCGCCCAGTCCTTCGACCAAATCCGCGGCGTCGCAGTCCCCTCCGTCCGCCCTGGCTGTGCGGAACTCCGGTGGGGCACCGGCCAGCCAGGCCGCCTCGGTCTGGGCCGCGCACACGGCTTCAAGCTGCAACGGGAATTCCAAGCTCGTGGTCACTCGAAAACCCGAGGTCACCAGCGCCGCCTCGCCAAACTCGGTCTCCAGTTGTGACTCCACCAGGCGCAGGTAGGCGGCGACGGCGGGATTGGCCACGTCCGCTCGGGGAATAAGGGCGATCGGCCTGGAAGCCTCTTCCACTGCCTGGGAGCTTCCCATCCAGCCTAGGGAAACCATCCCGGCCAGAAGCCGGGCGCGGGCCCCCTGAAGGTCCACCAGGCGGTCGGCGAGGGTCGGATCCTGCCCAATCACGGTCAGAGTTGCGATCTGGTCCAGGTTCAGTTCCAGTGCAGGCTTCCCGAAATACGCAAAGGCCGCCTCATCCAGTCCCGTCGCAAGGCGCCCGTAGTAGGTGGAGTTCATGACATATTCGAGGAGCGTCTGCGCCGGATAGCGCCATGCCAAGTTTGCTGCCAGGAGAGCCACTCGAAGGTGGAGGAGCCCTCCCCCCACCGATCCCCCGTTGCGCTCAGTCAGCAGAACGGCCACATCTCCAGCAAGATTGGTTTGACCCCGCCACGTCTGTGCAAAGGCCCGCAGGGCGGCAGCGGCTCCGGACCCTGAAGGCAGATGCCCTTCCCCATATGTTGTCAGCAGAGTCTCGGCCGCCGCGATGAGCGCCGGGCTGGAAGCGTTGCGCGCCAGGGAAATCCAACCGGCTCCCTGCGTGCCAGCCGGTCTCAACTCAAGAAGGAGATGCTGGTCCGTCCGGTCGAGAAAACCAGTGCGAAATGAGGGGGCCCCCGTTGCCAGAATTGCCAAGGACCCGTCCGCCTGAACCGGTGTCCACAGAATCGCCCCAACGCCGATCGCAGCCAGGCTTAGGAGCGAAAGCAGTCCTCCCGCGAACCCGACGACTGTCTTCCCGATCCAGGGCAGCCGAAGAGAAAGCTTGCCCCGACCGGCTTTCGGCCACCCGGGGCCGACTGGTCCGCCCGTCCTGCGCACTCGACGGTTCCGGGCGACCCGCACCAGAGGCCACATGGGAGGGATTATACTTCCCACAATTGCCTCTTCGGCGTGTCTGAGTGCATTGCCTCGACCCCGCCGGAGGCCTCTTGAGTTGGGTCGCGTCCAAACTGAACGACCCGCAGGCCGAGGGCTCTCCGCGGGACCTCAGCATCCGCTCATCGAGGGATTCCTCGACTGCATCCCGCCCATGTTGCCGGGCATCCAGGAGGCACCCATGCCAGCCATCGCCCCTGGGACCAAGCACTCCAAAGAGATCACCGTGACCCAAGAGGTGAGCGCGTCCCACCTGGGAAGCGGCACGGCGGGGGTCTTTGCCACACCCGCCATGCTCGCTCTGGTCGAACGCACTGCGCTGGAGATGATCCAGGCCTACCTCCCCCAGGAGGAGACGACCGTGGGGGTAGAGGCGACCATCCATCATCTGGCGCCCACGCCTCTGGGGATGAAGGTCCGAGCCGAGGTGGAGGTTGTCCAGGTGGACGGCCGCTTTGTTGTGGTGCGGGCCGAGGTCTTCGACGAGGTCGAGAAGGTGGGGGAGGTAACCCACAAGCGTGCGGTGGTGCGCCGGGCCCAGTTCGCGGAACGGGCCAGGGCGAAAAGCCCTGCGGGCTGAGGCTCTCCTGACTGGCCCTCAGGCCACGCCCCAGAATTCGAACCACTGAATTGGGATTTCCGATGAGGTACCACATTTGGACCGAGGGTTGCCAGATGAACGTTGCCGACTCGCAACGCGTGGCCAGCGCGCTGGAGCGGCTGGGCTATCACTGGGCCGAGAAGCCCGAACAGGCCGACGTGATTGTCCTCAACACTTGCGTCGTGCGCCAGAGCGCCGAGGAAAAGGCCTATGGACGCTTGACCACCTTGCGCCCCCTCAAGGAAAAGCGACCTGACCTGGTCATCAACCTGATGGGTTGCCTGGTGGGGGTCAGAGGCAACCGGCTCCTGCAAGAGACCTTTCCCTATGTCGATGTCTTTTCCGCCCCCTCAGACCCGCGGCCTCTCCTGACATACCTCCTGGAACGGGAGGACGGACGCGCCCTGGCCCAGGCGGAAACGGAAGCCCGTTTCGCCTTGCAGGATGACCTCAGCCAAAGCCCAGCGGGTTTCCTTCTCCCGGAGCCTGAACGCGGGACCGTGGTCAGCGCCCACGTGCCCGTCGTCTACGGCTGCTCCCACGGCTGCACTTTTTGCATCATCCCAATGCGACGCGGCCAGGAACGATCGCGACCGGTTGAAGAGGTGGTCTCCGAAGTGCGCGCCCTGGTCGAGCAGGGCGTCAAGGAGGTCACCCTGCTGGGCCAGATCGTCGACCGCTACGGCAGAGATCTGCCCGGTGAACCCGGGCTGCCGGGCCTGTTGCGTCAGGTGCAAGGGATCGAAGGTCTGGAACGAATCCGCTTTCTCACCTCCCACCCCCTCTGGGTGACAGATGATCTCCTCCGTTCGATGGCGGAACTCCCCAAGGTATGTGAACATGTCGAGGTGCCCGTGCAGGCAGGGGACGATGAGGTTCTAGCGCGCATGAAGCGGGGCTACACGGTGGACGACTATCGCCGGCTCATTGATCGCATCCGCACCGCGATCCCCGGATCCTCGATCGCCACCGACGTCATCGTAGGGTTCCCTGGCGAAAGCGGTTCCCAGTTTCAGAAAACCTATGACCTGCTGACGGAGCTGCGTCTGGATGTCGCCCACTTGGCACCTTACTCCCCGCGCCCCGGGACGCTGGCCTCCCGTCGCTACCAGGACGATGTGCCGCAAGTGGAGAAAATGCGCCGCTTCCGGGCCCTGGAAGAGCTGCAGGCCGGGATTGCGGCGGAACTGAGCCAACGCTATGTCGGCCAGACGCTCGAGGTGCTGGTGGAGGGGAAACACAAGGGCCGCTGGATGGGTCGTACCCGCACCAACCGCTTGGTCTTCTACGACAGCACTTCTCGAGACTGGGGTGGATGCCGAGTAGCCGTGCGCATTACTCAGAGCACCGCCTGGAGCCTGCAGGGAGAGCTCGCCGCCCCGGGCCAATAGGCAGGGCTAGGCTGGACTTCGGGCAGGCCCGCCGCCCCATTTCCGCATGCCTGGAACTTGGGCCCGGCCACCCGACCGTTCCGGAGCCGAGTCCGCCTGCGGGCAGGCCGCCCCTCGACGCCTTAACGCGGAAACCCCTCCGCAGGCTGAGGCCGGAGGGGTTCAGCAGTCTCTGATTGCGGTCTAACCGCTACTTGACTTCCACCGAGGCGCCCGCGGTCTCGAGTCTTCCCTTGGCGTCGCTGGCCACCTCCTTGCTCACCGCTTCCAGCACCTTTCCGCCCGCCGTCTCCGCCAAGTCCTTGGCTTCCTTCAGGCCGAGGCTTGTGAGCTGGCGGATGACCTTGATCACCTCAATTTTCTTCGGACCGGCTTCCTTAAGAATCACAGTGAACTCGGTCTTCTCTTCTTGAGCCGGAGCGGCCGCCCCGGGAGCGGCGGCTCCCCCCGCCACGGCGACCGCCATCGGCGCGGCCGCGCTGACACCCCACTTCTCCTCCAGCCTCTTGGAGAGATCGGCGGCTTCGAGGACACTCAGGCCGCTCAGTTCCTCAATCAACTTCTCTAGATCTGCCATGGTTCCAGTCTCCTTGCCTTAGGTCTTGCTCTTGTCCGAAGCCACGCCTCATGCCGCGACGGGTGCTTCGGCCGATTTCTCGGCGCGCGCTTTCAACACCCCCATGACCTGCCGAGCCGGAGCTTGCAGGACTCCCAGCAGCTTCCCTGCCGGTGCCTGCAAGAGGCCCAGAAGCCGCGCCTGAAGGACCGGTCGCGGCGGGAGCTCCGCCAGGGCCCGCACCTCCTCTCGGCTCATCACCCGCCTGCCCAGGAGTCCGCCTTTCACGCGAAGAGCTTCCTGCTCCTTGGCGGTCTCCGCCACAGCCTTTGCGATTGCAACCACATCGCTTGAGCCGAACACTACCAGGGTGGTGCCGGAAAGATGATCTCCCGGAATGGGAAGCCCGGCCTCGCGTAGGGCAATTTCCAGGAGCGTGTTCTTGGCGACTGCCACGACCCCGCTGGCCTCGCGAACCCGTCCCCGCAGGCTGTTAATGCCCGTCATGTTCAGCCCGACGAATTCGGCCAGCACCAGCCCCTGGCTTTCTTTCAGGAGCCTCACATACTCGGCGACCCGTTCACGCTTGTCCTCCGCGGTCAGTGCCAAAGTCCCTCACCTCCTCTCCCTTGAGAAAAGAAAAGTCCCTGCCCGAAAGCCTGCCGGGCAAGGACCGCAACGCACGCCATGCGCATCGTGCGCGGGAACCCCACCTGGGCAGGAGATTAAGCCTCACCGGGCCCCTGCTGTCTTGGGCGGTGTTGCTGGTTGTTCCTCCGCCTTGACGGCGGTCACGCGGATTCTATCAGACTTTCGGCTCCATCCCCTGGGCGCCCACGGGGTCGACCCGGACCCCCGGTCCCATGGTCGTGGTGACCACGATCTTGCGGAGATAGGTGCCCTTGGCGGCTGCCGGCCGGGCTCGCTTGATGGCCTCCATCAGCGCGGCCAGGTTCTCGTAGAGAGCCTGCTCGCTGAACGAAACCTTGCCAATAGGAACATGCAGGTTGGCCGTCTTGTCCAGCCGGAACTCCACCCGCCCAGCTTTCGCCTCCCCGATGGCCTTGGGCAGATCTTCCGCCGGAACCACGGTTCCGGCTTTGGGATTGGGCATGAGTCCGCGCGGCCCCAAGACGCGGCCAAGCCGCCCCACCTTGCCCATCATGTCGGGGGTCGCAATGGCAACATCGAAGTCCGTCCAGCCCTCTTGGATTCTCTTGAGGCCCGCGTCGTCATCCACCACGGTGTCGGCGCCTGCCTCTTGGGCTGCTCGTGCGCCCTCCCCGGCCACGAAAACCAGGACGCGTACAGTCTTGCCCAATCCGTGGGGCAGGACCACAACGTCACGCACCTGTTGATCGGCGTGTTTGGGATCCACGCCCAGCCGCATGTGCACCTCGACCGTGGCATCAAACTTCGCGTAGGAAGTGCGCTTAGCCAGTTGCACCGCCTGGTCTGGCGAGTACAAGGTCTCCGCCTCAATCTGAGCCGCCGCCGCTCGATACTTCTTGCCATGTTTGGCCATAGCCTCTCCTCGTGGTCGTAGCGGGCGAAACCGCGCGCCCTCCCACCGACTACTCCTCGACCGTGATCCCCATGTTGCGGGCCGTGCCCTCCACCATGCGCATGGCCCCTTCGAGATTGACCGCGTTCATGTCTTTCAGCTTGATCTCGGCGATCTCGCGGACCTGCTTGCGGGTCACTTTGCCCACCTTGTTGCGGTTGGGCTCGCCCGAGCCCTTTTCGATTCCGGCCGCCTTGCGCAGCAGCACCGAGGCGGGCGGGGTCTTGAGCACAAAGGTGAAAGATCCATCGCTGAAAATGCTGATCTCGGCCGGGATAATCTCGCCGGGTCGGTTCGCGGTGCGGGCGTTGTATTCCTTGCAGAAGGCCATCAGGTTGATGCCGTGGCCAGCCAAGGCCGGCCCGATGGGTGGAGCCGGATTGGCCTTGCCCGCCTCGATTTGAATGCGAACCACTGCCTTGAGTTTTTTTGCCACTGCGGGTCTCCTTGTGGTCCTGGCGGACGCCTCAAGCGCCCTCCCACTCTCTCTGGCCTCCAGCTAGGCTTTTTCGACCTGGAGGAAATCGAGCTCCACCGGGGTTTCCCTGCCGAAGAAGGACACGAGGACGCGCACCTTGCCGCGATCCATGTCGAGATCGCTCACGGTCCCGATGAATTCATTGAAGGGCCCGTCGATAATCCTCACGCGCTGACCGGCCTTATACGTAGGCCGTACCTGAGGCGTGGCCGTCTCCATGCGCTTGAGGATTTGTTGCACCTCTTCGGGCCGCAGAGGGGTGGGAATGTTGCCCATGCCCACAAAGCCCGTCACCCCGGGAGTGTTGCGGACTACGTACCAGGATTCCTCGGTCAGGATCATTTGCACGAGCAGATAGCCCGGGAAAACCCGGCGTTCGACGTTCCGCCGCTTTCCTTCTTTGATCTCGATCTCTTCAATCGTGGGGATGACGATATCGAAGATCTTGTCTTTCATCCCCATGGTCTCAATGCGCTGCTCGAGGTTGTAGCGAACCTTGTTCTCATATCCCGAATAGCAATGAATCACATACCAGGCGCGTTCGTCCTCGGGTTCCGCCGGTTTCCCTGCCACCAGCGGGGCCGTGGCCTCCCCGGCTGGCAACGTCTCCTCCGGGGGCAGTTCCAATTCCACCTTCTGCGGAGCCAGATCCTCCGACTCCGGCCTCGCCTCGGCCGGCGTCATCGATTCCAAGGCGGGTGCTCGATCTCCGTCCGCCTCAGCCTCGGAGGGCGTCATGGGCTCCTCTTGCTCAGCCGTCATTTGTCCCTCGTGCCCCACAGATAGACTCCCCGCCGACACAGCCGAGCTACAGCGAGATGATCAGACGAAACAGATCCGTGAATACATAGTCGAGCGCGCCCAGGACCAGACTCGTTGCCCCGGTCACGATCAGGACCACGATCGTCAGGTTGATTGCTTCCTGACGCGTAGGCCAGCTCACCTTCCGCATTTCTCCTGCGGTTTCCCGGAAGTACCGGACGATGGCGTTGGGGGGTCGGTTGGTTTGAGCCTTGGCCACAGCAGTCTCTCCCTCCGCTGACAACATACGAACGCCCCGTTGCTCACGGCCCGCGCAGGGCGCCCATTCCGCCCACTCGGGCCCCACGGGGCGGAAGCACGGCCCCACAGGGGGCTCTCTCCTGGGGCTCCCGGCCGCACACCCTTCAACCCGGCGCGGCGGGGATGGTCAGGATCTCCTCAAGTCAGGCAGGCCAGGCAGGAATCGAACCCACAACCCCCGCTTTTGGAGAGCGGTGCTCTACCAAATTGAGCTACTGGCCTGCGTGGCGGCACGATCGCCCGCCCCTTCTGCGCTCTACTTGGTCTCCCGATGCATGGTGTGCTTGCCGCATCGAGGACAGTATTTCTTGAGTTCCAGCCGCCCCGAGTCATTGCGCCGGTTCTTTTCGGTCATGTAATTCCGCTGCTTGCATTCCGCGCAAGCGAGCGCGATCGCCGGGCGAACATCCTTCTTTCCTGGCATTGTACCTTATAACCTCCCCGGAACCCGGGAAGCCTCCTTTCAATCGAGGATATCCGTGATGACTCCGGCGCCGACGGTCAGGCCGCCTTCCCGAATGGCGAACTTCGACCCCTTCTCCAGCGCCACCGGCACGATCAGTTCCACCTCCAGGTTCACGCTGTCCCCC